>JBNGCX010000064.1:0-20855 GCA_049974865.1 Paracoccaceae bacterium
TCGGGCGCGGCCCGGGCTGGTCGCCCGGGCCACGGGCAACGGTGGCAGCCTGCCGATGCCCGCTTCTTGCGCGCAGGCGCCCTTTCTGGTCGGCGGCGCCACCCGCCATCGGCCGATTCCCTCTCACATCCGGGGTCTTGGCCCTAGACCTCGCGCGCCACATGGTTCATATGGAAGGGGACGCTCCCGGAGGTTTTCATGGGTATCATCAACACCGTTCTTCGCGCCGTCACCTGGTGGAACGACCAGACGATCGGCACGCAGCTCTTCACCTGGCGCAAGGGCGTCAAGGTCGGTGAGGACGAGCAGGGCAACGCCTTTTACCAGACCCGCGACGGCAAGCGCCGCTGGGTGATCTTCAACGGCGAATGCGAGGCTTCGCGCATTTCGCCCGACTGGCACGGCTGGCTGCATCACACCTATGACGAACCGCCCACCAAGGCGCCGCTGACGCACAAGCCCTGGGAAAAGCCGCATGTCGAGAACCTGACCGGCACCGCGCTGGCCTATGCGCCGCCGGGCTCGATCCGCCAGGCCGCGCCGGCCGAGCGGCGCGATTACGAGGCCTGGCAGCCGGAATAACCATGGCCGAGAACGCAACAGAAGTGGCAGTGGGCGGCCTGGTGCTGGCCGCGGCGGTGGGGTTTCTGGTCTATGCCACGAACGTCACCGACGTGGGCGTCCGCGACGGCCAATACGAGTTGACGGCCAGCTTCCGCTCGGTGCAGGGCATCACGGTTGGCACCGATGTCCGCATGGCGGGCGTCAAGGTGGGCACGATCACCGGGCTGGCGCTGAACCCGACCACCTTCCGGGCCGACGCCACTCTGACCGTGCAGGAAGGGCTGGAACTGCCCGATGACAGCGCCATCCTGATCTCGCAGGAGGGGCTGCTTGGCGGCAATTACGTCGAGATTGTCCCCGGCGGCTCGCCCTTCAACCTGGAACCCGGCGCCGAGATCGAGGACACCCAGGGCTCGGTCAGCCTGGTGTCGCTGCTGATGAAATTCGTGGCCTCCAGCACGGGCAACGGAGAAGGCCAGTGATCCGAGGGCTGGCGCTGGGGCTTTGCCTACTGGCCGCCGCGCCGCTGTCGGCGCAGGAGAGCCGGCCGCGGATCGAGCTTGTCCCGCTCGAAGAGGTCGAGGACAGCCTGCCCAAGATCGAGATCATGCCGCTCGAGGAGATGCAGGACAGCCTGCCGCAGATCGAGGTCGTCCCGCTGGAAGACGCGCCCGCGGGCGCGCCCAGCCTTGAGGTCACGCCGCTGGAACAGGCGCCCCAGGCCCCCGATGCCACCGTGGCGCCCGGCGCGGTGCTGCGCGGGCTGGACCGGATGTCGGGCGCGACCACCGATCTGGAGCTGAACGCCGGGGACAGCGCGCAATACGGCCCGCTGGAGATCGCGCTGGGCGAATGCCGCTACCCCACCGACAACCCCTCGTCGGACGCCTTTGCCTACCTGACGATCCGCGACCGGCGGCAGGAGACCCCGCTGTTCGAGGGCTGGATGATCGCCTCCAGCCCGGCGCTGAACGCGCTTGACCACCCGCGCTACGACGTCTGGGTCATGCGCTGTATCAGGGAGTGAGGATCGGGCGGCGTCCCCGCCCGGTCGAATTCGGCGTCGAGCTGCAGCGCTTCGGCCAGCCGCTCCCGGTAGTCCTGCCGTGAAACCTCGATGCCGCCCAGGCTGGCCAGATGCGCGGTCAGGAACTGCGTGTCGAACAGGGTGAAGCCGCCCGCGCGCAGCCGGTCCACCAGGTAGGCCAGCGCGATCTTCGAGGCGTCCGTGCGGCGCGAGAACATGCTCTCGCCGAAAAACGCCCCGCCCAGCGCCACGCCGTAGACCCCGCCGACCAGCTCGTCCCCGTCCCAGACCTCGAGGCTGTGGGCAAAGCCCGCCTCGTGCAGGGCGAGATAGAGCTCGAAGATCGTGTCGTTGATCCAGGTCTCGTCGCGGTCGGCGCAGCCGCGCACCACGCCGGCGAAATCGCTTTTTGTTCGAATAGTGTAATTTCCGCGCAGGATGGTCCGGCGGAGCGAGCGGGAAATGTGGAATCCGTCCAAGGGGATGATCCCCCGGAGCCGCGGATCGACCCAAAAGATCTCCGGGTCGTCGCGGGTCTCCGCCATCGGGAACACGCCCGCGGCATAGGCCCTGAGCAGCAGGTCGGGGGTCAGCTCGGGTTCCAATCGCGCCTCGCCGTTGCGGCCGGGGCTCAGGCGGGGAGGTTGCTTTCCAGCCAGTGCTCCAGCCAGTGGATATCGTAGTTCCCGCTCTGGATGTCGGGCTCCTGCAGCAGCGCGTGGAAGAGCGGCACGGTGGTGTCCACGCCGTCCACGATCAGCTCGCCCAGCGCGCGGGCCAGGCGCGCCAGCGCCTCCTGCCGGTCGCGCCCGTGCACGATCAGCTTGCCGATCAGGCTGTCGTAATAGGGCGGGATCGTATAGCCGTCATAAAGCGCCGAATCCATCCGCACGCCCAGGCCGCCGGGCGCGTGGAACGCGGTGATCTTGCCCGGGCAGGGCGAGAAATTCGGCAGCTTCTCGGCGTTGATGCGCACCTCGATCGAATGGCCGTTGAGTTGCAGCTCGTCCTGGGTGAAGGACATCGGCATGCCTTCGGCCACGCGGATCTGCTCGCGCACCAGGTCGACACCGAAGATCGACTCGGTCACCGGGTGCTCCACTTGCAGGCGGGTGTTCATCTCGATGAAATAGAACTCGCCGTTCTCGTAGAGGAACTCGATCGTGCCCGCGCCGATATAGTTGATCCTGGCCACGGCGTCGGCGCAGACCTGGCCGATCCGGGCCCGGGTTTCGGCGTCGATCGCCGGGCCGGGGGCCTCCTCAAAAACCTTCTGGTGGCGGCGCTGGAGCGAGCAGTCGCGTTCGCCCAGATGCACGGCGTTGCCCTTGCCGTCGCCGAAGACCTGGATCTCGATGTGGCGGGGCTTGCCGAGGTATTTCTCGATATAGACCTCGTCGTTGCCGAAGGCGCCCTTGGCCTCGGAGCGCGCGGTCTGGAAGGCGTAGTCGAGGTCGTCGGCCGTCCGCGCCAGCTTCATGCCGCGCCCGCCACCGCCGGCGGTGGCCTTGATGATCACCGGATAGCCGATCTCCTCGGCCACCTTGCGGGCGCTCTCCAGGTCCGGCACGCCGCCGTCCGAGCCCGGCACGCAGGGCACGCCCAGCGCCTTCATGGTGTCCTTGGCGGTGATCTTGTCGCCCATCATCCGGATGTGCTCGGCGGTGGGGCCGATGAAGGTGATGTCGTGATCCTCGACGATCTGCACGAAATTGGCGTTCTCCGACAGGAAACCATAGCCGGGATGGATCGCGTCGGCGCCGGTGATTTCGCAGGCCGAAATGATCGCCGGGATCGACAGGTAGCTCTGCCCGCCCGGGGGCGGGCCGATGCAGACCGCCTCGTCGGCCATGCGCACATGCATCGCGTTCGAATCGGCTGTGGAATGCACCGCGACCGACTTGATTCCCATCTCGCGGCAGGCGCGGATCACCCGCAGCGCGATTTCCCCACGGTTGGCGATCAGGATTTTCTCGAACATCCGCGGTGCCTTACTCGATGATCATCAGCGGGGCGCCGAATTCCACCGGCGCGCCGTCCTCGACCAGGATGCGCTTGACGGTGCCCGAATGCGGCGCGGGGATCTGGTTCATGGTCTTCATCGCCTCGACGATCAGCAGGGTCTGGCCCTCGGTCACGGTGGAGCCGACGCTGACGAAGGGGTCCGCGCCCGGTTCGGGCTGCAGATAGGCCGTGCCCACCATCGGCGAGGTGACGGCGCCCGGAAGCTGGGCCAGGTCTTCGACGGTTTGCGCCGGGCTCGGCGCTTCGGCGGCGGGTGCCGGGGCGGGCGCGGCGGCGGGTGCCGGGGCAGGGGCCGCAACGGTCACCGGGGCCGCCGCCGCAGGGGCGGCGCGCGACACGCGCACGTCCAGGCTGTCATCCTCGCCGTATTCGCGCTTGACCTGCAATTCCGTCAGGTCGTTCTCGCGCAGGAGTTCCGCCAGGGCCTGGATAAAGGCCACATCCGCGTCATGGGATTTTTCTGTCATGCCGTCCTCGATCGGTCTTGTGCCTGCCGGGGGCAGGTCTGCGCCTTTTGTTCCGCCCGCTTATACGCGAGCCGGGGGGCAGTTGAAAGCTTCAGTTAGGTAATCCGCGGCGCCGCCGGACACAAGGCCGGGGCGGGGTGTGCCCATTTTTTCGTCAGCGGGCCGGAATTCCGCGGTGCCGGCGGGCAGCAGCCGCACAAATCGCCGGATCTAAAATTTACCATTTGATAAAAAAACGACTCGTGGCACAGTGGTCGCAGCCAATAACAAGCCAAACAGGGAGGGTTCGCCCTTGTCCAACAGCCAGCTCACACCCGGCGTGGTCCCGGGCCGCCTGCGGGCCGACGCCTATCACGACAACTTCTCCGATAAGGAGCCGCCGCTCGACGCGCATGAGGCGACGGTGGCCGCCGACCGCTGCTATTTCTGCTACGACGCGCCCTGCACGACGGCCTGTCCGACCTCGATCGACATCCCGATGTTCATCCGCGAGATCGCGACGGGCAAGCCCGAGGCCGCGGCGCGCACCATCTTCGACCAGAACATCCTGGGCGGGATGTGCGCCCGGGTCTGCCCGACCGAGCAGCTCTGCGAAGAGGTCTGCGTGCGCGAGGTCGCCGAGGGCAAGCCGGTGGAGATCGGCCGGCTGCAGCGCTTCGCCACCGATACGCTGATGGCCAACGGATCGCACCCCTATGAGCGCGCCGCGCCCACCGGCAAACGCGTGGCGGTGGTCGGCGCCGGCCCCGCGGGCCTGGCCTGCGCGCACCGCCTGGCCATGAAGGGCCACGACGTGGTCCTGTTCGACGCGCGCGACAAGCCCGGCGGGCTGAGCGAATACGGCATCGCCGCCTACAAGGCGGTGGACGATTTCGCCCAGAAAGAGGTGGACTGGCTGACCGGCATCGGCGGGATCACCATCGAGACCGGCAAGGCGCTGGGGCGCGAGCTGTCGCTCGAGGCGCTGCGCGCCGAATATGACGCGGTGTTCCTGGGCATCGGCCTGGCCGGCGTCAACGCCCTGCGCACCGAGGGCGAGGACAAGGCACACGTGCATGACGCGGTCGACTTCATTTCCGACCTGCGCCAGTCCGCCGACCTGTCGAAACTCCCCATCGGGCGCGACGTGGTGGTGATCGGCGGCGGCATGACCGCGGTGGACGCGGCCGTGCAGTCCAAGCTGCTGGGCGCCGAGAGCGTCACCATCGTCTACCGCCGCGCGCAGGACAACATGAGCGCGTCCGAGGCCGAGCAGCACCACGCCGCCTCCAAGGGCGTGCGCATCATCACCGGCGCGGCGCCGGTCCGCATCATCGGCAACGGCGCCGTGCGCGAGGTGGAATTCGCCTATACCCGCGAAGAGGGCGACAAGCTGGTGCTCGGCGACGAGACCTTCCGCCTGCGCGCCGATCAGGTGTTCAAGGCCATCGGCCAGGCGCTCGACGGCACGCCCGAGGGGCTGGAACTCTCGGGCCGCAAGATCGCCGTCACCGGGCCGGGGCGCACCAGCCTCGCAGGCGTCTGGGCCGGGGGCGACTGCGCCGCCGGGGGCGACGACCTGACCGTGACCGCCGTGGCCGAGGGTCGCGACGCCGCCGAAGACATTCACGCCGGCCTGATGGGCTGAGGGAGGACAAGATGGCAAATCTCGCAACCGAATTCGTAGGCATCAAGAGCCCCAACCCCTTCTGGCTGGCCTCCGCGCCGCCCACCGACAAGGAATACAATGTCCGCCGCGCCTTCGAGGCCGGCTGGGGCGGCGTGGTCTGGAAGACGCTGGGCGCCGAAGGGCCGCCCGTGGTCAATGTGAACGGCCCCCGCTACGGCGCGATCTGGGGCAGCGACCGGCGCCTGCTGGGCCTGAACAATATCGAGCTGATCACCGACCGCCCGCTGCAGCAGAACCTGCGCGAGATCAAGTCGGTGAAACGCGACTATCCCGACCGCGCGCTGGTGGTCTCGCTCATGGTCCCCTGCGAGGAGGAGGCCTGGAAGGCCATCCTGCCCGTGGTCGAGGAAACCGGTGCCGACGGGATCGAACTGAACTTCGGCTGCCCGCACGGCATGGCCGAACGCGGCATGGGCTCGGCCGTGGGGCAGGTGCCTGAATACATCGAGATGGTCACCCGCTGGTGCAAGGCCAACACGAGGATGCCGGTGATCGTGAAGCTCACGCCCAACATCACCAACATCCTCTACCCCGCCGAGGCCGCCAAGCGCGGCGGCGCCGACGCGGTCTCGCTGATCAACACCATCAACTCGATCACCTCGGTGGACCTCGATGCCATGGCGCCCGAGCCGACCATCGACGGCAAGGGCACCCATGGCGGCTATTGCGGCCCGGCGGTGAAACCCATCGCGCTGAACATGGTGGCCGAGATCGCCCGCAATGCCGAGACCGCCGACCTGCCCATCAGCGGCATCGGGGGCGTCACCACCTGGCGCGACGCGGCCGAGTTCCTGGCGCTGGGCGCCGGCACCGTGCAGGTATGCACCGCGGCCATGACCTACGGCTTCCGCGTGGTCGAAGAGATGAAGGCGGGCCTGTCGCAATGGATGGACGACAAGGGCTACGGCTCGGTCAGCGAGGTCACCGGCCGCGCCGTGCCCAATGTCACCGACTGGCAGTATCTCAACCTCAACTACGTCACCAAGGCCAAGATCGACCAGGACGCCTGCATCAAATGCGGCCGCTGCTACGCCGCCTGCGAGGACACCAGCCACCAGGCCATCGCCATGTCCGAGGATCGCACCTTCACCGTGAAGGACGAGGAATGCGTGGCCTGCAACCTCTGCGTCAATGTCTGCCCGGTGGAAAACTGCATCTCCATGGTCGAGTTGCCCAAGGGCGACACCGACCCGCGCACCGGAGAGGTGGTCAGCGACTACGCCAACTGGACGACCCATCCCAACAATCCGGGCAGCGGTTGCGCGGCGGAATAGTCGCCCACGTCTTCTTGGCCCAAATACTCCGGGGGTCCGGGGGCAGAGCCCCCGGCCCTCCCTCACCACCGGAAAGCCCGCTCAGACCGCCAGGAGCTTGGTGAACAGCATGTCCAGATACCGCTCGGCCTCGGGGAAGGGGTCCCCTTCGTCCTCGCCCAGCACGGCGCGGACCTGCACGTCGAAATCGGCATAATGCTGGGTCAGCGCCCAGATGGAGAAGATCAGGTGATAGGGATGCACATCGGCAATCTTGCCTTCGGCGGCCCAGCCGCGGATCACCGCGGCCTTCTCGTCGACCAGCGGCTTCAGTTCGCCCGTGATGACGTCCATGATGCGCGGCGCGCCCTGCAGAATCTCGTTGGCGAACAGCCGGCTTTCGCGCGGAAAATCCCGGCTCATCTGCAGCTTGCGCCGGACATAGGCCAGCAGCTCCTGCCGCGGGTCGCCCGCCGGGTCCAGCGCGCGCAGCGGGTCCAGCCAGGTGTCCAGAAGCTGCGACAGAAGGGCGGCGTGAATCGCCTCCTTCGACGGGAAGTAATACAGCACGTTCGGCTTGGACAGGCCCGAGGCCTGCGCGATCTGGTCGAGCGTCGCCCCGCGGAACCCGTATTGCGAGAATATCTCGAGCGCGGCCTCCAGGATCGCGGTGATGTTCTTGCGCTGGATTCGCGTGCGCGGGCGCGGCATGGTCATGGCCGCACCCCGGCCGGGCGTTCGCGCAATGCGGGACAAATGCCCCCTCTGCGGATAAAGCATTCATATAGCGCCCAAATTTGCATCACGCTCTCTTTCCGACGCCCTCGCCGCCGCCGCTTCTCGCCTCGCGCTGCGGCGGCAAAGGTGCTAATCCTTGACTGGTCTAGACGCTCTGCTAGCGTGATCCTGACCATTTGGTCAAATTAAATAAGCTTTCCCGACACTCAGAGAGGGAAAGAACAGGAAGGAAACCCGCCATGGCGCTCGATCGCAAGCCCGTTCCGAATGATCTGTCCGCCTTCTGGATGCCGTTCACCGCGAACCGCCAGTTCAAGAAGGCGCCGCGCATGCTGGTCTCGGCCGACCGCATGCACTACCAAACTGCCGACGGCCGCGACGTGCTGGACGGCACGGCGGGCCTGTGGTGCTGCAACGCCGGCCACAACCGCCCCAGGATCGTCGAGGCGATCCGGCAGCAGGCCGGCGAGCTCGACTACGCCCCGGCCTTCCAGATGGGCCACCCCAAGGCGTTCGAACTGGCCAACGCGCTGCGCGACATGGCGCCCGAGGGGATGGAGCATGTCTTCTTCACCAATTCCGGCTCGGAAAGCGTCGAGACGGCGCTGAAGATCGCCATCGCCTATCACCGCGCCCGCGGCGAGGGCAGCCGCACCCGCCTGATCGGGCGCGAGCGCGGCTATCACGGCGTCAATTTCGGCGGCATCTCGGTGGGCGGCATCGTCAACAACCGCAAGGTCTTCGGCAGCCTGCTGACCGGCGTCGACCACCTGCCGCACACCCACCTGCCCGAGCAGAACGCCTTCACCCGCGGCCAGCCAGAGCACGGCGCGCATCTGGCCGACGAGCTGGAGGATATCGTCGCCCTTCACGGGGCCGAGACCATCGCCGCCGTGATCGTCGAGCCGATGGCCGGCTCCACCGGCGTGCTGCTGCCGCCCAAGGGCTACCTGGAGCGGCTGCGCGAGATTACCAAGAAGCACGGCATCCTGCTGATCTTCGACGAGGTGATCACCGGCTTCGGCCGCCTCGGTTCCTCTTTCGCGGCCGAGCATTTCAACGTGCAGCCCGACCTGATCACCACCGCCAAGGGCCTGACCAACGGCGTGATTCCCATGGGCGCGGTGCTGACCACCCCGGAAATCCACGACGCCTTCATGCAGGGCCCCGAGCACCTGATCGAACTGTTCCACGGCTACACCTATTCCGGCTCGCCCATCGCGGCGGCCGCGGGCCTGGCCACGCTGGAGACCTATCGCGAAGAGGGCCTGTTCGAGCGCGCGGCCGAGCTGGCGCCCTATTGGGAGGATGCGCTGCATTCGCTCAAGGGCACGCGCCACGTGATCGACATCCGCAACATGGGTCTGATCGGCGCGGTCGAGCTGGAGCCGATCGCGGGCGAGCCGACCAAGCGCGCCTTCTCGGCCTTCCTCAAGGCCTATGAGAAGGGGATCATGATCCGCACCACCGGCGACATCATCGCCATGTCGCCGCCGCTGATCATCGAGAAGGAACATATCGACCAGTTGATCGGCACGCTGAAGGACGTGCTGGAAAGCCTGGATTAACGACAAGCCGAAAACGGCTGAAACAACAGGGAGAATACGATGACCGCACCCGGTGAGAACCTGCGGATCAATGGCGCCCGCCTCTGGGACAGCCTGATGGAGATGGCCAAGATCGGCCCCGGCGTGGCGGGCGGCAACAACCGCCAGACCCTCACCGACGAGGACGGTGAGGGGCGCGCTCTGTTCCAGGAATGGTGCGAGGCGGCGGGCTGCGAGATGGGGCTCGACCAGATGGGCAACATGTTCGCCCTGCGGCCCGGCACCGATCCCGACGCGCTGCCGGTCTATGTCGGCAGCCACCTGGATACCCAGCCCACCGGCGGCAAGTATGACGGCGTTCTGGGCGTGCTCGGCGGGCTGGAGATCGTGCGCACGCTCAACGACCTGAACATCAAGACCAAGCACCCCATCGTGGTCACCAACTGGACCAACGAAGAGGGCACCCGCTTTGCCCCCGCCATGCTGTCCTCGGGCGTTTTCGCGGGCATGCACACCCAGGACTGGGCCTATGGGCGCGAGGATGCCGAGGGCAAGACGTTCGGCGAGGAGCTGCAGCGCATCGGCTGGCGCGGCGAGGAAGAGGTCGGCGCGCGCAAGATGCACGCCTTCTTCGAGCTGCATATCGAGCAGGGCCCGATCCTCGAGGCCGAGGGCAAGGATATCGGCGTGGTCACCCACGGCCAGGGGCTGAGCTGGACGCAGGTCACCATCACCGGCAAGGATGCCCATACCGGCTCCACCCCCATGCCGATGCGCCGCAACGCGGGCCTGGGCATGGCGCGCGTGCTGGAGCTGGTGGACGAGATCGCGCTGTCCCATGCGCCGCATGCGGTGGGGGCGGCGGGCCATATCGACGTCTACCCCAACTCGCGCAACGTGATCCCCGGCAAGGTGGTGTTCACGGTCGATTTCCGCTCGCCGGAACCGGCGGTGATCAAGGACATGGAAGAGCGGCTGAAGGCCGGCGCCAAGGAAATCTGCGACAACATGGGGCTGGAGGTCGAATTCGAAAAGGTCGGCGGCTTCGACCCGGTGGAATTCGACGAGGGCTGCGTGGCCGCGGTGCGGGGCGCGGCCGAGCGGCTGGGCTATTCGCATCGCGACATCATCTCAGGGGCCGGGCACGACGCCTGCTGGATCAACCGCGTGGCGCCCACGGCGATGGTGATGTGCCCCTGCGTGGACGGCCTCAGCCACAACGAGGCCGAGGAGATCTCGCCGGAATGGGCCGCGGCCGGGGCGGACGTGCTGCTGCATGCGGTGCTGGAGACGGCGGAGATCGTGGAATGAGCTGAGAGGCCGGGCCGGGGGCTCTGCCCCCGGACCCCCGGGATATTTTTGAACAGAAGAAGGGGGCCGCAGAGCCCCTCTGGACCAGGGAGACAAGAGATGAGCACGGTCATCAAGGGCGGGACGATCGTCACCGCCGATCTGACATACAAGGCGGATGTGCTGGTCGAGGGCGGCCAGATCGTCGAGATCGGGACGGACCTGCAGGGGTCGGAGGTTCTGGATGCCTCGGGCTGCTACGTGATGCCCGGCGGGATCGACCCGCATACCCATCTGGAGATGCCCTTCATGGGCACCTACTCCACGGATGATTTCGAAAGCGGCACGCGGGCGGCGCTGGCCGGCGGCACCACCATGGTGGTGGATTTCGCGCTGCCCAGCCCCGGGCAGGGGCTGCTGGATGCGATCCAGATGTGGGACAACAAGTCGACCCGCGCGAACTGCGACTATTCCTTCCACATGGCGGTGACCTGGTGGAGCGAGCAGGTCTTCAACGAGATGGAGACCGTCGTGCGCGAGAAGGGGATCAACACCTTCAAGCATTTCCTGGCCTACAAGGGCGCGCTGATGGTGAATGACGACGAGCTGTTCGCCAGCTTCAAGCGCTGCGCCGAGCTGGGCTCGACCGCGCTGGTCCATGCCGAGAACGGCGACGTGGTGGCGGAACTGGCGGCGAAGCTCTTGGCCGAGGGCAACAACGGCCCCGAGGCGCATGCCTATTCGCGCCCGCCGCAGGTGGAGGGCGAGGCCACCAACCGCGCCATCATGATCGCCGACATGGCGGGCGTGCCGCTTTATGTCGTGCACACCTCCTGCGAGGAGAGCCACGAGGCCATCCGTCGGGCGCGCATGCAGGGCAAGCGCGTCTGGGGCGAGCCGCTGATCCAGCACCTGACGCTGGACGAGAGCGAGTATTTCGACAAGGACTGGGACCACGCCGCGCGCCGCGTCATGAGCCCGCCGTTCCGCAACAAGCAGCACCAGGACAGCCTGTGGGCCGGTCTGCAGTCGGGCAGCCTGTCGGTCGTGGCCACCGACCACTGCGCCTTCACCACCGAGCAGAAGCGCTATGGCGTGGGCGATTTCACCAAGATCCCCAACGGCACCGGCGGGCTGGAGGACCGGATGCCGATGCTCTGGACCCACGGGGTGAACACCGGGCGGCTGACGCCCAATGAATTCGTGGCCGTGACCTCGACCAATATCGCCAAGATCCTGAACTGCTATCCCAAGAAGGGTGCGATCCTGGTCGGCGCGGACGCCGATATCGTGGTCTGGGACCCGGAGAAGGAAAAGACCATCAGCGCCACCAGCCAGCAATCGGCCATCGATTACAACGTGTTCGAGGGCAAGGCGGTGAAGGGGCTGCCGCGTTTCACCCTGACCCGCGGCCATGTGGCGGTGCACGACGGCGAGATGCGCACCCAGGAGGGCCACGGCCAGTTCGTCAAGCGCGACCCGAACGGCGCGGTGAACAAGGCGCTGTCGAGCTGGAAGGAGCTGACCGCGCCGCGCAAGGTGGAACGGACCGGTATCCCGGCCAGCGGAGTGTGATCTGAAGTGTTGAGCCAGAAGGAAACAAGCGATTTCGCCCAGGAGGTGCCGCAGGCCGCGGCGCCGGTGATCTCGGCCAGCGGGCTGGACCTGACCTTCCAGACCAATGACGGCCCGGTGCAGGCGCTCAAGGACGTGAACCTGGAGATCAACAAGGGCGATTTCGTCAGCTTCATCGGCCCGTCGGGCTGCGGCAAGACCACCTTTCTGCGGGTGATCGCGGGGCTGGAGCACCCCACCGGGGGCGCGATCAGCGTCAACGGGATGAGTCCCGACGAGGCGCGGCGCAGCCGGGCCTACGGCTACGTGTTCCAGGCCGCGGGGCTGTACCCGTGGCGCACCATCGCCGGCAACATCAAGCTGCCGCTGGAGATCATGGGGTTTTCCAAGGCAGAGCAGGCAGAGCGCGTCGAGAAGGTGCTGCAACTGGTTGATCTTGCCGGCTTTGGCAAGAAATTCCCCTGGCAGCTTTCGGGCGGCATGCAGCAGCGGGCGAGCATCGCGCGGGCGCTGGCCTTCGACGCCGACATCCTGCTGATGGACGAGCCCTTCGGCGCCCTGGACGAGATCGTGCGCGACCACCTGAACGAGCAGCTCCTGGCGCTCTGGGCGCGGACGGAGAAGACCATCGGCTTCGTCACCCATTCGATCCCCGAGGCGGTCTACCTGTCGACCAGGATCGTGGTGATGTCGCCCCGGCCGGGCCGGATCACCGACGTGATCGAGAGCCCGCTGCCGAAGGAACGGCCGCTGGACATCCGCGACACGCCGGAATTCCTGGAGGTCGCGCACCGGGTGCGCGAGGGGTTGAGGGCGGGGCATGCCTATGACGATTGAGCCCGGTTTCCGCGATATGAAACGCATATGTTCTCCATATGACTTTCATATGAGTTTTCGCGTCGGGGAGGGGCAGCGATGAAGAGTGTCCTTCCCGTTCTCACGGTCGTCGCCGCCATCCTGGCGCTGTGGTACGCGGCGGCAATCTGGATGAACTCGGCTTGGGCCTATGACCAGGCGGCGCGTGCCGAGGTCGAGCTGTCGCTGGGCGAGGTGGTGACCGACACCCTGAGCCAGGAGCGGCCCAAGCTGCCCGCGCCCCACCAGGTGGCCGCCGAGCTGTGGAAGACCACCGCCGAGAAGAAGATCACCTCAAAGCGCAGCCTGGTCTATCACGGCTGGATCACGCTGAGCGCGACGCTGCTGGGCTTTGCCATCGGCACCGGGGCCGGCATCCTGCTGGCCGTGGGGATCGTGCACAACCGCGCCATGGACATGAGCGTGATGCCCTGGGCCATCGCCAGCCAGACCATCCCGATCCTGGCCATCGCACCGATGATCATCGTGGTGCTGAACTCGGTCGGCGTGCAGGGTCTGCTGCCCAAGGCGATCATCTCGGCCTACCTGTCGTTCTTCCCGGTCGTGGTGGGCATGGTGAAGGGGCTGCGCAGCCCCGACGCGATGCAGCTCGACCTGCTCAAGACCTATAACGCCAGCGGCTCCCAGACCTTCTGGAAGCTGCGGCTGCCGGCCTCGATGCCCTATCTCTTCGCCTCGCTGAAGGTCGGGGTGGCGGCGTCGCTGGTCGGCGCCATCGTGGGCGAGCTGCCCACCGGCGCGGTGCGGGGTCTGGGCGCGCGGCTGCTGGCCGGCAGCTATTACGGCCAGACCGTGCAGATCTGGAGCGCGCTGATCGGCGCGGCGGTGTTGGCCGCGCTGCTGGTGGGCACGATCGGGCTGGTGCAGCGGATCACCCTGAAACGGATGGGGATGGCGCGATGAGGCAAGCGACGCAGCAGGGGGGCGCTGCCCCCCTCCGGGATATTTCCGGCCGGAAGAAGGAGGGCGGGGCATGATATTGGTCGTTTTCGCCCTGCTGTTCTGGGCCGGTGCCCTGTGGGTCAACGTGCGGATCGCGGAGTCGCGATGGCGCGGCACGCGGGCGGCGCGGCTGGCGGTGCCGGCGATTTTCGGAATCACCGTGCTGGTGGTCTGGGAGGGGCTGGTGCGCGGGCTGGAGGTGCCCGGCGTGATCCTGCCCCCCCCCGAGCGCGATTGCGGCGCGGATCGGCGGTTCGCTGGACATCCTGTGGGTGGATTTCCTGCAGACCTTCGTGAAGGGCGCGCTGTCGGGCTATGTCATGGGCTGCGGCGCGGCGGTGCTGGTGGCAGTGCTGATCGACCGCTCGCCGTTCCTGCAGCGCGGGCTGCTGCCGGTGGGCAATTTCATCGCGGCGCTGCCGATCATCGGCACCGCGCCCATCCTGGTGATGTGGTTCGGCTTCGACTGGCAGTCGAAGGCGGCGGTGGTGGTGGTGATGGTCTTCTTCCCGGTGCTGGTGAACACCGTGCAGGGGCTGGCCGATACCAGCGCGATGCAGCGCGACCTGATGAAGACCTATTCGGCCAGCTACTGGCAGACGCTGCTGAAGCTGCGCCTGCCCGCGGCCATGCCCTTCATCTTCAACGGGCTTAAAATCGCGACAACGCTGGCCCTGATCGGCGCGATCGTGGCCGAATTCTTCGGCTCGCCTATCAAGGGGATGGGGTTCCGCATTTCCACCGAGGTCGGGCGGCTGGGCCTTGATATGGTCTGGGCCGAGATCGCGGTGGCGGCCCTGGCCGGTTCCGCCTTTTACGGCGCGGTCGCGGCCATCGAGAAAGGGGTGACGTTCTGGCATCCCTCGCAACGAAGATAACAACCAGACGACAACACGGAGGTTCTATTATGAACAAGCTACTCACCACGACGCTCGCCGGGGGGCTTGCCCTGATGGCGGGCGGGGCGCAGGCCGCCGACGACCTGACGCTGCAGCTCAAATGGGTCACGCAGGCGCAGTTCGCCGGCTATTACGTGGCGCTGGAAAACGGGTTCTACGAGGACGAGGACCTGGATGTGACGATCAAGCCCGGCGGTCCCGACATCGCGCCGACCCAGGTGGTCGCGGGCGGCGGCGCCGACGTGATGATCGACTGGATGCCCTCGGCGCTGGCCGCGCGCGAGAAGGGCCTGCCGCTGGTCAACATCGCCCAGCCCTTCAAGTCGTCGGGCATGATGCTGACCTGCCGCGCCGAGACCGGCATCACGGGCCCCGAGGATTTCCCGGGAAAGACGCTGGGCGTTTGGTTCTTCGGCAACGAATACCCGTTCCTGAGCTGGATGAGCCAGCTGGGCATCCCCACCGAGGGCGGGGATGACGGGGTGACCGTGCTCAAGCAGGGCTTCAACGTCGACCCGCTGCTGCAGAAGCAGGCCGATTGCGTCTCGACCATGACCTATAACGAGTATTGGCAGGTGATCGACGCCGGGCTGACGCCAGACGACCTGGTGACCTTCAAATACGAGGAACAAGGCGTCGCGACGCTGGAAGACGGCCTCTACGTGCTGGAGGACAAGCTGGAGGACCCGGAAGAGGTGGACAAGCTGGCGCGCTTCGTCCGGGCCTCGATGAAGGGCTGGAAATGGGCCGAGGAGAATCCGGACGAGGCCGCGGAGATCGTTCTGGAATATGACGAGACCGGCGCCCAGACCGAGAAGCACCAGAAGCGCATGATGGGCGAGGTGGCCAAGCTGACCGCCGGTTCGAACGGCGCGCTGGACCCGGCCGATTACGAGCGCACGGTGGCCTCGCTGCTGTCGGGCGGCTCGGACCCGGTGATCACCAAGGAGCCCGAGGGCGCCTGGACCCACAAGATCACCGACCTGGCCCTGAAATAGGCGGCGACACGAGGGACGGCAACGGGGGCATCCGGGCGCGGGTGCCCCCTTCTTCTTGGCCTCAATACTCAAATTCCCCGGCCGGTGCGCGCGCGTCGGGCGGTGGATGCCTCCGGCGGGGATATTCTTCGAACAGAAGAAGAGGGGGGATCAGAGCGGCATGCCCGAGAACTTGGCCACCAGCTCGGCCAGGTTGCGGGCGGCAAATTTATCCAGCAGGCGGGCGCGGTGGGCCTCGACCGTGCGGAAGGACAGGCCGAGCGCGCGGCCGATTTCCTTGCTGGTGCGGCCCTGGCAGGTCAGCATCGCCACCTCGCGCTCGCGCGGGGTGAGCTCGACCACCGGGCGCTCGTCCGACAGGTCGGCGAAGGACCACACGGCGCGGCGGAAGGGGGCGTCGGGGGTCAGCGACTGGCCGCGCACGCGGCACCAGAACATCCGCCCGTCGAGCCGGCGCATGATGCGCTCGTCGTGGTAGCGGCCGGTCTCGCGCATCACGGCGAGGCCCTGTGCCCCGATGCGTTCATAGGCCTCGGCCGAGGGGTAGAGGCGCGCCAGCGGCGTGTCGGCCAGCGCCCCGGGCGTGTCGCCGAACATTTCGGCAAAGCGGGCGTTGCAGCGGCGGATGACGCGGTCCTCGGTCAGGGCGAGGCCGAGGGGGGCGTGGGTGAAGGCGATCTCGGGCAGGTCCATCCGCGCAATCTGCCCCGGTTTCGCGCGCGGGCCAAGCGGGGGGCCGTATTTCTACGGATTGAGCGGGCGGGGGCGGCTTTGCATAGTCGCGCGCAGGCAACAGGGAGGAATTCATGGTTCATATCGTGGGATGGGGCCACACGCCCTTCGGCAAGCGGCCCGAGGGTCTGGAGGGGCTGATAAGGGCCGCGGGCGCCGAGGCGCTGGCCCATGCCGGCGTGGCGGCGAAGGACGTGGATGGCATCTGGCTGGGCCATTTCAACGGCGGCATGGTGGGTGACGGCTTCCCCTCGTCGCTGGCGCTGTCGATCGACCCCGGGTTGCGTTTCTGCCCGGCGACGCGGCTGGAGAACGCCTGCGCCTCGGGCGCCGCGGCGGTCTTCGCGGCCCGCGACGCGATCGAGTCGGGGCGAGCCAGGGTCGCGCTGGTGATCGGGGCCGAGAAGATGACCCATCTGCCCACGCGCGAGGTGGCCGCGGCGCTGGGCCATGCCTCCTACCAGGCCGAGGAGGCGGGGCTGTCCTTCCCGCAGGTCTTTGCCGGGTTCGCGCGGGCCTATTTCGACAAATGGGGCGACCAGAGCCACGCGCTGGCGCGGATCGCGGCCAAGAACCACGGAAACGCCATGGCCAACCCGCTGGCGCAACTGCACAAGCCGCTGCCGGTCGAGTTCTGCGAAACGGTCAGCGAGCAGAACCCGATGATCGCGGAGCCCTTGAAGATGACCGATTGCTCGCTGGTCTCGGACGGGGCGGCGGCGCTGGTGCTGGTGGCCGACGATCTGGCGGCGTCGATGCCGCAGGCGGTGCGGCTGCGCGCGGCCGAGCAGGTGAACGACTACCTGCCCATGTCGCAGCGCGACCTGACCGCCTTCGACGGCCCGCGCGAGGCGATCCGGCGGGCCTACGCCGTGGCGGGGATCGGGGTGGAGGACCTCGATCTGGCCGAGGTGCACGACTGTTTCACCATCGCCGAGCTGATGATCTACGAGGCGATGGGGCTGGCCGCGCCGGGGCAGGGCGCGCAACTGCTGGACGACGGCACCGTGATGCGCAGCGGCGCGCTGCCGGTGAACCTGTCGGGCGGGCTGAAGGCCAAGGGGCACCCGGTGGGGGCGACGGGCGTGTCGATGCACGTGATGGTGGCGCGCCAGCTGACGGGGCAGGCGGGCGAGATGCAACTGCCCGAGGCCGGTCTTGGGCTGGTTTTCAACATGGGGGGCTCGGGCGTGGCGTGCTACGCTTCGATTCTGGAGGGCAGGCACGGATGAACATCGCGCTTTGGCTGGAACGGATCGCGGCGACCGGGGGCGCGCGCCCGGCGCTGATGCTGGGCGAGCGGGTGGTGGCCGATTACGCCGGTTTCCGCGACCGCGCGGCGGGTGTCGGCGCGGTGCTGGCGGCGCGCGGTGTCAGCCCCGGCGACCGGGTGGCGCTGTTCATGAAGAACTGCCCCGACTACCTGGTGGCGCTCTACGGCATCTGGTACGCGGGCGCGGCCGCCGTGCCCGTCAATGCCAAGCTGCACGGGCGCGAGGCGGCCTGGATCCTGCAGGCGAGCGGCGCCAAGATGGGCTTCGTCACCCCCGACCCGGGGGCGGCGCTGGGCGCGGAAACGCAGGTGCCGCTGGTGGATGTCACGGACGCTGCATTCGCCGGGATGGCCGGGGGAACGGGCGGCGCGCCGGTGCCGCGCGCGCCGGGCGATCTGGCCTGGCTGTTCTACACCTCGGGCACCACGGGCAAACCCAAGGGGGTGCAGATCACCCACGGGATGCTGGCGGCGACCTCGCTCTCCTACCCGCTGGACGTGGACGAGGTGCGCCCCGACGATGCCGCCTATTACGCCGCCCCCATGAGCCACGGGGCGGGGATCTACGCCCCCATACATGTGCGGATGGGGGCGCGGCACCTCTGCCCGCCGTCGCAGGGCTTCGACGCCGGTGAGCTGCTGGACCTGGCCGGAAAGCAGGGCCCGCTGTCGATGTTCATGGCCCCCACCATGGTGCGCCGCCTGACCGACGCGGCCAAGGCCACGGGCCAGCGCGGCGCGGGGATCAAGACCATCGTCTACGGCGGCGGCCCGATGTACCGCTCCGATATCGAGGAGGCGGTGGACTGGTTCGGCCCCCGCTTCGTCCAGATCTACGGCCAGGGCGAATGCCCGATGGCCATCACCGCGCTGTCCCGCGCCGAGGTGGCCGACCGCAGCCATCCCCGCTGGCGCGCGCGGCTGGCCTCGGTGGGCCGGGCGCAGTCGGCGGTGGACGTGGCGGTGGTGGACGAGGCGGGCGCGCCCCTGCCGCCGGGCGAGGTGGGCGAGATCGCGGTGCGCGGGCTGCCGGTGATGCCCGGCTATTGGCAGGCGCCGGAGGCCACAGCCAAGACGCTGAAGGACGGCTGGCTGATGACCGGCGACATGGGCGCGCTGGACGAGGACGGCTACCTGACTCTGGTGGACCGCTCCAAGGACGTGATTATCTCGGGCGGCACCAATATCTACCCGCGCGAGGTGGAGGAGGTGCTGCTGACCCATCCATCGGTGCACGAGGCCTCGGTCGTGGGGCGGGCATCGGCGGAATGGGGCGAGGACGTGGTGGCCTTCGTGGTCGCCGCCCCAGGGGCCGAGATCGATGCGGCGGCGCTGGACGCGCATTGCCTGGAGAACATCGCGCGCTTCAAGCGGCCGAAGGCCTATTTCGCCTTGGCCGAGCTGCCGAAGAACAACTATGGCAAGGTTCTGAAGACGGAACTGCGCAAGATGCTGGAGGAGAACGGAAAATGACGGATTTGACGGGCAAGACCGCGCTGGTGACGGGCTCGGTCCAGGGGATCGGGCTGGCCATTGCCGAGGCGCTGGCGGGGGCCGGCGCGCGGATCGCGGTGCACGGCATCGCGGGCGACATGGAGGTCCGCGAGGCCTGCGCGCACCTGGAGAAGGCGGGCGCGCCGGAGGCCGAGTTCTTCCACGGCGACCTGCGCGACGCGGACGAGACCGAACGGCTGATGAAGGCGGTGGAGGCCTGGGGCGGGCCGGACATCCTGGTCAACAACGCGGGCATCCAGCACACCGCGCCCCTGGCCGAGATGCCGCGCGAGAAATGGGACGCCATCCTGGCGGTCAACCTGTCGGCGGCCTTCACCACCATGCAGTCCGCGATGCCGGGCATGGCCGCGCGCGGCTATGGCCGGGTGATCAACATCGCCAGCGTCCACGGGCTGGTGGCCTCGGTCGACAAGGCGCCCTATGTGGCGGCGAAATTCGGGCTGGTGGGGCTCAGCCGGGTGGCGGCGCTGGAATATGCCGCTAAGGGCGCCAAGGCCAAGGGCGGGGTGACCGTCAACTGCATCTGCCCCGGCTGGACCGAGACCGCGATCATCGAGCCGCAGGTCGAGGCCCGCGCCAAGGCGCATGGCGGCGACCGCGACGCCGGCATCGCCGACCTGCTGGCCGAGAAGCAGCCCTCGCGCCGCCTGTCGGACCCGTCCGAGATCGGGGCGCTGGCGCTGTGGCTCTGCGCGCCGATCGCGCATAACGTCACCGGCACCGCCATCCCGGTGGACGGCGGCTGGACGGCGCAGTAGCGCCCGCTCAGCGGCAGCGCGTCACGCGGTAGCGGCCGTCGGCGCGGGCATAGGCGCAGCGGTCGTTACGCCGGTCGATGGCCACCAGCGTGCCGACGGCGGCCCCGGTCAGGGCGGCCACCACCACCCAGTTGGGATCGGCGTCCAGGACGTCGGCGGTGATGATGCCGATGGTGGCCCCGGCCAGGCCGCCGACCAGCATTTCCTCCTCGCGGGTCATGCCGTTGCAGGCGGCCAGGGTGAACAGGCCGGCGGTCGCGGCCATCAGGATATTCTTGCGCATCTCGGCACTCCTTTCTCGTTCTGAGGGAGATTGGCCCCTGCATCATAGCAAGTCGGGGGCGCCTGCGGATTGACCTCCCTCAAACCGGGCCGGCTGACGCGGGGTCGCCTTGCGGGGCGCTTGACCGGCGTGAGGGCCTTGGCAAAGATCGGGAAGGGATGAGGGCCGGGCCCCATCACGCAACTAGGGAGAGACCAAGATGAAGATCCAGAACGCCCTGCGCATCGTCGCCTGCCTGATGGGGCTGACCGTGCTGGCCGCCTGCGCCACCGAGGAAGAGATCGGCGAATGCGAACCCGGCGTGGCCGAGATCAGCCAGATGGGCACGGTGACGCCTCCGGGCTGCTGAGCGCCGACGGTTTCGTGACAGGAGCGCCCGTCCGGCGAGGACGGGCGCTTTTTGTTGGCGGGCCCGGCGTGACGC
>JBNGCX010000065.1:0-20522 GCA_049974865.1 Paracoccaceae bacterium
CTGGTGGCAGACCGAGACCGGCGGCCACCTGATCACGCCGCTGCCGGGCGCCACGCCGACCAAGCCGGGCTCGGCCACGAAACCCTTCTTCGGGGTGCAGCCGGTGGTGCTCGACCCGCATACGGGGGCCGAGATCGACAGCACCGCGGCCGAGGGCGTGCTGGCGATCAAGGACAGCTGGCCGGGGCAGATGCGCACCGTCTACGGCGACCACGCGCGCTTCGAGAAGACCTATTTCGCCGATTACAAGGGCTACTACTTCTCGGGCGACGGCTGCCGGCGCGACGCGGACGGCTATTACTGGATCACCGGCCGGGTGGACGACGTGATCAACGTCTCGGGCCACCGCATGGGCACGGCCGAGGTGGAATCGGCGCTGGTGGCGCATCCCAAGGTGGCCGAGGCCGCGGTGGTGGGCTACCCGCACGAGGTCAAGGGCCAGGGCATCTACTGCTACGTGACCCTGATGAACGACGTGGCGCCTTCCGACGAGCTGCGCACCGAGCTGCGCGGCTGGGTGCGCACCGAGATCGGCCCGATCGCCAGCCCCGACCTGATCCAGTGGGCCCCGGGCCTGCCCAAGACCCGCTCGGGCAAGATCATGCGCCGCATCCTGCGCAAGATCGCCGAAAACGACTACGGCGCATTGGGAGATACCTCCACGCTCGCCGATCCGACGGTCGTCGATCATCTCGTCGACAACCGGATGAACCGGGGGTGAGGCGATGCAAGAGCAAACCCCTGCCGTTCTGATCCTGCTGGGCCCTCCGGGGGCCGGCAAGGGCACCCAGGCCCGGATGCTGGAAGAGACATTCGGGCTGGTGCAGCTGTCCACCGGCGACCTGCTGCGCGCGGCGGTGGCCGCGGGCACCGAGGCGGGCAAGGCCGCCAAGGCTGTGATGGATGCGGGCGAACTGGTCAGCGACGAGATCGTCCTGGCGATCCTGAAGGACCGCCTGGCCGCGCCCGACACCGCCAGGGGCGTGATCCTGGACGGTTTCCCGCGCACCGCGGGGCAGGCCGGGGCGCTGGACGCCCTGCTGGCCGAGACCGGGCAGAAGGTGAACGCCGCGATCAACCTCAGCGTCGTGGACGAGGCGATGGTTGAGCGGGTTTCGGGCCGCTACACCTGCGCGGCCTGTGGCGAGGGCTATCACGACAGTTTCAAGCGGCCCGCCGTTGACGGTGTCTGCGACAAATGCGGCGGCACGGAATTCAAGCGCCGGGCCGACGACAATGCCGAGACGGTGCGCGCGCGCCTCGCGGCCTACCACGCCCAGACCGCCCCGCTGATCGCCTATTACGGCGCGCGCGGCTGCCTGGAGGAGATCGATGCGATGGGCAAGATCCCGGCCATCGCGAAAGCGCTGTCCGCCATCGTGACCCGCGTCACGGGCTGACCGCCGAGGAGGGGAGCGCGGCCCCGGAGACGGGGGCGCAATTGATTGAAACCTTGGGAGGATTCGCCATGGCGGATAAATCTTCTAACGCATATTGGGCGGCGAATATCCGCATCGTCACCATATGCCTCATCATCTGGGCCATCGTGTCCTTCGGCTTCGGCATCCTGCTGCGGCCGCTGCTGGCGGGCGTCTCCGTCGGGGGCACGGACCTGGGCTTCTGGTTCGCCCAGCAGGGCTCCATCCTGGTCTTCCTGGCGCTGATCTTCTTCTACGCCTGGCGGATGAACAGGCTCGACGCCGAGCACGGCGTGGACGAGGAATAAGGGGGCAGAGATGGATCAGTTTACGCTTAACCTGCTGTTCGTGGGCGCGAGTTTTGCGCTCTATATCGGCATCGCGATCTGGGCCCGGGCGGGCTCGACCTCGGAATTCTATGCCGCGGGGCGTGGGGTGCACCCGGTCACCAACGGCATGGCCACGGCGGCCGACTGGATGTCGGCGGCCTCGTTCATCTCCATGGCCGGGCTGATCGCCTTCACCGGCTATGACAACAGTTCGTTCCTGATGGGCTGGACCGGCGGCTACGTGCTGCTGGCGCTGCTCTTGGCGCCCTACCTGCGCAAGTTCGGCAAGTTCACGGTGCCCGAGTTCATCGGTGACCGTTTCTACAGCCCGACCGCACGGCTGGTGGCGGTGATCTGCCTGATCGTCGCCTCGGTGACCTATGTGATCGGCCAGATGACCGGCGTCGGCGTGGCCTTCGGCCGGTTCCTGGAAGTGTCCAACACCACCGGCCTGCTGATCGGCGCCTGCGTGGTCTTTGCCTATGCGGTGTTCGGCGGCATGAAGGGGGTGACCTATACCCAGGTGGCGCAGTACTGCGTGCTGATCCTGGCCTATACGATCCCGGCGATCTTCATCTCGCTGCAGCTGACCGGCAACCCGATCCCGGCGCTGGGGCTGTTCGGCGACCATGCCGCCAGCGGAGAGCCGCTGCTGGCCAAGCTCGACGCCATCGTGACCGAGCTGGGCTTTGCCGAATACACCGCGCATCACGCCGACACGCTGAACATGGTTCTGTTCACCCTGTCGCTGATGATCGGCACCGCGGGCCTGCCGCATGTGATCATGCGCTTCTTCACCGTGCCCAAGGTGGCCGATGCGCGCTGGTCGGCGGGCTGGGCGCTGGTCTTCATCGCGCTGCTCTACCTGACCGCCCCGGCGGTGGGCGCGATGGCGCGGCTGAACATCACCGACATGATGTGGCCGAACGGCACCGACGCCGAGGCGGTCTCGCTGGAGACCATCCAGACCGATCCGAAATACGACTGGATGGCGACTTGGGAAAAGACCGGCCTGCTGGGCTGGGAGGACAAGAACGGCGACGGCAAGATCCAGTATTACAACGACACGAACGCCGAGATGATCGCCAAGGCCGAGGCCAATGGCTGGGCCGGCAACGAGCTGACCAACTTCAACCGTGACATCCTGGTTCTGGCCAACCCCGAGATCGCCAACCTGCCGGGCTGGGTGATCGGCCTGGTGGCGGCGGGCGGTCTGGCCGCGGCGCTGTCCACGGCGGCGGGCCTGCTGCTGGCCATTTCCTCGGCTGTCAGCCACGACCTGATCAAGGGGCAACTGGCGCCGAACATCTCGGAAAAGGGCGAACTGCTCTCGGCGCGGATCGCCATGGCCATCGCCATCGTCGTGGCCACCTACCTGGGCCTCAACCCGCCGGGCTTTGCCGCGCAGACCGTGGCGCTGGCCTTCGGCCTGGCCGCGGCCTCGATCTTCCCGGCGCTGATGATGGGCATCTTCTCCAAGCGGGTGAACAACACCGGCGCGGTGGCGGGGATGCTCGTCGGCCTCGGCGTGACGCTGGTCTACATCTTCCTGCACAAGGGCTGGTTCTTCGTCCCCGGCACCAACAGCTTCGATGATAGCGATCCGCTGCTGGGCACGATCAAGTCGACCTCGTTCGGCTCGGTCGGGGCGGTGCTGAACTTCGCGACGGCGATCGTGGTCAGCCGCATGACGGCCGAGCCGCCGCAGGAGATCCAGGACCTGGTCGAAAGCGTGCGCGTTCCCCGTGGCGCGGGCGCGGCTGTCGACCACTGAGCGGCGTGGGGATGACCCACGTCCATTGACAGCCGGACGCCCCCCGATACGCTCGGGGGGCGTATTTCATCCAAAGGATTGCCGATTTGAGCGACACCGCCGAGATCGCCGATTTCCTGGCCCATGTGCACCCCTATGACAGCCTGCAGCCGGACGAGTTGTCGCGCGTCGCCGGGGCGTTTTCGCGCCGGGGCTATGCGGCGGGGCAGGGGATCTACGCCATCGATGCCCCGCTGGAGGGGCTCTACGTGATCGAAAGCGGCTCGGTCGAGATCACCGACCGCGCGGGCAGCCCGGTCTCGCTGCTGGGCCCGCGCAACAGTTTCGGCGAGCGGGGGCTCAGCCGCGGCGGCTATGCCGCCACCAACGCCCGCGCCCGCGAGGCCGCGCAGGTTCTGGTGCTGCCGCCCGGCGAGTTCCGCCACCTGATCGCGACGCACCCGGCCTTTCAGCGGTTCTTCGACCGCACCCGTCCGGCCGAGATGCGCCGGTCGGACCTGAACACCTCGCGCGTTTCCACCCTGATGGCGCGCGATCCGGTGACCTGCCCGGCCGGGATGTCCGTGGCCGAGGCCGCGCGGCTGCTGCGGTCGCGCAACATCTCGTGCCTCGGCGTGATCGAGGGGGAGGGGCTGGTGGGCATCGTCACCGCCTCGGACCTCGTCAACCGGGCGCTGGCCGAGGGGCTGCCGGGGGAAACGCCGGTGGCTCGGGTGATGACGCCCGATCCGGTCAGCCTGCCGCCCACGGCGCTGGGCTCGGACGTGCTGCACGTGATGCTGGAGCGCGGCATCGGCCATCTGCCGGTGGTCGAGGCCGGACGCTTTGTCGGCATCGTCACCCAGACCGACCTGACGCGGTTCCAGGCCGTCACCTCGGCCGCGCTGGTGCACGACATCGCCAGCGCGGCCTCGGCGCGCGAGATGGCCGAGATCACCGCGCGCATCCCGCAGTTGCTGGTGCAACTCGTGGCGGGGGGCAACCGGCACGAGGTCGTCACCCGCCTGATTACCGACATTTCCGATGCCTGCACCCGCCGCCTGCTGGCGCTGGCCGAGCAGGAGATGGGCCCGGCCCCCGTGCCCTACCTGTGGCTGGCCTGCGGCAGCCAGGGCCGGCAGGAGCAGACCGGCGTCTCGGACCAGGACAACTGCCTGTTCCTCTCCGACGACATGGCGACGGGCGATGCCCCTTATTTCGAGGCGCTGGCGAAATACGTCACCGACGGGCTGAACGCCTGTGGCTATGTCTATTGCCCGGGCGAGATGATGGCCTCCACCCCGCGCTGGCGGCAGCCGGTGCGTGTCTGGCGCGACTATTTTCGCGGCTGGGTGGAAAAGCCCGACCCGATGGCGCAGATGCTGGCCTCGGTCATGTTCGACCTGCGCCCCATCGGCGGCGACGAGGGTCTGTTCACGAACCTGCAGGAAGAGACGCTGGCGATGTCGTCGGCAAATTCCATCTTCGTCGCGCACATGGCCTCGAACGCGCTGAAGCACACGCCGCCGCTGGGCCTGTTGCGGGGCATCGCCACCATCCGCTCGGGCGAGCACAAGAACCAGCTCGACCTCAAGCATAACGGCGTGGTGCCGGTGGTGGACCTGGCCCGCATCTACGCGCTGCAGGGGCAACTTACGCCCGTCAACACCCGCGCCCGGCTGGCGGCCGCGGGCGCCGCCCATGTCATCAGCGACAGCGGCGCGCGCGACCTGATCGACGCCTATGACCTGATCGCCCAGACCCGGCTGGAGCATCAGGCCGCGCAGATAAAGGCGGGCCGCGCGCCGGACAATTTCCTGCCCCCCGCCAGCCTGTCGGATTTCGAGCGCAGCCATCTGCGCGACGCCTTCGTGGTGGTGCGCACCATGCAATCGGCGCTGGGGCATGGGCGCTCGGCGCCGGCATAGGGAGGATCGCGCATGTTTTTCGAACTGATCGCCACCATCGTGGCCGGGGTCGGGGCGGCGGGGCTGGTGCTGGCGGTCAACCGGCTGACCGGCGGGCGGCTGCCGCGCTGGGCGATGCCGGTGGCGGCGGGGGGGGCCATGATCGCCTTCACCGTCTGGTCGGAATACAGCTGGTTCGCGCGCACCCGCGCCGCGCTGCCCGAGGGCGTCACCGTGGCCAGCACGGTCGAGACGCGCGGCGGGCTGCGGGTCTGGACCTACGCCTTCCCCTATGTCTCGCGTTTTTCCGCCATCGACCGGCGCAGCCTGCGCACCCATCCCGATCTGCCCGGCCAGCGCATCCTGCACGTTCTGCTGTTCGCGCGCTGGAGCCCGCCCTCGCAACTGCCGGTGCTGTTCGATTGCGAAGGTCACCGCCGCGCCGACCTGGGCCCTGCAACCCGTTTCGGCGAGGGCGGCAGGGTGATCGACCCCGATTGGCGCGCGCTGGAGGCCGGCGACCCGCTGCTGCGCGCGGCCTGCGCGGAGGGCGGCGATGGCTGAGAGGACCATCCTGATCGTCGAGGACGAGGATAACATCGCGCTGGCGTTGGAGCACCTGTTGGGCGCCGAGGGCTATGCATTGCATCGCGTCGCCTCGGGCGCGGAGGCGCTGGATGCGATCCGGGCGCATGCGCCGGACCTCGTGCTGCTGGACGTGATGCTGCCCGGCGTCTCGGGCTACGAAATCTGCCAGCAGGTCCGGCTCGACCCGGCGCTGGCGGGCGTCAAGATCCTGATCATGACCGCCCGCGGTACCGCGATCGAACGGCGCAAGGGGCTGGCGCTGGGCGCGGACGGCTTCATCACCAAGCCCTTCCAGCTGTCCGAACTGCGCGAACGGGTCGCCGCATTGCTGGCGCGGGAGGGATGAGATGAAGCTGCACCGCCTCGGCCTGCGCCTGCGCGTCTTCCTGTTCTTCGCCTTCCTGGCGCTGGCCGTGCTGGTGGCGATCGCGGGCGGGCTGGCGCTGGCCTACCGCCGGCTGGGCGACCCGCAGGCGCTGTCGGCCTTCGTGTTGGCCGGGGCGGTGTCGGGCTTCGCGGTGCTGGGGCTGACCGCCTGGGTCTGGCTGCTGTTCGACGAAAATGTCGCCAAGGCGATCCAGCGGCTGGCCGGCGGGATGCTGGCCCGCGCCCATGCCGACGTGATCGACGAGATCGACGAGGCGCCGGCGAAATACCTGGGCGAGTTGGCCCCGGCCGTCCGGGCGGTGACCGGGAACCTGGCCGCCACCCGCAGCGCGCTGGCCGAGGCGGTGGATCGTGAGACCGGGCACCTGGTACGGGAAAAGGCGCGCCTCGCGGCGCTACTGGCCGATGTGCCCGAGGGCGTGCTGTTGTGCTCGGGCGCGCATCAGCTGGCCTTTTACAACGGCCCGGCGGTGGCGCTGCTGGCCGATGCGCATGGCGAGCCGGCGCTCGACCGCTCGCTTTTCCGGTTTCTGCGCGAGGGGCCGGTCAAGGCCGCCTATGCCCGGCTGCGCGAAGGGGGCGAGGGCGATGCCACCGATCTGGTCTGTACCACGGTCGAGGCGGGGCGGGTTCTGTCGGGCCGGATGCGGCTGCTGCGCCTCCACGAGGGCGAGGTCCCCGGGCCGGGCTACGTGCTGACCCTGCGCGACGTGACCGCCGATCTGGCCATCCATGCCGGGCGCGAGGCGCTGCTGGCCGAGATGGTCGACCGCATCCGCCGCCCCGCGGCCAACCTGCAGACGGTGCTGGAGGTCGCGGGTCCCGGCCCCGGGATGACCGAAGCACTGCGCGGCGAGGTCGCCGTTCTCGCCCGCACCATCACCGAACTGGGCGCGCGCTACGATGCCTCGCGCGCCGCCTGGTGGCCCAAGGGGCAGCATCGGGCAAGCGACATCGTCGACGGCATCGTAGCGCAGCTTGGCCGCGCGGGGATCGCCGTGACCGCCGAGGCCGCGCCGCTGATCCTGACCTGCGATGCCTTCCAGATCGTTGCGCTGGCCGGACGGCTGGCCGAACGGCTGGTGCGCGACCACGGCGCCGGCGTTCTGTCGCTGCTGATCGCCCCCGACGCCGAGGAGGGCGGCGCGCTGCTGACCCTTGGCTGGGCGGGCGACCCGCTGCCCGTGCGGATGCTCGAGCACTGGCTCGATGAGCCGCTGGAGCCCGGCATGTCCGGCCGCGCCGTGCTGTCCGCCCATGCCACCGACGCCTGGCCCGAGCCGGGCCGGCTGGGCCGCGCCCTGCTGCGCCTGCCGATCCGCGAGGCCCGCGCGCCCGGCGGCCAAGACCGGCCCGACCGCGGCGCGGTCTACGACTTCGACCTGCTCACCGCCGATCTGCCCGACGACCTGATGGCCAGCCCGCTGGACCGGCTGACCTATGTCGTCTTCGATACCGAGACCACGGGGCTTTTGCCCGAGCGCGGCGACGAGATCGTGCAGATCGCCGGGCTGCGCATCGTCAACGGCCGCCGCCACCCCGGCGAGAGCTTCGAGAGCCTGGTGAACCCCGGCCGCGCGATCCCCGCGTCTTCGACCAAGGTGCATGGCATCACCGAGGCGATGGTGGCCGGGGCCGACCCCATCGAATCCGTCGGCCACCGCTTTCACCGCTTTGCCGAGGGGGCGGTGCTGGTCGCCCATAACGCGCCCTTCGACATGGCCTTCCTGAAACGCCACCAGGCGGGCATCGGGGCCAGGTTCGATCACCCGGTGCTGGACACGGTGCTGCTGTCGGCGGTGCTGTTCGGGCAGGCCGAGAGGCATTCGCTCGACGCGCTGTGCGACCGACTGGGCGTGGTCATCCCGCCCGATCTGCGCCACACCGCGATGGGCGACGCGGTGGCCACCGCCGAGGTGTTCCTAAAGATGCTGTCCATGCTGAAGGGGCAGGGGGTGGAAACCTTCGGCGACGTGCTGGCCGAGATGCGCAGGCACCGCCGCCTGCTGGAAGACCTCAACTGAACGGGTCGTCCGGGTAGCCCACCCGCGCGAGGTAGAGCCCCTGCGGCGGGCAGACCGGCCCGCAGGCGGCGCGATCGCGCGCCTCCAGCGCATCCCTCACGTCCTCCGGCGTCCAGGCGCCGGCGCCCACCCGCTCCAGCGTGCCGACGAAGCTGCGCACCTGGTTGTGCAGGAAGCTGCGCGCGCGGACGTGAAAGCGGAACTCGCGCCCCGACGGGTAGTCCATCTCTTCGACCCGCAGCTCGTCCAGCGTCTTGACCGGCGAATCCGCCTGGCAGATCGAGGCGCGGAAGGTGGTGAAATCGTGCCGCCCCAGCAGGTATCGCGCCGCGCGCTGCATCGGCGCGAGCTCCAGCGGGTTCGGCACCTGCCAGACCTTGCCCGCGTCATGCACCACCGGCGCGCGGCGGGTGACCAGGCGGAACAGGTATTGCCGCTCCACCGCCGAGAAACGGGCGTGGAAATCGTCGGCCACCCGCGCGCAGGCCACCACCGCCACCGGCTGCGGCTTCAGGTGGTAGTTCAGCGCCTCGGACAGGCGGAACGGGTCCCACTCCTTGGCCATCTCGCAATGCGCGACCTGCCCCAGCGCGTGCACGCCGGCATCGGTCCGGCCCGCGGCGGCGATCGAGGGCACGTCGCGTTCCAGCCTGGCCAGCGCGGCCTCGACCGCGCCCTGGACCGAGGGCTGGTCGGCCTGGCGCTGCCACCCGGCGAAGGGGGCGCCGTCATATTCCAGTTTCAACGCATAGCGGGGCATGGCCCCCCGTTAGCGCGGGCGGGCGCGCTTGGCAATCGGGGCGTGCGGGAATCTCCCTTGCTCTCTTTGCCTTTGGCTGGCCCATGCTTATCTTGGGCGCGACTAGATACGAGGCGCATGTGGGCATTTCCGATATCGCAGACACTCTGGTGCGTGGGGTCGAGGGCGTGGGCGACACCTTGTCCGAGACCTTTTTCGAGCCGGTCATCCGGCTGGGCGTGACCGGGCTGGCGCGCTCCGGCAAGACGGTGTTCATCACCTCGCTGGTGGCGAACCTGCTGGACCGGGGGCGCATGCCGCAGTTGCAGGCCGCCGCCGGGGGCGGCATCCGTAGCGCCTATCTGCAGCCGCAGCCGGACAACACCGTCCCGCGTTTCGACTTTGAGGCGCATCTGGACGCGCTGACCGGCGACCAACCGCACTGGCCCGAAAGCACCCGCGCGGTGTCGGAACTGCGCCTGTCGCTGAAGGTGCAGCCGACGGGGCTGCTGGGGGCGGTGTCGGGGCCGCGCACGGTGCACCTGGATATCGTCGACTATCCCGGCGAATGGCTGCTGGACCTCGGGTTGATGGACAAGAGTTTCGCCGACTGGTCCGCCGAGACGCTGGAACGCATCCGCCCGCGCCCGGCGGCGGCCGCCTTCCTCGCCGCGGCCGAGGGCGCCGATGCCACGGCCCCGCTGGAGGAGCCCGAGGCCAAGCGCCTTGTCGCCGCCTATACCGATTACCTGGCGCAGGCCCGCGAGGCGGGGTTCTACGATTGCACGCCGGGGCGGTTCCTGCTGCCCGGCGACCTCGCCGGGTCTCCGGCACTGACCTTCGCCCCGCTGCCCCGGCCCGAACACCCCGCGCGGGGCAGCCTCTGGCGCGAGATGGAGCGGCGTTTCGATGCCTACAAGCGCGAGGTGGTGAAGCCGTTCTTCCGCGATCATTTCGCCCGCATCGACCGGCAGGTCGTGCTGGTCGATGCGCTGGGCGCGATCCATTCCGGGCCGCAGGCCACCGACGACCTGCGCCGGGCGATGCGGGATATCCTGTCGGCCTTCCGCCCCGGCCGCAACGCGTGGCTGTCCCAGGTCCTGCTGGGCAAGCGCGTCGAGCGTATCCTCTTCGCGGCCTCCAAGGCCGACCACCTGCACCATTCCCAGCACTCCCGCCTGACCGCGATCATGGAGGCGCTGCTGCGCGAGGCCCGTGACCGCGCCGATTTCGCCGGCGCCCGGACCGCGGCCATGGCCATTGCCGCCCTGCGCGCCACGGTGGAGGAAACCATCACCCATGACGGGCGCGAGTTGGACTGCGTGCGCGGCACGCTGTTGGAGACCGGCAAGCAGGCGGCGCTCTACCCCGGCGCGCTGCCCGAGGACCCGGCGCGTATCCTGTCCGCGGCGCGGCAGGGGCAGGAGAAATGGCTGGATGCCGATTACCGCATCATGCATTTCGCGCCCGCCCGCCTGACCCTGAAACCGGGCGAAGGCCCGCCCCATATCCGCCTCGACCGCGCGGCGGAATTCCTGATCGGAGACCGGCTGACATGACCCAGGGCCCCGTGCTGATCGACCTCGAAGGCGAGGCCGTCGAGACGCCCGCCACCGCGCCCCCGGTGCCGGAGATGGAGGAGCCCCCCTCGGGCCAGGCGATGCAGACGCTGGCCACGCTGGCCGCGCGGCGGCCCTCGCGGCTGGGGCGGTTCTTCTGGACCAGCCTGCTGGCGCTGGTCGGCTTCGCCGCCTCGGTCGCGGCGTGGGATTTCGTGACCGGGCTGCTGGCGCGCAACGCGGTGATCGGAACCGTGGCGCTGGTGCTGCTGGCCGCCGTGCTGCTGGCGCTGGCGCTGATCGGGCTGCGCGAGCTGTCGGCCTTTGCACGGTTGCGCCGGGTCGACACGTTGCACAAGGCGGGCGAGGCGGCGCTGGCCGCGGGCGACCTGGGGCAAGCGCGGCAGGTGGTGGCGCGACTGGAGCGACTCTATGCGGGCCGCGACGAGCTGCGTTGGGGCCGCGAGCGGCTGGCCGAGCGGCAGGGCGACATGTTCGACGCCGACGGGCTGCTGGGGCTGGCCGAGGCCGAGCTGCTGGCGCCGCTCGACGCGGCGGCGCGGCGCGAGGTCGAGGGCGCGGCGCGGCAGGTGGCGGCCGTCACCGCGGTGGTGCCGCTGGCACTGGCCGACCTCTTCGCCGCGTTGACCGCCAACCTGCGCATGATCCGGCGGATCGCCGAGGTCTATGGCGGGCGCTCGGGCACGCTGGGCAGCTGGCGCATCACCCGCGCGGTGCTGACCCACCTGGTTGCCACCGGCGCGGTGGCGGTGGGCGACGACATGATCGAGCCGCTGATCGGCGGCGGGCTGATGGGCAAGGTCTCGCGCCGGTTCGGCGAGGGGGTGGTGAACGGAGCGCTGACCGCGCGCGTGGGCGTCGCCGCGATCGAGGTCTGCCGGCCGCTGCCCTTCGTGCAGGCGAAACGCCCCACGACATCCCGCCTCGTGCAGCGGTCACTGTCGGGCCTGTTTTCCAAAGGCGCGGGCTGACGCCCGCATTCCCTTACTTGTGGGGCGCGGGCCTGCGGGTCACAGCAGCCGCGGCGGGGCGTCCGCGGGGCGGTCGCGATCCTGAATCGCGGCGCGCTGCCCGCGCCCGATGCGGTGGGCGAGCGCCGAGAAGGCCGCCGCGGTCGCCGGCGGCAGATCCGAGGTGCGCAGCGTGTGGTCGAACAGTCCCAGCCACAGCGCGAAATGATGCTCCCTGATCTCGGGCGCGCCCAGGTGCGCGCGCATCGGGCTGCCGTCATAGCCGCGCTCATGCAGGATGGCGTTGCGCCAGAAGGCGGCGATCTTGGCCTCATGCGCGGGCCAGCCGTCCTCGGGGACATGGGCGGCGAAGACCGGCCCCAGTTCGGGGTGGCGGCGGATCGCGGCGTAGAAGCGGCGCATCACGGTCTCGATCTGCTCGGGCGTGATGTCGAAGCGCGGGGGCAGGGCGGTCATGGCGGCTCCTTTATCTGCATGGCAGATAGATGTTTTCCCGGCCCGCCGCAACTGTCCCCGCCCACTGGACCCGGCGGCGCGCGGGGCGTATAAGCGCCCCATGATGAGGCCCTTTGCCATCATTATTCGAATTACCAGCCCGGCGCTCTGACTGCACGATGAGCCGCCGGGACAAGGCGTTTGAGCCCTCGCGCCGCCCCATCTTCCAGACCTGACGATCTTTAAGGACCACGCCCCATGTGTGCCGACACGCCCGACTACAAAGACACGTTGAACCTGCCCGAAACCGATTTCCCCATGCGCGCGGGCCTGCCCAAGCGCGAGCCCGAATGGCTGGAGCGCTGGGAGAGGATCGGCGTCTACGACCGGCTGCGCGAAAAGCAGGGGCGGGAGCCCTTCATCCTGCATGACGGCCCGCCCTACGCCAACGGGCACCTGCATATCGGCCACGCCCTGAACAAGACCATCAAGGACATCATCGTGCGCTCGCACCAGATGATGGGCAAGGACGCCCGCTATGTGCCGGGCTGGGACTGCCACGGCCTGCCCATCGAATGGAAGATCGAGGAGCAGTACCGCGCCAAGGGCAAGAACAAGGACGAGGTCCCGGTCGTCGATTTCCGCCAGGAATGCCGGAAATTCGCGGAGGGCTGGGTGGATATCCAGCGCGAGGAATTCAAGCGGCTGGGCGTGACCGGCAAGTGGGAAAAGCCCTACCTGACGATGGATTTCCACGCCGAGCGGGTGATCGCCGAGGAATTCATGAAATTCCTGATGAACGGCACGCTCTACCAGGGTTCCAAGCCGGTGATGTGGTCGCCGGTTGAAAAGACCGCGCTGGCCGAGGCGGAGATCGAGTATCACGACCACCAGAGCCACACGATCTGGGTGCCCTTCGCCTTCCGCAACGCGCCGGGCGACCTGGCCGAGGCGCGCGTGGTGATCTGGACCACCACGCCCTGGACCATCCCGTCCAACCGGGCCGTCGCCTACAACAAGAAGATCGCCTACGGCCTTTACCGCGTGGACGCGACCGAGGAGGAGAGCTGGACCAAGACCGGCGACCTCTACCTCTACGCCGATGCGCTGGCCGAAGAGGCGCTGGGCAAGTCGCGCGTGACCCGGTTCACCCGCCTCCGCGACGTGGATCCGGCCGAGTTCGAGCGGCTGATCTGCGCCCATCCCTTTGCCGGGATCGAGGGTGCCGACGGTTTCTGGGATTACGACGTGCCGATGATCGACGGCGACCACGTTACCGACGATGCCGGCACCGGCTTCGTGCACACCGCGCCCAGCCACGGCGCGGACGACTACGAGTGTTTCCTCAAGCGCAATTGGCTGGACCGGATGACCCACAACGTGGGCGAGGAATCCGAATTCCTGGACCATGTGCCGTTCTTCGCCGGGCTGCGGGTCTTCGATCACAAGGGCAAGGAGAGCAAGGCCAACACCGCCGTGATCGACAAGCTGGTCGAGGCCGGGGGCATCATCGCGCGCGGCCGCATCAAGCACTCCTACCCGCATAGCTGGCGGTCGAAGGCGCCGGTGATCTTCCGCAACACGCCGCAATGGTTCGTCGCCATCGACCGCGAGGTGGGCGATGGCCAGGACGAATACGGCACCACCATCCGCGAACGCGCGCTGACCTCGATCGACAAGCTGGTGAAATGGACGCCGCAGACCGGGCGCAACCGCCTCTATTCGATGATCGAGTCGCGCCCCGACTGGGTGCTGTCGCGCCAGCGCGCCTGGGGCGTGCCGCTGACCTGCTTCATCCGCAAGGGCGCGCTGCCCACCGATCCCGATTTCCTGCTGCGCGACGAGGCGGTGAACGAACGCATCGCCGCGGCCTTCGAGGCCGAAGGGGCCGACGCCTGGTATGCCGAGGGGGCCAAGGAGCGCTTCCTGGGCGACGATCACAACCCCGACGCCTACGAACAGGTCTTCGACATCCTCGACGTGTGGTTCGATTCCGGCTCCACCCATTCCTTCGTGCTGCGCGACCGCGAGGACGGCTCGGCGGACGGCATCGCGGATGTCTACATGGAGGGCACCGACCAGCACCGTGGCTGGTTCCATTCGTCGCTGCTGCAGGCCTGCGGCACGCTGGGCCGCGCGCCCTACCGCAACGTGGTGACCCACGGCTTCACGCTGGACGAGAAGGGCAACAAGATGTCCAAATCGCTCGGCAACACCATCCTGCCCGAGCAGGTGATCAAGCAATACGGTGCCGATATCCTGCGGCTGTGGGTGGCACAGGCGGATTACACCGCCGACCAGCGGATCGGGCCGGAGATCCTGAAAGGGGTGGCCGACAGCTACCGCCGCCTGCGCAACACCATGCGCTTCATGCTGGGCAGCCTCGGCGATTTCAACGAGGACCTGAGGGTCCCGCATGCCGAGATGCCCGAGCTGGAGCGCTGGGTGCTGCACCGGCTGGCGGAACTGGATCACAAGGTGCGCACTGGCTATGCCGCCTTCGACTTCCAGGACGTGTTCCAGACGCTGTTCAACTTTGCCACGGTGGACCTGTCGAGCTTCTATTTCGACATCCGCAAGGACGCCCTTTATTGCGATGCCGATGACAGCCTGAACCGCCGCGCGGCGCTGACGGTGCTGGATATCCTGTTCCACCGCCTGACCACCTGGCTGGCGCCGATCCTGGTCTTCACCATGGAGGACGTGTGGCTGTCGCGCTTCCCCGATGACGATGGCTCGGTCCATCTGGTGGACATGCCCGAGACGCCGGCCGACTGGCTGGACGAGCCGCTGGCGGCGAAATGGGCGAGCATCCGGCAGGTGCGCCGCGCCGTGACCGCCGCGCTGGAGATCCAGCGCCGCGACAAGGTGATCGGCGCCTCGCTGGAGGCCGCGCCGGTGGTGCATGTGGTCGATGCGGACGTGTTGAAGGCGCTGCGCTCGGTCGATTTCGCCGATATCTGCATCACCTCGGAGATCGTCCTGACCGGCGATCCCAGCCCCAACGAGGCCTTCCGCATGCCCGAGGTTCCGGGCGTGGGCGTGGTGTTCGAAAAGGCCGACGGCGGGAAATGCCAGCGCTGCTGGAAGATCCTGCCCGATGTCGGCACCCATGCCCATCCGGGCACCTGCCGGCGCTGCAACGAAGCGCTGGGGTGAAAAATTGGCCGCGGCCCCCTCGGCGGGGCCGCGTTTCAGCCGCCGCGCGCCTTGGGGTGGGCGCGGTCGTAGACCTCCATCAGGCGGGCGGTATCGACCGCCGTGTAGGCCTGCGTCGTCGACAGCGAGGCATGGCCCAGTAACTCCTGGATCGCCCGCAGATCGCCGCCCGCCCCCAGCAGGTGGGTGGCGAAGCTGTGGCGCATTGCGTGCGGCGTGGCGCTGGCGGGCAGGCCCAGCTGCATCCGCGCCGCCTGCATCACCCGCGATATCAGGCGCGGGTTGAGCGGCCCGCCGCGCAGTCCACGGAACAGCGGATCGTCCGCTTCCAGGTCGTGGGGGCAGAGCGCGGTGTAGGCCTCTACCGCCTCGCGGGCGGCGGGCAGGACCGGCACCAACCGCTCCTTGCCGCCCTTGCCGAGGATGCGCAGGGTCTCGGGCAGGGGGGCGTCACGGCCGGTCAGCCCCAGCGCCTCGGAAATCCGCAGCCCGCATCCATAGAGCAGGGTGATCACCGCCGCGTCGCGTGCGGCCACCCAGGGCTCGGCCGATTGCATCTCCACGGTGTCGATCATGGCGCGGGCGGCCTGCTGGTCGAGGGGGCGGGGTAGTTTGCGCTGGAATTTCGGCGCGCGGACCGACAGTACGGCGACGGGGTCGAACCCCTCGCGTTCGCCCAGCCAGCGGTAGAAGCCCTTCACCGCCGACAGCGCCCGCGCCAGCGAGCGGGCCGAGACGCCCCGGGCGCGCTCATGCGCCATCCAGGCGCGCATCTCGGACAGGCCGATCCCGGCCAGCGGCCCAAGCCCCGGCGCCGCGCCCAGATGCTGGGCCAGGAAGGCCAGGAAACCGGTGACATCGGCGTTGTAGGCTTTCAGCGTGTTCTCGGCCGCGCCGTTCAGCGCGCGCTCATGCGCAAGCCAGTCCGTCAGCGCCGCGCGGGCGGCGGGTGTCAGCGACAGGCTCACGCCAGCCAGCGGCGCATCGCCCGTTCGAACACGCCCGCGAAGAAGGCCAGCAGGTCGGTGCCCTGGTTGGGCGAGAACTGGTGCGGGTCCTCGCAGCCCATCACCAGCATTCCCGGCAGGCGGCCCGCGCCGAAATCGAGCTTCAGCAGCGCCTCGGAGCGGATGTAGCCCGCCTTGTCGCCATAGAGGCTGTCGCCCGAGGGCTGGGTCTGGCGCAGGGTGACCTGGCGCACCGGCAGGTTACGACCCTGGGTGATGTAGCCGTCGACGAAGCCCGGCTCGGCCACGAACAGCACGTCGCCCAGGCGCTCCAGCGCGGCCGCCTCGTCGGGCTGGCGGCTTTCCAGCACCAGCCGCACGCAGTCAAGGCGCAGCACGTCGGCCACCTCGGTGCGGAGATTGCGCAGGAAGGGCTCGAAGGCGGTGGGGTCGAGCAGCTTCAGCACGGCCCGGTGCACCTGGTTGGTGCCGGCGAGGTTCTCGTAGGCCGCTGCGATGACCGAGCGGTGGGTGTCCTCCAGCCGGTCGAGCCGCGCCTCCAGCCGCTCCATCGCGATGCCGCGCAGGTCGATGATGTTGCCGCCCATGGCCTTTTCGTTGGCGGCGACCAGCGCGTGCATCAGTTCGCGGTCTTCGAGGATGGAACCGGGGTCGGCAAGAATCCGATCCCGCAGGCCGGGGTCGATCGGGGCTGTGCTGCTGCTCATCTGGGCCTCATGTCGTCTTTTCGGCGAGCCTAGCAGAAGGCGGCGGATTTTTCCCGCCTTTTTTCGCGGCATGCGCGCCCCGGTGTGGCGCCGGGAACACCCCGGGCGGGCCTGGTCGCGGGGTCAGAGGATCTTCTGGCCCGTCTTCGCCCAGTCCTTCATGAAGGCGTCGAGGCCCTTGTCGGTCAGAACGTGGTTCGCCATCTGCTTGATCACCGCGGGCGGCGCGGTGGCGATGTCGGCGCCGATCAGCGCGGCGTCCTTCATGTGGTTCACGTTGCGGATCGAGGCGGCCAGGATCTGGGTGTCGAAGCCGTAATTGTCATAGATGGTGCGGATGTCCTGGATCAGCTCCATCCCGTCGGTGTTGATGTCGTCGAGCCGGCCGATGAAGGGCGAGACGAAACTCGCGCCCGCCTTGGCCGCCAGCAGCGCCTGGTTGGCCGAGAAGCACAGCGTCACGTTGACCATGTTGCCCTCGCCCGACAGCACCTTGCAGGCCTTCAGCCCGTCCCAGGTCAGCGGCACCTTGATGGCGATGTTGTCGGCGATCTTGGCCAGCTTGCGGCCCTCTTCGATCATCGCCGGGGCCTCCAGCGCCACGACCTCGGCCGAGACGGGGCCGTCGATCATGTCGCAGATTTCCTTGGTGACCTCGAGGATGTCGCGGCCCGATTTCATGATCAGCGAGGGATTGGTGGTCACACCGTCGGCCATGCCCAGTTCGTTCAGCTCGGCGATGGCGTCGACGTCGGCGGTATCGACAAAGAATTTCATTTGTATTGTCCTGCGGCTGTCGGCATCTATTCGGGCTCCTGATACAAGAAGGCCCGCCCGGCGGAAACATGTAAAAGGTCTTTGTGACATTTCTGATGAGCAGCTCCTCGCCTGAATTCTTCGACGAAGGCGCGCTGGTGGGCGTGCTGACCACCCAGCCGCTGGACCGGCTGCTGGATTACCGCGCGCCCGAAGGGGGCTGTGCGCTGGGCGCCTTCGTCGAGGTGCCGCTGGGTCCGCGCCGCGTGCTGGGCGTGGTCTGGGGGCCGGGGCAGGGCGGCTATGACCTGTCCAAGGTGCGCGACGTGATCCGGGTGCTGGACGTGGCGCCGATGCGCGACGAGATGCGCGAGTTCCTGGAGCGCGCGGGCGATTACACCATCACGCCGATGCCCGCGATGCTGCGGCTGGCCACCCGCGCGCCGGGGTTGGGGGGCGCGGTGTCGATGCGCAAGGTCTACCGCCTGGGCGGCGCGCGGCCCGACCGGATGACCGACGCCCGCCGCCGGGTCCTGGAGGTTCTGGAAGAATATGGCGGACTGGCCTTCACCCTGTCCGAGCTGTCGGCGCAGGCGGGGGTGACCAACTCGGTCATCAAGGGGCTGGTGAAGCTCGGCGCGGTGTCCGAGGAGGATACGCCGCGCGACATGCCCTATCCCCGCCTCGACGCCGACCTGCCGGGCGTGACCCTGACCGAGGATCAGGGCGCGGCGGCGGATCGCCTGCGCGCGGGGGTGGCCTCGGGGCGCTATGGCACCACGCTGCTGAAGGGCGTGACCGGCTCGGGCAAGACCGAGGTCTATCTTGAGGCGGTGGCCGAGTGCCTGCGCAAGGGGCGGCAGGCGCTGGTGCTGCTGCCCGAGATCGCGCTGACCTCGGAATTCCTGACCCGGGTCGAGAGGCGCTTTGGCGCCAAGCCCGCCGAGTGGCACTCGGGCGTGACCATGACCGAGCGGCGGCGCTGCTGGAAAATGGTGGGGCAGGGCGGCGCGCAGTTGGTCGTGGGCGCGCGCTCGGCCCTGTTCCTGCCCTATCGCGACCTCGGCCTCATCGTGGTCGATGAGGAGCACGACACCTCTTACAAGCAGGAGGACGGCGCGCTCTATTCCGCCCGCGACATGGGGGTGCTGCGGGCCTCGCTGTGCGATGCGCAGGTGGTGCTGGCCTCGGCCACGCCCTCGCTTGAGAGCTGGGTGAATGCCGAGGCCGGGAAATACGCCCGGATCGACCTCGCATCCCGTTTCGGCACGGCGGAGCTGCCCGAGATGCGGGCGGTGGGCATGCGGCAGGCCGACCTGCCGGGCAGTAAGTGGATCTCGCCCATCCTGGAGGCCGAGGTGCGCGCGCGGCTGGAGAAGGGAGAGCAGTCGCTGCTGTTCCTCAACCGCCGTGGCTATGCGCCGGTGACCATCTGCCGGGCCTGCGGCCACCAGATCGGCTGCGACCACTGCGACGCGCGGATGGTCGAGCACCGCTTCCTCAAGCGACTGGTCTGCCACCAATGCGGCGAGACGAAACCGATCCCGGCCGCCTGCCCCTCTTGCGGGGTGGAGGGCAAGCTGGCGCCGGTCGGCCCCGGGGTGGAGCGGCTGGCCGAAGAGGCGCTGGAGGTCTTCCCCGAGGCGCGCATCGCGGTGCTGTCGTCGGACCTGTTCGGCTCGGCCCGGGCGCTGAAGGCGCAGATCGAGGCCATCGCGGCGGGCGAGGCCGATATCATCATCGGCACGCAGCTGGTGGCCAAGGGGCACAATTTCCCGCTGCTGACGCTGGTGGGCGTGATCGACGCCGATCTCGGGCTCCAGGGGTCGGACCTGCGGGCGGCCGAGCGGACGTTCCAACTGATGCGGCAGGTGGCGGGGCGCGCCGGGCGGACCGGGCGCAAGGGGCTGGCGCTGCTGCAGACCTACCAGCCCGAGCACCCGGTGATCCGCGCCATCCTGTCGGGCGACGAGGAAGGGTTCTGGCGCGCCGAGGCGGCCGAGCGCCGCGCCGCGGGCGTGCCGCCCTACGGCCGCATGGCGGGGATCGTGCTGTCCTCGCCCGAGATGCAGCAGGTCTTCGACCTCGGGGCCGAGATGGCGCGGCGGGATGAACCCTTGCGCCGGATCGGGGCGCAGGTCTTCGGCCCCGCCCCCGCGCCGATCGCCCGCATCCGCGGTCGGCACCGGGTGCGGCTGCTGGTCAAGGCCGAGAAGGCCGCGCCGTTGCAGGCGGCGCTCCGGGCATGGGCGGGGCAGTTCAAGCTGCCCAATAACCTGCGGCTGCAGATCGACATCGACCCGCAGAGCTTTTTCTAGAGCAGCTGGTCATAGGCCTGCTTGGCCAGGTCGCGCAGCCGGTCGCGCGGCATGTCGCCCACCACGGCATAGCCCAGCCCGCGATCCTTCCAGTAGAGGCTCTGTGTCGTGCCCTCGCCGGCATATTCGAACGCGCTGTCGGCCTTGTTCCGCTGCGGCGAGATGTAGAGCGTGATCCGCTTGCCGTCCTCGTTTTCATACATGTAGAGCCCCGCCGGACCGTCCTCGGACGGCAGGATGCGCCCGCCCATCAGCGAAAAGCCCGACGCGGCGAGATCGGGCGGGCGCATCTGCGTACCCATGCGCTTGGACATCCAGGTATCCAGATGCTCGCGCTGGGTGGCGGGCACCTCGACGGGGTGGATGACCTCGACCACATAGGTGCCGTGGGCGGTCAGCGCCGCCTCGGCCAGGTCCACGGCTCCGTTCGCCGGGGCGAGCCGGGCATGGCCCAGCCAGCCGCCCGCGCCGCCGACCGCCAGC
>JBNGCX010000066.1:0-20444 GCA_049974865.1 Paracoccaceae bacterium
GAAATCAATGGGTCCTGACCCTAGGCTTTTCGGGTGAGTTTCTCACCATTAACGCAACTTTAACGGGCTTCGAGAAGGTTGAAGAAGAGCAGTCACCAAGTTACCGAAAAATGTAGTGAATTATTTAGTACCCCCGTTCAGGGGCGGAGGCGTCAAGGGCCGGTTTTTCGGCCGAACGCGCGGCTGCGTCCAGGAGCGGGAAACCGGGGGAATAAGCATGAATTCGTTCGACTGGATTCCAGAGACGCTATTGAGCATGGAGATGTTCTGTCGAAAGAACAATCTTCATAGGGCCGTGCAGGTCTTGAATGATGCAGCGGCGACGATCGAGAGTGAAATACGCGATCTTCAGACCGCCAACGGCGCCCCGCACGCGGCTGGCACCAATCCAACAGGTGAGTGCAAGGCGCGACGAGGTGAAATTGTGCCGCTCTTTGTGGGCGGCGCAAACGGCTCGAATGCCCCGGACGAAGGCGGCTGAAGAAAAGCCTTAGGCGGGACACGCATAATGAGAGTCTCTCGCCTGCCATCAGCACTGAAGGAAACGGTCCTTTCGGGGCCGCCGGGAAAACAGCCAACCACCTTGGTTGGTGGACGTGCCCACGCGCGCAATTGCCCGGCATGCGGCAATGGTCCGGCGCGGATCCTGACCTCCCCCGCATACCTTCGCACAGGCGGCTGGATTGTTCCCAGCGCGGCGAGGTCTTTCGGGGCCGAGGTCGATCGTTTGATCGCCCCTGGTGGGAGCTAGGCCCCGAATCCGAAAACACGCCCAACCCCTTTAACGTAATCTCAATTGCCAGCCTTGAGGATCATCCCGAGGGGCAATGTGCCGCGTGGGATGAGAACCACAAGGTCCGCCCGTGGTAATGGGCTGATCGCCCCGCGGCGCAGGCTGCCCGACAACGCGATTTTCAGACCAGTACATCCGTCGCGCTTCGCGATCGGGATGAACCGCGACGCTTTGGCGCCGTCCGGTTCGGTCTGTCTAACGCTCAAGGGAGTTGGACGGCGATATGGCAAGAACTCAGGTTTCTGTCTCCACGGGGCAAGGCAATTTCGCCAACCCCGGAGAAACGATCAGTGGCCCCGCTTTCGGGGCGAAGTATTCCACGTACCGGAGTTTCGACAATTTCCTTGAAATGGCCAATTACATCGGCGCACAGCACATCATTTGGCCCGGCGGGGTGTTCGCCGAGGTGCGCTCCGACCGATATGGCTATGATTTCAGGGGATTATTCAATCCCGATATCGCGCGCCCCGACCTGGCCGATCTCTTTAGGCAGGTGAATGCGAACGATCAGGCCCTCAGCCTGACCCTTCCAACGGCGCGCTACCTGGGAAATATCCAAGCTGCCCGGCAGGACGTTGCGGAATTCATGGACCGGGTGCTTGCCGGCGAACTGGGGCAGGTTCCGGACAACCTGACGCTTGAACTGGGAAACGAATACTACGCCGGGTTCGATCGTCTCTATGACTTCAAGAACGGCCTGTTCCATGGGAAGACCGCCGCTGAATACTACGGCGAGATCGCCTCGGCGATGGTCGAGGAGATGTCAAAGGCGCTCGACGATCCACTGCGCAACCCGAGCGGCCTTGACATGAATATTTCCGTCCAGATGGGCAGGGTGCCGGAAGAAGACGTTGCGATCCGGGATGCCATGAGCCCGATGGCGTTGCGGGCAATCGATATGCTGTCCCACCACCGCTATGCTTGGCCGGCCGATGATAACACCTCGAGGGTCCCGGACGTCGAATGGGCGCTGGACGAATGGACAAAGGCCATGCGGGCGGTAGGCGGGAGCGAACCCGATCTTTTCCTGTCAGGCTGGAATGCAGCGTCTTACACGCGCACGGAGGCGCTGAACGACTATGTCGAAGCCCAGGCCGCCAGGGGCCGAACCATCGATCCGGACACGATTGACCTCGACGGGCGCACGAATGCGGAATTCGAGAAATTCTACCAGAACCAGCTCGCTGCGCATGCCTATGGCATGGAACAGGCGGCGCAGGTTCTAGATCTTTTTTCGCAATACATGGCCATCGGCGCGGATGCCGCGACGACCTATGGTTTTGACATGATCCATGCCGGGGCGCATTTCCTCGAAGTGGACGGCAAGATCTACACTTTCGCCAGCGGCGAGTTGCTGCGGCTCATGTTCGAAAGCCTGGACGGAACTCGGGTTCTCAGTTCGTTCAAGGTCGGCAGCCCGCAACCCAATTCGCCTCCGGGCCCCGACATCTACGCATTCGAGGCCCCGGACAGGATTGTCGTCTTCGTCTCTCGGGATGGGTACCAGGTCTCGGACGGCCCACTGACGGTTTCTCTCTCCCTGGAAGGGCTGTCGAGCAGTGTCGCCGCCGTCTGGGGCGAGACCCTGAGCTCCCAGGTGCTTCCGAACTGGAGAGATATCTTCGGTGCGCCGGACAACCCGATGGTCGATGAAACGCCCGAGGCTAACGCCTTCTCGGTTGCGCGCACCAGCCAGTTCGCGCCCAGGATCGTAGGGGAAAAGGTCGAGTTCGATATCGCCGGAGGAAATGGCATCGTGCGGCTGGTATTCGCCAAGAGCCCTGCTGCGATACAGGAAATCAAGAGCTGGGCAGGGGCGGACTACTCGCTCGGTCCGGGGATGCATAGCAAGTTCGTCGAAGGCACCGCATCGCAAGACGGACTCTTTGGCGAGCAGGGTGACGACACCTTGGTTGGCCATCTCGGCAACGACGTTCTTCTTGGCCGCGACGGCTATGATCGCCTCTTTGGCGGGGCGGGCGATGACCTCCTGGCCGGTCAGGAACATGATGACTTCCTCTGGGGGTGGGAGGGCGATGACACCGTTTTCGGGGGCTCTGGCGCCGATACCTTGAGCGGCCGTGACGGAAACGACCGGATGTTCGCCGGCCTTGGCGACGACAGGGCTTTTGGTGAGAGCGGACATGACCTGCTCGTGGGCGGCGATGGCGACGACACCGTTTTCGGCGGCGTCGGGCGCGACACGCTCGGCGGCGGCAACGGCGATGACAACCTGTATGGCCGCGGCGACGACGACATGATCTATGGCGAGGATGGCGATGACATGCTCTGGGCCGGTGCAGGCGACGATACCGTCTTCGGTGGCTCGGGCAGCGACACGCTGGCCGGCGTTACCGGCGAAGATCGAATCTTCGCCGGCAGCGGCGACGATGTGGTCTGGGCCGGGAAGGGGGAGGACACCGTTTTCGGTGGCCCGGGAGATGACACCCTGCGCGGTGGGGAGGGCAATGACCGGATCCATTCCGGGAACGGCGACGACCTGTTCGTTGGCGGATCTGGTGTCGACGCGTTCGTTTTCAACGGCGGTCGCGATGTGATCCGGGATTTCGAGGATGACGTGGACCAAGTCGTATTGGACGGTGTAGCCCTTGGTATCGCTGGACTTGATGCCTTGGGCGTCATCAGTCAGTTCGCCACCCTCTCGAGCGGAGATATGGTACTTGATTTTGGCGGGGGCGACCAACTCATCGTTGGCTGTGTGAACCACATATCGGATTTGGCCGACGACATCGTGATTGCCTGACGCGGCGTGATCCCGAAGGTCCAGGGGCGCAGAAAGTAACGCGGGGTTCCCGGGGTTTCGCACCCTGAGGGGCGGCCGTCACGCCCGCCAGACGGCCGCCGAGCTGATCGGTCGCGCAGCCGGCCAATCAGCGGACCGGCGTTATGGTTGAAGTTGCTTCTCGGCCAGGTCCTTCGCGATTTCCAGCCAGTTCGTACTTAAATCGGCAAAGTGGACAAGAAGTGGGATGATACCGAACAGAGAGTCGCCAGCCAATTGATCAATATGCCATTTTTTCGTTGTTGATCATGCTCCCGCCCGGACCCGTCAGAACCTCAAGATCCGAGCTTCCGGCTTCCAGCGCCACGCGGCCGCTGGCCAGCACCGCCCGCAATTGCAGTCGCGCTATGGTTGGCCCTCGCCGATACCCGGGGCCGATCCTTCCTGCCGGGCTGGGTCGCAGGGGCTGGGGTGCGAATCTGGCGAAATCGCGGCGATTACTTAAAATCCAATGCGTTAACCTGTGTTATGCAGGCTTAGGTGGCCATCAGTGCCTGGTGGGTGGCGATCGCCTCTTCGAGGTCGTCGAAATATCGCAGCTGGCCGTTCTCCAGCACGATGCCCGCATCGCAGAACTGGCGCACCTGAGCCATGTCGTGGCTGACGAGGATGGCGCTGGCGTTCCTCACCCGCTCGCGGAAGACGGCGCGGCTTTTGCGCTTGAAGGCGGCGTCGCCCACCGCCGTCACTTCATCCACCAGGTAGGTGTCGAAATCGATCCCCATCGAGGCGCCGAAGGCCAGGCGCGAGCGCATACCCGAGGAATAGCTGCGCACCGGCAGGTAGAAATGCTTGCCTAGCTCGGCGAAATCCTCGACGAATTCGACCAGGCTGTCGGTGTCTACCCCGTAGATCCGGGCGATGAAGCGGACGTTCTGCGCACCCGTCAGCTCGCGGTGGAACGAGCCGCCGAAGCCCACCGGCCAGGAAATCGTGCCGTCGCTGACGATATGCCCGCTGTCGGGCCGCAGCGTGCCCGCGATCATCTGCAGCAGCGTCGACTTGCCCGCGCCGTTGCGCCCCAGCAGGGCCAGCGACTTGCCGGTGGGCAGGGTCGCGTTGAGATCGTCGATCACGACCTTGCGCTCACCCTTGATCCAGAAGCTCTTGCAGAGATGTTCGAAGCGGATCATTCCAACGCTCCCGCCTCAGCGGCGATCACGGATGCTGTAGTAGATCAGCGCCAGGATCGCCCAGGCCAAGAACAGGAACAGCGCCGCCAGCCCGGCCAGCACGAAGCGCTGCGGAAATTCCGAGCTTTCGGGCAGGGTCGGGCGCACGTAGGTGGCCAGGTAGCGGCTCTGGCGCGAGGCGTTGGCGCGCGCGACATCCACCGCGGCCAGCGCGGCGCGATAGGTCTCCTCGGCGAACTCGCGGTCGACGGTCAGGCTTTCGTATTCGGCGATCAGGGTCGGGTAATCCTCGCCCACCTGGCCCAGTTCCACATTGTCGGAGGCGAAATTCTCGCGTTCGGCGGCGATGCGCTCGCGAATCACCTGGATCCGCTTCTGCGCCTGCGCCAGGCGCGGGTCCGAGGGGTTGGTGCTGCCCACCAGCAGGTCGTATTCGATCAGCGCCTCGGCGAGCTGCTGCTGAAGGTTGTTCAGCACGCCCATGCGGCCCTGAAGGTCCGATTCCGGGTCCACGATCTGGGTTCGGGTCCGGAAGGCTGTCAGCGCCTCGCGCGCCTTCTTCAGCCGTTCCACCGCGTCGTCGAGGTCGGCCCGGGCATAGCGCATCGCGTCCTCGCGGGCCTGCGCGTTCAGCGCGTTGATCATCTTTTGGCTTTCCGCGACGATGGCCTGGGCCACGCTCTGGGCGTAGTCGGGGTCGAAGGCCACCACCCGCAGCTCGACCAGCCCCGAGGACTGGTCGTAGGAGATATGCACCACGCGCCGCCAGAACCACAGCAGATCCTCGGCATCGGCCGAGGGCCAGAGCGAGAACAGCGGGTCCGAGTCCCAATGCGCGGAATAATGCCCGACCAGGTCGAGCCGCGCGTCGATCGCCTTCACCAGCTCCTGGCTCTGGATGAATTCATAGAGGATATCGGTGTCCGACCCGGTGGAGCCGCCGGCGAACTGCGCCAGCCCGCCCAGGATATCGCTGGCATCCGCCGCCTCTTCCTGCCGCACGGTGAAGCCGGTGGTCGAGGCATACTGATCCTCGCTGACCGCCCAGAGATACCAGATCGTCGCGGCCAGCGGGATCACCACGAACAGCACGAATCCGGCCAGCAGGCCCCAGTGCCGGCGCTTCATCCGGGCCGGTTCGGCCAGCGGACGGATGTTGACCACGGGCGGGCCCTTGGGGGCGGGTTTCGCCCCGCCCGAGGCGCCGGGTTGGCCCGGCTTGGCCCCCTGCCCCGCCGGCGCTTGGCCGCCGCGCGGCCCCGCGGCCGGCTGCCCGGGCTGGCCGCCGGCCGCCTTATGTCCCGGATCCGATACGATATTCTCTTTGTCTGTCAATGCCTTGTCTTTTCGTAAACCGGTTTGATCTCGTCCCGTTCTTTCTACATAATCGCATCCGGAAACGCCAGCATTTGTGGAGAGATCCGCTGTCCGCCGCCGACCCGCAGACCCGTCGCCCCGCCATCGCCCCGGCGCTGGTGCCGCGCAGCCGGCGCAGCTTTGCCACCGGCCGCTCGATCCTGGCGCTGATTCTGCGCGAGATGTCGACCCGCTACGGCCGCTCGCCCGGCGGCTACCTCTGGGCGGTCCTCGAGCCGATCGGGGCGATCCTGATGCTGACCTTCGGCTTCTCGCTGCTGCTGCGTTCGCCGTCGCTGGGCAACAGCTTCATCCTGTTCTACGCCACCGGCTACCTGCCGCTGTCGCTCTACATGTCGACCTCCAACATGGTGGCGCGGGCGATCGGCTTTTCCAGGCCGCTGCTGGTCTATCCCAGCGTCACCTGGGCGGACGCGGTGCTGGCGCGCTGGATCCTGAATACGCTGACCGGGCTGATGGTGACCTACCTGCTGCTGGCGGGGATCCTCGCCGTGATCGATACGCGCATCGCGCTCGACATCCTGCCCATCCTGGCGGCGCTGGCCATGGCCGCCCTGATCGGGCTGGGCGTCGGGGTGATGAACTGCGTGCTGTTCGGCATGTTCCCGGTCTGGACGCAGGTCTGGACGATCGTGACCCGCCCGCTTTTCCTGGCCTCGGGTATCTTCTTCATCATGGAGGACCTGCCGCCGCTGGCGCAGAAGATCCTGTGGTACAACCCGCTGATCCACATCACCGGGTTGATGCGCACCGGGTTCTACCCGATGTATGCGCCGGACTATGTCTCGGTGGTTTTCGTGCTCAGCGTCGCGCTTGTCTGCACCGCCTTGGGGCTGGTTCTGCTGCGCCGCTATCACCAGGACATCCTGAATTCCTGACGCCCTGTCCCGCCGCCGCCAGCACCCGCGCATGCGCGATGTCGGTGCGGCGGGCCAGCCCGTGCCGCACCGCGAGCCCCAGCAGCCGCAAAAACGGCCGCAGCTCGCCCCGGTGATGGCGCGCCTTCAGAAGCCATTTCGGCAGCACCACCAGCAGCAGCAGCCAGAACATCCAGCCCGCCGCCATGCGGTAGAGGAACAGCAGGTTGCGGTGGTAGTAATAGATCTTCCACAACGGCCGGAACCGGCGGTCGCCCTCGAAGGTCGAACAGTCATGCTCGAACCGCACGGCGGGGACGAAGCCGATCCGCCCGCCCGCCTGGCTGAGCGCCAGCGTATAGAGCCCGTCCTCGCCATAGACGAACAGCCGCCCGTCCGGATAGCCCACCCGCGCGATCGCATCGCGCGAGACGAACAGCCCCACGAAGGACGAGATATCGACCTGCCGCGCCGCGCCCTCATAGGCCGCGGGCGTGATGTGGAACCCGTCGCGCCCGCCGCCCTGCCCCAGCGTGTTCAGGAAGACGCGGGCATGCCAGAACGGGTTGCGCGAGGGGCGGTTCATGTCGCAGATCTGCCCGTCGGGGTAATAGACCGCCGCCGCCACGGCGTCCCAGTCGCCCAGGTCCTGCGTCTGGAAGGCCTCCAGCGCGCCGGGCTCGGGGCGGCCGTCGTCGTCCATGACCACGATCCAGTCCGGGTCCATCTCTTCGACGACCAGGCGCATGCCGGTCTCGAAGCCGCCGGCCCCGCCGAGATTTTTCTCGCTGTGCAGCACGCGCAGCCGCGGGTCGTCCTGCGCGGCCAGCCATTCGGTGGTGCCGTCGGTGCAGGCATTGTCGACGACCAGCACCGCCTCCAGCGCCCCCGGCGCGGTCTCCAGCAGGCGCGCCAGCGTTTTCTTCAGCATTTCCAGCCGGTTATAGGTGACCACCACCGCCACCAACCGGCCGGCCCCTGCCCGGCCTTCTGTCTCGCCTGCCGCCATCGCGTCTTTCCGGTCGCTGTCATGATCCGGCGCGCGGGCCGGCGTTGCGTGGCACAAGCCACAACTGCCGCCCGGTGTCAAACCATCCCCGCCCCCGGCCGCTGTCCAAGTGACAAGCCGCCGGGCGGTTGCTAAGCAGGAAGAAAGCCACAGCAGGAGCAGGCGCGTGAAGGTCGAGGACACGGCGATACCGGGGGTGAGACTCCTGACGCCCGCGCGGATCGCGGACGAGCGCGGTTTTTTCGCCGAAAGCTGGAACCGCGCCCGCCTGGCCGAGGCCGGGATCGACATCGACTTCGTGCAGGACAACCATTCCCTGTCGCTGCGCAAGGGCACGGTGCGGGGGCTGCATTTCCAGGCCCCGCCGCACGCCCAGGCCAAGCTGGTGCGCTGCGGCCGCGGCGCGCTTCTGGACGTGGCGGTGGATATCCGGCGCGGCTCGCCCGCCTACGGACAATGGGTGGCGGCCGAGCTGAGCTTTGACAACGGTCGCCAGATGCTGATCCCCGAGGGCTGCGCGCATGGGTTCGCCACGCTTCGCGACGAGACCGAGGTGATCTACAAATGCAGTGCCTATTACGCCCCGGGCAGCGACCGGGCGCTGCAATTCGACGACCCCGAGATCGGCATCGACTGGGGCGTGACCCGGGCCGGGGCCGTGCTGTCCGCCAAGGACGCCGCCGCCCCGCCCCTGCGCGACCTCGACAGCCCCTTCACCTGGGAGGGCGCGGCATGAAGCTGCTGGTGACCGGCGGGGCGGGCTTCATCGGCTCGGCGGTGGTGCGGCTGGCCGTCGCGCGCGGGCACGAGGTGGTCAATCTCGACGCGCTGACCTATGCCGCCTGCCTCGACAACGTGGCGCCGGTGGCCGACAGCCCGCTCTATGCCTTTGAAAAGGCCGACCTGCGCGATCCGTTCGCGTTGGAGACGGTTTTCGCCCGCCACCGCCCCGACGCGGTGCTGCACCTGGCCGCCGAAAGCCATGTCGACCGCTCCATCGACGGGCCCGGCACCTTCGTCGAGACCAACGTCACCGGCACCTACAACCTGCTGCAGGCCGCCCGCGCCCATTGGCAGCGCGACGGCCGGCCCGACAGCTTCCGCTTCCTCCACGTCTCCACCGACGAGGTCTATGGCTCGCTCGGCCCCGAGGGACGGTTCACCGAAGAGACGCCCTACGCCCCGAACAGTCCCTATTCCGCCTCGAAAGCGGGCTCCGACCACCTGGTGCGGGCCTGGCACGCGACCTATGGGTTGCCGGTGCTGCTGACCAATTGCTCCAACAATTACGGCCCCTACCAGTTCCCCGAAAAGCTGATCCCGGTGGTGATCCTGAACGCGCTGGCGGGCAAGCCCATCCCGGTCTACGGCCGGGGCGAGAACGTGCGCGACTGGCTCTATGTCGAGGATCACGCCGAGGCGCTGCTGCATGTGCTGGCCCATGGCGCGGTGGGGCGCAGCTATAATATCGGCGGCGAGAACGAGGTGCGGAACATCGACCTGGTGCAGGCGATCTGTGCCCTGCTCGACGAGATGCACCCGACAAACAGTCCCTATTCCAGCCTGATCGCCCATGTCGCGGAGCGCCCCGGGCATGACGCGCGCTACGCGATCGACCCGACCCGCATCCGGGAAGAGCTGGGCTGGCGCCCCTCGGTCCGCTTCCGCGAGGGGCTGAGGCGCACCCTGCGCTGGTATCTCGACAACGAGGGCTGGTGGCGCGCCCTGCAAGACCGCGCCGGGCTGGGCGACAGGCTGGGCCGGGCATGAGGGTGCTGGTCTTCGGCGCGACCGGCCAGGTGGCCACCGAGCTGCAGCTTCAGGGCGGCGACGCGCTGACGGCGCTCGGCCGCGACCGGGCCGACCTGACCGACCCCGACCGCTGCGCCGAGATCATCCGCCAGACCGACGCCGAGGCCGTCATCAACGCCGCCGCCTACACCGCCGTCGACCGCGCCGAACAGGAAGAGGCGCTGGCGACCCTGGTCAACGGCACCGCCCCCGCCGCGATGGCCCGCGCCGCCGCCGAACGCGGCCTGCCCTTCCTGCATCTCTCCACCGATTACGTCTTTGCCGGGCAGGGCAGCGCCCCGCACCGGCCCGGCGACCCCCCTGCCCCGCTCAACGCCTACGGCCGGTCGAAACTGGCGGGCGAGGCGGGCATCCGCGCCGCGGGCGGGCCGCATGCGATCCTGCGCACCTCGTGGGTGTTCTCGGGGCATGGGGCGAATTTCGTCAAGGCGATGCTGCGCCTGTCGCAAACCCGCGACCGGCTGGACGTGGTGGCCGACCAGGTCGGCGGCCCGACCCCGGCGGCGGATATCGCCGCGGCGCTGCTGACCGTGGCGCAGGCGCTGCGCGAGGGGCAGCCGGGCGGCACCTATCACCTGGCCGGGGCCGAACCCACCAGCTGGGCCGGCCTCGCGCGCGAGACCTTCGCCCGGGCCGGCCGCGCCGTCGCCGTGCGCGACATTCCCAGCGCCGATTTCCCGACGCCCGCGAAAAGACCGCTGAATTCCCGGCTGGATTGTGCCACGTTAGAGACGGATTTCGGCATCGCGCGGCCCGACTGGCGCGACGGGCTGGACCGGGTGCTGAGAGATTTGGAAAGGGCGTGAAATGACGGGACGCAAGGGCATCATCCTGGCAGGCGGCACGGGCAGCCGCCTCTATCCAATCACGCTGGGCCTCTCCAAGCAGCTCTTGCCGGTCTACGACAAGCCGATGATCTATTACCCGCTGTCGGTGCTGATGCTGACCGGCATCCGCGAGATCGCCATCATCACCACGCCGCAGGACCGGGACCAGTTCCGCCGCCTGCTGGGCGACGGCGGGCAATGGGGCCTGTCCTTCACCTATATCGAACAGCCCAGCCCCGACGGGCTGGCGCAGGCCTACCTGCTGGCCGAGGAGTTCCTTTCCGGCGCGCCCTCGGCCATGGTTCTGGGCGACAACATCTTTTTCGGCCACGGCCTGCCCGAGCGTCTGGCCCAGGCCGACGCGCAGGCGCAGGGCGGCACCGTCTTCGGCTATCGCGTGGCCGACCCCGAACGCTACGGCGTGGTCGATTTCGGCCCCGACGGCCAACCCCGCGCCATCGTCGAGAAGCCCGAGGTCGCGCCCTCGCCCTATGCGGTGACCGGCCTTTATTTCCTTGACGGCAGCGCGCCCGAACGCGCCCGCGCCGTGCGCCCCTCGGCCCGCGGCGAACTGGAGATCACCAGCCTGCTGGAGATGTATCTCGCCGAGGGGCTGCTCGGCGTGCAGCAGATCGGGCGGGGCTATGCCTGGCTCGATACAGGCACCCATGCCAGCCTGCTGGACGCCGGCAATTTCGTGCGCACCCTGTCCGAGCGGCAGGGCCAGCAGGTCGGCAGCCCCGAGGAGATCGCCTTCCACAACGGCTGGATCAGCGCCGGGGACCTGTCCGAGCGCGCGCGCCTTTTCGCCCATAACGGCTATGGCGCCTACCTGGAGCGGCTGGCGCGCGGCGGGCATTGAGGGCCCCTGCCCCCTGCCCTACGTCCCGCCGTCGCGCGACAGCAGGCGCAGCAGCATCCGCCGCCGGTGATCCTGCCCGCCGAAAAACACGGCCAGCACGCGCACCAGTTCCGCCGCGTCGTCCACGTCGAAATAGAAAACCGCCCGGTCCTTGGTGACATGGCGCAGCCCCGGCGCGATCTCGGGGCGCAGCGTGCCCTGGTGCGGGGCGCGGCCCAGCCCGGCCATGGCCGCCTCGATGGCCAGCAGGCGCGCGGCGGCGCGCTCCAGCGCGGTCTCGGGCGATTCGCCCAACGCCAGCGCGGCGTCGAATAGGAAATCGAATATCGCCTCCAGGTCGCGATCCGTGTCGGCGGACCGCAGCACCCTATAGGCCATGCGCGGCCTTCTTGCGCGCGATCATGTCTCGGGTGCGCGCCCGCCCGGCCTCGGCCTCGATGAAGGGGCCTGCGCGGCGGTCCGCGATCAACATGTGCAGCGCCTCGGTCTCGGCCGCCTCGGCCTCGGCCTGGGCGCGCAGCAGCTCCAGCCCCTGTTGCAGCACGGCGCTCAGGCTCGCATAGCGGCCCTGCGCGACCAGGTCGCGCGCAAAGGCGTCTTGCGACTCGGTCAGGGAAATCGACGCTTTGACACTCATGGCGATGGCCTCCTGTCCACAGGGTATGCTACTGGGTAGCATGCGGCAAGCCCCGCCCCCGGCCCCGCCCGCGCCGCGCGCCGCCGCCGCCGGGCCGAACCCCCTGCCCTTGTGGCTGAAACCGGGGTAAACACCAGATACAGAATAAATCCTTGCCAGAATCTGTGAATCGGGTCATTTATTTACGCCAACAGGTGTTTAGAACGACAAATTCCGTAACTAACGGATGATACACAGGGCAGAGGGCATGGAAACCACCCGCATCGACGTGCTGGTCGGCGAGCACGCCAGGAAACTCTCCGAGCGGTTGCAGGCCCACCGGGCCCAGCTTTTCCCGCCGAACGCGCGCAAGGAGCTGCGCAAGTTCACCTCCGGCGAGGCGGCCGAGCTGCTGGGCGTCAAGGACGCCTATCTGCGCAAGCTGCATCTCGACGGCAAGGGCCCCTCGCCCGAGGTGCGCGGCAACGGCCGGCGCTACTATTCCACCGAGAATATCCAGGCCCTGCGCGAGTTCCTCGAACAGGGGGCCAAGGCGCCCGGCACCTACCTGCCCGGGCGGCGCGAGGGCGATCACCTGCAGGTGATCACCGTGATCAATTTCAAGGGCGGGTCGGGCAAGACCACCACCGCCGCCCACCTGGCGCAGAAGATGGCGCTGGACGGCTATCGCGTGCTGGGCATCGACCTCGACCCGCAGGCCAGCCTCTCGGCGCTGCACGGGTTCCAGCCGGAATTCGACCTGCTGGACGGCGGCACGCTCTACGACGCGATTCGCTATGACGACCCGGTGCCGCTGAGCGACGTGATCCAGCGCAGCTATTTCACCAATCTCGACATCATCCCCGGCAATCTCGACCTCATGGAGTTCGAGCACGACACCCCCCGCGCGCTGGCGCAAAAGGATGGAAACCTTTTCTTCACCAGAGTGGGCAGCGTGCTCTCCGAGGTCGAAAAGGATTACGACGTGGTGGTGATCGACTGTCCGCCCCAGCTGGGCTTCCTGACCATGTCGGCGCTGTCGGCGGCGACGGCGGTGCTGGTGACGGTGCATCCGCAGATGCTGGACGTCATGTCGATGTGCCAGTTCCTGCTGATGACCTCCAACCTGCTGGGCGTGGTGTCCGAGGCCGGGGGCAACATGTCCTACGACTGGCTGCGCTACCTGGTCACCCGGTACGAACCCGGCGACGGGCCGCAGAACCAGATGGTCAGCTTCATGCGCTCCATGTTCGGCGAGCATGTGCTGAACCACCCGGTGCTGAAATCCACCGCGATTTCGGACGCGGGCATCACCAAGCAGACCCTCTACGAGGTCGAGAAGGGGCAATTCACCCGCGCGACCTACGAACGCGCCATGGACAGCCTGAACGCGGTCAATGGCGAGATCGAAGAGCTGATCCAGAAAGCATGGGGGCGTTGATATGGCACGCAAGAACCTGCTCAAGGGATTGATGGAAGAGGCGGCCGCCGCCCCCCCTGCCCCGTCGCAGGAGGAGCAGCGCGTCGATGCCGCCCGCCCGCGCTATTCCGGCGGGGCGATCGGCGCGGTCAGCCAGTCCATCGCCGATCTGAAATCGCGCTCGGTGGTCGAGATCGACCCGCATCACATCACCGCCGGCGGGCTGTCCGACCGTCTCGACGACGAGGACGAGGATCACGCCGCCCTGGTCGAATCGCTGCGCGAGCACGGCCAGCAGGTGCCGGTGCTGGTCCGCCCCGACCCCGAGACGCCGGACCGTTACCAGATCGTCTACGGCCGCCGCCGGGTCAAGGCGCTGCGCGAGCTGGGCCTGCCGGTCAAGGCGCTGGTCCGCTCGCTGGACGAGCGCGAGATGCTGCTGGCCCAGGGCCAGGAAAACACCGCGCGCAAGGACCTCAGCTTTATCGAGAAGGCCAGTTTCGCCCGGCAGATGCGCGACCTGGGCTATGAGCGCCCGGTGATCTGCGCCGCGCTGCACGTGGACAAGACGGTGATCTCGCGGATGCTGTCGGTGGTGGACCGGCTGGCGCCCGACCTGATCGCCGCGATCGGCGCCGCGCCCTCGGTCGGGCGCGACCGCTGGCTGGCGCTGGCCGACCAGATGGCCAAGAGCGACACCGACACCGACGCCGCCATCGCGCTGGTCAACCTGGCCGAGGACGGCAGCACCTCGGACAAGCGGTTCGAGGCGCTGTTCAAGGCGCTGACCCTGCCCAGGCGGGCCGCGAAACGCGACGCGCCGGCGAAAACCCCGCTGCGCGACGCCGAGGGCCGCAGGCTGGGCCATGTCAGCCGCGCCAACGACGCCACCATCCTGACCTTGCCGCAGCGCATGGCGGACGGGTTCGATGAGTGGCTGGTAGAGAATATTTCCGAGATTCACCGCAGCTGGAAGGACAGCCGCGGCGAATAGAGCGGGGCCCGGCCAAGGGCCCGGAATTCGAGCAGAGAAATAAGGAGGCACGACCAGGCAGAACGCAGAAAAAAGCCCCCCGAGATGACATCCCGAGAGGCCTTTAATTCGTGATTTAGCACCTCCGAATGTAAGGGTTCGTGTTGACAGCTGTCAACTGGCGTCGAGTCCGGCGGGCGAAAAAGTTTTGTCTCGTGACAGGAAATATGGATGTTTTGACGACGACGCCCTTCGGGCGGCGGCCGGTGACGGCTGCGCTGGTCGAACAGGCGCGCGCTGCGCAGGCCGCGCCCGAGATCCCGCATATCAACAAGTGGGAGCTGTTCCGCGAACTGTGCACGGCCAAGGCGGCCTTCGGGGTCACCGACCGCGAGCTGACGGTTTTGAACGCGCTTTTGTCCTTTCACCCCGAGGCGACGCTGTCGGACAACGGCAACCTGATCGTCTTCCCCTCCAACGCGGCGCTGTCCGAGCGCGCCCACGGCATGGCCGAGAGCACCCTGCGCCGGCACCTGGCGGGGCTGGTGCAGGCCGGGCTGATCCGGCGCCACGACAGCCCCAACGGCAAGCGCTACGCCGCGCGCGGGGCCGATGGCGAGGTGACGCGGGCCTTCGGCTTCGACCTGCGGCCGCTGCTGGAGCAGGGCAGGGCGATCGTCTCGGCCGCGGCAGAGGCCCGCGCGGCGGCCGACCGGCTGCGCCGTCTGCGCGAGGAGGTCACGCTGATGAAGCGCGACGCGGTGAAACTGGCCGTCTATGGCGAAGAGGCGCGGCCCCATCCGGCCTGGGAGGCGCTGCAGGCGCGGCTGCTCGAGGTTCACAAGCGCCTGCGGCGCAACCTGGCCTACCAGGCGGTGGAGGAGATCCGGGCGGAACTTGTGGATATCCTGCGGGACATCCGGGTGCATTTGTCTGCCGAAACAGAAGAAATGAGCGGCAGTGACGCCGAAACTGAGCGCCACTATCAGAATTCAAACGAAGACTCTCATGATTTTGAACTCCGCCAAGAAAAGGGCGAAGGCAGTGGTGTCGCGCCCGCAGCGGAGCCGGAAGGGCAGGGGGAAAGCGGGGCGGACGAGCCACGGCTGCCGCTGGCGCTGGTGCTGAAGGCGGCGCCGGATATCCTGCCCTATGCGGGGGATGACATCAGGTCCTGGCACGAGCTGGTCGCGGCGGCGGGTTTCGTCCGCGGGATGATGGGGATCAGCCCCGATGCCTGGCGCTGCGCGCAGGAGGCGATGGGGCCGGTCACGGCGGCGATCACGCTGGCCTGCATGCTGCAAAGGGTGAGCGAGATCCGCAGCCCCGGCGGCTACCTGAGGGCGCTGACCACCAAGGCGGGGCAGGGGGCGTTCTCGCCCGGGCCGATGGTGATGGCGCTGCTGAATTCCGGCGCAAGGGCGGCCTGAGTTGACAGCTGTCAACTTGGCAACGCCCGGGCGTGTCTGCGCGGCCGGGTTCGGGGCGTTTGCCGGCCGTCGGGCGGCCCGAAATGCGCGGGAATCTGGGTAAGCCATTATTTCTAAATAGAAAAATGCGAAAAACGCCGGAAAAACCGCCGAAAAGCCCGGGCAGGGCAGGGGACGCGGGGGTTGCCAGGGGGTTAACGGCGCGCGCGGGGGATTCAGCCCCTGTTTGCAGCCGCGGCCCTATGCCTGACCGCTGCCACCGCATGCAGGAGCTTTCGATGACAGATCAATCGCCCCGACTTTCCTTGCCCTATCTGCAGCCCTCGCAGGCGCAGAAGCACGTCACCCATAACGAAGCGCTCGAGCGGCTCGACGCGCTGGTCCAGCTCAGCGTGGCGGGGTTCGGCGCCGAGACGCCGCCCGGCCAGCCCGCGACGGGCGAGATCCACGCGCTCGGCCCCGCGCCCACCGGCGACTGGGCGGGGCAGGGGGGCAAGCTGGCCGTCCGGGGCCAGACCGCCTGGCAATTCATCGCCCCGCAGGAGGGCTGGCGCGCCTGGGGCGTGCAGGAACAGGAGCTGCGGGTCTATTCCGGCGGCGTCTGGGTGCCGCAGTTGCAGAACCTCGACGGGCTGGGCATCGGCACCAGCTCGGACGCGACCAACCGCCTGGCGGTGGCCGCGGATGCCAGCCTGTTCAGCCACGCCGGCACCGACCACCGGATGAAGATCAACAAGGCCGGGGCAGCGGCCCTCGTCGCCAGCTAACACAACCCAGTCCTGAAGGCCTTCGCTGATCGTCTTCGTGCCGCCGGAAAACTGAGCTAATGGGATGAACTGCCTTCCCGCCAAACCGCCGCTATTGTGGCGAGCAAAGGTGGAGAGAGGAGCATCCCATTAGCTCAAACCACACAAGGTCGTCACAATTGCAAACGCCCTGTGAAAAGCTCGCCAGAAATGGACCGCTCAAATTGCCTGAAGAATACAGTTGCTAGTCACCTTGATCCGGCGCCCGCTAAGAAAAAACGGAGAAAAAACGGAGGATTTTTGAGCCGTTTTCTCTCCGGTTTCTCTCCGGTTTTACAACGGATTTACAATGAACGCTCTCGGGAATTGGCGTGCCAAATAAGTCTTTTCAAAGACTTAACGCAAGCAAGTGGTTCAAGCAGAGAAGAGAAGAGAAGAGAAGAAGGATTGAGAAGAGACGCGCGTGGCCCATTTTGCCCGCCCTTCAGGTGCTCGACCGGTGGGGCGATTTGCGGTAGTGTCGCCAGAGCGCAAATCGCAACATTGCCAGCAGAGCAGCAGGTGCCACGATGGCCGCGAAAAAGGCCACCAAGAGCAAGTCAGGGGCAGGGAAGGGCAAGAGCGACAAGCTCTCGCCCCGTGAGGCGCTGTTCTGCCAAGAGTATCTGGTCGACCTGAACGGCAAGCAGGCCGCAATCCGGGCCGGATACGCGCCGGGAAGCGCCGAGGTTCAGGCATCGCGCCTGCTAAGCCGTGATAAGGTCCAAAAGGAAATCGCCCGGCTGCAAGAGGCCCGCTCCAAGCGCACAGAGATCACCCAGGACGAGGTTCTGCGCCGCCTCTGGGATCAGGCCACCGCCGATGTCAACGCCCTCGTCCAGCATCGGCGCTGCGCCTGCCGCTACTGCTACGGCATCGACCACGCCTTCCAGTGGACCACCGAACGCGCCTACCGCGAGGCGCTGGAAATCGCCGTGTTCGAAAAGGTGGCCGGCGAGGGCATCCGCGAGGCGCTGCTCGAGCAGCCCGAGCTCGACCCGCGCCTGCCAACAGACGCCGGAGGATACGGCTACGACCGACGCAAGCCGCCGCATCCCGACTGCCCGGAATGCAACGGGCTGGGCATCGAGGACGTGCACATCGCTGACACGCGCAACCTCACCGGCCCCGCGGCCGTGCTCTACGAGGGCGTCAAGGAGACGCGCCAGGGCATCGAGATTAAGCTCGCGGATCGAGGCAAAGCCCTCGATCTCATCGGCAAGCACCTAGGGCTCTTCAAGGAGCGTGTTGAACTCGACGCCTCGCAAGAGCTCCTAGAGGCCGCCCGCACGCTCAACGCCTCCACCACGACGCTCACCCCCGGCGCAATCGACCCTGCGCGTCTGGGGTATGTCTCAGGTTCAGAGGGAGGCGATGAATGACCTGTCAGCCGCAGCCCCACGAGCTTTTCGAAGCCACTCCCGTCGAGCTTCCCGACCCGCTCCCAATCGACTACGAGCGCCAGAGCACCGCAGAGCTCTTGGAGTGCTGCAAAGACCTGCACTGGCGCCTGTTCAGCGGTCAGCTCTACAAGAGCATGACCAAGGACGACGAGCATCAGGAGGGCTCACTCGTGCCCTTCCGGACCAATGCGGCGCAGCGCCAGTTCATGATGGAGCTGAACAACTGCTCGGTGGTGCTCAAGGCCAGGCAGCTTTGGTTCTGTCTGGAGCGATCGACGCGCGTTTTCACCGCCGATCTGCGTTGGGTTGGTATAGACACACTGCAACCGGGTGACGAGGTGGTCTCAGTCGATGAGCATGTGCGCGGGGGGCGCGAATCAGCACACAAGATGCGCGCAGCCACGATACAGGCGGTCAAGCCCATGCGGCGCATGGGATACCGCATCACCTTCGCGGACGAGCGTGAGGTGGTTTGCACCGAACAGCATCCGTGGCTCGCGCGATCAGGCCAAAAACGCCAGCCGTTCTGGCGCGCGATGGATCGCAATGTACAGAACGCCGAGCGGAAACCGGCAGTCGGCCATCAGGTCCGTTCGATCTGCAAACAGTGAGGTCTGTCGACCTACGAGGATGGATGGTTCGGTGGGATCATCGATCGTGCAGGCAGTATCGCCCACAGGCACCCGCTCCGAGCCGACGCTTGAACCGCTGGGCGCTTTCAGGAGATACTCGGATCATTGCATCGCGTCATTCTTGGAGCTCGTTTCAACATGATCACCCCCGTTCTTCTCTGTGGCGGATCCGGCACGCGGCTTTGGCCGCTTTCGCGTAAGAGCTACCCCAAGCAGTTCGTGCCGCTGGTCGACGACAAGACGCTGTTCCAGGCCTCGGCCGAGCGGCTGTCGGGCGAGGGGTTCGCGGGGTCCTTGGCGCTGACCAATTCGCAGTTCCGCTTCATCGTGACCGAGCAGCTGGCCGAGGTGGGAATTGACCCCGGCGCCATCCTGATCGAACCCGAGGGGCGCAACACCGCCCCCGCCATCCTGGCCGCCGCGCTGTGGCTGGAAAAGACCGACCCCGAGGGGTTGATGCTGGTGGCGCCCTCGGATCACGTGGTGCCCGACAGCGCGGCCTTCCGCGCTGCGGTCGAGGCCGGGGTGCCCGCCGCGCGCGAGGGGCGGCTGGTGACCTTCGGCATCAAGCCCGGCTACCCCGAGACCGGCTACGGCTACCTGGAACTCGACGGCGACCCGGGCGATTTCAGCCCGCGGGCGATCGGGCTGAAGCGCTTCGTCGAGAAACCCGACGCCGCGCGCGCCGAAGAGATGGTCAAGGCCGGCACCTACCTGTGGAACGCCGGCATCTTCCTGTTCTCGGTCAAGGCGATCCTCGAGGCGTTCCGCGCCCATGCGCCGGGGCTGATCGCCCCGGTCTCGGCGGCGGTGGAGCAGGGCAAGCCCGACCTGGGCTTCCTGCGGCTGGCGCCCGAACCCTGGGCCGAGGCCGAGGATATCTCGATCGACTACGCGGTGATGGAACGGGCCGACAACCTGTCGGTGGTGCCTTTCGCCAGCGGCTGGTCCGACCTGGGCGGCTGGGATGCTGTCTGGCGCGCCAGCCCGCGCGACGAGCGCGGCGTGGCCGTTTCCGGGCCCGCCACGGCCATCGAATGCGAGAATACGCTGCTGCGCTCCGAGGATCACGAGCTAGAGGTGGTGGGCATCGGCCTGAAGGACATCATCACCGTGGCCATGCCCGACGCGGTGCTGGTTGCCGACGCCTCGCGCGCGCAGGAGGTGAAAAAGGCCGTCGCCGCGCTGAAGGCGAAACAGGCCCGCCAGGCCGAGGCCTTCCCCAAGGATCACCGGCCCTGGGGCTGGTTCGAAAGCCTGGTCATCGGCAACCGCTTCCAGGTCAAGCGCATCGTGGTGCATCCCGGCGCGGCGCTGAGCCTGCAGTCGCATCACCACCGCTCGGAACACTGGATCGTGGTGGAGGGCACGGCCCAGGTGACCGTCGGCGAGGACGTGAAGCTGGTGAGCGAGAACCAGTCGGTCTATGTCCCCCTGGGCGAGGTGCACCGGATGGAGAACCCCGGCAAGATGCCGATGGTGCTGATCGAGGTGCAGACCGGATCGTACCTGGGCGAGGACGACATCATCCGCTACGAGGATGTCTACGCGCGGGAGTGAGGAGCATCCTCAAAGATGCAGCGCGCTCGGTTTCTTTCGGGCAAATGGCGCGGAGAGATTGTGTCTGGCTAATTCTACGAGAAAGACCTGACTGTAGGCAAAGGAGGTGGACGTTTAGGCAAACCTAGGGTCAGGACTCATAGCCAATAGAT
>JBNGCX010000067.1:0-19974 GCA_049974865.1 Paracoccaceae bacterium
GCTTGAAGTTGCTTGATGCCGTCTTTGAAGACAACCCCCTGAATGACCTCGGGCAGACGGTTTGGCCCGTTGATCTTCCGCCACTTCTTCTTGGCTGACATCATGAGCCTGAAGACCATGGCGAGGGCGGTTTTGCGGTTGAGGCAGCCCTTGGTTTTTCTGGTGCGATTGCGGACCGTGGCGAAGACACTCTCGATCGGGTTCGTGGTCCGGATGTGCTTCCAGTGCTCGGCCGGGTATTCGTAGAAGGCCAGGAGCTCGTCGCGGTCCTTGACCAGCTTGCCCACGGCCTTCTCATACTTCACGCCGTAGGTTTCGACGAAGAGATCGAAGGCGGCATTTGCCTCCTTCTTGGTCTCGGCCATCCAGATGTCCTGCAGATCAGCCTTGGCCTTTTCGTGCAGAGATTTGGGCATGGCACCCAGCACGTTCGCCGTCTTATGGACCCAACATCTCTGCTCGCGCGTGTCGGGAAAGACCTCGCGCAGCGCTGTCCAGAACCCGAGCGCGCCGTCGCCGATGGCCAGCTCGGGCGGCACCGTGAGCCCACGCTTCTTCAGCCCCTTCAGCAGGTCGCGCCAGCTATCGGCGTTCTCCCGGAACCCGTCCATGATCGCCAGCACGTCCTTCTCGCCGTATTCATCGGCGCCGATAATAACCAGCATACATTGACGATCACCGTCCAGGCGGGGCGTGAAGTAGACCCCATCCGCCCAGATGTAGACGTAGCGCTTGGCCTTCAGATCGCGCTTGCGCCAGGCCTCATACTCCTCCCACCAGGTCGCCTTCAGGCGGGTGATGGTTGAGGATGACAGCCCCTCGGCCTCCGGCCCCAGCAGCGCGGCCAACGCTTCGCTGAAGTCGCCTGTCGAGATACCCTTCAGGTATAGCCAGGGCAGCAGCTCTTCGACCGACTTGGCCTTGCGCAGATAGGGCGGGACCAGCGACGAGCGGAACCTGATCTTGCTGCCATCTGCATTGCTGCCGCGATCGCGGACACGCGGAACCTGAACAGGCACCGTCCCGATCCCGGTCATCATCTCTCGCTCGGGCAAGAACCCGTGGCGGACAAGTCGCTGGCGCCCTTCCTCGTCCAGAAGATGCGCATGCTCGGCGATGAACGCCGACACCTCGGCTTGAACCGCCGTGCGAAGCAGATCCCTGGCTCCGGCCTGGATCACCTCGGTCAGCGGATCAGGCGAAAATTCCGATGGCAGTTCGAACGGGACAACGGTAGATTTGGCCATGGTGGCATATCCTTTCTCTGTGAGATCGACGGCGTCTTTCAACACCGCCATGATATGCCGCCTACTTCAGGCCATCACCAACTTTCGGGCATAACTCTCTGCGCCCGTCCCATTCCGTAATCGACAATGTTCATATGCGCTGGGCCTCATCCTGGGGTTGCCCTGAAATGCCTGCAATCCTAACGCGAAAATGTGGCGAGAATTGGGCTGATTGCGGGACTCGGCCAAGAGGTTTGAGATTGGCGAAAACGTCGGCCGTGGCCCGGGGCCTGACCGGTGCAGGCGGAGTGTGGAGTATTGTCCTCCGGATCCCAATTCCATTTTGATTCCAATTGGTTGAACCGCAGGAGTGATCCAAAAAGGGGCATGTGAAGAATGTTTAAAATTCTCGGCACTTTTTGCGCCTGCATGGGGGCCGCCGGCTTTCCCGCAGCCTCGCCCCCGGTTTGGGTAAACCAAGACCGGGTGAGGGCGGGCGTGGACCTCACTCTTCGCGCGGCGCGCCGCCCTGGAAGGCGTTGCCGCGGGCATAGTCGCAGGGCGCCTCCTGCATCTGCAGGTGCAGCGCGTCGCCCGTGTAGGGGTGCGCGCGGGCGAGATTCTCGTCAAAGGAAATGCCGAGGCCGGGGGCTTCGGGGGCGGGGACGAAGCCCTCGTCCACCCGGATCGCGCCGCCGATCAGGGCGGCGTGGAACGGGGTCTCGATGGTCTCGGCCATCAGCAGGTTGGGAATCGCCGTCGCGAGATGGATGTTGGCCGCCCATTCCACCGGTCCGGCATAGAGATGCGGCGCGATCTGCGCGCCATGCGCCTCGGCCAGCGCGGCGATCTTGCGGCCCTGCCAAAGCCCACCGGCGCGCCCCAGCGCCGGTTGCAGGATCGCCGCCGCGCCCGCGCGCAGCAGGGCGGCGAATTCGGACAGTGTGGTCAGCCGCTCGCCCGTGGCCACGGGGATGTCTACGGCCCGCGCGACCTCGGCCATGCCGGCGATGTCGTCGGGCGGCACCGGCTCCTCGAACCACAGCGGCGCATGGGGCTCCAGCGCCCGGCCCAGCCGGATGGCGCCCGCGGGGGTGAACTGCCCATGCGTGCCGAACAGCAGGTCGGCCCGGTCGCCCACCGCCCCACGGATCGCCTGGCAGAAGGCGACCGAGCGGGTGATGTCGGACATCGCGGGCTGATGCCCGCCGCGGATGGTGTAGGGGCCGGCCGGGTCGAATTTCAGTGCCGTGTAGCCCTCGGCCAACCGCGCGGCGGCGCTTTCGGCGGCCATCTCTGGCGAGACCCAGAACTGACGGTGGTCGTGATGCGGCAGGGGGTAGAGGTAGGTATAGGCGCGGATGCGCTCGTTCATCCTGCCGCCCAGCAGTGCCCAGATCGGGCGCTCGCGATGCTTGCCCAGGATGTCCCAGCAGGCGATCTCCAGCCCCGAGAACGCGCCCATCACCGTCAGGTCGGGGCGCTGGGTGAAACCCGCCGAATAGGCGCGGCGGAACATCAGCTCGACGTTTTCGGGGTTCTCGCCCAGCATGTGGCGGGCGAAGACATCCTCGATTACCGCACGCATGGCCCGGGGGCCGACCGAGGTGGCGTAGCATTCGCCGTAGCCGGTAATCCCCGTGTCCGTGGTCAGCTTCACAACGATCCAGTAGCGCCCGCCCCAGCCCGGGGCCGGGGGCGCGATGGTGAAGATATCGAGCCCCTCCAGCCGCATCTCAGAACAGGATGACGTTGCGCCGCGCCGCGCCCGACTTGGTGTCCGCGATGGCCTCGTTGATCTGATCGAGCTGCCAGCGGCCCGAGATCAACTCGTCCAGCTTCAGCCGGCCCTGTTGGTAGAGATCCACCATCCAGGGAATGTCGCGCGCCAGCACCGTGTCGCCCATCAGCGAGCCGACCAGCGCCTGGCCGGTGGCGGCGACGATCACCGGCTCATAGCTGGATTTCTGGCCCGAATGGGGCATGCCCACCATCACCATCCTGCCGCCCATCCCCAGGTAGCGGGTCGCCACGTCATAGGCCGGGATCGCGCCCACGGTGACAAAGACCGCATCGGCCCCGCGCCCGCCGGTCATCTTGCGGGCGATGGACCAGGGCTTGGCCTCGGAGGCGAGGATGCCGTCGGTGGCGCCGAATTCGCGTGCCGCCGCCAGCTTCTCCTCGGTCATGTCCACGGCGATGATGCGGGCGGCCCCGGCCAGCCGCGCGCCCTGGATCGCGTTCAGCCCGACGCCGCCCGCGCCGATCACCACCACGTTCTGGCCGGGGCGCACGCCGCCGGTGTTCACCACCGCGCCGACCCCGGTGATCACCCCGCAGGACAGCAGGCAGGCGGCCTCCATCGGCATGTCGGCGGGGATGGGGGCGATCTGGCTGCGGTCGACCACGACCCGTTCGGCGAAGGCGCCGCAATCGAGGCCCTGCGCCAGCGGCCCGCCGCCCGGCAGGCTGAGCGGCCCGGCCATCCGGTCGTGCGAGGTGGCGCAGATGGCGGGGTGGCCGGTCATGCAGGGCGCGCACTGGCCGCAGGCGCGCAGCAGCGTGACCAGAACGGTGTCGCCGAGCTGATAGCCGGTCACGCCCTCGCCGAGCGCGCTGATCCGCCCCGCCGCCTCGTGGCCATAGACCGCTGGCAGGGCGCCGCCCCAGGCGCCCTCGGCATAGGAGATGTCGGAGTGGCAGATCGCGCAGGCCTCGATCGTGACCTCGACCTCGCCGGCGGCAGGGGCACGCAGCTCGACCTCCTCGATCGCTAGCGGCGCGTTGAACTCATGGGCCACGGCGGCGCGGATTCGTGTCATTCGTCCCTCCCGGTTTTGCGGCCAGTCTGGGCGCGGGCGCGGGGGCGGGCAAGCCCCCTTGTGCGCATCCGCGCGGTCCGCGGCGCCCGGGCTCAGCGCGCCGGGCGCAGGCGCGGCTCGGCGGCGATGACCAGGCCCGAGGCGAGCATCAGGACCGCGGCCAGCAGGAAGGGGGCGCCGGGCAGGTAGAACGCCGCGCCCGGCGCCGTGAAGGCGCTGAAGGTGGCGGTCATCGCCAGCGGCGACAGGATCGTGGCCAGCGCCCTGGTCGACGCGATCGCGCCCTGCAGCGCGCCCTGGGCGTCGTCGCCCACGCGATGCGACATCATCCCCTGCAGGGCGGGCGGGGCCATAAGCCCCAGCGCCGCCAGCGGGATCAGGACCAGCGCCAGCGTGCCGTTGCCGATGCCCGAGAGGATGACGAAGGAGAGCAGGCTGAACCCCAGCCCCGCCAGCACGGTGCGCCGCTCGCCGAAGCGGCGCAGGACCGGGCGGATCAGCCCGCCCTGCACGGCGGCGCTGGACAGGCCGAAGGCGGCCAGCGACAGCCCCACCGTGGCCGGGGCCCAGCCGAACCTTTCCTGCGTGAAGAAGGCCCAGGTCGCCGGGTAGACGATGAAGGCGAAATCGTAGAGGAAGGCAAGCACGAACAGCCGCCCCAGCCCCGGCAGCGCGCGCATCTGGTGAAACGCCCCCAGCGGGTTGGCGCGGGCCAGGCTGAAGGGGCGGCGGGTGCGGTCGGTCACCGTTTCGGGCAGCACGACAAGGCCGAGGACCAGGTTCAGCCCCGCCAGCAGGGCCGCGGCGTAAAAGGGCGCGCGCGGGCCCAGTTGCCCCAGCAACCCGCCCAGCGCCGGGCCCAGCACGAAGCCAACGCCGAAGGCCGCCCCGACCAGCCCGAACCGCGCCGATTTCTCGCCCGGCGCGGAGATGTCGGCCACGAAGGCGGCGGCGGTGGATTGCGTGGACGAAGCGATGCCGCCCACAACGCGCCCCGCCAGCAGCCACCAGATGGAGCCGGCCAGGGCCATCACCAGGTAATCGGCGGCCATCACGGCCATTGAGACCAGCAGCACCGGCCGCCGCCCGTAGCGGTCGGACAGGTTGCCGGTCAGTGGGCCGAACAGGAACTGCATCACCGCGAAGGCCGTGGTCAGCACCCCGCCCCAGAGCGCGGCCTTGGCCAGCGTGCCGCCGGTCACGTCGCGGATCAGGTCGGGCAGGACCGGCACGATCAGCCCCACCCCCATGGCGTCGATGACCAGGGTCAGCAGGATGAACCCCATCGCGCCGGGGCCTGGGGCGGTGCTCACAGCGCGTCCAGAAGCTCGGCCAGGGCAACCGGCGCGGTGATCTGCGGCAGGTGCCCGCTGGGCAGGCTGAGCAGCTGTTCGCAGGGCGTCTCGCTGGCCATGGCGCGCTGCAATTCGGGGGTGATGGTGCGGTCGTCCTCGCAGACGACATAGACGCGGGGGACGGAGCCGAAACGCGCCCCGGTCAGGTGCACGGGGTCGAGCTGGGCCTTGTTCGACTGCGGCCCCAGCCCCTCCTGCACCTGGCGCTTGGCCGCGTCGCTGGCGTCGTGGCACAGAAACTCCACCGCCTGCGCCGGGTCGAGCACTGTCGTCCCCTTCACCGGGCCGGGGCGGACGGCAGCGCCGATGGTGGGGGCCTCGCGCTTTTTCAGCGACAGCAGGCTGTCGCCGTCGCGCGGCAGGAAGGCGCAGAGATAGACCAGCTTGCGGATGCGCTCGGGCGCCAGCTCGGCCGCGGCCGAGATCGCCATGCCGCCCATGGAATGGCCGACCAGCAGGGCCGGCGGGCCCTTTTCGAGCTCGTCCACGATGCGGGCGGCGTAATCGGCCAGGCCCACCGTCTCGGGCGGGGTGGGGTCGTCGCCGTGGCCGGGCAGGTTGAGCGCGGTGACGTCGTGGCCCTTGCGCGAAAGCAGCCGGGCGACACCGCGCCAGCTGTCGGCCCTGCCCCAGGCGCCGTGCACGAGGAGGATGCGCGAAGGCTCAGACATGGCCGGTCTCCTTGAGGAAGGTGGTGAGCGCCGCGGCGAATTCTTGCGGTTTGTCCACGCAGGGCAGGTGGCCCGCGCCGCGGATCAGGTGAAAGCGCGAGCCGGGAATGAGGTCGGCCGTTTCGCGCACCATGTCGGGCGGCGTGAGCCCGTCTTCAGAGCCCGCAATGGCCAGCGTCGGCAGGCGCAGCCGGGCGGTGCTTTCGAAGAGGTCGGTCTCGGCGATGGCCGCGCCGCAGCCGAGGATGCCCGCCAGCGGGGTGGACAACAGCCGCTCGCGGGCCGCGTCGAAGGCCGGATCGTCGTGGAAGCGCTTGGGAAACCAGGCCGCGAGCGTCGGCTCGGCCAGGATGGTGACGCCGCTCTCGCGCACCTGTTCCATCCGCTCGCGCCAGGCCTGGGGTGTGCCGATCTTGACCGCGGTGTTGGACAGCACCAGTGCGCGCACCAGGTCCAGCCGCTCGGCCGCCAGCCCCTGCGCGATCATGCCACCCATCGACATGCCGACGACCACCGCGTCGCGCAGCTTCAGCCGGTCGAGAACGGCGGCCACGTCGGCCACCAGGTCGCCCATGTAATAGTCGCCCTCGGGGCAAGGCGACTGCCCGTGGCCGCGCAGATCGACCCGGATCAGGCGCAGCCCTGTAGGCAACAGCGGCAGCACCCGGTCCCAAAGGTGCAGGTCGGTGCCCATCGCGTGCAGGAAGACGACCGGCGCGCCCTTCGGGTCGCCCTCGTCCCTATAGTGCAGCGCGACATCGCCGGGCATGCGCATGCTCAGTCCCTCATCCTGATATGCGCCATCACCTGCCCGTGGTCCGAGGCCAGCTTGTTATAGGGCGCCTCGGGGTGGGCGCCGTCGGTCAGGTGGTCGTTGAAGGCGCTGAAATATTCCATGTCCCCGATACGCTTGTCGTAATCCGGGTGGAAGTGCCGCGACAACAGGATCTGGTCGAAGCTTTCGTAAACCCCGCCATAGGCCGTGGTGTAGACCATGTCGCGCAGGCTCTTGCGGACGAAGAGCTGCTCGGCCGAATGCAGGCGCACGCGCTCCACGCTTTCGCGGATCTGCTCGGCCTCTTTCTCGGTATAGCGGTCGTCGGGCGCGGTGGCGTCGTGGCGATCCATCCAGGCGTAGTTGATGAAGGGCGCTTCGCCGGTGATGATCTCGCTCGTCACCGCGCTGTCGCCGTCGTTGATGTCGCCCAGCACGATCACCGGGCGGCCCTTGTCCAGTTCCTGAAGGATCAGCTTGCGCAGCACCCAGGCCTCGGCCATCCGGCGCAGCCCGGCGCGCAGGGCGCCCATCATCCGGCCGGCTGAATCGTAGCGCAGCAGGTCGATCTCGCGGGCAAAGGGTTCGCCCTCGGGGCGGATGAACTCGCCCATCTTGGATTTCAGGTGGCAGTTGAAGACGGTGATCAATCGGTTGCCCGCCGGCACCCGCACCTTGAGGATGGGGCGCGACAGGCGCGTGACGGTGAAATGCCCGGCATCGCCGCCGCCGAGTTCAGAGAACGGGATCCGAAGCGGCGGGTCGAGCGCCTGCACCACCTCCGGGTCTTCGGCAAAGCCCTTGCGCGACAGGATGGCCAGGCCCGGGCGGCGCTGGCCGGGCGGGCCGTCGGCGATGTTCGGGGCGAAGGCGAGGTCGGCTTCGGAATAGGGCTCATAGGCGAGTTTTCGGAAGATCACCTTCTTGCGGTAGGACTTGCCGCGGCCGGGCTGGCTGGCAGCGTTGGAGGCCAGGCCGCGCGCATCGGCCTCCTTGATCACCTCCAGCAGCGGCTTTTCCTCGAACACCTCCTGGAAACCCACGATATCGGCGTCCATCGTCACCATCTGGTCGGCCAGCCAATCTTCCTTCCAGGCGTATTCCTCGGGCGTGTATTGCTCAAAGCGGTAATATTCCTGCTCGGGGCCGATCAGGTTCTTGGTGTTGAAGGTGGCAATGGTGAAGGCGGTCATGTCCCGTCCCCGAAACGCTCCAGCGCGGCGCGGTAAACGCCGGCATCCACATTGCCGCCCGTGGCGATGACCACCACCGCGTCGCCGCTGACCTGCTCGGGGTGGTAGAGGGCGGCGGCCAGCGCCACCGCACCGCCCGGCTCCAGCACGACCTTGAGGCGGCTGAAGGCCGCGACCATGGCGTGCTGCACTTCTTCGTCGCTGACGGCGAGGCCGGGGCCGCAGAGTCGGGACATGATCGGAAAAGTGATATCTCCGGGCGACGGTGTAAGGATGGCATCGCAGATCGAGCCGGATGTTTGTTCGTTTCGTACAATCTCTCCCTTGGCCAGGGATCGCGCCGTGTCGTCGAAACCCTGCGGCTCCACGGTGCGTGGGCGCAGGCTCGGCGCCCTGGCCTCCAGCGCCAGCGCGATGCCCGAGGTCAGCCCGCCGCCGCCGCAACAGATCAGCACGTCGGCCTCCTCCACGCCCTCGGCCGGGACCTGCTCGGCCAGTTCCAGCCCGATGGAGCCCTGCCCGGCGATCACCAGCGGCTCGTCAAAGGGCCGGATCTGGGTCAGGCCGCGTTCCTCGGCCAACTTGTCGCCGATCGCCGCGCGGTCCTCGGTGGCGCGGTCGTAGAGCACCACCTCGGCCCCCATGGCGCGGGTGTTGGCGATTTTCAGCTTGGGCGCGTCGGCGGGCATGATGATCACCGCCGGAATGCCGTGGCGCTGGGCGGCGAGGGCCACGCCCTGCGCGTGGTTGCCCGAGGAAAAGGCGATCACGCCATTGGCGCGCTGCGCCTCGGGCAGCGCCGAGATCGCCGACCACGCGCCGCGGAACTTGAACGAGCCGGTATGCTGCAGGCATTCGCTCTTCACCAGCACGCGCCGCCCGGCGATCTCGTCGAGGAAGGGCGAGGACAAGAGCGGCGTGCGCCGGGCCTCGCCCGCCAGCCGCTCGGCGGCGGCCTCGATCATGTCGATATTCACGGTTTCGGTCATGGCAGTCTCTCCAGGAAGGCGCGGATGGCGGCGAGGCTTTCGGGTTCATCGAGGAAGGGGACGTGTGCGCGGCCGGGCACCTCGGCAAAGATCATGTCGGGGCGGCGGCGCCGCATCTCGGCGGTGGTCCCGGGCGACAGCAGGTCGGAATTGGCGCCGCGGATCAGGGCCACGGGCTTGCCCGCCAGCGCGTCGAAACAGGGCCAGAGATCGGGCGCCTCGGCCTCGTAGGCAGCGAGGAAGGACGCGCGCAGCGCCGGGTCGTAGGTGATCCGAAGCCCCGCGTCGGTCTGGACGTAATGCTTCTCGACCTCCGCGCGCCAGCGGCCGGCGGGCACGTTGGTAAAGCCCTCCATCGCACGGGGCATGGCCGCGGCGGCCTCGTCCAGCGTCCTGGCGCGCGGGTTGCGCCCGACATAGTCGAAGATCCGCTCCAGCCCCGCGCGCTCGACCACCGGGCCGACATCGTTCAGGCACAGCCCGGTCAGCCGGTCGGGCACGGTGGCGGCGATCACCAGCCCGATCAGCCCCCCGCGCGAGGTGCCCAGGATCGGCGCCGCCCCGATCCCGAGGTGATCGAGCAGTTCCAGCGCGTCCCGCGCCTCCTGCGGCACGGTATAGGTCTCGGCCCCGGTCCAGTCGCTGCCGCCGCGCCCGCGGCTGTCCAGGCAGATCATCCGCACATCCGGCAGGTGCGGCGCGAGATAGTCGAAATCGGCCATGGTCCGGGTCAGGCCGGGCAGGCAGAGCAGGGCGGGGCCCTCGCCCCGCACCCGGTAGGCCAGCCGCGCGCCGTCGGAGGCGGTGAAATGCTGCATCACAATCGTCCTGCCAGCTCCGGGATGCCGGTGAGATCGGCCAGCACATGGTCGGGGCGCCAGGGCAGCCGGTCCACCGGCTGGCCGGCGCGGTTCACCCAGGCGGTGGTGAACCCGTAACCCGCCGCGCAGCCCGCGTCCCAGCCGTTCGAGGACACGAACAGTACCTCCGGCTTGTCGCAGCCGAAGCGCCCGCCCACGAGATCGTAGACCGAGGAATGCGGCTTGAACACGCCCACGCTTTCCACCGACAGCACGTCGTCCAGCAGGTCGCCGATCCCGGCGGAGTTGACGGCGCCCTCCAGCATGTCGGGCGAGCCGTTGGACAGGATCGCGGTGTTCTTGCCCGCTTCCTTCAGCCGGGACAGCATCGCCGGCACCTCGGGGTAGGCGGCAAGCTCCCAGTAGAGCGCCAGCAGGCGCTCGCGCAGGGCCGGGTCGCTCAGGCCCGCGGCCTCCATCGCCCAGTCCAGCCCGTCCTGCGTGACCTGCCAGAAATCCGCGTGGGCGCCGGTGACCGCGCGCATCCAGCTGTATTCGAGCTGTTTCGCGCGCCAGTCGGCGGCGAGCTTCGGCCAGACCTCGGCCAGCGTCTCCAGCCCCGGCTCGCTGGCTGCCTGGCGCGCGGCGGCGGCGACATCGAACAGCGTGCCGTAGGCGTCGAAGATACAGGTGGTGATTGTCATGGTGCCCTCCCTCGGGGCGCAGAGTGGCACAGGCCCCGCGCGCGCGAAAGGGGCCAGACGGGTCGGTTGTGAATCCCTTGCGGCATGGATAAACTGGCCCCACGCCCAGAGCACCTGCGCCACCCGCGCGGCCTCTGCAAATCCATCCCCCCGCACATGAAAGAGAGACACGCGATGACCGAGGTAAAATCGGGCGACACCGTTCGCATTCATTACAAAGGCAGCCTGGCCGACGGCACCGTATTCGACAGCTCCGAAGGTCGCGAGCCGCTGGAGTTCACCGTCGGCTCGGGGCAGATCATCCCCGGCCTCGACAAGGCCCTGCCCGGCATGACGGTGGGCGAGAAGAAGACCGTGGTCGCCGAGGCGGACGAGGCCTATGGCCAGCCCGATCCGAACGCTCGCCAGGCCGTCCCGCGCGACCAGATCCCGGCGGATATCCCGCTGGAGGTCGGCCTGATGCTGGAGATGCGCACGCCGCAGGGCCAGTCGATGCCGGTCACCGTGGCCGAGGTCACCGACGAGACAGTGACGCTGGACGCCAACCACCGGCTGGCCGGCCACGACCTGACCTTCGAGATCGAACTGGTCGAGATCGCCTGATCATTCCGCATGGCCCTCTGCCGCGCGATGTGCTGAAATGCACCGACGCCAGGGAGGGCCATGCCATGCCGACACGGCTGGAAAGCCTGCAGAAACGCCTCCAAGAGTTGCAGGAGGCCGTGCAGGCCGAGATCGAGGAACGCCGCGCCGAGTTCCGCTATCACCTGGAGCGCGGGCGCGTCGTCTTCGAGGACGACATGCGGCGGCGCCACCGCGAGCTGCGCGAAGGCTGGCTGAGCTTCCTGTCACGCACCCGGCCGATGGTGGTCGTTACCGCGCCGGTGATCTATTCCCTGATCCTGCCGCTGGTCCTGCTGGACCTGTTCGTGACGCTCTACCAGGCGATCTGTTTCCCGGTCTACGGCATCGAGAAGGCCCGGCGCGCCGACTACATTGCCGTCGACCGGCACCAGCTGGCCTATCTGAACTGGCTGCAAAAGCTGAACTGCGTCTATTGCGGCTATGCCAACGGCCTGATCGGTTACGCCCGCGAGATCGCCTCGCGCATCGAGGAATATTGGTGCCCGATCAAGCATGCCCGCCGGATCGAAGAGCCGCATGCCCGTTATGGCCGCTTCGTTGCCTTCGGCGATGGCGAGGGGTTCCGCGAGAACCTGGCGGATCGTGTGCGCGAACAGGCCCGGAAAAGGGACGGGCGACACTGACGCGCCGCTTGCCGTCCCGCCTAGCGCGGGCGGTCAGCCCGGGCCGCGCCCGACCCTCCTCTCGTCGATCAGATGTCAAGAAAGGCTTCGAAGCAGTCGCCCCGGCCTTACAGGTTCTCCGGCTGCGGCATGCCGAGGACGTGGAAGCCGCCGTCGACGGTGATGATCTCGCCGGTGGTGCAATTGCCGTGGTCCGAGGCCAGGTAGACCGCGGTGCCGCCGATCGCCTCGAGCGTCGCGTTGTGGCGCAGCGGCGCGTTCATCTCGGTCATGCGGAAGGTCTTGCGCGCGCCACCAATAGCCGCGCCCGCCAGCGTCTTCATGGGGCCGGGCGAAATGGCGTTCACGCGGATGCCCTCGGGGCCGAGATCGTTGGCCAGGTAGCGCACCGTCGATTCCAGCGCCGCCTTGGCCACGCCCATCACGTTGTAGAACGGCGTCACCCGGTTCGAGCCCTGGTAGGTCAGGGTGATGATCGACCCGCCCTGCGACATCAGCGGCGCGGCGCGGCGGGCCACGTCGATCAGCGAGTAGCAGGAAATGGTCAGCGAGTTGCGGAAATTCTCGCGCGAGGTGTCGATGAAGCGGCCGGCGAGTTCGGTCTTGTCCGAATAGGCGATGGCGTGGACCACGAAATCCAGTGTGCCCCATTCGTTCTTCAACTGGTCGAAGGCCGCGTCCAGCGAGGTGTCGTCGGTGACGTCGACATCGACCATGATGCTCGACCCCACCGACTCGGCCAGCGGCTTGACGCGTTTGCCAAAGGCCTCGCCCTGGTAGCTGAAGGCCAGTTCCGCCCCTTCGGCGTGCAATGCCCTTGCGATCCCCCATGCGATGGACCTGTCATTGGCGACGCCCATGACCAGGCCGCGCTTCCCCTTCATGAGTTCAGGCATCATTTCTTATCCGTGATATTTGCTCAGAACGATCGAGCCGTTGGTGCCGCCGAAGCCGAAGGAGTTGGACATCACCGTGTCCAGGCCTGCGTTCTCGACCAGCGTCGTGGCCACCTCGCCGGGCCGGATCTCGGGGTCCAGCGTCTCGACATTGATCGAGGGGGCGATGAAGTCTCGGTCCAGCATCAGCAGGCTGAACACCGCCTCCAGCGCGCCGGCGGCGCCCTGCGCATGGCCGGTCAGCGATTTGGTGGAGCTGATCGGCGGCGTGTCGCTCTCGCCGAAGACGCGGCGCACGGCCAGAACCTCGCCGGCGTCGCCAACCGGGGTCGAGGTGCCGTGGGCGTTGATATAGCCGACCTTGCGGTCCTCGGGCAGGGTCTGCAGCGCCAGCCGCATCGCCCGCTCGCCGCCCTCGCCCGAGGGGGCCACCATGTCATGGCCGTCCGAGGTGGCCGCGTAGCCGGTAACCTCGGCATAAATCTTGGCGCCGCGGGCCTTGGCGTGTTCCAGTTCCTCCAGCACGAGGATGCCGCCGCCGCCCGAGATCACGAAGCCGTCACGGTCGGCATCGAAGGCGCGCGAGGCGCGCTCGGGCGTGTCGTTATACTTGCTGGACATCGCGCCCATGGCGTCGAACAGGCAGGACAGGGTCCAGTCCAGCTCTTCGCCGCCGCCGGCGAAGACAACGTCCTGCTTGCCCATCATGATCTGCTCGGCCGCGTTGCCGATGCAGTGCAGCGAGGTCGAGCAGGCCGAGGTGATGGAATAGTTGATGCCCTTGATCTTGAAGGCCGTGGCCAGGTTGGCGGAGATCGTCGAGGACATGCATTTCGGCACCGCGAAGGGGCCGATGCGCTTGGTCGCGCCGGTTTTCAGAACGGTCTGGTGCGCGGCCAGCATGGCGCTGGTCGAGGGGCCGCCCGAGCCCGCCACCAGGCCGGTGCGCGGGTTCACGATATCGCCGTCCTCCAGCCCCGAATCCGCGATCGCCTGCTGCATGGCGATATGGGCATAGGCCGCGCCCGGCCCCATGAAGCGCAGGGTGCGCTTGTCGATATGCTCGCTCGGGTCGATGTCGATCGCCCCGGCCACCTGGCTGCGGAAGCCGTGCTCGGCCATCGCCTCGTTGGCGGTGATGCCCGACCGGCCGGCCTTCAGCGCGGCGGTCACCTCTTCGGCATCGGTCCCGATCGACGAGACGATGCCCAACCCTGTTACGACCACGCGGCGCATGGCGCACTCCTTTTCGTTTCGGTCAGCTTTCGGACAGAGCGACCTTCATGTCCTTGACCTGGTAGATCAGTTCGCCGTCGGCTTCGACCCGGCCATCGGCCACGCCCATGGTCAGGCGGCGGGTCTGAACGGCCTTGGTGAAATCGACGTAATAGGTCAGCATCTTGCGGTCGGGGCGCACCATGCCGGTGAGCTTCACCTCGCCCACGCCCAGAGCATAGCCGCGTCCCTGCCAGCCGCGCCAGCCCAGGTTGAAGCCGGTCAGCTGCCACAGCCCGTCCAGCCCCAGGCAGCCGGGCATGATCGGGTTGCCGGGGAAGTGGCACTCGAAGAACCACAGGTCGGGGTGAATGTCGAACTCGGCCACCACATGGCCCTTGCCATGCGCGCCGCCATCGGCGCTGATGTCGGTGATCCGGTCCATCATCAGCATGGGCGGTTCCGGCAGTTGCGCGTTCCCAGGGCCGAACAGCTCGCCCCGCGCGCATTTCAGAAGATCTTCCTTGTCGAAACTCGTCGGATAGTCGGCCATACAGCCCCGCCCCTTCACGCTCTGCTTGTTTGTCAGCCCTCCTGTAGCACCGCGCCCGAAGGGCATGCAATAGCGCCTCGGCCGGGGCGCATCGATTGGCTGCGAGCGAAAATCATTTGAAACACGGGGGCGATGCCCTTTATATGCAAGGTGATGAGCAAGAATGACGCGATCCCCACCGGCCCCGAGGCGGTCGAGCGCGGCACGGCCTGGCTGGCCGGGGCCGGGTTGCGGCCGACCCGCCAGCGCGTTGCGCTGGCCGCGCTGCTGGTCGGTGACGGGCAGGATCGCCACGTGACCGCCGAAAGCCTGTTCGCCGCGGTTTCCGCCGCGGGCGGGAAAGTGTCGCTTGCCACCGTCTACAACACCCTGCGCGCCTTCTGCGATGCCGGGCTGATGCAGGAAGTGATGGTCGACGGCACCAAGAGCTATTTCGACACCTGCACCGAGGATCACCCGCATTTCTTCTGGGAGGACGAGGGCAAGCTCAGCGACGCCCCCGCCGACGAGCTGGAGATCACGCGGCTGCCGGCGGCGCCGGAGGGCGCCAAGGTGTCCAAGGTGGACGTGGTGATCCGGCTGCGCCGAAGCTAAGGCTCGCCCGCGGCGGCGCGGCGCCGCGCCTCTCCCGATTTCAGCAGCACCAGCCGGGTCAGCACCGGCCCGGCCAGTTCGAACACCACCGTGGTGGCGACAGTCACGGTCAGCAGGGTGGTGGCATGCCGGGGCAGGGCATGCGCGGCCACCAGCGCCATGCCCAGCGCCACGCCCGCCTGCGGCGTCAGCGCCAGGCCGATCAGCCTTGCATCCTGCCGGCCCATGCCCCCCAGCCGCGCCCCGATCCAGCCGCCCGCCATGCGGCCCAGGAGGCGCAGGGTCACGAAGGCCAGCGCCAGAACGCCGGTGCCGCCCACCGCCGACAGGTCCACCGCCGCGCCGGCCAACACGAAGAACACGATCACGAAGGGCCAGCTCGCCCGTTCGATGGCGTGGAACGGGCGTTCGTGATGGCGGGCGAGGTTCACGATCACCGCGCCGGCGGTCATCCCCACCAGCAGCAGCGACACCTCCAGCCACAGCGATATGCCGGCGCAGAGCAGCACCAGCCCCATCGCCTCGGCCAGCGTCGGCTCGCCGGGGCGGATGCGCCCGGTCAGATAGGCGGCGGGCAACCCGATCGCGAGGCCCGCCGTGACCGCCGCGGCGACCTCGGCCACGCCATCGGCCAGCCCGCCCATCGCGCCGCCTTCGCCCGCGGCGACCAGTCCCAGCAGCACCGAGAAAACGATCACGCCCCAGGCGTCGTCGATGGCGACCACGCCCAGCAGCGTCCTGCTCAGCGGTCCCTCGGCGCGCGTCTCGAGGATGACCTCGCGGGTGGCTGCGGGATCGGTGGCCAGCCCCACGCCGCCCAGCAGCAGCGCCAGCCCCACCGGCACGCCCAGCAGCCACATCCCGCCCGCGATCACCGCCAGCGAGGCCAGCGTCACCGCGATGGAGACACTCAGGATCGCCCGCCCGCGCGCGGCCAGCGCCGCCCTGGACAGCTCGCCGCCCAGGAGGAAGGCGATCATGGTCAGCGTCAACTGCGCCGTGATCTCCTGCCACTCCGCGGCGTTGATCGGCAGCACGTCCAGGCCCGAGGGGCCGACCGCCAGCCCGAACAGCACCAGAAGCGTGATGCGCGGCAGCCTGGTCAGCCGGCCCAGGCCGTCCAGCCCCAGGCTGATCAGCAGCAGCGCGCCGAAGGTGATCAGCAGCAGGCTCAACTCCATGGCCGGGTCACACCCATTGGCCCGGCTCCATCAGGCCGAGTTCCAGCAACTGCTGCGAGGTCCACTCGAACGGGACCGAGTTGTGCCACTCGAAGGTGGGGATGTCGAAGGTCGAGCCGGGGTTCTGCTTCAGGGCCTTGGCGGTGCGGAACGAGCAGACCGCCGCCGTCAGGTTGTGGTGCCACGGGCAGGAATAGGTGTTGTATTCCTCGTCGTTGAAGGTGTGGTCGGGGCGCAGCCGCAGCCCCGGTCTGGCCCGGAACAGCGAGATCCGGTCGATCTTACGCCGGTCCTCGGGCACATGCTCTTCGAAGCGCCAGCGCAGCCCGCCGAAAAAATCGAGCTGCCGTTCGCGGGGATGGTTGTGGTTGGCCGGGTCGGGCCGGGCGAGCGCGTAGTAACCCGACTTGTCCAGCAGCGCGGTTTCCAGCGACACCGCGTTGGGGAAGGCCCCCAGATCGCTGGCATAGAGGTCGATGACATAGGTCAGCATCGCGTCGCGCCGTTCCTCGGCGTGGAAGGCCAGCATCTCGCCCACGGTGCGGCTCTCGCAGAACGGGTAGAACAGGTATTCGGCGTTGTAGCAGTAATAGAGCCACTGGCCCGGCGCGGCCTCGATCACCCGGTTGACCGCATCGACCAGCGCGCCCGGACGGTGCACGTCCGTATTGACCCGCCGTATCCTGGCGGCGAGGTCGTCGGGCAGCTCCAATTCGTGCGGGGCCAGCAGGACGAGCGTCTTGAAGCCGATATTGAGGTGGTGGCGGATCGTGGTGTCGACCTCGACCAGATCCTCGGCCATGATCACGGCGACCGGGCCCGTGGCCAGGGCGGCCTTGCCCTCGCCCAGAAACTGCTCCAGCCCCTCATAGGTCATGATCCGTCCCGCCGCTCCGGCCGTTTTCCGGCAAAACTCCGCCATATCGGGGTGCATTGCAAGCGTTGCGGGCGGGCCGCGCTTTGTGTAGACGGGCGCCTTGAGATCGGGAAGGCATGTCATGACCCAAGCGAAGAAGCTCTACATCAAGACCTATGGCTGTCAGATGAACGTCTATGACAGCGAACGCATGGCCGAGGCGCTGGGCGGGCAGGGCTATGTCGAGACGTCCTCGCCCGAGGACGCGGACATGATCCTGCTCAACACCTGCCACATCCGGGAAAAGGCCGCCGAGAAGGTCTATTCCGAGCTGGGCCGGTTCAAGGGGCTGAAGGCCGCGCGGCCCGATCTGAAGATCGGCGTGGCGGGCTGCGTCGCCCAGGCGGAGGGCGAAGAGATCATGCGCCGCCAGCCGATGGTTGATCTCGTTGTCGGCCCGCAGAGCTATCACCGCCTGCCCGAGCTGGAGGCCAGGGCCGGCGCCGGGGAGAAGGCGCTCGACACCGATTTCCCCGAGGAGGACAAGTTCGACCACCTGAAGGCCCGGCCCAAGGCCAGGCGCGGCCCCACCGCCTTCCTGACCGTGCAGGAGGGCTGCGACAAGTTCTGCGCCTTCTGCGTGGTGCCCTATACCCGCGGCGCCGAGGTCAGCCGCCCCGTCGACCGCGTGCTGGCCGAGGCGCGCGACCTGGTCGAACGCGGGGTGCGCGAGATCACCCTGCTGGGCCAGAACGTCAACGCCTATCACGGCGCAGGCCCGGACGGCGACTGGAGCCTCGCCCGGCTGATCCGCGAACTGGCAAAGATCGACGGGCTGGAGCGCATCCGCTACACCACCTCGCATCCCAACGACATGAGCGACGACCTGATCGCCGCCCATGGCGAGGTCGAGCAGCTGATGCCCTATCTGCACCTGCCCGTGCAGTCGGGCAGCGACCGCATCCTGAAGCGGATGAACCGCAGCCACACCGCCGAAAGCTACCTGCGCCTGATCGAGCGTATCCGCGCGGCGCGCCCCGACATCCTGCTGTCCGGCGATTTCATCGTCGGCTTCCCCGAGGAGACCGAGGAGGATTTCCAGGCCACCATGGCGCTGGTCGAAGAGGTGCGCTACGGCCAGTGCTACTCCTTCAAGTACTCGCCGCGCCCCGGCACCCCGGCGGCCGAGCGCGCGCTGGTGGACGAGGCCGAGGCCTCGGACCGGCTGCAGCGGCTGCAGGCGCTGCTGAACCGGCAGCAGGCCGAGATCCAGTCGGCCATGGTGGGCCGCGAGGTGGGGGTTCTGTTCGAGAAGGCGGGCCGGCTCGACGGTCAGCTGGTGGGCAAGTCCGACCACCTGCACGCGGTCCACGCCCAGGCGCCCGAAGAGCTGCTGGGGCGCATCGCGCGCGTGAAGATCGTGGAAAGCGCGCCGAATTCGCTGGCCGGGGTGGTTCTGGCGGGCTGAGAATCCTGCCGCATAGTCGCCACGATTGCCCCGCGGGAATGGAACATTGTTGCCGTTGGTCGGCGGTAATCGTCACGTATTGTGGTGAATGTTGCGAAAACAGCCACAATATCTGGTAAATCTTCCTTCACATAAACACGAATTTTGCTAAGCTTCCGCGCGATATGCGGTGGGGAATTCAGGAACGCATGTTCCCGTCCTTCCGCTGCACAACAGGCAGAGGATGGAAGCTGTGGGTAAAGGTTTTTTCAAGGCAATTCATGTGGCGCTCGCTGCGGGCGCGCTGGGGCTGGCCGCGACGGCGGCGCAGGCCGCGCAGGAGGGGGAGCGTTACATCCCCACCATCTGGGTCGATCCCGACGGGTGCGAGCATTGGGTGATGGATGACGGGGCCGAGGGCTACATGACCCCGCATGTCAACCGCGACGGCATCCCGGTCTGCCGCCGGGGCAACGTCTGCGGGGTGATGAATTCCGATCAACTCTTCGCCACCGACAAGTTCTATGTCGGCCCCGCGGGCCGGGAGCGGCTGCGCAAGTTCTTCACCGAGGCCACGGCGAGCGCCTTCATCATCGCGGGCCACACCGACAGCCGCGCCTCTGACGAGTACAACATGGCGCTGTCCATGCGCCGGGCCAATGCCGTGGCCAAGATCGCCAACGACGTCGGCGTGAAAGTGCTCGACGTGCGCGGCTATGGCGAGCGGATGCCGCGCGCCACCAATGCCACCGCCGCCGGGATGCAGCAGAACCGCCGCGTCGAGATCATTTGCATCAAGTGAGGAGAGCAGAACGATGAACGTGATCAAGGGAATTGCACTTCTCACCGCCGGGGCGATGCTGACCGCCTGCGACGTGACGCCCGAGGACAAGTCGGTGGACCGCCACGTGGCGGGCAACCAGGATCTCAGCCAACTCAAGGCCGGGATCTGGGTCGATCCCAATGGCTGCGACCACTGGATCATCGACGACGGGGTCGAGGGCTACCTGTCGCAGCGCCTGGACAAATACGGCAAGCCGGTCTGCTCGGGCGTGGCCGAGCCGAACACCGCCGTGGGCCCCTTCAAGGAGGGGGGCGAGATCGCCGACACGCTCTAGGCTGCGCAAAACGGATGCGACTGTGGCCGCCCTGCCTGCCGGGGCGGCCCTTTTCTTGCCGAAAACGCGAATCCGTCCACCCTGTGCTTGCGCCTTGGCCGCGGGCTTGGCACCATATCTGTGCAAGCTCTAGCCAACGGAGTCGTTTTTGGGCATCAGCGCTCTGACCCCCCCGACCAATGCCGGAGACGTTCACGAAACGCTTCTGGAATTCCCCGACAATCGTCTTCTCATCGACCTCTGCGGCGAGTTCGACCGGAACCTCGCCCAGATCGAGCACAAGCTCGGGGTGCATATCCTGCGCCGGGGCA
>JBNGCX010000068.1:0-19895 GCA_049974865.1 Paracoccaceae bacterium
GAAATCAATGGGTCCTGACCCTAGGGGCACCTCAAAGCAAAGTCTCCGAACGAACTCACCCATTCAGAAGTTCGTGACCACAAGCCCGTGAAGACACTCAAGACGCCGGTACCCATGAACCAGATCCAAAGCGATATTCTGGACTCAATCTGGTCGAGGCGACGATTCAAAATTTTCCACATAAGAATTTCATCTCACGACTTCCTTTATTGTGTCGAGGGTAAACCTCTCGTCGGAGGGATGTACAAAGCAACATAACATAGATTACCGGCCGCAATCCCGCGCCCCTCTCAGTCGGGGGCGCCCTTGATGCGGATGCGCCGCGCGGGGTCGGGGTTGTCGATATCGACCTCCAGCGGGGCGATGAAGGCGCGGCGCTCGGCCGGGTCGTAGGCCCCCGTCGCGTCGGGCCGCGCGCTGGAATCGTAGCCGGCGAAGACCAGGAAATAGGCCGCCCCGTCGCGGATGATCGAGGGTACGCCGGGCGCCGTCACCGCGCTTTGGTAATTGTCCCAGTCGGGGTGCTGGCTCTGGATCAGGTATTTGACCTCCTTGCCACCCGGGTGGGATGAGCGCCAGACATCCGCCGCATCGGGCACCAGCACCTTGCGGTAGCGCCCGGTCATGGCCTCGGCATAGGCCACGCCGATCTTGTAGTTGCGGCGCCGGAAATCGCCCACGGAATAGAGCAGCACCCATCTGCCGCCCCCCGCCCCGGGGATTTTCAGGATGTTGCCGGTCTCGAGGATCTGCATCTTATACCGGCCCGGCCCGTTGCGGTATTCCGAGGTCAGGCGGCGGTCGGATTCGATCAGCGTGACCGGCGGCTCCGGCGCGCGTTGCCGGGGCCGGACCATGCGCTGCGCCACGATGCCCATGCCGTTTTCCGGGATCTTCCGGGTGTAGATCAGGTAGAGATCGCCGGTCTCGTCGCGGTAGTATTTCCCGGCGTAGTTGGCGAAGTCGGAATAGCGCCAGGGCCGGTCGGCGCCGATATCGCCGACCAGGATATCGTCGACGCGCCAGCCCTCGATCCGGTCGAATTCCTGCTGCACGTTGCCGGGGTCGGGATCGTCGGCGCAGAGCGGGCCCTCGCCGCCCGGGCTGTCGGCGCGGTAGACCGGGCTGAGATGCACCACGATGGTCTTGTCGCCGCCGGGCCAGCCCAGCCCGGCGCCCGGCCTCTCCACCAGGCGGGCCGAGGCCGCCATGTGCCAGTTGCAGGAGGTGTCGGGGTCGTAATAGGCGTTCTTGGCCCAGAGCCTGCCGTCGATGGCGATCCGGTCCGGGTCGCTGCGCTGTTCCAGGTAGGACAGGTCGAAATCCCGCCCGTTTTCCAGAGTCACCGGCAGCTCCGCCGGGGCCCCGGCGAATCCGCCGCGCAGCGCGAGCCGCTTGTTATGCGTGCTGAAGAAGAAATAGTCGTCCGGTCCGACCCTGTTGATATTGCCCCTGTTGTGGGCGTTCACGACCGGAAAGGGGTCCGGGAACGAGATGCCCGGAAGGCCTAATTCGCGAATGTCGAACGCGGCGGCCTGCTGGGCGGCCAGCAGCGCGACCAGCAGCCCTGCGGCGCGGAGACGTCTCAACCGATGAAAAACCATCCTGCTCTCCCCGGACAACGCCCCCCGAGGGGGCGGGCGGCACCTGCCGCGCGCGGCGCCGTGCAAGGTGGCCGCCGCGGCCAGTATAGCGGCGCGCGCGGGGCTGGGCAGCAGATTCGCGACAGGCGCCCGCCGGTCCGGTTTTCGAATTGTCTGGTGGAAGGTCCTTGCGACCCGCGGCGGGGACTGCGGCCCCGCGAAAGGCCCGGTCGCGTGCCATGGCCGTTTGGGCGGATTGGAAATGTCGCCCGGCCGCGGCTATCGCGGTGGGCCGCTCCTGTCCGATGGATCGGACGATCGGCGCCAACCGCTCTTTGGCCGCCCCCCCGGTACAGCGTCCTGGCTCAGCTTGTAAGATTCGGCCGGGGGACCAAACCCAACGCGGTCCAAGCCAGGACTTGAAGTGATCCGGCCCCCCGTGCGGAGGGGGGACCGGACCGCCTTCATGCCTCAGATCAGACGATCACGATGTCGATGGCCTCGTAGAGCTGAGTTCCGTCGCTGTAATCGTTGATCTGTTCCAGATCACCGAAGTTGATCGGGTGCATACCCGCGACCCCGAGCAGATCCAGGCTGGCGCCGCCAATCTGGATCAGCGTGTCGGTGCCGTCGTCGGTGACCGTCGCCTGCGCGTTCAGGGCGTTGAACAGCTCGGTGGCGTTGGGATCGGGATCGGACGACTGGTTGTCGATGCCGTCGATCACGAAACGCACAACGTCGGCGTCGTCGTCGAAGTCGAAGTCGTGGACAACATCATCCCCGTCGGTCGACGAGAAGGAAATGTTGCCGGAGGCATCGACCGTCACGTTGAGGTGAAGTTCGAAGACGTCCTTGTCGTCGCCGCCGTAGAGGTCGTCGTTGCCTTCGCCGCCCCAGAGGAAGTCTTCGCCTTCGCCGCCGAACAGGTCGTCATCGCCGGCCGCGCCGTGCAGGGTGTCGTCACCCACGGTGAAGCCCCAGGGGTCGTCACCGAAGATGACGTCATTGTCGTCGCCACCGTTCAGGTAGTCGTCGCCGTTGTCACCCTCCATATAGTCGGCACCGCTGTCGCCAAACATGGCGTCGTTGTGGTTACCGCCATACATAACGTCGTTACCGTCGTTACCATGCATGTAGTCGTGGCCGTCGTCGCCGGTCATGATGTCATGGCCGTCATTGCCGTACATGGTGTCGCTATGGTTGCCGCCACTCATGTAGTCGTTGCCGGCGCCACCCCACATCCAATCGAAGCCGTCGTCGCCGTACATGTAGTCATTGCCGTCGTCGCCGTACATGGTGTCGCTCTGGCAGCCCCCCGACATCGTGTCGTTCTCGTCGCCGCCGGACATGTAGTCGTGCCCGTCGCCGCCCGACATGACGTCGAGGCCGCCCTGACCGAACATAGTGTCGCCGTGGGCGCCGCCGGACATGGTGTCGTCGGCAAGCCCGCCATACATGGTGTCCAAGCCGAAGCCGCCTTCCATGACATCGCTGCCCGAACCGCCGGACATCCAGTCATGGCCGCGCCCGCCGATCAGCAGGTCGTGGCCGTTTGCGCCGTAGATCGTGTCGCGGCCTTTGCCCCCGTCGATCTGGTCGTCGCCGCCTTCGCCGTTGATCCAGTCATGGCCGGAGCCACCGTCGATCACGTCCCGGCCCTCCGGGCCGCCGTCGCGGTCGATCATGGTCTGGAAGCAGCCGTTGTAGACCGTACGACCGGTCCAGTTGTGGTTGCTGTCGCCGTAGATGACGTCGCCCCGGCTGCCGCCTTTCATCCAGTCGTCGCCGCTGCCGCCATACATCGTGTCACGGCCGGCATCGCCGTGCATGCTGTCGTCATCGGCACCGCCGTCCAGTATGTCGAATCCACGGCCGCCGAACATGCGGTCCTCGCCACTTTCGCCGAACAGCACGTCACCCCGGCCGCCGCCGTCGATCGTGTCGGAGCCGGTGCCGCCCGCGATCGTGTCGTGGCCGTCGTGCGGGTTGGTCGAATCCGAGCCGACGTCGAGATCGGTCTCGTTGCCCTGGCGCAGGTCGCCATAGAGCTCGTCATCGCCGTCATCGCCGTCGATCCAGTCGTCGTCATAGCCGCCAGAGACCCGGTCGTCGCCGGTGCCGGCCTGGATGTCGTCGTCACCCTCGTTGCCGTAGAGCGTGTCGTTGTCGGCCTCGCCGAAGATGCAGTCGTCGCCGCCTTCGCCGGCGATGCAGTCTTCGCCGTCGCCACCGTAGATGGTGTCGTTGCCGTCGTCGGACGAGAACCCGTCTCCGTCGTCGCCCAGGATGACGTCGTCGCCGGTGCCGCCGAGGATCCGGTCATCGCCTTCGCCGCCATAGACACCGTCGTTGCCGCTGCCGGCATCGATGCGGTCGTTGCCGGTACCGCCGTCGATACCGTCATTGCCGCCTTCGCCGTAGATGGTGTCATTGCCGTCCCGGCCGTAGATGCAGTCGTCGCCCTCGGGCGCGCCGCCATGGGAATCGTCGCCCCACAGCTCGTCATCATTGTCGCCGCCGTCGATCAGGTCGTCGCCGGACATGCCGAAGATGGTGTCGCAGCCCTCCTCGCCGTTGATCTCGTTGTTGTTGCCGTTGCCGACGACCAGGTCGTCGCCCTCATCGGCATCGTAATTGTCGGGAAACAGGCCGACACGCATGTCGACGGTATCGTCGCCGATGGTGCCGGTGCCGGTCGCGCCGTTGTTATACGGCGGGGACAGGTCCACGTCGCAGTCGGGCACGACGCATTCATGCCACGGATCATTATTCGTTGCCATTTCAAATTCCTCCTTCGATATCAAAGCGGAAACCCCGGGAATCTTCCGGCCGCTTCCCCCAAGAACACACGCCGAAATCCGGCGCCGTCGGAGGGGTGGTTCCCCCCTCCGATCACAGACAGTTCAGCGCAACGGGAGATGAAAAAATGCCCCCGTTCGGGGGTAAATGGCCGAAAAATAACGCGAAAGACCCACATTTTCGCCACATTGTTGCGGGCGCGTTTCCGGGATGCGAACGGGCCGGGCACATAGTGCCCGGCCCGTTGCCGATTCTCCGCCCGTCCCGGGGCGTTCGCCGCCGGCTCAGTCGGATTCGATCAACGCGGTCTCCAGCCCGCCGATCACCGGCGAGAGCAGGTAATCCGCCAGGGTCTGCTCGCCCGTCGAGATCATCACCTGGGCCTGCATGCCGGGCTGGATATCGACGCCGTCCAGCGCCTCCAGCTCGGCCTCGTTCACGCGGATGTCGACCCGGTAGTAGGATTGGCCGGACGGCTCGTCCAGCAGGCTGTCGGGCGACACGTAGGTCACCGTCCCCTTGACCTGCGGCGTGGTCCGGAAATTGTAGGCGGTCAGGCGCACCCGCGCCTCGCCGCCCTCGCGGATCTGGTCGATGTCGTCGGGGCGCACCTGCGCATGGACGAGATAGGCGCTGTCGGCCGGAACGATCTCCAGCAGGGGCTGTCCGGGCTGGATCACCTCGCCCAGCGTGTTGATCTCCAGCCCGACCACCCGGCCGGCCCGCGGCGCGCGGATGGTCAGCCGGCGGGCGACGTCCTCGTTGGCTTCGATGCGCTGCCGGATGTCGAAGATCTTCTCCTTGAGTTCCTGGCGCTCGTCCGAGATCTGCAGCAGGCGGTCGCGGCGGATCTGCAGGATGCGCTGCCGGGTCTCGCCGATCTGGCTGTCGATCGCCTCGAGGTCGGACGCCGCGACCTGGGCCTCGCCGCCGACGTCGCTTTCCTCGCGGCGCACGGCCAGGTAGCGCGGCTTGGTCGTCAGCTTCTGTTCCAGCAGGACCTCCATGTCCTGCCGTTCCTCGCGCAGCATCGCCACCTGTTCGGAGAGCGCCTTGTGACGCTCCTCCACGCCGATCCGCCGCTGCTGGAGCTGGGCGACGCGGCTTTCGAGGATCTCGATCTGGCCGTCCGTCATCTTCTTGTTGGACTGGAAGACCTCCCACTGCGCCTTGACCAGGTCGGCGAAATCGGGATTCGCGGTCGACAGCTCCGCAAGCTCTTGCGAGACCTGCATCTGGTCCCGGTCGCGCATCTCGGATTCCAGCCGGGCGTCCTTGGCCAGGGCGGCGACCAGCTGGTTCCTGAGAATGCCGAGCGAGGCCTTGGCCCGCGTGTCGTCCAGGACGGCGATGACGTCGCCCTCCGCCACGGTGGCGCCCTCGGTGACGCGGATGTCGCGGACGATGCCGCCTTCCAGGTGCTGGACGACCTGGCGGTCGCCCTCGACCCGGAAGGTGCCCCCGGCGACCACGGCGCTTTTCATCGGCGCCAGCGCGGCCCAGGGGCCCAGCCCGCCGAACAGGCCCACGCCGAGAAGCAGCAGCCAGAAGACCAGGCCGTTGATGCGGGTCGGCGGCGCGACGCGCGGCAGATCCGCCAGGCCGGTGCCGGGCATGCGGCCCGACAGGCCGAGCTCGGTCGAAGGACGAAGTGCTGGTGCGTGTTGGGTCATTGCGTGCCCCCTGCCCTTGCGGGTCGGTCAGATTGTGCGCGGTTGCGGCGGAAGAAGGTGACCTTGCCGTCGTCGCTGTATTGCTGCGCGACGGGCCTGCCCGCGGCCTCGAAGATCTCGCGCGAGGCGCCGAAGCGGACCAGCCGCCCCTTGTCCATGACGCCGGCGTGGCTGACCCGGCGGAGGATGCTCATCCTGTGGGTCACCACGATCACCACGGCGCCCCGGTTGGTGGCGTTTTCCACGGCGCGTGCCAGCGCCTCCTCGCCGTCCGGGTCCAGGTTGGCGTTGGGCTCGTCGAGCACGATCAGGCGGCGGTGCCCGAAGAAGGCGCGCGCCAGCCCGATGCGCTGACGCTGGCCCGCCGACAGGTGCTCGCCGCGCAGGCCGACCTGGGTGTTGTAGCCGTTGGGCAGCCCCAGGATGAGGTCGTGGACCTCGGCCCGCTTGGCGGCCTCGACGATATCGGCGGGCGCGGCCTCGTCATCCATCAGCGCGATATTCTCGGCCACAGTGCCCTGGAACAGCTCCACCCGCTGCGGCAGGAAGCCGATGTAGTTGCCGATCTGCTCGGCCGGCCAGTCGGCCAGGGCCGCGTCGTCGATGCGGACGAAGCCCCGCGACAGCGGCTGCAGCCCGGCCAGCGTCCGCGCCAGGGTGGTCTTGCCGGCACCGCTGGAGCCGATCAGCCCCATCGACATGCCCGGCCGGAGCTCGAAGCTCACGTCGAACAGGATCGGGTCCTGGCGGCCGGGCATCACCACGGTCGCGTTCTCCACCGACAGGCGGCCGTCGGGCTCGGGCAGTTCCATGCGGTGTTCGTCCTTGCCGAACCGGGCCAGCAGGGCGTTCAGGCGGGCGACGCCCAGGCGCACCTGCATCAGCGCGCCCCAGCCCGCGATCGACTGCTCGACGGGGGCCGCGGCCCGGCCCAGCAGGATCGAGGAGGCGATCATCACGCCCGGCGTCAGCTCGCCCTCCAGCACGAGGACCACGCCGATGCCCAGGACGGCGATCTGGATGAACATCCGGATCGCCTTGGCCAGGGAGGTCATCATCGCGACCCGGTCGGTGGCCTTGTTGCCGAAGATCATCGACAGGAAAGACTGCTTCTGCCAGCGCTGGACGAGGGTCGGGGTCTGCCCCATGGCGCGGACGATATCCGCGTTGCGCAGCATTTCCTCGGCAGAGCGGGTGGCCTGCTGCGAGGCGTCGCTGGCGGTCTTGTTCGGCTCGCGCCCGGCCAGCTCGCTGAGCACCCCCAGGCTGAAGAGAACGGCGATGCCCATCAGCGCCACCAGGCCGAGCGCCGGGTGGAAGATGAAGATCGCGGCGATGAAGACCACCGACCACGGCGCATCCAGCAGGGCGGTGAAATAGGGGCTGGTCACGAAGCTCCTGAGTTCCTGCAGGTCGCGCACCGGCTGCGTGCCCATGGCCTCGGCCACCTCGGTGTCGCGGACGATCCCGCCCAGCACGACCGGGCCCAGCCGGGCCTCCAGCCGGGTGCCCAGCCGGGCCATGAGCCGCTGCCGCAGCGCGTCGAAGGCGAAGAAGAAGACCAGCGCGATCGCCGCCCCGATCGTCAGTATGGCCAAGGTCGACATGCTGCCCGAGGACAGCACGCGGGAAAACAGCTGCATCATGTAGAGCGGCGCGGTGAGAAACAGCACGTTGACGAACATGCTGGCCACGAAGATCGCGGCGATGAGCCCGCGTTGCCCATCGAATACCCTTGGATTTTTCATGAATTTCCCCCCGGAAAAAGCGTCAAGAAAATCGCGGAAAGGCCGCGGATGGCGGCCTTAGCGCAGCTCGCGCGTGGCGGCGCCGGCCGCGTGGGCCGAGGCGCCCGCGTCGCCCGTCAGCGACCGGACGGCGTCCCATCCCGACGCCGAGATGTCGCCGATCTGGCCCGAGAAGACCGCCCCGAGGGCGATCCCCACCACGAGCAGCACGGCGGCGCCGAGCTTGCGGCCCGGGCGCGGGCCCGCGGCGACCACGCGTCTTTCCACGCTTTCCTCGACCATCCGCTTGAGCAGCGGCTCAAGCTCGATCCGCAACGCGCTGTCCATGCTGTTCACCGCGTGTTCGACCGAGTCGAGCCGTTCGCCCAGCTTCTTGCGGTCCAGTTCGGTCTTCTTGGCCTGGGCTTCGTTCAGCCCCTCGCCCAGCGAGGTGATCGTCGCCACCAGCCGCTTGTGCAGTTCGACCAGGTCGCGCCGCTGCGCCAGCGCCTGGTCGCCCGAGGACAGCACCCTGTGCAGGATCTCGGCATTGGCGTGGAGCTCGTCCGCGACCTTGCGCGACGCGGTGACCTTGCCCGAGGTCGCCTCGGTCTTGCGGCCGTTCACCTTGGCCTCCGGCGCGGGAGGGCCCTGGTATTCGGATTGAGGATTGACCTTGTTCATGATGCTCGCCTCCCGTGGGCTTGCCAGGTTAACAGTTGGGCCATCTCGGCGCGGCACTTGACGTTGAGCTTGCTCATTGCGCGCTTGGCATAGGTCGAGAAGGTTTGCTCTTTCAGGCCGGCGATTTCCGCCGCGTCCCGGTTCGAGATCCCGAGCTGGAGCAGCCCGGCGACCCGGGCCTCGGACTGGGTCAGGCCCATTTGCCGGGCCAGCATCTCGATCCGCTTGCGTTCCGGCGGGATGGGCAGGGTGACGAGCACGAGGCCCGTCGCCTCGCCGTTCGGCGCGAAGCGCGACAGCGTCACCGGCACCCGCCGGCCGGTCTTGATCCCCTCGAGGAAGACGACCGTGTCCGCCGCGCCGGGCTCGGAGGCCGCGCAGTCGGCGATCGCGTCGCGCAGCAGCTTGCTGTCCGCCTCGCGGGCGGCGCAGAGCGCGTTGCACCGGCTGCGCAGGATCCGCGTTTCCTCCAGCAGGTCCTTGGCCGCCGAGTTGAGGCGCAGCACCTCGCCCTTGGCGTTCACCGCCATCACCGCGACGTCGATCTTCTGCGAGATCATCCACAGCAGCGCGTCATCGCCGACGCGGGTCGCGCTCTGCCGGGCCTCGGTCACGCAATCCTGCCGGAAGACCGGCCAGATCGTCCGCAGGACATCCCGGGCCTGGCGCAGCGAACCGGTGTTTCCGACACGCAGCAGCAGTTCGTCCACGACACCCGAGTCGAAGACGCAGCGGAACACGACCCAGCGGCCCGGCTGGTCCGCCTGGGCCGAATAGCTGTTCAGGGCAGCCAGTTCCTCGACGCTCGGGTGGCGGGCCTTGAAGCCGCGCATGATGCCCGGTGCCATGTCCAGCGCCGCGGCCGGCGCGGCGCCGGTCCTTCGCCCTTCTGGCTGCGCGACCGAACCGATCAGCAGGCCGACGCCGCCCGTGTCGAGATGCGCCAGGCCGATGCCGGTCAATCCGGAAACCGTTTTCCTGAAGGTAGCTGAATACGCGACATTGGACGCTTGGAACGACGTTCCACGAACAAATCCCATCACTTTGCCCCCCGGTAGAAAAATCACTCAAAAAGAAATGATTACCGAGAGTAAATTATCATAAGGAGAGCGCATTTCACTTGCGCTGAAGTGCTATCACCAAAGGGGTAGGGGACGGTCATCGGGGGTATGAGGGATATGTCGCATGGGCTGGGTTGCCCGAAAGTGGTATCGATTCGGTGGTAATTTTTCCGCCAAAGATTGCATTTTAATTAGATTCTACAATCCAAGGATGCACCCACAGACCGTTGACCACGCGGAAACAGACTGTGTCCGCGTGCCTTGCGACGGCTTGAAGCGCCGCTTTTTCAACAGCTTGACGCCAAGAGCTGTCCGCGCTCACACCTGCCGACACCTGCCGAAAGGAGGTGTCGAGGCGTAGCTTTTCCCTAATGGGTTAACAATTTGGTAAGATTGTGGCGTCGAATCGGCGTTTTTTTGGCCCTTCGGGGCGTTTACCTGCTCATTTTTTTACGCGCCCGAATTTATGGTTGTGAGTGTGAGGTTTCCGAGATGTCAATTATTGTCGTCAGTCCGAATGCCATGTTTCGCGACATGCTCTCGGCCACCTGCGAAGCGGACGGTTTCGATGTCCGGCTCGTCTGCGCCTCTCTGGACGGAATTCCCGCGTCGGATGAAGACGATATCCTGTTGATGCACGCCGCCGAGGTCTCGGCGGAGTGCGTCGCCGAGATCCAGCTGTTCCGCCAGCGGCACCCGGAAGGGCACATCATCCTGCTGGCGCCGATGGGCGCCGAGCCGCCGGCCGAGCTCCGCGATCTGGTGAACGTGATCTTCTCGGACAACCATTCCGCCAAGGCCCTGGTGGGCGTGCTGACCATGATCGGCGAAGGTTTCCGGGTGTCGCCGGCCGGCGAGGAACCCGCCCGGCCGAAGTCCCTGCCCGAGGTGGCGAAGCTGCACCAGGAAAAGCTGCACGCCCCCGATGCCGCGACGGGGGCGCTTTCGGCCCGCGAGACGACGATCCTGGCCCGGTTGCGCGACGCCAGGACCAACAAGGACATCGCCAATGAACTGGGCATTTGCGAGGGCACGGTAAAGGTGCATCTGCGCGCCTGTTACAGGAAAATCGGGGTGCGCAACCGGACGCAGGCGGCGATCTTGGCGACCCAGCACCTGTCCTGACCGGAACGGATGCGCCGCCCTTTCGTTTTCCGGGCGCCCGCGCGGGGTGCGTCCTTGACACACGTCAATGTGAAATCCAATGTGCCGTCTGTCATTCGAGGGCCGCGCCCGTGCCGGGCTGCCAGCAAGATTTTTTTTGAAGAGGTGCAACAATGGCGACTTTCAGTGGAAACAACGCCCGCAACATCATTTTCGGTACACGTTACGACGACCGGATTTTCGGTGCCGGGGGAAATGACGTTCTGGATGGCAATTCCGGTTTCGACCGTATCTTCGGCGGGCTTGGGGCGGACATCATCCAGGGCGGCGACGACCCGGATTACGTCCACGGCGGGCCCGGCAACGACATCATCGTCGCCGGCACCGGCAGCGACACCGTCTATGGCGACGACCGCGGATCGGGGGGCGGCACCACGGCGAACGTGACGACCTCCAACACCACGACGATTCCCGGCACCGGCCAGGATTTCTCGATCAGCCTGACCGCGCCGGATGCGTCGAACGCCTCGTCCTACGGGATCAGCGGCTTCGTCAGCGCCGGGGCCGTGACCAGCAGCCAGGTCAACATCGCCCTGGCCGTGGACGTCTCGGGCAGCACCGGCGGCACCTACAGCGGCACGCCCGTGGGTGACGTGAACGGCAACGGCACGGCCAACGAGATCATCGACGGCGAGATCGCCGGCGCGCTGGCGCTGATGGCCTCGGTCCGGGCGGCGGGGTTCGGCAGCGCCACCGTCAACCTGATCACCTTTGACAGCAGCGTGCAGCAATCGGTGGTTCTGCGCGCCAATGCCGATGCCAACAACAACGGCGTCCCGGACATCAACGAGGCGCTGCGCGGCCTGACCGCCATCGGCGGCACCGATTTCGAGCCGCCCCTGCAGGAGGCGATCAGCTTCTTCAACAGCCGCAGCAGCGGGCAGAACTATGTGTTCTTCCTGTCCGACGGGGCGCCGTTCAGCACCACCAACTATTCCGACGAGGTCAACACGCTGATCAATCCCTCGGGCATCGACGCCACGATCCGAGCCTTCCCGATCGGCAGCAATTCCAGTCCGCAGTCGCTGGACCTGCTGGATGACGGCGTGGACAACGACTCGGCGCCGCAGATCACCGACCCCGGCGCGCTGAGCGCGGCGATCACCGGCGGCGGCATCAGCCCGGCGGACGTGCAGGAAGTGCGGATATCCGTCGACGGCTCGCGTGTGGCGACCATCCCCTCCGGGGCGCTGACCGACACGCCCTTCGGCCTGCGCTACAACGTCAACCTGACCGGCCTGAGCACCACCAACCCCGAGAATGTCCGGGTGGTAGCCGTGGCCAGCGACCCCGCGTCGACGCGGGTGGTGACCAAACAGGTGGTCGAGAACCTCTCCACGGACGGCAATGACAAGATCTTCGGCGGCACCGGGTCGGACCTGCTGTTCGGCGAGGGCGGCGAGGACGTGATCTTCGGCGGCGAGGGCAATGACCGGATCGAGGGCAACGTCGGCGCGGACACGCTGTTCGGCGGCGACGGCAACGACACCGTGGCGGGCGGAATCAACCCCGACCAGGTCTTCGGCGGCATCGGCAATGACCGGCTGTTCGGCGGCGGCGCTAACGACCGGCTCTATGGCGGGATCGGCGACGACTATGCCATCGGCCACACCAATGACGACATCATCTTCGGCGGTGACGGCAACGACACCCTGCTGGGCGCCGCGGGCCGCGACGCGCTGTTCGGGGGCAACGGGGCCGACCGGCTCTATGGCGGGACGCTGGCCGATACCCTGATCGGCGGCGGCGGCCGCGACACGGTGACCGGCGGCGGTGGCCCTGACACCTTTGCCTTCGCCAACAACCACGACCGGATGGTGGTGACCGATTTCACCAACAACATCGATACGATCCGTCTGAACGACAACCTGTGGTCCGGTTCGCTGACCGCGTCGCAGGTGGTCTCCAGCTTCGCCACGGTCGTCGGCGGCAATGCCGTGTTCGACTTCGGCGGCGGCGATATCCTGACGTTGCAGGGGGTTAGCAACCTCTCCATCCTGGCCGACGACATATCCATCATCTGATCGCCCTGCCGGCCCGCCCGGCAAAGGCGCAGACCACCAAAGGCCCCCTGCCCGGGGGCCTTTTTTCATGGGCGGGGCGGCGCCGGGCCGGGGCGCAGATGAGTTGCCTTTCACGGCCACTCTGGCTAAGAGCTTTGCAGGGGCGTTTCGGCATCGGGAGGTCTCGGAGCGACCATTTCGACGCGCCAATCGAGCAAAGAAATAACAAGGACATTTCCGTGAAACTTGTCTGCCATATCGGGTCGCCCAAGACCGCCTCGACCTTTCTGCAGAACACCTTGGCCCTCAACCCCGACTGGCTGCGCGCGCATGGGGTGATGTATCCCGACCTGCTGGCGCCCGACGCCAACCACATCACGCTGTTCTACGCCGCAGCCAACTACATCCACGATTTCGCGCGCGGCTACGGGCTGCACACGCAGGAGGACGTCGACAAATTCCGCGACAGGCTGTCCGAGACCATCGCGCGGCAGGTGGCCGAGGCGCCCGAGGGCGTTCACACCATGGTCATGTCGTCGGAAAACCTGGTGGCCAACCTGCGGGGCCGGGTCGGCGTCCAGAACCTGGCCGAGCTGCTGCGCCCGCATTTCGACGACATCCGCATCGTGATCTACCTGCGCCGCCAGGACGACGCGATCCTGTCGATGTATGGCGAGTTCATGCGCCGCGGCTTCTCGGACGCCACCTTCGAGCAGTTCATGGAGCGCGTGCTGGGCGGCGGGCCTGTGATGCCCTACCTGGCCTACGAGGACCTGTTGAAACAGTGGATCGCCGTCTTCGGCCGTAAGGCGATCACGGTGCGCCTGTTCGACCGCAAGCGGATGCGGGGCGGCGACATCCTGAGCGATTTCATGGCCCAGGTGCTGGGCGAGGTGCCGCAGGACATCGCCGGGCTGACCCCCTCGCAGGAGGACAATATCGGCCTGTCGGCCCCGGCCCTGGAATTCCTGCGCCGGATGCAACCGCACCTGCCCTTCATCAAGGACGGCAAGGTCAACCCGGTGCGCGCGCGGCTGCAAAAGCGGATCAACGAGCTGCCGTCCAAGCCCCGGCCGCGGATGACGGCAGAGCAGTCGCAGCGCGTCATGGAGCATTTCCGGTCCTCCAACGAATGGCTGGGCAAGGCCTTCTTCCCCAAGCGGAAGGGGCCGATCTTCCCCGTCCGCACCGATCTGCCGGAGACCAGCAATCTCGGGCGCGTCACCCTGGTCCAATTCGCGAAATTTGCTGGAAGTCTGCTGGAATGACTTACCTGGCAAATGAAATGACAACGGGAAAAGTTGAATGAAAACCGTAATTTACATAGGTCACCACAAGACGGGTTCCACGTCGCTTCAACAGTTCCTGGCCCAAAATTCCCTTCGTTTGTTGCAAAGCGGCATCCTGTATCCGGCGGTCGACGGTCGAGGTTTGTCCTATCAACTTCTCAAGGCAATAGGAGGCGGCGACCACGCATTGGACCTTCCGGTTGTCATTCGCGAGCCGCATAATGCTTTGGCTCAGAAGATGCTTGCGGAGGCTGCGCAAAAGTGGCGGCTTCCTGCCTACTATCGGCATTTGCCTCGCTCGGGTCATTTGATTCGGATGATCCGCAGCCAGATCGACATTCTTGAGCCGAACGCGGTTTTACTGGTTTCTGAGGTGTTTTCCAATTTCAGCCAGTTCGCACCCGATCAAATCGAGCGGCTGCGAGATGCATTGGAGGATTCGGACGAGACGCAAATCTACATATGTTTGAGGCGGCCGGATGAATATCTTGTTTCTTGGCAAAATCAAAGGCTGAAATTCGGCAACAGGCTGAAACCGCTACGCGCTGATGGTTTGGCGGGTTACTTCTCTTCGATTCATTTTGACTACGCATGGTGCCTCAAAGGGTGGGCCGAGTACTTTTCTCGCGCGGAGTTGACCGTTCGGCGATACAGCGATGTTCGCGCCAATGGCGGGTCGGTCGAGGATTTCATGGTGCAGTCGGTGCTCGATTTCCCCGATGGCCTTATCCCGGCAAAAACGCTAAATCGGAGCATCCCTTACGCGATGATGGAAATTTCTCGCTTGTGCAACGATGCGCTGCCGCCGGCACAGGCGCGGTCGTTCCGGAATTCTCTGCTGACGCTTGTCGACGATCTCGAAGACGTTCCGCCGAACAAGGATGTTGAAATGTACGGCGCGGAAAACCGTGCAGCGCTTCTGGAACGGTTTGTCCCGATTCACGAGGAGCTGTCCCGAATTACTGGCGAGGATCCCTTCTTCCCGGATCTGGAGGACATCGCAGCGCCTCGCCCGATCCCAGAACTGGAAGCGGTCGGTCGAATCCTTGCACAGTTGGATAAACCCCTCCTGAGACGCCACTTCGCACGGGCCGGCGTCGAATTCTTGATGGAACTTAAGCGGAGAGATGCCCTTGACTGAACATACCATGCGCCCTCTCTCCACGTCAGATGCGCCCGTGCAAATCGAGGCCGGGTTCACAACCCTGCAGGACATGATCTGGCCCGAGCAGGGCATCTGCACCGAACGCGACCTCTATGTCCGGCTGAGCGGGCCGGCGGGCTGGTCGGCCGCCGACCGATCGGTGCATTTCGCCACCGGCGGGCGGGCCGAGTTCAACACCTGGTTCAACCTCTTCAACATCGGCAAATGGGTGCAGCATTGCGGGCTGGAGGACATCCACCTCGCGCTGCGCGGCCAGGGCCGGTTCGAGCTGACGGTGACGCTGGCCCTGCAGGACCGCTCGTGGGAGCGGCTGGTCAACGAGATGGTGGAGCTGGACCCGGTGGCGCCGCTGCGCATCGACCTGTCGCAGGCGCATGAATACGACCGCGAGGGCGTGCTGTTCTTCGAGTTGCGGGCGCTGGACGAGGGACGCCTGGCCGAGGCCGCCTGGCAGACCCGGCAGGCACCGCGGCGGCAGCCCGAGCTGGCGCTTTCGATCACCACCTTCCGGCGCGAGGCGGCGGTGCAGCGCACCGTGGCCCGCTTCGAGGACTATATCGCCGCCTCCCCCCTGCGCGAGCACATGCGCCTGATCGTGGTCGATAACGGCCAGAGCGTCGAGATCGCCGACAGCCCCCATGTCACCGTCATCCCGAACGAGAACCTGGGCGGCGCGGGCGGCTTCGCCCGCGGGCTGCTGGCCGCGCGCGACGGCGGCGCCAGCCATTGCCTGTTCATGGACGACGACGCCTCGATCCACATGGCCAGCCTCGACCGGACCTGGCAGTTCCTGGCCTATGCCAGCGATCCGGGCACGGCAGTGGCGGCCTCGATGATAAACGCCACCCACCGCTGGGCGATCTGGGAGAGCGGCGCGCTGTTCAACACCCGCTGCATGCCGCTGCACATGGGCACCGACCTGCGCGACCCCGGCGATTTCTTCGAGATGGAATACGAGACCACCGCGCGCGCGCCCGACAATTTCTACGGCGGCTGGTGGTTCTTCGCCTTCCCGCTGGACCGGGTGCGGCACCTGCCCTTCCCGTTCTTCGTGCGCGGCGACGATGTCAGCTTCAGCCTGGTGCATGATTTCAACATCGTCACGCTGAACGGCGTGGTGTCCTTCCAGGACAGCTTTACCGACAAGGAATCGCCGCAGACCTGGTATCTCGACATGCGCAGCCACATGGCGCATCACCTCAGCCTGCCGATGCTGCATAACGGGGCGGCGGGCACCTACCGCATCGCGGTGTGGTTCTTCCTGCGCAACATCATCCGCATGCATTACGACACGCTGGCCGCGGTCAACCTGGCGGTCGAGGACGTGATGCGCGGCCCCGGCTTCTTTGCCGAGCATGCCGACATGGCCAAGCGCCGCGGTGACATCAAGGCGCTGACCCGCGACGAGGCCTGGGAGCCGCGCGAGAAGCGCCGCGACCTGCCTCGCGACCGGATGCTGTTCAACCCGGACCGCTGGCTGCCGCGGCTGCTGATGAAGGTGTCGGTGAACGGCCACCTGCTGCCCTTCTTCAGCCTCTACGGCAACCGCATCACCCTGAAGGCCGAGGATCGCGGCAAAGTGCGCAAGGTCTGGGGCGCGGCACAGATCACCTATCTCGACGCCACGCAGCGCAAATCCTACACTGTCACCCATTCCAAGGCCAAAGCCTTGGTCCAGGGGCTGCGCCTGCTGCGCAACGGGCTGCGCTTCGCCCTGCGCTACAAGGCGCTGCGGGCCGAGTGGCAGCAGGGCTATGAGGAGCTGACCGCCAGCGACGGCTTCTGGCGCGAAAAGATGAAGCTCGCCCCGGCGCCGCAGGCCACGGCCCAGGAGCGGCCCGAGACGGCGGAGGCCTGAGGATGGAGAATATCGCGATCGGCCCCGACGCCCAGATCAACCACGCGCTGGCCGTGCTGCGCGGCGGCGCGACCGCTTCAGGGTCCGTCTCTGAGTTGTTGGCTTGCGTGATGATGGTGACTGGTCTATCCAAGCAAAAAACCCATAGGCATGAGATGTGAGAAACCGTGACTTTGTTGGAAAAAATTGCGCGGGAGTTTGAGCGCGCGGCTGAACCGTTCGCATTTGAAAATGCCCGTTTTGCGGCTTTGCCGAAGGATGTGAAGACGGCGGAAAACCCGGTTCCCCGACATGAGTTGGCGCCCGGTGTTTGGCTGGATTACGAGGCTGATCGGGGCGTCGAGACGATCATGGGGGGCAACGCGGCCGGGGAGGGCATCAGGATGCAGGTCTCCAACATGGGATGCAGCCGCTGGTACACGCTATCCTACGATCTTCCGGTGGCTCCCTTGAAGGAGGCGCGTTACTTCGGTGAGTTGCTGCGTGCATCCAGCGAAGGCGTTGCGCGTTTCCGGATGTGCCTGCGCTACATCCTGCCCGATGGATTCCAAGATCGGTTCGCGCGCGAAGTCGTGGTCCTGACCGGCGGAGAACAGGAAAACCTCTTGTTCATCAAGATCGACCCGGAGCTGGCGGATCGGGCGCGGAGTGCGGAAGTTCTTTTCTTTTTCGAAGGGCGCAGCTTCGATGTGACCCTGCATTCAGCAGAGGCCGTGCTGGTTTGATCTGAAATAGGGGTATCGGTGATGGGGCAGGGTTACAGCTTTATTGTTCCAGCGTTTAACGACGCTGGCGGGTTGAGACGTCATTTGGCGTATTTTTCCGCTCGACCGGACCCTATTCAGCTGGTCGTTGTCGACGATTGCTCCACGGATGATACAGCCGAGGTGATGGCGACAGCCGAAGTTCCGGAAAACGTCGAGATCACTTATCATCGTATGGATGTGAATGCCGGTCCCGCCGCGGCGCGCAACAAGGGACTTGAGTTGGCGCTGCGGGATTACGTGATGTTCCTGGACGCCGACGACCTTCTGGTGCCGCGTTTTTTCGATTACATCCGGCTTTCGCCCATCGCTAATGGAGAGGTTGATTTCGTCTTCTTCAAGCATCACTTGGCGACGGAGGACGAGGCGCCCTACAGCTACAATATGCACGCTCCGGACCGGCGTTTCTTCTCGCGCCGTGTAGGGGGGGTCCCTTACCCGATATTCAAACTGGACGAGCGGCCGGGGGCGCCGGGGACGGTGAACTTCCCCTGGAACAAACTCTATCGTCGTGACTTTCTGCTCGAGTCCGGTATCCGTTTCCCGAATCTTAGGATGCATGAAGACATCGCACCTCATTGGCAAAGCTTCCTGCGGTGCCGCCATTTCGGCGTCTTGTACTGGGCTCCGCCGCTGATAACGCATTTTGAAACCCCGGGCGGTTCCCGGGCGACCAATTACGTGGGCACCGAGCGTTTGGGGGTGTTCGACGAGTTGAGACGTCTGCGTCACGAGATTGTGGAACACCCAGCGGCGCGCCATTTGATGCCGGTTTTCGACAGCTTTCGGGGCGACCTGTTTTCCTGGCTGACGGGGCCGCTTTGCGACGCCGCCTCCGAAGAGGGCGAAATGTGGCGGCAGAAATATCAGGCGGAGATCGACGCCCTGCGCGAGGAAGAGGCGCAAGACGCTCTGTCAGGGAATGAGGCGGCCTGGAAGGCCCCGCATACCGCAGCGACCGAGGGACAGGCATGACCCGCATCAGCGCGATCGTGACATGTTACAATGTTGAGGAATACGTCGCCACGGCGATGCAGTCGGTGATCGATGCCGAGTTCGAGGATCTGGAACTGATCGTCGTGGACGACGGGTCCTCGGATGCAACACGGCAAATTGCCGATCTGGTCGGCGGCATGGCGCCGAACGATCGCGTTCGCCATGTGCCGATTTATTTCGCGCAGAATACCATCGGGGGCGTCGCCTGTGCTGCAAATGCGGGGCTGGATCATGCCACCGGCGAGGTAGTCATCTTCGTGGATGGGGACGATTGGGTGCTGCCGCATCCCTTGAGGGCGGCGGTTGATCGGCTGTTGGAGAGTGATGCGGATCTCGTCGTTTGCGGCTGCGAGGAGTATTGGAACAACAGCGGCAGATATACGAGCTATCCTGAAATGCAGGTCTGGAGCCAGTTGCCTCAGCTGGCCAGCCTGGAGGAGCGGCGCGACGCGGTCTTGAGGATGGCGCCGTTCCCCTGGCGCAAGATATACCGCCGTGAATTTCTAGAGAGACATAACATCCGCTTCCCGGTGGGAGACTACTTTTTCGAAGACAATCCGTTTCACTGGTCGACATCCACCCTGGCGGAAGCGTTCGATTTCTATGAACCTGTAACCCATGTGCACCGTATGGCGAGGGAGGGGCAGACCGTTACGGACATGGGGACGAAGCCGCTTCAGATATTCGAGCATGCATCCACGATCAGAACGCAATTGGAGCGCACTGGATCCATGGAACGTTTGCGGCCGCGCTATTTTCAGTGGTTGGCGGATCATGTCCTGTGGTGCGCGCGTCATGTCCCGGTTCATGTGCTCTCTCTCTTGTATGACAAATCGATCGAGGCGTTCTCGATTTTCGAGGACGATGAGATCTGGGCGTATCTGCCCCAAAAGGAAAGAAAGATTGTCGAAATCCGCCGCCTGAGTGCGATCCTGCTGCAGGACCGGCTGGGGTTTCTGCGCGAGTTTCCCCCTGCTTAGGTCATGTTGCGCAGCACGTTGAACTGCTCCGGGTTTGCCGGAGGTTGATTTCAGTTAGTTACGCCGCCAAGGTCTTGACCTGCCCCCCAAGAACCGGGCCATTCAAAAGTAGAGTTTGTTCTCGTAACGTTCAAAACGACAAGGAGAAC
>JBNGCX010000069.1:0-19381 GCA_049974865.1 Paracoccaceae bacterium
GGCGCCCGCGCGGGCGCCCCGGCAAGAAAGGGGCGCCGGATGGGCGGCTATATTCTCAAGCGGCTGGTGTCGGCCATCCCGGTTCTGCTGGGCATCACGGTGATCGTGTTCCTGATCATGGCCATGATCCCCGGCGACCCGGCCACGGCGATCCTCGGCGCCTATGCCACGCCGGAAAACGTGGAAAAGCTGAACCGCGACCTCGGCCTCGATGCGCCCTTGGTGCAGCGCTATTTCATCTGGCTCGGCAACATGCTGAGCGGGGATTTCGGGCGCTCCTACTCGCTGAACCGCCCGGTGCTGGACGAAATCCTCGAACGCTTCCAGGCGACGCTGATCCTCGCCGGTGTCAGCTTCGTGCTCTGCTCGGTCTTCGGCATCCTCGCGGGCGTGGTTTCGGCGGCGCGGCAATACGGGCTGGCGGACAAGGCGATCACCTTCACGGTGCTGATCGGCATCTCGGTGCCGTCTTTCTTCCTGGGCATGATGATGATCCTGCTGTTCGCGGTGAACCTGCGCTGGCTGCCCGTCTCGGGCATGTTCGCCATCTACGGCGGGGGCGACCTGCCGGACCTGCTGAAGCACCTGGTCATGCCCGCCGTGGCCCTGTCGGTGGTGGCCACCGGCGTGATCGCGCGGCTGTCGCGCTCGGCCATGCTGGAGGTCTTGCGGCAGGATTACATCCGCACCGCCCGCGCCAAGGGCGTGCCCGAGCGGCGGGTGATCATGGGTCACGCCCTGCGCGCCGCGATGGTCAGCATCATCCCCGTCCTCGGCATCCAGGCCGGCTTCGTGCTGTCGGGCTCGGTCTATATCGAGATGGTGTTCCAATGGCCCGGCATCGGGCGGATGCTGGTCGACGCGATTCTGAAGCGCGACATCCTGCTGGTGCAGGGCGGCGTGGTCTTCGTCGCGGCCTGCTACGTCATGTTCAACATCATGGTCGACGTCGCCCAGAGCCTGCTGGACCCGAGGATCAAGACATGAGCCATTTCCTGTCGCTTCTCTTCCGCAACCGCCTGGCGGCGCTGGGCGGGGTCGTGCTGGCCGCGGTCGTGCTGCTGGTTCTGGTCACGCCCCTGCTGCCGCTACAGGACCCGGACATCACCAACACCGCCGACCGCTTCCTGCGGCCGTTTTCCGAGGGACACCTGCTGGGCACCGATCACCTGGGGCGTGACCTGCTGTCGCGGCTGTTGTGGGGCACGCGCCTGTCGCTGGCCGTAGGCATCGCGGCGGCGCTGATCGCGGCCGTGATCGGCTCGGCCATCGGGATCACGGCGGGATATTTCGGCGGGCGCACCGACAACGTGATCATGCGCGCGGTCGACATGCTGATGGCCTTCCCCTACATCCTGCTGGCGCTGGCCATCGTCGCCGCGCTCGGCCCCGGGCTGATGAACGCGCTGGTGGCGGTGGCCGCGGTCAACGTGCCCTTCTTCGCCCGCAACATCCGCGGCGTCACCGTGGGGCTGGCGGGGCGCGAGTTCATCGACGCGGCCAAGCTGGCCGGGATGGGCCACCTGCGCATCATCCTGGTCGAGTTGCTGCCCAATGTCCTGCCGGTGATCATCATCGCCATGTCCACCACCGTGGGCTGGATGATCTTGGAAACGGCGGGCCTGTCCTTCCTCGGGCTGGGCTCGCAGCCGCCGCAGGCCGACCTCGGCTCCATGCTGGGCGAGGCGCGCGCGGCGCTGATCACCGCGCCGCATACCTCGGTCGTGCCGGGGGTGATGATCTTCCTCATCGTGATGAGCATCAACCTGCTGGGCGACGGCGTGCGCGACGCGCTGGACCCGCGGCTGCGCTCGGGCGCGCTGACCCGGCCGCGCGCCACCACGCTGGTGGACCGCAAGGGCGAAATTCCCGCAGCCGGCGATGACCTGCTGGCCATCCAGGACCTGCACACCCAGTTCCACGTCGGCGACCGCGTCTACAGGGCCGTGGGCGGGGTCAGCCTGTCGGTGCAACCCGGCGAATGCCTGGGCGTGATCGGCGAGTCGGGCTCGGGCAAATCGGTGACCGCGCTGTCGGTCATGGGCCTCGTCGCCTCGCCACCGGGCGTCATCACCGGCGGCGCGGTGCGCTTCCAGGGCGAGGACCTGGTCGGCGCCCCCTATGAGGCGCTGCGCCGGAAGCGCGGCGACCGGGTGGCCTATATCTTCCAGGACCCGCTTTCCACCCTGCACCCGCTCTACAAGGTCGGCGACCAGTTGGCCGAGGCGATCCGCTCGCACCACGCCGTCAGCCGCGAAGAGGCCCGCGCCCGCGCGGTGGAGCTGTTCAAGGCGGTGCGGATCCCCAACGCAGAAAGCCGGGTCGACAATTTCCCGCACGAGATGTCGGGCGGCATGCGTCAGCGGGTGGGCATCGCCATGGCGCTGGCCAACGACCCCGACGTGATCATTGCGGACGAGCCGACAACCGCGCTGGACGTCACCGTGCAGGCGCAGATCCTGTCGCTGCTCGACGACCTGCGGCGCGACCGGGGGCTGGCGATCATCTTCATCACCCACGACTTCGGCGTGGTGGCACAGCTCTGCGACCGGGTGGCGGTGATGTATGCGGGCCGCATCGTCGAGGAAGGCCCGACCGGCGCCGTGCTGGCCGCCCCGGCCCACCCCTACACCAAGCGCCTGATCGCCTGCGTGCCCGAGCTGGGCCAGGGCCGGCGCGAACTGGCCGCCATCCCCGGCCTGCCCCCGGCGGTGGACAGGTTGCCCGCCGGCTGCGCCTTCGCCCCGCGCTGCGACAAGGCCACCGAGCTTTGCCGGCAGGGCGAGGTCGAGCTTTCCGGCACGGACAGCCGCGCCGTGCGCTGTCATTTCCCCGAGGAGGCCGTCGCATGACCGCTCTCAAGGTCGAAAACCTGTCCAAGACCTTCCCGCTGGCCCGCACCCTGCTGGGCCCGGAAAAGCCCGGCGTGCGCGCGGTGCGGCCCCTGTCCTTCGAGGTGCCGGCCGGCGAAACCCTGGGCGTGGTGGGCGAATCCGGTTGCGGCAAGTCCACCTTCGCCCGGATGCTGGTGGGGCTGCTGCCGCCCACCACCGGCCATATCGAGATCGAGGGCAAGGCGCTGGACAACGCCGACCCGGCCGCCTTCGGCCGGATGATCCAGTATGTCTTCCAGGACCCGATCAGCAGCCTCAACCCGCGCAAGACCATCCGCCAGATCGTCGAGACACCGCTCAAGCGCCTCTACGGGATGGACAAGGCCCAGCGCGCGGCGCGCATCCGCGAGATCTTTGCCGCGGTGAACCTGCGCGAGGAATTCCTCGACCGCTACCCGCATGAGTTCTCGGGCGGGCAGGCGCAGCGCATCGGCATCGCGCGCGCGCTGGCCGCCAGCCCCCGCATCATCATCCTGGACGAACCCGTCTCGGCGCTGGACGTGTCGGTGCAGGCGCAGGTGCTGAACCTGCTGGCCGATCTCAAGGCACAATTCGGCCTGACCTACCTGTTCATCAGCCACGACCTGGCGGTGGTGGAGGCGGTCAGCGACCGGGTGATGGTGCTCTATTTCGGCTCGGTGGTGGAAATCGGCCGGGCGGAAGACATTTTCAGCAGCCCCAAACACCCCTATACAAAGCTTCTGGCAGACAGCGCGCCCGTGGTCGGGCGCCCCCTGGCTGCCCCGGAACAGAAAGACAGCGAGTTGCCCGATCCGCTGAACCCGCCGCCGGGTTGCGCCTTTGCCGGGCGCTGCCCGCGGGCCACGGATCACTGCCGCACCAGCGAACCGCCGCTCGTCGAGATGGGAGAGGACCACTTTGCCGCCTGCTACCACCCGCTTGCGGGATGAACCCAAGCAGAGCCGCCCCGTCCAGGTCGCCGAGGCGATCAAGGATTGGGTGGTGGAACAGGGCCTTCAGGCCGGCGACCGCCTGCCCAGCGAGCCCGAGCTGATCGAGCGGTTCGGCATGGCCAAGGGCACCATCCGCGAGGCCATGCGCATCCTCGAGGCGCAGGGACTGATCAAGACCCGCACCGGCCCCGGCGGCGGCAGCTTCGTCCACGAGGTCTCGAAGGAGCGCGCCCGCGCCCTGCTGGGCAACTATTTCTACTTCAAGAACCTGACCATCGCCGACATCTACCAGCTGCGCCGCGCGCTGGAGCCGGAACTGGTCGCCTCGCTCGCCGGCAAGCTCAGCGAGGAGGTGCTGGGCGAGCTGGAGGACAACATCGCGATCTACTCCGAGCCCGCCAAGACGCTGGAGGAAGAGCGCGAGCACCACATCGCCTCGCTGCGCTTCCACGCGCTGCTGGCAGCGCAGTCGGAGAACGCCCTGCTGGCCTTTCTAATCGACTTCATGGTCAACATGCTGGGCGACCTGACGGTCTATCGCCGCCTCTATTCGCCGCCCAATATCGAGCTCTGGTCCAAGGGGCGCGATTATCAGCAACGGCTGGTCATGGCCCTGCGCGAGAGCGATTCCAAGGCCGCCCGGGCCATCATGCGCGCCCATATGCAGACCGCGCAGGAGCTGATGGAAGGCCAGGAGGCCGAGATGCTGCGCCGGTTCATCTCGGAATAGGCGCCGCGACCTCAGGCCAACAGCAGCAGCGCGACGCCCAGCACCAGCGGCAGGGGCATCGATATGAAACTGCGCAGCAGCAGGAAATGCCGCCCCATCAGTGGCAGCTCATAGGCGATGGACCGGTTGAGGTTCACCACCGACCACGCCGTGACATAGGCCATCAGCGCGGCCCAGCCCGCCCCGGCCTTCAGCGCGGCCGCGCCGATGGCGAAGGCCACGAAGGGCCCGCCCGGCGTCAGCGCCCCGAAGATCGAGGCCAGCCCGACCCCGGTCAGCCCCGAGCTTTGCCCGAAGAATTGCTCGATCCGGCCGACCGGCAACAGCTCGGCCATGAACCCCGCGCCAACCAGGCCGACGACGATCCGCGGAACCATGAAGGTCATGGTCGATTTCGTGCGCGCCCAGACATCGGGCAGCCGGTCGGGGGTATGGCGGCGCAGATGGGCCAGCGTGAACAGGGCCAGCGCCCAGAGCAGCAGCGTGCCGATCAGGATATTCACCGCTGTTCCCCTCTGCGCGCCATGAAGTGCCGCACCGCCAGCCCGAACAGCACCGGCGCGGCCAGCGACATGCCCACGCGCGCCGCCACGAATTCCGGCGGCAGGAAGGTCAGCTCCCAGATCAGCGTGCGGTTCAACCCCAGCAGCACCCAGCCCGAAATCAGTGCCACCCCGGCGCCCAGATCGGCGCCCGCCGCCATCAGGCCGATGGTCAGCGGATAGGTTACGCTCGGCCCGCCGGGAATGATCGCCCCCGCCGCGGTGGCGATCGCCAGCCCGCTTAGCCCGCTGTCAGGCCCGACCAGTGCCAGGATTCGCTCACGCGACATCAGGAAGGGCAGGGCCGAGGCGATCAGCACGCCGGCCAGGATCTTGGGCATCAGCGCCATGGCAAGGCCGAGGTCGCGGGTCAGCAGCTCCTGGAACCGCTCCGGCCCTTTCTGCAGCCAGACCGCCAGCCCCGAGGCCACGGCCAGCGCGATGATGAACAGGAAAGAGCCGTCGATCAGCTTGCGCGGGGTGCTGCTGCCCGGCGGCGTATGAGGATCTTGTGCCATATGCATCCGTTTGGTTCCGCCCGTGGCGGGATGCAGTCGCCTACGCTCATAATACGCCGCGCCCGCAGGTTCCAGTGGCGGAACCGCCTCTTGCGGCAAGAAACCCGTCCCGGGGCTGCGCGCTTGCACCCTGGCCGCGAAGCCGTTATTGAGGCCCATCCATCCGGTCGCAGCCTACCCGGACAACAAAACAAGGACTGAAATGAAAACCATCGTCGTCTGCTCCGGCGGACTGGACTCGGTTTCGCTTGCCCACATGGTGGCCGCGGAACACGAATTGACCCGCCTCGTCTCCTTCGACTACGGCCAGCGCCACCGCAAGGAGCTGCAATTCGCAGCCGCCTGCGCGGACCGCCTGGGCGTGCCCCATGACATCATCGACATGCGCGCGATCGGCGCGGCGCTGACCGGGTCGGCGCTGACCGACGACATCGACGTGCCCGACGGCCACTACGCCGAGGAAACCATGCGCGTGACGGTGGTGCCCAACCGCAACGCGATCATGCTGACCATCGCCTTCGGAATCGCCGCCGCCCGCGGCGACGAGGCGGTGGCCACGGCCGTCCATGGCGGGGATCACTTCATCTATCCCGACTGCCGCCCGGCCTTTACCGAACGCTTCGAGGCCATGCAGCGCGCCGCCCTCGACGGCTATGCGGATGTGCGGCTCTACACGCCCTTCGTCCACCGCAGCAAGGCCGACATCGTGACCGAGGGCGCCAAGCACGGCACGCCCTTCGCCGAGACCTGGTCCTGCTACAAGGGCGGCGCGGTGCATTGCGGCCGCTGCGGCACCTGCGTGGAACGGCGCGAGGCCTTCCACGACGCCGGCGTCGCGGACCCGACCGAATACGCCGACCCCGATTTCTGGCGCGCGGCCATCGCCGGGCGGGAGGGCGCCTGATGTACCGCATCACCAAGGAATTCCACTTCTCCGCCTCGCACCAGCTGTCCCACCTGCCCGCCGATCACCAATGCGCGCGGCTGCACGGGCATAATTACATCGTGGTTGTGGAGCTGGCGGCAGGGGAGCTGAACGCGGACGGCTTCGTGCGCGACTATCATGAACTGGCGCCGCTCAAGCGCTATATCGACGACGCGTTCGACCACCGGCACCTGAACGAGGTGCTGCAGGATGACCGCCCCACCGCCGAGCGCCTGGCCAGGCACTTCTTCGACTGGTGCCGCGCCCGCTGGCCCGAGACCGCCTCGGTCAAGGTCAGCGAAACACCCAAGACCTGGGCGGAGTACCGGCCATGACCGCGCTGCGGGTGGCCGAGATCTTCGGCCCCACGATCCAGGGCGAGGGCGCGCTGATCGGCGAGCCCACGGTGTTCGTTCGCGCCGGTGGCTGCGACTACCGCTGTTCGTGGTGCGACAGCCTGCACGCGGTGGAGTCCGAATACCGCCACGGCTGGGCCAGGATGACGACCGAGGCCGTCTGGGCCGAGGTGGCCCGCCTGTCGGGCGGCCAGCCGCTGACGGTGTCGCTTTCCGGCGGCAATCCCGCCATCCAGGATTTCGGCCCGCTGATCGCGCGCGGCATGGCCGAGGGCTACCGTTTCGCCTGCGAAACCCAGGCCTCGGTTGCCCGGCCGTGGTTTGCGGAGCTGGACACGCTGGTGCTCAGCCCCAAGCCGCCCTCGAGCGGCGAGACGGTGGACTGGGCCGCCTTCGATGCCTGCCGCGCCGCCGCCGGCGACGGCCCCCGGGTGGTGATGAAGATCGTCATCTTCGACGAGGCCGACTATGCCTGGGCACGCGCCGCCGCCGACCGTTATCCCGATCTGCCGCTCTTCCTGCAGCCGGGCAATGCCGAGGTCGACCCGGAGGTTCCCGTCGATCCGCAAGCGCTGGCCGACCGCCTGTTGTGGCTGGTCGAGCGGGTCACGCAGGACCGCTGGTTCGCGCCGCGGGTCCTGCCACAGCTTCACGTCCTACTTTGGGGCAACAAACGGGGGGTCTGACGCCCCCGCACGGAGACAGCCATGGAAAGCATCTACAGCGATCTCAAGCAGCTGGGCGGCGATACGGTCCTGCCCCGGTCCCCCGACGAGGCCGAGCTGGAGCGGGTGGCCAACCCGCAGGCGGACGTCGCCTATTGCGTGCGTTTCACCGCGCCGGAATTCACCTCGCTCTGCCCGATCACGGGCCAGCCCGATTTCGCCCACCTGGTGATCGACTACGTCCCCGGCGACTGGCTGGTGGAGAGCAAATCGCTCAAGCTCTATCTCGGGGCCTTCCGCAACCACGGCGCCTTCCACGAGGATTGCACGGTGTCGATCGGCCGCCGCCTGGTGGAATTGCTCAGCCCGCAATGGCTGCGCATCGGCGGCTACTGGTACCCGCGCGGCGGCATCCCCATCGACGTGTTCTGGCAGACCGGCGCCCAGCCCGACGGCGTCTGGATTCCCGAACAGGGCGTCGCCCCCTATCGCGGGCGCGGCTGACCGAAGGCGGCGGCCCCTCGCCGGTGGCAGGGCGCGCCGTGACTGACCGCCCGGTTTCGTCTGGCCGGATGGCCGTTCGCTGGATGGAAACGCGGGCCGTTCGAACGCCCGCGCCCCTGCAAATTTCCACGGTGTCTTTACAGAAGGTGAAGCATCACCGAACCTGTCGGTGAGGACACCATCATGAATCTCGCTTCGTCACTGGATATCCGGCAGACGCGCACACTGGCAATGACCGCACAGCTGCGCCAGGCTATCGGATTGCTTCAGTTCAACAATTCCGAGCTCCGCGCCTACCTCGCCCGCGAGGTCCGGAAGAACCCGCTTCTAGAGATGCGCACGACCGGGGGCAGTTCGGGCGCCGACCCGCGCGCGGACCGACGCGAGGACAATGCCGGGGCAACAGGGAACCTGTCGGGCCCGAAGGGCACGGCGTCGCGGGCGGATATGAGCGGCGCGGTCGCCGCCGCGCCCGACAGCCTGGTGGAGCATGTCGCCCGCCAGATCGGGATCAGCATTACCGACCCCGGGCAGCGGCGGATCGCCTTCGCTTTTCTCGAGGCGCTCGAACCCTTCGGCTGGCTCGGTTGCGGCATCGAGGTGGTTGCGGCCGAATGCGGCTGCACACCCGCCGAGGCCGGGGAGGTGCTGGAAATCCTCCACGGCTTCGAGCCGCCGGGGCTTTTCGCGCGCTCGCTCGAGGAATGCCTGCGGCTGCAGGCGCAGGATCAGGGTGTTCTCGACGCGGTGATGTCGGCGATGCTCGCGCGGCTGGACCTGGTCGCGCAGGGGGATCTCGACGATCTGGCCGCGCAATGCGGCTGCGACCCGGCGGATGTCGCGGCCCGGCTGCAGATCCTGCGCGGCTTCAACCCGAAGCCGGGCGCGGCCTTCGGCGGCGATGCCCAGCCGCTGCGCCCGCCGGACCTTGTCCTGAACCGTGGCGCCGATGGCTGGACGGTGGAGTTGAACGCCTCGACCCTGCCCGAGGTCGTGGTCCGTGAGGACATGGTTCAGGACCGCGACCGGCGCGACTCCTTCGTCGCCGAGGCGCTGGCGAGCGCCCGGGGCCTGAAACGCGCCATCGAGCAGCGCAACGCGAACACCCTGGCCGTCGCGGCCGAGATCGTGCGCAGGCAGGAAGCCTTTTTCGAGGATCCCGAGGCGCATCTCGTGCCCATGTCGCTGAAGGATGTGGCCGGGACGGTATCGCTGCACGAAAGCACCGTCAGCCGCGTGACGACCGGCATGACGATCGACACGCCGCGCGGGCTGATGGAACTGCGCGGCCTGTTCTGCCGCGGCCTGCCGGGGGCGGGCGAGGACGGCGCGGTGCCGGTCACGCTGATCCGGGGGCGCATCGCCGACATGATCCGGGCCGAGGCACCGGGCCGGCCCCTGAGCGACGAGCGGATCGGCGCGCTGCTGCGGCGGGAAGGCATCGAGATCCAGCGGCGGACGGTCGCCAAATACCGGACCCTGATGGGAATACCCGGCTCGGCGACACGCCGGCGTGCGGCCCGCGCGCGCGGTGACCTGTGAACCCGCGTCATTTCCGCGCGATTGCGTGATTTTCACGCGCGCCGTAACGGGCGCGCAAGGGTCGTTTTGAAGGTGCCATTCGCCGCCTTTGATTTTAAACGTTTTTTTGCCTTGTGCAGATTTTTTGATTTGGCACGTGACTTGCATGTAGGGCCATGACAGGTGCTATGCGCCTGCCACAAACAAAGAGAAACGAATGTCCAACCATGGGAGAACCGACAGATGAAACGCACGTCACGTCTTTTGGTCGCATCGCTTATGGCCTTCGGGGCAATTGCCCCTGCGGCCGAGGCTTCGGAACTTGTCGTGGGCTTCACGCGCGACGCCGACACGCTCGACCCCGGCAATCACCGCAACCGTGAAACCGAAACCATCATCCGAAACATGTATGACGGGATCCTGACCCGGGATTCCTCGATGAACATCCTGCCCGAGCTTGCCGTGTCCTACACGCAGGTCTCACCCACCGTCTATGAATTCAAGATCCGCGATGGCGTGACCTTCCATGACGGCTCCGCGATGACGGCCGAGGACGTGAAATTCACTCTCGACCGCCTGACCAAGGAAGGCGGCATGGGCAGTGACCAGACCAGCCCGCGCAAGAGCCTTCTCGGGCCCCTTTCCGAAGTCGAGGTCGTGGACGGCAACACCGTGCGCGTGACGCTCTCCGAGCCCTGGCCGCTGCTGCCGGCCATGCTGCCTTTCCAGGAGGTCGTGTCGAAGGACTTTGTCGAGAAGGTCGGCACCGAGGGGATGGCAACGCAGGTCAACGGCACCGGCCCGTTCAAGCTGGTCGAGTGGCGCAAGGGCGACTCGATCATCATGGAGCGTTTTGACGGCTATTACGGCGGCACGCCGGGAATCGAGCCGGTGGGCAAGGCCTGCGTCGATCGGGTGATCTTCAAGATGATCCCGGAATCCGCCTCGCGCGTGGCCGCGCTGCTGTCGGGCGATGTGCAGATCATCAACGAACTGCCGCCCTTCGCGGTGGAGCAGGTCAAGAACAGCCCCGATGCAGACGCGGTGACCGTCAACGGCACCCGCAGCTTCTTCATCGCCATGAACGTCAAGGGCGAGGTGTTCGACGACATCAAGGTCCGCCAGGCGGTGGCCCACGCGATCGACAAGAACCTGATCATCGACAAGATCCTGGGCGGCAATGCCGCGCCGATCTCGGGGATCCTGAGCCCCGACGCCTTCGGCAAGAACACCGATCTGCCCGAGTACGAATACGACCCCGAAAAGGCCAAGGCCCTGCTGGCCGAGGCCGGCTATCCCGACGGGATCGAGGTGACCATGGACACCACCGGCGCCTACAAGGACACCGCCGAGGCCGTCGCCTCGCTGCTGACCCGCGCCGGGATCAAGACCCAGGTCGTGGTCGGCGAGGGCGCGCTGCTGACGCAGAAATGGCGCACCAAGGGCGGCGAGAAGAGCGGCGACATGTATTTCACCTCCTGGGGCAACGGCTCGCTCGATCCGCAGGGCATCTTCGTGCCGACGCATGTGACCGCGGCGCGGGGCAACTCGGCCGGGTATTCCAACCCCGAGGTGGACAAGCTGCTCAATGCCGCCGCCACCGAGGTCGACCGCGAAAAGCGCGCGGCGATGTACCAACAGGCCGAGGCGATCGCCAACGGCGACCTGCCCTATGTCTATCTCTGGGTGCCGCAGGATATCTACGGGGTGTCCAAACGGCTGAGCGGCTGGACGCCGAGCCCGGACAGCCGCATCAACCTGCATGATGCCTGCCTGAAGTAACCAGACCTCTACCGGGGAGCCCTAGCATGTCACTGGCAAGGTTCATCGAACGCCTGTTGCAACTCGTTCCGGTGCTGCTGGGTGTCAGCGTGATCGTCTTCGCGATGATCACCCTGACCCCGGGCGACCCGGTGGATATCATGATCGGGGATCAGGTCGTGACCCCCGAACAGGAAGCGGCCATGCGCCACGATCTGGGGCTGGACCGCCCCGTGCATGAACGCTTCTTCGTCTTTCTCGGCAATGCCGTGCAGGGCGATTTCGGAGACAGCTTCTATCACCGCCGCCCGGTGATCGACGTCATCGCCGAACGCCTGCCCGCCACCATCGAGCTCAGCCTCGCGGCGCTGCTGATCGCGCTGGTCACGGCGATCCCGCTGGGGGTGCTGGCGGCGATCAAGAAAAACTCCATCCTCGACCGGCTGGCGACGGTCGGCTCGCTGCTGGGCGTATCCTTGCCGGGCTTCTGGTTCGGCATCCTGCTCTTGATGCTCTTCGCCGTGCACATGCAGATCCTGCCGGTGTCCGGCCGGATCGGCTATTCCAGCGAGATCGAGCCGATCACCCATTTCCTGCTGATCGACACGCTGCTGCGCGGGCGGCCCGATGCCTTCCTCGACGCGCTGTCGCATATCATCCTGCCCGCGATCACGCTGGGCCTGCCGATGACCGCGATCCTGATGCGCGTGACCCGCACCTCGATGCTTGAGGTGATGCGCCAGGACTATGTCACCTTCGCCGAGGCCAAGGGCCTGGCCCGGCACCGCATCCTTTTCCGCCACGCGCTGAAGAACGCGCTGATCCCCACCGTCTCGGTCGCCGCGATCGAGACCGGCTCGCTGCTCGGCGGCAACATGATCGTCGAGACCGTGTTCGGCTGGCCGGGCCTCGGCCGGCTGGTGGTCGAGAGCATCTTCGTGCGCAACTACCCGCTCGTCCAGGCGGCGGTGCTGTTCTACGCGGTCACCTACGTGCTGCTGAACTTCGTCGCCGACATTCTCTACACCGTCCTGAACCCGAGGGTGAAACTGTAATGGCTGCCGTTGACACCGATACCCCGCGCGACGCCGCGGCCGCGCAGGAGTCGATTTTCCGCCGCAACCTGCAATCCTTTGCCGGAAACCGTCTGGCGCTGGGCAGCGCGATCGTCGTCTTCCTGTTCATCCTCATGGCCATCTTCGCGCCCCTGGTGGCGCCGCACGACCCGGCCGAGACCGACCTCTTCCGCCGCCTTCAGCCGCCGGCCTGGATGCCGGGGGGCGAATGGTCCTACCTGCTGGGCTGCGACGCGCTGGGGCGGGATATCCTGTCGCGCATCATCTACGGGGCCCGGATCTCGATCTTCATCGGCACCGCGGTGGTGATGGTCGCGACCACCATCGGCATCATCGCCGGGCTGGCCGCGGGGTACCTGCGCGGCTGGGTCGACACCGTGATCTCGCGCGTCGTCGACATCCTGCTGGGCTTTCCCTACCTGATCTTCGCCATCGGCCTGATGGCGATGATGGGGCCGGGGCTGATCAACATCATCCTGGCGCTGGTCTACAAGGAATGGGTCATCCCCTGCCGCGTCGTGCGCGGCGAGACGCTGGCCACGCGCGAGCTGGAATATGTCGAGGCAGCGCGCGCCCTGGGCGCCTCGGGCCGCCACATCATGCTGCGCGAGATCCTGCCCAACATCCTGTCGCCGGTGATCGTGGTCTCCACGATCCGCATGGCGCATGTGATCATCCTCGAGGCGAGCCTCAGCTTCCTCGGGCTGGGCGTTCAGCCGCCGACCGCGTCCTGGGGCGCGATGGTCGCCGACGGGCGCGCCTTCATCCTTCAGGCCTGGTGGGTCAGCACCTTCCCCGGCATCGCGATTCTGCTGCTTGTGCTGGCGATCAACGTCGCAAGCCAGGGCCTGCGCGACGCCTTCGATCCGAGGTTCCACGAATGAATATCCATAACGACGATACCCTCCTGCAGGTGGACGGCCTGCGCACCGTCTTTGACACGCGGGCCGGCACCGTCTGCGCGGTGGACGGCGTGGATGTCGCCGTGCGGCGGGGCGAATGCCTGGGCGTCGTGGGTGAATCCGGCTCGGGCAAGAGCGTCACCTTCGGCTCGGTCATGGGGCTGGTGCGGCGCCCCGGCCGCATCGACGCGGGGCGCATCCTGTTCGACGGGCGCGATTTGCGGGCACTGACGCCGCGCCAGATGCGCGCGATCCGGGGCCGCGACATCGCCATGACCATGCAGGACGCGCTGACCGCGCTCAACCCGGCGCTGACCGTGGGCGAACAGCTGGCCGAGGTGCTGGAGGCGCATGACGAGGATCTGCCCACGGGCCGCGCCGCCCGCCGCCGCGCCATCCGCGACCGCTCGGTCGAGATGCTGGGGCTGGTCGGCATCCCCTCGCCGGGCACAAGGCTGGGCCAGTATCCGCACGAGTTTTCGGGCGGCATGCGCCAGCGGATCATGATCGCCATCGCGCTGGCCTCCAAGCCCAAGCTGCTGATCGCGGACGAGCCGACCACGGCGCTGGACGTGACCATCCAGGCGCAGGTGCTGGAACTGATCAGCGACATCCGCGCCGAGCTGGGCATGAGCGTGGTGCTGATCACCCACGACCTGGGCGTGGTGGCCGAGCATTGCGACCGCGTCATGGTGATGTATGCCGGCCAGGTGGTCGAACAGGGCCCCACGGCCGAGGTGATCGGCCAGCCCAAGCACCCCTATACCAAGGGCCTGCTCGGCTCCATCCCGCGGCTGTCGCTGCGCGGCGAGCGGATCCGCCCGATCGAGGGGCAGGTGCCCGAGCTGATCGACCTGCCCGCGCAGTGCCGCTTCTATTCGCGCTGCCGCGAGCGGGGCACCGAATGCCTGCAAACCATCGACATGCAGGATGCGGGGCCCGGGCGGCACGCCCGCTGCATCCGCCTGAAGCCGGAGGCCGCCAGATGACCCAAGCGCCAGAAACCGCACCGCTGCTGTCCGTGGACGGGCTGTCGAAAACCTATCGCGGCGGCCGCCGCCTGGCCGACCGCCTGACCGGGCGGACGGAAACGCTGGTGCAGGCCGTCAACGATGTCAGCTTCGGCATCCGCCGGGGCGAGATCATGGGCCTGATCGGCGAGAGCGGCTGCGGCAAGTCCACCCTCGGCCGCGCCATCCTGCGGCTGCATGAGCCGACGGCGGGCCGGGTGACCTTTGACGGGACCGACATCACTGCGCTGCACGACGCGGGGATGAAGGCAATGCGGCGGCGGATGCAGATCATCTTCCAGGATCCCTACGCCTCGCTCAACCCGCGCCGCACGGTGGCCGAGATCGTGGGCCTGCCGCTGCGCCTGCACGGCCTGGCGAAGACCCCGGCCGAGGCGCGCGACATCACCGCCGAGATCGTCGAGAAGGTGGGGCTGAAGACCGCGCATCTCGACCGCTACCCGCACCAGTTCTCGGGCGGGCAGCGCCAGCGCATCGGCATCGCGCGCGCGCTGGTCAGCCACCCGGAATTCATCGTCTGCGACGAGCCGGTCTCGGCGCTGGACGTGTCCATCCAGGCGCAGATCATCCAGCTTCTGACCGATCTCAAGCGCGAGATGGGCCTGACCTACCTGTTCATCTCGCACGACATCTCGGTGATCGGCTATCTCAGCGACCGGGTGGCGGTGATGTATCTGGGCGAAATCGTGGAACTCGGCCCGGTCGAGTCGGTGCTGTCGAACCCGCGCCACCCCTATACGCAAAGCCTGATGTCCGCCGTGCCCGAGGTCGACCACCCCGGCCACAGGCACCGGGTGCGCCTGACCGGCGATCTGCCGTCGCCGCTCTCGCCGCCTGCGGGGTGCAAGTTCCACACCCGCTGCCCGCTGGCCACCGATCTCTGCCGCCGCGAGGCGCCGGCGACCGAAACCGTCGGCAACGGCCATACGGCGGCCTGCCATCGGCTGCACGAGAACCTCTCGCTGCTCGAGGAAGAGCCGGCATGACGGGGCCGTCCGATATCCCAAGCGAGGTGCTGCGTCTCTCGGGCAGCCCGTATAACCGTGGCCGGGGTCAAGCCGCGGGCGCACCCGTCGAGGAAGTGCGCGAAACCCTCGCGGCACGGCTGGAGGCGGCGCGCGCGGCCGGCCATTTCGGCAGCGAAGCCCAGCGGTATCTCGACGCGCAACGCGCCTTCGCGGCAGAGGCCTGTCCCAACGCCATGGCCGAGCTTGCCGGCATCGCGGACGGGTTCGGCATCGCCGAAGAAGACCTTTTCGAGCATCTCCATCTCGGCACGCTGAAAGACCTGTCGCGCATGTCCGGCGGCGACCATGACGGCTGCAGTGCCTGGGCGGTGGCCGACGGGCCGGACGGCCCGCTGGTGGCGAAGAACCGCGATTTCTCGGGCCGTCACGCGGGCATCCAGCGGGTCTTCCGCCACGAGGGGCCGGACCTTGAACAGGGTCCCATGCTGTGCCTCGGCAGCCTCGGCGCCCCCGGCGCCTATTCCAGCGGCATGAACGCCGCGGGCCTGGCGCTGGCCGACACCCAGGTCGGCGTGCGGAGCCATGCGACCGGCTGGCTGCGCTATTTCCTGATGACCGAAATCCTGGCGCGGGCCACCACCGTGGAGGAGGCGCTGGCGCTAATCCGGTCGGTGCCCCACGCGGGCGGCGGGACGCTGGTCCTGGCCGACCGGTCGGGGGCGGTAGCCACGGTGGAACTCGGGAGCGCCTCGGTAGCCACCGAGCGGGCGGACCTGGTCTGCCGCACCAACCACTTCACCACCACCGCGCTTGCGCCCGAGACCCTGAGCGACCGGGGCAGCCGGATCGACGGCAACTCCGCCGGGCGCCGTGCCGTGCTCGACCGGGAACTGCCCGGCCGCCGCTGGGACGCCGCCGATGCCGCCGCCCTGATGGCCCGGCACGACGGCGAGGCGCCACTGTGCCAGCACAGCGAGGGCGGCGAGGCGCACACCATCGCCTCGGCGGTTTATTGCTGTCGCTCGGGCCTCATGTATGCTTGCCTCGAAAACCCGTGTTCCGGGGCCTGGCGGTGCATCCCGCTTCTCGCCTGACCCGGAGGTTTCCGTGGAACAGGCGATGGCAGACTACGCGCAGGAACTCATCGGAGAGCATCGCAGCATCCGCGTGCTGCGCGATCTGATCGACCGCGTCGCGCGCAGCCCGGCGCGCACGATCCTGATCTATGGCGAGACCGGCACCGGCAAGGGGCTGGTGGCGCGTACCATTCATGCCCGCTCGGACCGCGCCGACAAGGAATTCGCCGACATCAATTGCGCGGCCATCCCGGCCAACCTGATGGAATCGGAACTGTTCGGCCATGAAAAGGGCGCCTTCACCGGGGCGGTGGAGCGCAAGATCGGGCTCGTCGAGGCCGCCAGTGGCGGGACGATCTTCCTTGACGAGATCCGGGAAATGGAGCTGACCCTACAGGCCAAGCTGCTGAGCCTGCTGGATTCCCTGCAGTTCCGCCGGGTGGGCGCCGTGCGGCCCACCTCGGTCGATGTCCGCTTCATCGCGGCCACCAACAAGGTGCTGCTGTCGGAGGTGAAGGCAGGAAATTTCCGCGAGGATCTCTATTATCGCCTGCAGGTGGTGGCGCTGAACATCCCGCCGCTGCGCGAGCGGGGCGAGGACATCCTGCTGCTGGCACAGCACTTCATCAACAAATACAACGCGCGCTACGACCGGAATATCCGCGGGGTCAGTCCGGAGGCACGCGAAATCCTGTTGAAATACCCCTGGCCGGGCAATGTCCGCGAATTGGAGAACCTGCTGGAGCGCATCTTCATCCTCGAAGATGACGACGAGGTGTTGCCCCGCCACATGCCCGACCGCATCCTTCGGACGGTCCGGGCGGGCGCGCGTTCCGTGCCCGCGCCGGCGTCGGACCACGCGCCGGCCGAACCCCTGGCCGACGGGTTCCACGATGCCACCGCGCAGTTCCAGAGGCGCCTGATTGAGCAGGCCCTCGCCGCCACCGGCGGCAACTTGCAGGACTCCGCCGCGCTTTTGCAGATCAGCCGGCACTCCCTCCGCCACCAGATGATCAAGCTCGGAATACGCGATGCGTGAAATTCGCAGGGCGCAGCGCGCGTTGCACGCAGCACCCCGTGCGCGGTTTTCACACGCCGCAAAAAATCGCTTAAAAACCGAAAGTTGACGCTTTTCCGATTTTTGGCACGCTTCATGCATGTACGGGGGAAACGGAATGTGGAGACCGTCATGAAGTCGCTCAAGATCATCTGCCCCAACGGCCACCTGGGCTTTGCACCACTTAAACGCGAAAGCTTCCGCCTCGGCGTCGCGGAGAAGCCCGACTACATCGCCGCCGACTCCGGCAGCGACGATATCGGGCCGGTGCCGCTGGGCAGCGATACCTGCGCCAGCCCGCAAGCCTGGCAGCGCCACGACCTCGAAGAGATGCTGCTCGCCGCGCGTGAGCTGGACGTGCCGATGCTGATCGGCTCGGCCGGGGACACCGGCTCCAATTCACGGGTCGACATGTATGTGCAGATGATCCGCGAGATCGCGGAAGAGCACGGCATGGCGCCGTTCCGCATCGGCTGGTTCTATTCCGAGCTCGACAAGGAGATGGTGCGCGGCAAAATCCGTTCCGGCTCCGCCGTGAAGGGGCTGGATGCGCGCGGCGACCTGACCGAGGCCGAGCTTGACGAAACCACCCGTGTCGTCGCCATGGCCGGCGTGCATCCCTACCGCGCGCTGCTGGAACAGGGCTGCGACGTGATCATCGGCGGGCGCTCCTCCGACAGTGCCATCTTCGCGGCCTGCGCGCTCCACCACGGCTTCCCCGAGGCGCAGTCCTACTACCTGGGCAAGGTGCTGGAATGCGCCTCGTTCTGCGCCGAACCCTACGGCGCCAAAGAGACCGTCCTGGGCGAGATCACCGAGGACTGGGTCGAGGTGACGGCCATGCATCCCGACCAGCGCTGCACCATCGCCTCGGTCGCGGGGCACGCGATGTACGAACGCTCCAACCCCTACCACGAATACGTGGCGGGCGGGCTGCTGGACATGACCGACTGCCGCTACGAACAGGTGTCGGAAAAGACCACCCGCGTGACGGGCATGAAATTCATCCCGGCCGACGAGCTGCGCGTGAAGCTCGAAGGCTCGGGCAAGCTGGGCGAGCGCTTCGTGGGCATGGCCGGCATCCGCGACCCCTACACCATCGCCCATGTCGACGAGGTCATCGACTGGGCCAAGACGCAGGTCCGCGAGCGCTTCGGCCCCGACGGCTGGGAACTGCATTACAACGTCTTCGGCCGCGACGGCATCATGGGCGAGATGGAGCCGCTGCGCGACCACCCGGCGCATGAGCTGATGATCGTGGTCCAGGGCGTGGCCCCGACCCTGGAGATGGCCGAGGAGGTCGCCATGACCGGCACCCGGCAGCTCTTCTACGCGCGGCTGCCCGACGTGAAGGGCACCGCCGGCGGCGTCTCCTTCGTGTTCGACGAGGTGATGCAGGCCAGCCCCGCCCACCGCTGGACCGTCAACCACACCATGGCGGTCGACGAGCCGCTTGAGCTCTTCCCCCTCCACGCCGCCGAGATCGGCGCCTGAACGACGGAGACCCCCCATGTCCGTGAAAAAACTCTCCGAGCTGGCCAAGACCATCCGCAGCAAGAATGCCGGAACCGACAAGATCACCTTCGACGTGATCTTCCGCGAGCCGGACGCCTATGACCTGGTGAAACGCTCCGGCGCGCTGAGCCGCGACGCGGTGGCGGCGCTGCTGAAAATCGACCCGGCGCGCATCACCGATTTCGTCGAATACGATCCGGCATACGCGATCAAGTTCACCATTCTGCGCGACCGGCCCAGCGGCAGCCCCGGCGACGGCGACATTTTCGGGGCGCAACAATACGCGCCCTTCCTCGACCTCGAAATCGACACCGCGGCGTGAGGCAAGGGTGATGAAAGACACGCTTACGGCCAAGGACGCCCCCGAACTGTCGCGCTTCGACTGGGAGGATGCCTTCCGGCTGGAGGACCAGCTGACCGAGGATG
>JBNGCX010000070.1:0-17899 GCA_049974865.1 Paracoccaceae bacterium
CCCGGGCCGCTTTTGCGCCCCGGGCGGTCAATCATCCGTTCATCCCTCCAGCCTGCGCACGATGAGAAAACTCAGCCCGGCCATCGCCCCGGCGGTGGCCAGGCACAGCGGCAGCCCGCCCAGCTGGTAGCTCAACCCCGACAGCAGCGTCCCCAGCAGCCGCCCGGCGGCGTTGGACATGTAGTAGAAGCCCACGTCCATGGTCACCCGTTCGGCCTGGGTGAAGGCCAGGATCAGGTAGGAATGCACCGAGCTGTTCACGGCGAAGACGAAGCCGAACAGCATCAGCCCCGCCACCAGCGTCAGCGTCAGCCAGTCCTGCGGCCCGCCCGCGGCCCAAGCAGCCGCGGCCAGCGCCAGCGGGATCAGCGTCAGCGCCCCGACCCAACGCGCGGCCAGCCGGACGATCCCGGACAGCGGCTTGCCCGCCGCGCCCAGCAGTTTCGGCGCCCAGGCCTGCACCGCGCCATAGGCGATGATCCACAGCGCCATGAAGCTGCCGATCTGGAAAAACGCCGCGCGGTTGCCCGCCTCGGTCCCGTCCGACAGCACGGCGTAGAAATAGATGGGGATGCCCACCACGAACCACACGTCGCGCGCGCCGAACAGGAACATCCGCGCCGCCGACAGGCGGTTGATGCGGGCATCCTTGGAAAACACCTCGCGGAATTTCGCGCCCTTCTTGCCGCGCGGCAGGCCCGCGGGCATGAACAGCGCCACGCCGGACAGGATCACCGCCAGCACGGCGGCCATGGCGTAGACCGACAGGGTGAAGCCCAGCCCCCCCAGCAGCGCCGCGCCCAGCAGGAAGCCCAGCCCTTTCACCGCGTTCTTGGACCCCGTCAGCACGGCGACCCAGCGGAACAGCGCGCCCTCGCCCTCGGGCGCCAGCAGCTTGACCGCCGATTTCGAGGACATCTTGGCCAGGTCCTTGGCCACGCCCGAGACGCCCTGCACCGCCATCACGAAGACCACCGAACCCGCCACCGACCAGCCCGGATCGAGCTGCGCCAGCGCCACCAGCGCCGCGATCTGGAGGCCGAGCCCCGCGTAAAGGGTCGAGGTCAGCCCGAACCGCGCCGCGATCCAACCCGCCGACAGGTTGGTCACCATCCCCATGAATTCATACAGCAGGAACAGCCAGGCCAGCTGGATTGGCGAAAATCCCAGGCTGTGGAAATGCAGCAGCACCAACATCCGCAGTGCGCCGTCGGACAACATGAAGGCCCAGTAGGCCGCCGTCACGGCAATATAGGCCGCCAGCCCGTCGGGTTTCGTGGTCGTGGCGGTCATAGCTGCGCGGCCACCATCCGGGTCACGTCGGCCAGCCGGCAGGCATAGCCCCATTCGTTGTCATACCAGGCGAACACCTTCACCTGGGTGCCGTCCACCACCATGGTCGAGGGCGCATCGACGATCGAGCTGCGCGGGTCGTTGGTGTAATCGCAAGAGACCAGCGGGCGTTCCTCGTAGCCGAGGATGCCCTTCAGCTCGCCCTCCGAGGCCGCCTTGAACAGCGCGTTCACCTCCTCCGCCGTGGTCTCGCGCCCGACCTCGAACACGCAGTCGGTGAGCGAGGCGTTCAGCAGCGGCACCCGCACCGCGTGGCCGTTCAGCTTGCCCTTCAGCTCGGGGTAGATCAGCGTGATCGCGGTGGCCGAGCCGGTGGTGGTCGGGATCAGCGAATTCAGCGCCGAGCGTGCCCGGCGCGGGTCCTTGTGGGGGCGGTCGACGATGGTCTGGGTATTGGTCACGTCATGGATCGTGGTCATCGAGCCATGCACGATCCCCAGCCCCTCCAGCAGCACCTTGACCACCGGCGCCAGGCAATTGGTGGTGCAACTCGCGGCGGTGATAATGTCATGTTTATCAGCCTCGTATAGGTGAGAGTTCACACCGTAGACGAGGTTCAACGCGGCCGCGTCCTTGACCGGGGCGGAAACCACGACCTTCTTCACCCCGGCCGCGAAATACGGGGCGATCCTGGCCTCGGTCTTGAAGACGCCGGTGCAGTCGACCACCAGGTCGATGCCCATTTCCTGCAGCGGCAAATCCTCGATGCGTTTCTCCGCCCGCATCTCCATCCGGTGACCGTTCACGGTGACCGAAGTCCCGTCATGGTCGATCTCGGCGGGCCAGCGGCCGTGCACCGTGTCGAACTCGAACAGAAGCGCGTGCTGCTCGGGCGTCCCGGCGATGTCGTTCAGCAGAACGATCTCGCCCGGAAGGCCCTGGTCGAAAAACGCCCGAAGGGCGAGTTTCCCGATGCGGCCCAACCCGTTAATGGCAATTCTTGTCATGAAAACCTCCTGTCAGATCGGCCCGTCCGGGGCCGGCTCATTGACCATCCATCTGCCCGATCTCGTCCACCCGGGCCTGCAGGGTCAGACGGTCCAGTTGCTCGAAAGGCAGCGCGGCAAAGGCCAGCACCCGCCGGCGCATCTGGCCGTAGGCGGTGGCGAAGGCCAGCGCCTTCTCGGCGTCGGTGCCCTCCACCTTCACCGGGTCGGGCAGGCCCCAGTGACCGGTGATCGGCTGGCCCGGCCAGGGCGGGCATTCCTCGTTCGCGGCCTGGTCGCAGACGGTGAAGACGAAATCCATCACCGGCGCGCCCTCCTGCTGGAACTCGGCGATATTCTTGGCCCGCAGCCCGGAAACATCATGCCCGTTGCGCTCCAACAACTCCACGGCAATCGGGTTGAGCTCGGAATAGGGCCTGGTCCCCGCCGAATAGACGTTGAACCTGTCGCCGCCGACCGACGCCAGCAGCGCCTCGGCAAAGATCGAGCGGGCCGAATTGCCGGTGCAGATGAACAGCACGTTGTATTTCCGGTCAGGCATGGCGGGGTCTCCGTCAGGGGCAAGGGCCTGCGCCGTTCTCGGCGCGCAAAGGTCGGGGCGGCCGCGGCAGCAATCCGCGGCCAGGAAATCGATGAGCCCGCCCATCCGGGCGAGGTTGACGCTGTAGAACACCGACCGCCCCTGCCGCTGCGACCGGACCAGCCCGGCCCGCTCCAGCGCGCCGAGATAGACCGACAGCGTGTTCAGCTTCAGCGACAGCGCCCCGGCGATCTCGCTGGGCCGCACCCCCTCGGGCGCACGCCGGGCGAGCAGACGGAAGACCGAAAGCCGGCCTTCATGGGCCAGGGCTGAGAGAATCGTTGTGGCATCATTCATTTCCATAGTTCATGATTATTAGAATTATTTTGCTTTGAACAGTCCAAAACCGGCCACAGTCCCGGATTTTCGGGGGCGCGCAACGTCTCCGGCCAAACTTCTGCCGCATTCGGGTGCTGCGCTGGCCCCTAAGGCGCCCGACGCACGGGGGCCGGGCCTGGGGGGCCAAGGCGGGCATGTCCCGCAGAAAGAGCAGAGCGATGGCACGTCAGACCCCCACCGCCCCGCCGGCGGAGAGCGGAAAAACCACCCCGCGCGAGGCCCCGGCCTCGCCCCCGGCCCAAGAGCAAAAGCCACAGACCGACACGCCGGTGAAATTCACCGACTGGGCCAGTATCTAGGCTTTGCCGCCCTTCTTCCGCGCGCTAAGCTGCGCGCACAAGGAGGGCGGGCATGGCGACGTCGATCTCAACCATCCGCAATCTCGGCCCGGCGATGGAGGCCGCGTTCGCCCGCGCGGGCATCCATTCGGCCGAGGAACTTCGGCGCTTGGGCACCGATGCCGCCTATGGCCGGCTGCTGGAAACCGGCCACCGGCCGCATTTCATCGCCTATTACGTGATCGAGATGGGGCTGCAGGGCCGCCCCTGGAACGACTGCAAGGGAACCGAGAAGGCCGCGCTGCGCAAACGCTTCGACGCGATCAAGGCGGCCAGACACGACAAGGGCCGCTCCGAACTCGAAGCGGCCCTCGATCAGATCGGGGTCGTCGCGCGCCGCTAGGGCCGCGCGGGAATTTTCGTAGAAAATTCGCTCAGCCGACCAGTTCCAGGCCCGAGAAGAAATAGGCGATCTCCTGCGCGGCGGTGTCTTCGCCGTCCGAGCCGTGGACCGAGTTCTCGCCGATCGACAGCGCGAATTCCTTGCGGATGGTGCCTTCGGCGGCCTCGGCCGGGTTGGTGGCGCCCATCACTTCGCGGTTCTTGGCGATGGCGTCTTCGCCTTCCAGCACCTGCACCACGATCGGCTCGGACGCCATGAATTCGCACAGCTCGTCGTAGAAGGGGCGCTCCTTGTGCACGGCGTAGAAGACGCCGGCCTGCTCCTTGGTCAGCTTGATCCGCTTTTGCGCGATGATGCGCAGGCCGGCGGCCTCGAGCTTGGCGTTGATGGCGCCGGTCAGATTGCGCTTGGTGGCGTCGGGTTTGATGATGCTGAAAGTGCGCTGAATGGCCATGTCGGTCTTTCCTTGCTTGGGCGGGCCGGGCCCCCTGCCCGGCCTGTCGAAATCGCGGCCCTGCTAGCACGGGTCCGCGCGGTTGAAAAGCCGCGATTGACCCCGCCCGCGGCTTGGGGCAAGGCTCGGCCATGCTCAGGATCACCGACATCTCCTATTCGGTCGAGGGGCGGCCCCTGTTCGAGGGCGCCTCGGCCACGATTCCCACCGGCCACAAGGTCGGCCTCGTGGGCCGCAACGGCGCGGGCAAGACCACGCTTTTCCGCCTGATCCGGGGCGAGTTGGCGCTGGAGGGCGGCGAGATCGACCTGCCGCCGCGCGCCCGCATCGGCGGCGTCGCGCAAGAGGTGCCCTCCTCCGACGTGTCGTTGATCGACACGGTTCTCGCCGCCGACACCGAGCGCGCCGCGCTGATGGCCGAGGCCGAGACGGCGACGGACGCCCACCGCATCGCCGAGATCCAGACAAGGCTCGCCGATATCGACGCCTGGTCGGCCGAGGCGCGCGCGGCCTCGATCCTCAAGGGGCTGGGCTTCGACGACGCGCAGCAGCGCCAGCCCTGCTCGGATTTCTCGGGCGGCTGGCGGATGCGCGTGGCGCTGGCCGCCGTGCTGTTCTCGCAGCCCGACCTGTTGCTCTTGGACGAACCCACCAACTACCTCGACCTCGAGGGCGCGCTGTGGCTGGAGAATTACCTGACCCGCTATCCCCATACCGTGCTGATCATCAGTCACGACCGTGGGCTCCTGAACCGGGCGGTGGGGGCAATCCTGCACCTGGAAAACCGCAAGCTGACCCTCTGGACCGGCAATTACGACACCTTCGCCAGGGCCCGGGCCGAACAGCGCGCCGTGCAGGCCGCGCAGGCCAAGAAGCAAGAGGCGCAGCGCGCCCATCTGCAAAGCTTCGTCGACCGGTTCAAGGCCAAGGCCACCAAGGCCAAGCAGGCGCAGAGCCGGGTGAAGATGCTGGAAAAGATGCAGCCCATCACCGCGCCCGAAGAGGTCGCGCGCGTGGTTTTCACCTTCCCCGAACCCGAGGAGCTGTCGCCGCCGATCATCGCGCTGGAGGGCGTCTCGGTCGGCTATGACGGCCACCCCGTGCTGTCGCATCTGAACCTGCGCATCGACCAGGACGACCGGATCGCCCTTCTGGGCAAGAACGGCCAGGGCAAGTCGACGCTGTCGAAACTGCTGTCGGGCCGCCTGCCCGCGCTGGACGGGCGGATGACCGTCGCCTCGAAACTGCGCATCGGCTATTTCGCGCAGCACCAGGTGGATGAGCTGCACGTGGACGAAACCCCGCTGCAGCACATCCGGCGCGAACGGCCCGACGAGGCGCAGGCCAAGCTGCGCGCGCGGCTGGCGGGCTTCGGCCTTGGCGCCGACCAGGCCGAGACCGAGGTGGGGCGGCTGTCGGGCGGGCAGAAGGCGCGGCTGTCGCTGCTGCTGGCCACGCTGGACGCGCCGCATCTGCTGATCCTCGACGAGCCCACCAACCACCTGGATATCGAGAGCCGCGAGGCGCTGGTCGAGGCGCTGACCGCCTATTCCGGCGCGGTGATCCTTGTCAGCCACGACATGCATCTGCTCAGCCTCGTGGCCGACCGCCTGTGGCTGGTCCAGAACGGCCGCGTCACGCCCTTCGAGGAGGACCTGGAGGCCTATCGCCGCCTGCTGCTGGCCGCCGACAAGCCCGCCAAACCCGCCGCCGCGCCGGCGCCCAAGCCCAGGCGCCCCTCGCGCGACGCCCTCCTCGCGCTGCGCGCCGAGGTCCGCAAATGCGAGGAGCGGGTCGGGAAACTGGCCAAGATGCGCGAAAAGCTGGATGCAAAGCTCGCCGATCCGTCGCTTTACGAGGGCGGCAAGGCCGACGAGATCGCCAAGTGGCAGAAGAAGCATGCCGAGGTGATCGAGGCCGAGGAACGGGCCGAGAGCCTGTGGATGGAAGCGCTGGAAAACCTCGAAACGGCGGAAGGTTAGGCGATGGGACTCACCTTTTACATCAGCGCCTTTGTCACCCTTTTCGTCATCATCGACCCGATCGGGCTGGCACCGCTCTTCGTGGCCATCACCCAGGGCATGACGGCGCAGGAGCGACGCGCCATCGCGCTGCGCGCCTCGGCCGTGGCGATCGGGCTGCTGACCCTGTTCGGCCTGTTCGGGGAATCGGTTCTGGGCTTTGCCGGCATCTCCATGGCCGCCTTCCGCATCGCGGGCGGCATGCTGCTGTTCCTGACCGCGATGGAGATGCTGTTCGAACGCCGCGCCAAGCGGCGCGAGGACCAGGCCGAGGACGACCGGCCCGACCCCTCGGTCTTTCCGCTGGCCACCCCGCTGATGGCCGGGCCCGGCGCGATGGCCTCGATGATCCTGCTGACCGGCGAGGTGCGCGGCGACCTCGCCGGCATGGCCGGGGTTCTGGGCGTGATGGTGGCGGTGATCGCGGTGGTCCTGACGCTGTTCCTGGCCGCGGGCCTGCTGGAGCGCGCCCTGGGGCGCACGGGCATCAACGTGGTCACGCGGCTGTTGGGGATGCTGCTGGCGGCGCTGTCGGTGCAGTTCGTCCTGGACGGGCTGCGGAATTTCGGCCTTGCGCCGATGTGACGCCTAAACATTTCCGGAAACGCACCTACCTTTTGGTGCAGCACTGTCCCATCCAGAGGGTGAAATGTCGGGCGACCAGTTCGGACAATTGATCTATCTCGTGATCCTGGCCGCGGCCATCGGCGGCTATTTCATCGCGGCCAACCGCCACCAGATGGGCCGGGTCGTGCGGCACGGCGCGCTCTGGGGGCTGATCTTCGTGGGCGTGATCGCGGGCGCGGGCCTGTGGTCCGACATCCGCACCACCGTGATGCCGCGCCAGGCGGTCTTCGCCGAGGACCGCCGGATCGAGGTGCCTCGCGCCCCCGACGGCCATTACTACCTGATGCTCGAGATCAACGGCGCGCCGGTGCGCTTCGTCGTGGATACCGGCGCCAGCGACCTTGTGCTGACCCGCGAGGACGCCGCGCGCGTCGGCCTCGACCACGGCGAGCTGGCCTACCTGGAAGAGGCGCGCACCGCCAACGGCGTGGTGCGGACCGCCCGCGTGCGGCTGGACGAGGTGCGCCTCGGCCCGGTGGTGGACGAGAACATGCGCGCCGTGGTCAACGGCGGCGAGATGGACACCTCGCTGCTGGGGATGAACTACCTGCAGCGCTATTCCCGGATGGAATTCGTCGGCGACCGTTTGATCCTGACGCGCTGAGCCGGGCGCTCAGTAGGTTCCTTCGGTCTCGATATGGATCACCGCGCCGCAATGCTTGCAGTGCACGGCGTCCACGTCGTGCAGCAGCAGTCCGCATTGCGGGCAGGGCTGGCGGACCTTGGTCGGCCGGAACAGCACCTGCGCCAACCGCAGGAACAGGGTGACGCCGACGATCATCACCGCCACCGACAACATCCTGCCGCCGGTGCCATCGAGCGTGATGTCGCCGAACCCGGTGGTGGTCAGCGTGGTCACGGTAAAATAGAGCGCGTCGGCATAGTTCCCGATATCGGGGTTCTTGCCCGTCTGGGTGACGTAGATCAGCCCGGTCATCACGAAGAGGAACACGACCAGGTTGATCGCGGCAACCAACACCTCTTCCTTGGCGCGGAAGAACCTGAAATCGGCGCGCAGCCGGTCCATCAGCTGATAGGTATGCAGCAGCCGCAGCGTGCGCAGGATGCGCAGAAAGCCCAGCCCCTCGCCCGCGATGGGGGCGAGGAAGGACACGATCGCCGCCAGGTCGGCCAGCGTGGCCGGACGCGTCATGAACCGCAGGCGCCTTGGGGTGATCGAAAGCCGGGCCGTGAAATCCGCCAGGATGAACAGCCCGAACACGGCGTCCAGCACCTCGATCACCAGCCCGTGCGGGATGAAGGAGGTGACGATCACGAACAGGATCGTCACCAGGTCGAAGACCAGCAGCGCATAGCGGAAGCGGTGCGCGCGGTCGGTCCCGCCCTCGTAAAGCTCGTGCAGAAAGGCCCTTTTTCCCTGCGCCATGCGCCCTGTCCCCTTGCCGGATACCGTCAGGCCTGGGCGCCGCTCTCGGCCTTCTTCTCCCAGCGGCCCGAGGCCTCGGACCAGTATTCCGCTGCCACCCCGGCCCCGGTCAATGCCTTCCATTGCGCGCGGGCGTGGTTCACGGCGGCCGCGTCATTGCCGTCGAACAGGATGCAGACCCGCTCCATCGCCTCGCAATCCTGCGCGCTGACCTCGGCGCCGTCCACCGCCATCAGGCAGGCGGCGCCGTTGGGGGCCCCGGCCCCGGTGGTCAGGAGCACCGGCTGATCGGCGTCGAAGCCCGAGCCGGCCACCCCGTGCGGCAGGAACGCATCCTCGGGCCCCAGCCACAGCCGGTCGTCGAGCCAGCGCAGTCGGTCGTCCGAGGTGCCGCGCACCACCACCCGCCAGCCGCGCGCGCGGGATTTCTCCAGCAGCATGGGCAGGGTCGCCTCCAGCGGCTGGCGGGTCAGGTGGTAGAACAGCGCGGAGCCCATCAGCCTTCGAACGTGTCGCGGATCAGCCGGTCGAGCGCCATCACGCCCCAGCCCGTGGCGCCTTTGGGCGCCAGCGTGGTGTCCTTCTTGACGCTGGCCACCCCGGCGATGTCGAGATGGATCCAGGGGCAACCCTCCTTGACGAAGCGTTGCAGGAACTGCGCCGCGGTGATCGAGCCCGCGGGCCGGCCGCCCACGTTCTTCATGTCCGCGATGGGCGATTTGAGCTGCTCGTCATAGGCGGGCGCCAGCGGCAGGCGCCAAGCACCCTCGCCCTCGGCCTTGGCCGCCTTGAGGAAGGCGTCGCACAGCGTGTCGTCGTTGGAGAAGACGCCGGCCATCTCGTGCCCCAGCCCGATGATGATCGCACCTGTCAGGGTAGCGAGGTCGACCATGCCCGCGGGCTTGAACCGCTCCTGCGCGTACCACATGACGTCGGCCAGCACGAGGCGGCCCTCGGCGTCGGTGTTGATGATCTCGATCGTGTCGCCCTTCATCGACTTCACCACGTCGCCGGGGCGGATCGCGGTGCCCGAGGGCATGTTCTCGACCAGCCCGACCAGGCCCACCACGTTGGCCTTGGCCTTGCGCAGGGCCAGGGTGCGCATCACGCCCGCCACGACGCCCGCGCCGCCCATGTCCATGGTCATGTCTTCCATGCCCGCGGCCGGCTTCAGGCTGATGCCGCCGGTGTCGAAGACCACGCCCTTGCCCACCAGCGCGAAGGGCGCATCGTCCGTCTTGCCGCCGTTCCAGCGCATGACCACCACCTTGGACGGGCTTTCCGAGCCCTGCCCGACCGCCAGCAGCGTGCGCATGCCCAGCTTCGCCAGCTCGTCCTCTTCGAGGATCTCGACCTCAAGACCCAGCTCCTGCATGGCGGCGAGGCGGGCGGCGAAGTCGTCGGTGGTCAGGATGTTCGAAGGCTCGTTGACCAGGTCGCGGGTAAAGAACACCCCCTCGGCCACGGCCGCCATCGGGCCGGCCTGCGCGGCGACCTCCTCGGGCTTGGTGACCATCATGGTGACGGTCCCGCGCGGCTTGGCCTCCTCGCTTTTGTGCTCGGAGAAGTCATAGCCGCGCAGCGCCAGGCCGAAGGCGATCTCGGCCGCCTTGGCGTTGGATCCGGCCAGCACCAGCATGTCGGCCTCGCCCTGCGCCCTGGCCAGCACGGCGCCGGCCTTGCGCGCCACCTCCACGCTGGGGCGGCGGTCGAGCCGCACCACGTCGACGGCCTCGGCCGCGAGGCCCGCCGGATAGGCCAGCGCCTTGCACTCGCCCGGTTTCATCTTGGAAAACGCCTCGCTCTCGGCAAAGCGGGCCAGCGCGCCGCGGGTCAGCTTGTTGACCCGGCGCGCGGCCTGGTCGAGCTTGCCGCCCTCGGGCAGGAACACCGCGACGCGGCCCTCGGCGGCGGCGATGGCGTCAAGGTCGATCTCGTCGAAACGGATGCTGGTCGGCGTGGTCATGAATGTCTCTCCCGTGTCGTTGAATCCTACCTAGCGGCTGCCCGCCCGCTTGGCCAGATAGCAGTTTTCCGCGCCCGACATTTGGTCTAGGGTCCGCGCGGAACAAACGCGCCTGGGGGGGCGGAGTGCAGAAATTCGACAGATACCTGCTGGCGCAGCTCACCGTTCTGTTCGGGTTCTTTTCGCTTGTCCTGATCTCGGTCTACTGGGTGAATCGCGCCGTGGTTCTGTTCGACCAGCTGATCGGCGACGGCCAGTCGGCGCTGGTTTTCCTGGAGTTCACCGCCCTCGCCCTGCCCAATGTCATCCGCCTGGTGCTGCCGGTCTCGGCCTTCGCGGCCACCGTCTACGTGGTGAACCGGCTGACCTCGGAATCCGAGCTGGTGGTGGTGCAGTCGATGGGGTTCTCGTCTTTCCGGCTGGCGCGCCCGGTGCTGTTCTTCGGGCTGCTGGTGGCGGTGCTGGTGATGGTGCTCAACAATTTCCTGGTGCCGGCCAGCCGCGCCCAGTTGGCCGAGCGCAAGGTCGAGATCGCCGAGAACATCACCGCGCGGCTGCTGACCGAGGGGCAGTTCCTGCACCCGGCCGAGGGGGTGACCTTCTACATCCGCGACATCTCGCCGGATGGCGAGCTGCGCAACGTGTTCCTGTCGGACGCGCGCAGCGCCTCGCAGACCACCACCTACACCGCCGAGCGCGCGCTGCTGGTGCCGGGCGAGGACGGCCCCAAGCTGGTGATGTTCGACGGGCTGGCCCAGACCCTGCGCCACAACGGCAACCGGCTGTTCACCACCAGCTTCGCCGATTCCGTCTATGACCTGGCCGGGCTGATCGCCCCCGGCACGGCGCGGGCCCTGAATATCGAATCCCTGCCCACGCCCGCCCTGCTGTTCCCGACCGAGGCGCTGATGAAGACCACCGGCGAGGCCCGCGCGGCCTTCCTCTACGAGGGGCACGCGCGGCTGGCCCAGCCCTTCCTGGCCGTGGCCGGCGCGCTGATCGGGTTTTCCGCGCTGATGCTGGGCAGTTTCAGCCGCTTCGGCGTCTGGCGGCAGGTGCTGCTGGCGGTGTGCCTGCTGATCGTGCTGCAATTGCTGGACAATTCCATGGCCGATGTCGCCCGGCGCAGCGCCGACGCCTGGGCCGCGGTCTACCTGCCCCCGCTGGCCGGGGTCGCCATGGCCCTGGTCATGCTCTGGATCAGCGCCCGGCCCGGGCTCTTCACCCGCCGGCGGAGGGCGCCGGCATGAGGCTGCATTTCTATTTCGCAAAGAAATTCGCGCTGACGCTGCTGGCCGTGACCATGGTCTTCGTGCTCATCCTGACGCTGCTCGACGTGGTCGACCAGATCCGCCGGTTCGAGATCGGCGCGATCACCGTCGGCCAGGCCACCAAGCTGGCCGCGCTGAACGTGCCCGCCGGGCTTTACGGCATCCTGCCGCTGATCGTGATCCTGTCCACGCTGGCGCTGTTCCTGAACCTTGCCCGCACCTCGGAACTGGTGGTCACGCGGTCCTCGGGCCGCTCGGCGCTGCGGGCACTGGGAGCACCGCTGCTGACCGCCCTTGGCATCGGCGTTCTCTGCGTGACCGTGCTGAACCCGATCGTCGCGGCCACGCTGAAGGAATACGAGCGGCTGTCGGACGAATACCGCCACGGCACCCGCAACGTGCTGTCGATCTCGCGCGAGGGGCTGTGGCTGCGCCAGGGCGGGCCCGAGGGGCAGATGGTGATCCGCGCCGCGCGCGCCAATCTCGACGGCACAAGGCTGAGCGACGTCACCTTCCTGGCCTTCGCCCCCAAGGCTGGCCCGGTCTGGCGGATCGAGGCCGAGGCGGCAGAGCTGACCGACGGCGCCTGGCAGATCACCGGGGCCAAGCGCTGGGCCTTCGACGCGGCCAACCCCGAGGCCGCGGCGACGATCCACCCGCAGCTTTCGCTGCCCTCGGACCTGACCCGCGACCGCATCCGCGACAGTTTCGGCACGCCGCGCGCGATCCCGATCTGGCAGCTGCCCGATTTCATCGCCAGCCTGAAGCGCGCCGGGTTCTCCGCCCGCCAGCACGAGGTCTGGCTCCAGATGGAGCTGGCCCTGCCCGCGCTCTTCGTGGCGATGATGATGATCGGCGCGGCCTTCACCATGCGCCACACCCGCTTCGGCCGCACCGGGATCATGGTGATGGGGGCGCTGGGGCTGGGGCTGGCGCTGTTCTTCCTGCGCGACTTCGCCCAGATCCTGGGTGAGAACGGCCAGATCCCGGTGGCCCTGGCGGCCTGGAGCCCGCCGGTGATCGGCATCATGATGGCGCTGGCCCTGATCCTGCACATGGAGGAGGGCTGATGGCGCGCATTCTCGTCCTTCTGCTGGCGTTGCTGCCGCTGGCGGCCCGCGCCCAGCAAGAGGCCCCCGCCACCCTGATCGCCGACCGGGTGGCGGTGATCGGCAACAGCCAGCTTCTGGCCGAGGGCCATGTCGAGGTGCTCTACCAGGGCGCCCGGCTCAAGGCGACGCGCGTCACCTATGACCGCCCCTCCGACCGGCTGACCATCGAGGGCCCGCTGACCCTGATCACCCAGACCGACACTGTCCTGCTGGCCGACAGCGCCGAGCTGAAGCCCGACCTGACCGAGGGCCTGCTGATCAGCGCCCGCATGGTGCTGCGCCAGCAGCTCCAGCTTGCCGCGAACGAGCTGCACCGCGTGGGCGGGCGCTACTCGGTTCTGAACAAGACCGTGGCGTCGAGCTGCCGGGTCTGCGCCAACTCGCCCGTGCCGCTGTGGCAGATCCGGGCCCGGCGCATCGTCCACGACGAGCAGGAGAAGCAGCTCTATTTCGACCATGCCCGGTTCGAGGTGATGGGCGTGCCCATCCTCTACCTGCCCCGGCTGCGCCTGCCCGACCCCACGCTGAAACGCGCCACCGGCTTCCTGATCCCCGAGCTGCGCTTCAGCGACGCCCTGGGCTCGGGCCTGAAGGTGCCCTATTTCATCACGCTGGGCCGGCACGCGGACCTGACGGTCACGCCCTATGTCTCGACCGGGCGCACCCGCACGCTGGAACTGCGCTACCGCCAGGCCTTTCGCCATGGCGAGATCGAGCTCAACGGCGCGCTGTCGCGCGACACGCTGGTCAAGGGCGAGACCCGCCGCTACCTCTTCGGCGAGGGGCGCTTTGACCTCGCCCGCGATTTCGAACTGACCTTCAACATCCAGACCGTTTCCGACCCGGCCTACCTGCTGGACTACGGCTATTCCGGACGAGACCGGCTGCGCAGCGATATCGCTGTGGCCCGCACCCGCCGCGACGAGCAGATCGAGGCGGCGCTCTACTACTACAACTCGCTGCGCGCCTCGGAAAACAACCGCACCCTGCCCACCAGCCTGGCCGACCTGAGCTACCAGCGCCGCTTCGAACCGGGCCTGCTGGGGGGCATCGCCAAGCTGTCGCTCGAGGCGCATGCGCATCACCGCCGTTCCAACGCCGACGTGCTGGGCCGCGACGTGGCGCGCGCCGCGACGCGGCTGGACTGGCGGCGCAGCTGGACCACCCGCGGCGGGCTGCGCATCGCCGCGCTGGGCGAGTTGAACCTCGATTACACCACCATCGCCGACGATGCCGCCTATCCCGGCCCCGAGACCCGCGCCGCCCCCTTCGCCGCGGTGGAGCTGCGCTGGCCGCTGGTCAAGGCGGGCCGCGGCGGCGCCACCCAGGTGCTGGAGCCGGTGCTGCAACTGGTCTGGTCAGACGACGACGATACCGTCCTGCCCAACGAGGACAGCGTCAGCGTCGAATTCGACGAGGGCAACCTGTTCGCGCTCAACCGCTTCCCCGGCGCCGACGCCTACGCGGACGGGCTGCGCGCCAACCTGGGGCTGAGCTGGACGCGCCACGCCGCGCAGGGCTGGTCGCTGGCGCTGGCCGCCGGCCGCATCGTCCATGCCGAGACGCCCAAGCAGTTCGCCGCCGGCTCGGGGCTGGACGGGATCAGCTCGGACTGGCTGACGGTGGTGCGGCTCAAGACCGCCGACAACCTGTCGCTGACCAACCGCGCGGTGTTCGACGACAGCTTCGCCTTCACCCGCAACGAGCTGCGCCTGGCCTGGGCGACCGCGCGCGTCGACCTGGCCTCCAGCTATGTCTGGCAGGAGGCGAACCTTGCGGAAAATCGCAGCATCGACAGCTCGGAATGGGTGCTCGACGCCGGCTACCGCTTTCGCAACAACTGGATTGGCAAGGCCGACTGGCGCTACGATTTCGTGGCCGACCGCGCGGCCTATGCCGGCGTGGGGCTGGAATATCGCAACGAATGCGTGACGTTGGATCTTTCGCTCTCGCGTCGCTTCACTTCCTCGACTAGTGTAAGGCCGACCACGGACTTCGGTCTTCAAATCTCGCTGAACGGGTTCGGCACCGGGGGCGATGCCAGCGCCTACCGCCGGACCTGCAGCCGCTGACAAGACGCGCAGAACGGACGCCAAGAATGACCCGACTGACCCGCTTTCTCACCCTCGTGTTGCTGATGCTGACCGCGGGCGCCGCCGCCGCCCAGCAGCAGGGCGGCCCCTTCGCGCCGCGGGTGATCGTCAACGACCGCGCCATCACCAATTTCGAGGTCGAGCAGCGCATCAAGTTCCTGCAACTGCTCAACAGCCCCGGCGACCTGGAGGAAGAGGCCGTGGAGGGGTTGATCGACGACCGGCTGCGCATGGACGCGGCCGCGGACCTGGGCATCGTCCTGGAGCCCGAGACCGTCGAGGCCGGGATGGCGGAATTCGCCGGCCGCGCCAACCTGACCACCGAACAGTTCATCGCCACCATCGGCCAGGGCGGGATCGCCGCCCAGACCTTCCGCGATTTCGTCGAGGCGGGGCTGGCCTGGCGCGAGGTCGTGCGCGCCCGCTTCGGCCCGCGCGCCCAGATCACCGAGGCCGAGATCGACCGCGCCGTGGCGCTGTCCTCGCAGCGCGGCGGGGCGCGGGTGCTGCTGTCGGAGATCATCCTGCCCGCCGACACCCCCGAGCGGAAGGCGGAGTCGCAGCAACTGGCCAACCGGCTGAGCCGCGAGATCACCACGCCCGCCGCCTTTGCCGCCGCCGCGCGGCAATATTCCGTCTCGCCCTCGCGCGGGCGCGGGGGGCGGATGGACTGGCTCGATCTCGCCACCCTGCCGCCGCAGATCTCGGCCGTCGTGCTGGGACTGGCGCCCGGCCAGGTTTCGGACCCGTTGCCGGTGACCAATGCCATCGCGCTGTTCCAGATGCGCGCGCTGGAGGAAACCGAGATCGCCGGGCCCGAGACCCTGTCGATCGAATACGCCCGCTTCTTCCTCGAACGCGGCACGCAGGACGAGGCCGACCGCGTCGCCGCCGAGCTGGACACCTGCGACGACCTCTACGGCGTGGCCAAGGGCCTGCCCGAGGAACGGCTGCTGCGCGAGGTCAAGGCGGTCGAGGATCTGCCCGACGACATCGCGCTGGAACTGGCCAAGCTGGACGAGGGCGAGAGCGTGCTCTTCGCTCGCGGCGGGACGCCCTCGCTGCTGATGCTCTGCGGCCGCACGCCCGCGCTGGGCGAGGATGTGGACCGCGCCGCGGTGCGCCAGCGCCTGCTGAACCAGCGCCTCGGCGCCTATGCCGAGGGCTACCTGGCCGAGCTGCGCGCCGACGCCATCATCCGGTACCCGTGATGCGCCCGCCCATCGCCCTGACCTCCGGCGAGCCCGCGGGCGTCGCCCCCGAGATCACCGTCAAGGCCTGGGAGGAGCTTGGCGCGCGTCTGCCGTTCTTCTGGATCGGCGATCCGGCGCATCTGCCCGAGGGCGCCAAGCACGTCGAGATCCACCGCCCCGAAGAGGCGGTGCACGCCTCCGCCATCGGCCTGCCGGTGCTGGCCCAGCCCTTCCCCGCCCCGGCCGTGCCTGGCGAGCCCGCGCCGGAGAACGCGGCGGCCGTGATCGCCAGCATCGCCCGCGCGGTGGAGCTGGTGCAGGAGGGCCACGCCAGCGCCGTCTGCACCAACCCGATCAACAAGAAGGCGCTGAAGGACGGCGCCGGCTTCGCCTATCCCGGCCATACCGAGTACCTGGCCCATCTGGGCGGCGTGAAACGGGTGGTGATGATGCTGGCCTGCGCGGCATTGCGGGTGGTGCCGGTGACCATCCACATCCCGCTGGCCCGCGTGACGCACACGCTGAAGACGCCACTGCTGCGCGACACGATCGGCATCACCCGCGACGCGCTGATCCGCGATTTCGGGATCGAGGAGCCGCGCATCGCGGTGGCGGGGCTCAACCCCCATGCCGGCGAGGGCGGCGCGATGGGGCTGGAGGAGCAGGCGCTGATCACGCCGGTGCTCGACAGCCTGCGGGCCGAGGGGATGGACATCGCCGGCCCCTTGCCCGCCGACACCATGTTCCACCCCGAAGCGCGCGCCCGCTACGACGTGGCGATCTGCATGTATCACGACCAGGCGCTGATCCCGATCAAGACGCTGGATTTCGCGCGCGGGGTGAACGTGACGCTGGGCCTGCCCTTCATCCGCACCTCGCCCGACCACGGCACCGCCTTCGACATCGCGGGCAAGGGCACCGCCGACCCGTCCAGCCTGATCGCTGCGCTGGAGCTGGCCGACCGCATGGCGCGGGCGCGGGGGATGTGAGGATTTCCGCCTCCGGCGGGAGTATTTGGGCCAAGAAGAAGAGGGTATCTCGTGGCTGCGATTGACGGTCTGCCGCCCCTGCGCGAGGTCATCGCCACGCATGGGCTGTCGGCGAAGAAGACGCTGGGGCAGAACTTCCTGCTGGATCTCAACCTGACCGCCAAGATCGCGCGCCAGGCGGGCGATCTGAGCGCCTGCGACGTGCTCGAGGTGGGGCCGGGCCCCGGCGGGCTGACCCGCGGGCTGCTGGCCGAGGGCGCGCGCCGCGTGCTGGCGGTGGAAAAGGACGCCCGCTGCCTGCCCGCGCTGGCCGAGATCGCCGCGGCCTACCCGGGACGGCTGGAGGTGATCAACGGCGACGCGCTGGAAATCGACCCCGTCGCGCATCTGGCGCCGCCCATCCGGGTGGTCGCCAACCTGCCCTACAACGTGGGCACGGAACTGCTGGTGCGCTGGCTGACGCCGGAGACCTGGCCGCCCTTTTGGGAAAGCCTGACGCTGATGTTCCAGAAAGAGGTGGCCGAGCGGATCGTGGCGCAGCCCGGGACCAAGGCCTATGGCCGGCTGGCGATCCTGGCCCAGTGGCGTGCCGAGGCGCGTATCGTGATGACCCTGCCGCCCGAGGCCTTCACCCCGCCGCCCAAGGTCCGTTCGGCGGTGGTGCACCTGGAGGCCCTGCCCGGGCCGCGCTATCCCGCCGATGCCAGGGTGCTGAGCCGGGTGGTGGCCGCGGCCTTCAACCAGCGGCGCAAGATGCTGCGCGCCTCGCTGAAGGGGTTGGCACCGGATATCGAGGATCGGCTCAGGAGCGCCGGGCTGGAGCCCACCTTGCGCGCCGAGCAGGTGCCGTTGGAAGGGTTCTGCGCGCTGGCCCGCGCGCTGGCCT
>JBNGCX010000071.1:0-16228 GCA_049974865.1 Paracoccaceae bacterium
CAGCTGGATCATCTCGTCGCTGGCGCCCACCCAGCGCATCGAGGGCGCGCGGCTCGACACGCTGCGCATCACCTCGGCCACCGAAGGCGCGGTGATCCCGCGCCTCTACGGGCGCATGCGGATCGGCGGCAACATCATCTGGGCGACGGATTTCCGCGAGGAGACAAAGACCACCACGCAGGGCGGCGGCAAGGGCGGCGGGGGCGGCAAGGTCAAGACGACCGAGTATCTGTACTACGCCTCCTTCGCCGTGGCGCTCTGCGAGGGCTCGATCACCGGCATCGGCCGCATCTGGGCCGACGGCAAGCCGATGGACCTCTCCGGCGTCACCTGGCGCTGGTATCCGGGCGACGAGGCGCAGACGGCCGATCCGTTCATCGCCGCGAAGATGGGCGCGGCGAGCACGCCCGCCTATCGCGGCACGGCCTATGTGGTCTTCGAGGAACTGGCGCTTTCCACCTATGGCAACCGCCTGCCGCAGCTCTCCTTCGAGGTGTTCCGTCCGCTCGCGGATCCCGACACCGCCGAGGGGCTGACCCGCGCCGTCACCATGATCCCGGCCTCGGGCGAGTTCACTTACGCGACGCAGGGCATCCGCAAGGGCAGCGGAGGCGCGCAGACGCCTGAGAACCTGAACGCGCTGTCGGATACCGCCGACATGGTCGTGGCGCTCGACCGGCTGCAGGCCATGGCGCCGAAGGTCGAGAGCGTCAGCCTCGTCGTGGCCTGGTTCGGGAACGATCTCCGCGTGGGCGAGTGCGCGATCCGTCCGGGCGTCGAAGTCTCGGCGAAGACCACGAGCCCGCAGACGTGGAACGTCAACGGTGTCTCGCGCGCGGCCGCCCATCTCGTCAGTCGCGACGACCAGGATCGCCCGGTCTATGGCGGCACGCCGGCCGACTTCGCCGTGGTACAGGCGATCAAGGAGATGAAGGCCCGCGGTTTGCGGGTAACCTTCTACCCGTTCATCCTGATGGATGTGCCGCCCGGCAACACGCTGCCGAACCCCTATTCCGACAACGCCGCCGAGACCGGTCAGCCCGCGTTCCCCTGGCGCGGCCGGATCACCTGCTCGCCCGCGGCGGGCTATGCCGGCAGCGTCGACAAGACCGCTGCGGCGGCAAGCCAGGTCGCGACCTGCTTCGGCAGCGCCAGCCCCTCCGATTTCACCATCTCGGGCGAAAATGTCGCCTGGACCGGCGCGGCCGGCGACTGGGGCCTGCGCCGCATGGTGCTGCACTACGCCCATCTCTGCGCGGCCGCCGGTGGGGTCGACGCCTTCCTGATCGGGACCGAGATGCGCGGGCTGACGACGATCCGCTCGGGCGCGTCGAGCTATCCGGCGGTGCAGGCGTTTCGCGATCTGGCGACCGACGATCGCTCGATCCTCGGCGCGGGCACAGCGATCAGCTATGCGGCCGACTGGTCGGAGTATTTCGGCCACCAGCCGGGCGACGGCAGCGGCGACGTGTTCTTCCACCTCGACCCGCTCTGGGCCGATCCCGAGATCGATCTCGTCGGGATCGACAACTACATGCCGCTCTCCGACTGGCGCGACGGGTTCGAGCATCTCGACGCGGCCGAGGGCTGGCCCGCGATCTACGACCGGGCCTACCTGCAGGCGAACATCGCGGGCGGCGAAGGCTACGACTGGTTCTACGCCAGCGCGGCCGACCGCTCCGCGCAGGTGCGCACCCCGATCACGGATGGAGGTGAGGCGGGGAACGCCACCGGTCCGAGTGACCCGCCGAACGGCAAGCCATGGGTCTTCCGCTACAAGGATCTGCGTGCCTGGTGGTCGAACGCGCATTACGACCGCCCGGGCGGGGTGGAGGCCGGGACGCCGACCGCGTGGGTGCCGGAGTCCAAACCAGTCTGGTTCACCGAGCTCGGCTGCCCAGCCATCGACCGCGGCACCAACCAGCCGAACGTCTTCTTCGACCCGAAGTCGTCCGAGAGCTTCACGCCCTACTTCTCGCGCGGCTGGCGAGATGACGCGATCCAGCGCGCCTATCTCGAGGCCAGTTACCTCTGGTGGGGTGCCCCGGCCAACAATCCGGTGTCCGCGATCTACGGCGGACGGATGGTGCATGTTCCAGAATGCGCCGCCTGGACCTGGGATGCGCGGCCCTATCCCTTCTTCCCGGCGCTGACTGACGTCTGGACGGACGGGGCGAACTGGCGGCTCGGGCACTGGCTGACGGGGCGGCTGGGAGCGGTGTCGCTGGCGGCCCTCGTCCGGCACCTCTGCATGCGGGCGGGGCTGCCCGAGGACCGCATCGACGTCTCCGGCCTCTGGGGCGCGGTCGAAGGCTACGCCATCACGGCGCTCGAAAGCCCGCGCGCGTCCATCACCACGCTGTCGCGCCACTTCGGCTTCGACGCGGTCGAGACCGAGGGCGTGATCCGCTTCGTCATGCGCGGCCGGGCCTCCGTCGCCACGCTCGGTCCCGACGATCTGGTGGCCCCTCAAGAGGGCGACGTTCTGGAGCTCACGCGCGGCCAGGAGACGGAGCTGCCGCAGGCGCTGAAGTGGCAGGTCGCCCGCGCCGACGAGGATTACGACGCGGCCCTCGTCGAGGCGCGGCGCATCACGGTGGACACGACGCGGATCGCGTCCGAGAACTTCCCGATGGCGGTGCCGCCCGAGGAGGCCGAGCGCCGCTGCCGCCGCGCGCTGATGGAGGCGTGGGTGGGGCGCGAGATGGCGGCGTTCCGTCTGCCGCCCTCGCGGCTCGCGCTCGATCCGGCCGACGCGATCCGGCTCGCCCATGACGGCCGGCTGGTCGATCTGCGGCTCGTCTCCATCGCCGACGCCGAGGCGCGCGGCATCGAGGCGCTGCGCCAGGACCGCGCGACCTACGATCTGCCACCCGGCGATCCCCGCGCGGCATCGCTGACGCGCGCCGTCGTCTTCGGCGCGCCGGATGCGGCGCTGATGGATCTGCCGCAGCTGACCGAGGACCAGCCCGCGCATAGGCCGCTGGTTGCGGCGCACGCGGTTCCGTGGCCCGGCGAGATGGCTGTGTTCCGCAGCCCCTCGACCGATGGCTTCGAGTTGCTGACCACGTTCGGAACGCGGGCTCGGCTCGGCACGCTGGTCTCCGACTTCTACGCGGGCCCCACCTCGCGCTTCGATCTCGGCAATGCGCTGGTGGTCGATCTGCTCACCGGCACGCTGGAGAGCGTCACCGACCTGACGCTGTTCGGAGGGGCCAACGCGCTGGCCATCGAGAGCGCGCCCGGCACGTGGGAGATCGTGCAGGCGGGTGCGGCCGAACTGCTGGCGCCCGGCCGGTACCGCCTGACACGCCTGCTGCGCGGCCAGCGCGGGACAGAAGGCGCCATGGGCAACCCGGCGCCTGCGGGAGCGCGGGTCGTGGTGCTCGACGACGGCCTCGCGTCACTGCCGATCGCCGAGGCCGATCTCGGCATCCCGTGGAACTGGCGCATCGGCCCCGCGAGCCGTCCGGTCAGCGACGAGACCTATGTCGCGCAAGCCTTCACGCCTCAGGGCGCCGGGCTGCGGCCGTTCTCGGTCGCCCATGTCGAACAGCCATGGCGCACGCCGCGCACGCCCGGCGATCTGAAGATCCGCTGGACACGCCGGTCCCGCGCGCTGGCTTCGGACAGGTGGGGCGGGCTTGAGGTGCCTCTCACCGAGGAACTGGAAGCCTATGAGGTCGAGATCCTCGACGGCGCCACCGTGAAGCGGGTGATGAGCACGGCCACGACCAGTGCGGTCTACACCGCCGCCCAGCAGAGCGCCGATTGGGGCGCGCCGCTCGGCCCCGACGACAGCCTCACCGTCCGCATCTACCAGCTCTCCGCCCTCGTCGGGCGGGGCGCGCCCAGGACCGTCACGCTCACATTCTGAAGGCTTTTTCCATGTCCGACGCCACGACCCATCTCCTGCTGCCCTACATTCTCGCCGCGCAGGCCCAGAAGCACGTCACCCATAACGAGGCGCTGCGGATCCTCGACGGGCTCATGCATCTTTCTGTTCGCGGAGCGGCCCGTACCGCGCCACCGCCCGACCCGAACGATGGCGACCGGTTCCTTGTGGGGCCCGGCGCGACCGGAGATTGGTCCGGATGGGACAACAGCATCGCCTATTGGGTCGACGGGGCCTGGCTTCAACTCCCACCTCGGCCTGGTTGGCGGGCGTGGGTTGAGGAGTTCGACGGATCAGCAAACTCTCCGGGGGAGAGTTTGCCCGGAGAACGGCTGCTGCTGGTCTACGACGGCGCGAACTGGATCGGCACCACGCCGGACGCGCTGCAGAACCTCGCACTTCTCGGAGTCGGGACCACGGCCGATGCGTCGAACCCGTTCTCGGCCAAGCTCAACGCCGCGCTCTGGACTGCAAAGACCGTGGCTGAGGGTGGGACCGGCGATCTCTTCTACACCATGAACAAGGAGGCTGCGGGCGACGATCTCGGGCTGACCCTGCAGAGCGGCTTTTCTACCCGCGCGCTGGTCGGGCTCTTCGGCTCGGACCGCTTCCGCCTCGCGGTCTCGGCCGATGGGAGCACCTTCTTTGACGGGCTCAGCGTCGACAACGCCACCGGCATCGTCGACCAGCCGCAGCTGCCGCGGTTCAAGGCGTACACCAACTACGACAACTACGTCGGCGTCGGGACCTGGACGAAGATCGGCATAAACAGCACCGACTACAACGATCAGGGCGCCTTCGACGCGGGGACCAACCTCTTCACCGCGCCCGCGGACGGCACCTACCTCTTCGGCGCGACGCTGCTCTACAAGATCAACGCCAGCACGTCCGCGCGAATGAGCGGCCGGCTCGTGCTGAACGGCACGACCGGGATCCGCGGCTCGCGAGGCGAGGTCAGCGGCGCGCACGTTTCCGAGGCCACCACGCTCTGGCTGCAGACGATGGTGTCGCTCACCGGCGGCGACACCGTGGAGCTGCAGGGCAACTTCCGCGCCGCGGACGGCTATTTTGCCGCTGATCAGACCTCGTTCTGGGGCGCGAAGATCGGCTGAAGGAGGTGTTCAAACGAGCTGAGGACGGCTTCAGCATCTTGATCGCGACGATGGACACGAACCCTTGCCGAGCATTAGACGTGTTTCGAGAGCGTGTCGTCGATCACTCCGCGCAGATCCGCTCCTACCCGGGCGAAGCCGAGGAGCCGAGCGGTCGCCACGATCAATTCCTCACGCGGCATTTCCCCACTTTCGGCGACCACCCGGGCAGCCGCCGCACGTATCTCGACGGGCGGCAGGTGCCCCGCCGTTCCTGGTGCGTTGGGCGCGGACCGGTCGCGCACAGGCGGGTCGCCGAACGCCTTGAAACCTCGGAGAAAGCCAATGATGTTCAACGACGGATGCTGGATGCGGCAGCTCGTCGTCCTCGCGATCGCGACGAGCTTGCTGACCGGCTGCGTGACGGTCGGTTCTGACGGCGGCGGGCCAATGGCGTGTCCGCCGGTTGTCGAGTACAGCCGCGAGCTCCAGGCGCGCGCGGCCGACGAGCTGGCCCTGTTGCCGGAGGGGTCCGCCATCGCGGAGATGCTGGTAGACTACGCGGTGATGCGGGAGCAGGCGCGGGTATGTCAGCCTCGATGGGAAACCAACCACGGAAAATCACATCAGAACCGGGGCATCTATGTTATTTCGACCGCGTAAAGCTCGTGACCCCGCTTGTGAAAAGCCGGTCGTGACAAGAAACTGGAGTCCGTTTGTTGTGAAATTTGCATTTGGCGTCGTTTTTCTTCTCTGTCTTGCAGTCGCGGTCTTGGCAGTTATTCTGCTTCTGGACCGCAGGGCTGATCGCATCGAGTGGGATCGACTCGCGGCTTTCCAACCCGAGGCGCCGCAACGTTTCGATCTGGAGATGGTGGCGGACCTTCCCGAGCCTGCGAGACGCTATTTCGCTTATTCAATCCAGCCGGGGACACCCCTCTTGCCAGTCGCCGTGATCGAGATGACCGGTGAGTTCAGCTTGGGAACCAAAGACGATCCACGCTACCAGCCGATGGAAGCCCGCCAGATCCTCGCCGCGCCCCACGGGTTCGTGTGGTCGATGCGCACGCGCGGTGGGATGCCCATTTCGGGATCGGATACAGGGCAATGGACACGGTTCCGGATCTTCGGGCTTGTTCCGGTCGCGCGGCAAGGCGGGAACCCTGACCACACACGCTCGGCCTATGGGCGTTACGTGGGTGAGGCCGTGATTTGGGCACCGGCCGCGTTGCTGCCCCGTCCGGGTGTGACCTGGGAGGCGGTGGACGAGGATACCGCCCGGGTGACGGTCGAGCATGGCGCCCTCAGCCAGGCCGTGGACGTCACCGTCGACGCCGAAGGCCGGCCGATCACGGCCGTCTTTCAACGCTGGAGCAATGCCAATCCGGACAAGGAACACCGGTTGCAACCGTTCGGCGCGGTCATGTCCGACTTTCGCGAGGTCGGCGGGTATCGCCTGCCGTTCCGCGTCGAGGCGGGCAACCACTATGGCACCGAGGACTATTTCCCGTTCTTCCGCGCCGATGTGACAGCCATTCGATTTCCGGGATCGTAGCCATGAAACACCTGATCCGAAGTTCGGCGACCGTGACACTTCTGGCGCTGGTCCTGTGGCTGTGGGGCGCGTTGGCGTCGTCGGCGCAGGACGACACCGCGCTGGCAGCGCGGCTCGATGCCCTCGCCGATGTCTTCATGACGACCGAGCAGGTGCCAGGCGCCGTTGCCGCGATCGTTAGCGGCGATGAGGTGATCCTGCGCGGCTATGGTCTTGCGGATATTGAGGCCGGGACCGCCGCCCGACCCGATGACACGCGCTTCGAGATCGGATCGATCACCAAGCTGTTCACGTGGGTCGCCGTGATGATGCTGGTCGAAGAGGGGCGGCTCGATCTGCGGGCCGACGTTTCGCAATACCTGCAAGATATCGCGGTGCCCGGCACCGAACCGCTGACCACGTCGCAACTCATGAGCCACCGCGGTGGCTTCGAGGAGAGCTACGCGATCTTCGACGCTGCGATCGCGGCCTTGCCTCGCGCCGAGGCGCTGACGGCGGCGGCCCCCGAACAGGTCTTCCCGCGCGCAGAGGTCACCTCCTACTCGAACTGGGGCGTCGCCTTGGCGGGCCGCGTCGTCGAGGTGGTCTCGGGCGAGACATGGGAAGCGTTCGTTCAGTCGCGGATCCTCGATCCGCTGGGAATGCAGGACACGACCGTTGGCGAGGCGCTGCGGCGACCGGATCAGCCGCCCTTGTCGCAAAGCTACCGCGTGCAGGGCGGCATCGCGCATCCCGCGTTCCGCATCGATATCGGCGCGTTCGCCCCGGCCGGGAGTATTGCCAGCACCGCCGCGGACATGTCGCGCTTCCTGCGGTTCTTGATGGGGGACGGTGCGCTGGAAGGCGAGCGGCTGTTGCAACCCGAAACGATGGCACGGATGCGCACGCGCCTGTTTGACGACCGGCCACAGGCTGCGGACTTGGCGCATGGCCTGCAGTCGCGGCCGCGCTTCGGCACCATGGTCTATGGGCATGGCGGCGGGGTGAACGAGTTCCTCTCGAACCTTGTCTTCATCCCCGAAATCGGCGCCGGGGTCTTCATCTCGCAGAACGGGGGAACCGGCGCCGGTCTGCCGTTTTTGGTCCCCAACCAGATCCTCGCCGCGCTGGCCGACGAGGCCGGGCTGCGCGAACCCGTGCCGCAGGACGTTCCGGACGCGCAGGCCCGCGCCGCAGAGGCCGCGGGCCGATACCTGACCAATCGCCGAACCTTTTCGGGATCGGCGCAGTTCTTCGGCGCGCTCAGCGTCCTGAGCGTTACAGCGACGCCAGACGGCGCGTTGCTTCTGCCGACCGCCACCCTGCCTGCGCCGTCACGTTTCGAGCCGATCGGCCCGGATTTGTGGCAGAACGCGCAGGGCGACCGCATCAGCCTGATCCGGAACGAGGATGGACAGATCGTGCGGCTTGCCGATGGCACCGGGGCCCATACCCACGAACGCCTGTCCGGGCTGGCCGATCCGATCTGGCTCTGGTTTTCGCTCGGAGGCGCCGTGCTTTTGTCGGTGACCACGCTTCTGGGCCTGCTCTGGCGGCACGGACTGGGTGGCGGAAGCCTCTCCGGCTCAATCGCTGCCGGCATGTCCTTCGCCGGTGCGGTTTCCGTCCTCGGGCTCGTGGCTGCGGGCCTCGCGGCAGGATTTGCGGCCGCCCGTCTGGGCTCGGAGTACCTGTTCGACCAGCCACAGCCCACGCTGGAGGTATTTCTCCTTGCGGCTGATATCGTCGCGGTCGTGGCGGCCGCGGTCCTGCTATCGCTTATCCTCGTCTGGCGCTCGCCGGGATGGAGCCTCTGGCGGCGCCTGCATCACAGTCTTTTCGCGGTCGTGTTCGCGGTGTTTTCGGGCCTGATGCTGAGCTGGGGGTTGGCCTTCGGAGGGCCGATCTGATGGGGCGGCGATGCCGGCGGCAATTGCGGGACGCCACGCCATGATGGCGCTCGTTCTGCTGACGCAAGTCGCGTTGCCGCTGGCGCTGCTTGCATGGCTTTTCCTGCTGCCCGCGGGCAGCCTAGCGGGCCTCGTGCTGCAGGCGGCGGGAACCGGCGCGGTCCTTTTCGCACTTGCACGCGTCGCGCAATGGGCTGTGCCGGTCTGGTGGCTGCCTTGGGTCTACGCGGCCCTCTGGCTGGCCGCCGTGCTTGCGGTGGGCCTGCGTCGCGGCGCAGATGGACTGCCGATGATGCCCGACGCGCTTGCGGGATGGGCGGGCCTAGCGCTGTCGGTCGTGCTGCTGGGCCTCGGCGGCTGGTACGGCGCAAAGGCGCTGGCGGGCAAGGGATTGCCGCCTGTCCAGGTCGTGGGCATTGCCAACCCGTTCGGCCCGGGCCGCTATCTTGTAGGGCACGGCGGATCGACCCCGTTGGTGAACGGCCATATGCGGACCCTCGATCTGAGCGTCGAGCGGTTCCGCCCTTGGCATGGGCAATCCTATGCGGTGGACTTTTTCGGGCTGGGCCGGTGGGGCCTGCGCGCAAGGGGATGGCAGCCCGCCGATCCGGCGGCCTATGCGATCTTCGGGGCCGAACTGCGCGCGCCTTGCGCGGGCACCGTCGTGGCCGCCGAGGGTGAGATGCCGGATTTCGAGGTGCCGAACGAGGATACGGTCAACCGGCTGGGCAACCATGTGATCCTGCGCTGCGGCGCGGCCGAGATCGTGCTGGCGCATATGCGGCAAGGGAGCATCCCTGTCGCGCCCGGTGACAGGGTGGCCGTGGGCGACCGGCTGGGCGAGGTCGGAAATTCCGGCGCCTCGACCGAGCCGCATCTGCATATCCATGCGCAGCGCCCCGCACCCGAAGGCGCGCCGCCGATCTCGGGAGAACCGCTCGCGCTCAGCATCAGTGGCCGGTTCCTCGTGCGAGGCGATCGTCTGGACGGCGCAGACGGGTGAGACAGGCCGCCGCGATGGGCTGGCGACTCGCCATCCTGGGGACGGCCTTCGCGCTACATAATCTCGAAGAGGTTCTCCGCTTCGACGCGTGGCAGGATATTGGCTTGGCGGGGCCATCCGTTGATCAGGCGACCTTCGCGGTCGCCGTCATCATGCTTACGGTGACGGTCGCGGCCGCTCTCGCGGCGGCGGTCCGGGAACGGATGAATGGGGTCTCGGGCTGGATTGCCGTGATCATAGCGGCCGGGCTCCTCGTCAATGCGGCGGGCCATGCCGTGCAATCCATCGTTGCGCTGACTCCGGTTCCGGGGGTCTATACCGGTCTTCTGCTCGTATTGCCGGCGGCCGCCTGGGTCCTGGCCGGGCTCGATGCCACGCCGGGGCGCGCGTGGCGAAAGCGCGTCCTCGCGCTGCTCCTTGGCGGCGCGGCCATGCCGGTGGTTGCGCTCGCCGCCCTGCAGCTTGCCGAAATGCTGCTTTCATGGGTCGGCTGATCAGGCAAACCAGCCGAGGGCGGCGAGCCCGAGCGCGATGGGCAGACGTGCAATGCCGATCCTCCGCCAGCTGCGGGGGTCGGAGATGCCAGAGATTACGGCGCGGCCCTTGGGATTGAAGACCAGCGCGGCCGATTTGACCGCCCAGAGAGCCGGGACACCGGCGATAAGCGCCCGGCCGGCCCAGTTTGTCGGAGTCGGGACGCAGTGCGAAATCCACCGCGCCAAGGCCCCAGAGTGCGAGCAACAGCGCCGCCAGACCCCACACTGGCCAAGGGCGCCGCGCCCCGCCATAGGCCCAAGCTTCGAGTTTGCCCCAGCGCGCGGGGACCAGGAGCATGCCGAGGCTCGTCCCCGCGGCCAGAAGTGTCAGCGAAACGCCGGAGATCGTGAGCCATGCCTGGGTCATTCGATATTCATCGCCGCGATCTCGGCCGCAAACCCGCGCACCGTCTCCACGAAGCGTTCGGTCTCGGTCAGGAACGGTGCGTGGCCCGATCCCTCGAACACCTCCATCCGCTTGCCCTGCGGAGCCTCGACCGCCGCGAACCAGTCCTGCACAAGCGGGACCGGCGTGTTCCAGTCGGACGCACCCGAGATCAGCAGCATCGGCACCGGCATCATGGGCACCTCGGCGATCAGGTCGCGCTCCATGTACTCGCCCCACATCGGACCGCTGCCGCGATTTGCCCCGTCGAGCCAGCGCGGATAATCTGGCAGCCGGTATTCCGGGGCAGCCAGCGCCCGCGGCAGCAGCGGCAGGAGCGAGACGTTCATTCCGCCGCCATGCGCCTCGACCGCCTGCTTAAGACGCACGTAGAGGTCGTGATCGCGGAACGCCTCGGGCGCCATACCCACGAGTTCGGAGTCCGGAGCGATCTCGCGCAGCCAGTCCAGCGCCAGCGACACCGCGGGCATCGTGCTCACCTGCTGCCCGACACCGACGTATCCGGAATAGTCCTCTGGCCATCGCGCAACCAGCCGCGCGCCCAGCATGGTGCCCCAGGAATGGCCGAGCACGATCTGCAGCTGGTCGCCCACGCGCTCGCGCAACAGCGCCGTGACCTCGCGGGCGTCTGCGAGGAACCGCTCGAGCGTCATCGTCGCCGGGTCGAAGTCCGGCGGGTTCGACTTGCCCGCGCCGCGCTGGTCCCAGTGTACGACGACGAAATCGCGCTCAAGTGCCGCCGTCGCCGTGTGGATCGGCATCTGCGCCGAGCCCGGCCCGCCGTGCAGCCAGAGCAGGATCGGGTTGGTCCTGTCCTCGCCCCTGACCAGCAGCCACTGCGTCATACCGCCGATCTCCGCCGGGATCAGCTCCGCTATCGGGTCCGGCCCCGAAATGGCGGACGTTCGGGCAGGGAGGCTCTTCCAAACCAGTCCGACCGCGATCACCCCGAGCAGGGCAAGTGTGGTGAGACGCAGCGCCGTCATCGGTCACGCTCCGGCATCAGCGCGATGGTCGCCAGCCCGAGCCCAGCGAGACCCGAAGCCCCGCCAAGCCACGGCCAGAGGCCCGGCAGGACGGAGAACAGGAACAGGTAGCTCTGCGCAGCAGCCCAGAGCGGCCAGCCCATGAGGACGGTCGCGACGATACCTGCCGCGATCCGAATGGTGCGGGAACGCCGCCGCGCATAGGCGACCCGGACGGCGAAAACGGCCACGGCCAGGGCAAAAAAAATGGCGATGCGCGCCGCCGTTTCCGCCCGAAGAACGCGCGTCATCCCGACCGGCGCGACGCCGAGGCTTTCTGACCAGTCGCGCAGGATCGCGGCAAAGAGCGGCCAGGCCCGCTGACTGTTCGACAAGATCACGATGCCGTCGCCGGTCTCGGGCACGAGGTGCATTTGGCTCATCCAGCCGTAGCCCTGGCCGCCGTGCCAGACCGCACGCCGTCCGTCGGAGAGCGTTTCGGTGAAGTGTCCGAGCCCATAACCGTCGGCGGCGAAGGCGAACAGCCCGCCCACCGCCAGGACCGGGCGGTGAAGGGTGGCGAGCCCGTCTTCCGACAAGACCGATTGCTCTTCCCCTGCCATGCTGGCGGCGGCCAGACGGGCAATGTCGTCTGCCGTGGCGAACACGCCGCCCGAGGCGCGGGCAGGGTAGACGTAGGGCGCCACCGGACGCCCCCGCAGGTCGTGACCGACGGGCATGTCGGGGCCGGGCCAGTCATAGGTTGCCGTCGCCATGCCGAGTGGCCCGAAGACGTCGCGCGTGATGAGAGCGGCGAAATCTCTGCCCGTGCAGTCCTCGAGCATGAGTTCCAGCACGTTGTAGCCGGTGTCGGAATAGGCGAACCGCGCGCCGGGCGCTGCGATCATTCCGAAATCCCGGTCGAGATGGTCGGGCAGGCTGGGGCGTTCGGTATCCGGAGCGTAGCGTTCGGTGAAATCTCCCAAGCCGATGCCTGCCGTATGCGACAATAATTGCCGGGCGGTGAAAGGCGGGGTGCCCTCGGGCGGTTGCCAGCGCCTCAGGCAGTCCGCCGCCGGCGCGTCAAGGTCCAGCCGCCCGGTTTCTGCCGCCCGCATAGCCCCCCACGCTGTGACGGGCTTGGAGAGGGACTCGACGCGGAACACGGCACCTTCGGTCATGGGCCGGCCGTTGGCCGGATCGGCCAAGCCGAACGCCTCGCTCCAGACCGGGGCTCCGTCACGCAGCAGGACGATGACGGCTCCGGCCACCCCATCGGCCTCGATCCGCGCCATTGTCGTCTCGGACAGGCGGGCCGTCAGGGCGGATGGCGTCTCCTGCGTCGCGCCGGCGGCTGCCTGCAGCGCGATCAGCACCGCGGCGAACAGGAAGGCTCGGATCATGTTCTGTGTTCTCTGGCCGAGCGATCCGGAGCCGCCGCGTGCACGCGCCGCACCAGTGCGCGCAGGAACCACGCGGCCCCGCCGGAGACCAGCAGGAACCCGACGAACGGCGCGGCGGCCTCGGGGCCGAAGGCCACGCCGGCGCGGAGCTGCATGATCGTCTGCAGGACCATCATCGGCAGGAGAAGGGCAGCGATGGACAAGAGCGGCAAGGACAGCGTGAGCCCCCAGCCGGTCCCGCGCCAGAGCGCGACGCCCGCGGCAATGCAGCCCGGCGCGATCACCCCAAGGTCGATCGCGTAGGTCGTGCGAACGGTGTAGTAGGTGGCTGGCGGATAGGCCCCGGTTGCCATATCCAGCCAAAGCAAGAGCGTCCACGCGAGCCCGGTTAAGGCTCCGCAGCCGATCATGAAGGCAGACAGGAACCGCGGCGTCCCCGTGTCGCCGATGCCGCTCAGCGCTAGGGCGAGGCCCGCGGAAGAGACCGGGATCATCGCCACGTAGAGCGGGAAAATCTCGTTGAAGGCCACTGCACCGAAGGCAAGGCTTGCCCCGAGATAGAGCCACCACGCGTGGGACCCGATCAGGATCATGCGGGCCGCGCCCGAGACTGGACGTGCGAGGACCCAGAGTGTCACGGGGACGACGAGAAACAGCCCCAGAAGGTCCGCCCCCTGCGCGCCGCCCGCCGTGAACGGCGTGTCGCGCCGGTAGAGCCCTTGCCCATAGAGGTCCGGGTTCGGCGCCATGTCGCCTGGCGGCATCCAGAACAGACCGGCCGCCGCTGCGAGGGCGCCGAGCGTGACGGCCAGCAGGCTTGTGACGCGGAGCCAGACCGTCTGGGTCATCGTGATGATCCTCGTCCGGTCATGCGCCCCCTGGCAATGGCCAGTCCGATCACGACATACCACTGAAGATACGACCAGGTCAGCAGGCGCTCGAACAGGCCGACATGGTCGGTCTCCGCCAGCACGATCGTCACCGCCGCCAGTCCCGCGCCGGCAATGGCGGTCGCCCGGGAATAGAAGGCGAAGCCATGCCAAGGTGGCGACGCTCGCATTGCTGCGCCGACCAGCCAGATTGCAATCAGGATCGAGATGCCCATCGGGATCGCAATGAAGATGTGGAGCGTGCCGCGCAGCGATACGAACGGTTCGCACCCGGGGTCGCAGGGAAAGAACAGCGTGAGGATCACGCCCGCGAGACCCGCAAAGCCAAGCATGATAGGCCCGACGGGTAGAACGGCACCGGGATAGATCGCCCTGCGCAGGCCAACGGCAAACGGGATGACCAGGGCGTGATAGAGCAGCAGGACAGGATCCAGGATGTGCTTGGCCGCCGCGCCGCGTTCGACCAGTTCACTGATCGCGTCCGACCAGGCCGAATAGACGGGCGTCAGCGCAATCCCCAAACCATCGGCGAGTGCGAAGGCGGCTGCCGCGCACACACCGCAACTGCCGAAAAGTTGCGTCTGCGTATCGCGAGCCGACCGGTTCATGAGGGCCGGCGAATGATCAGGATTTGGACAAGCACCAAGACGGCAAGGGCCATCGCCGCTGTCCCAATCAGCGGCCATTGCAGAACCTGGAACGCCGCCAGCTTATCCTGGGCGGCCATCGCGTCGAGGACGCCGAACACGCCAAGGAAGTTGTGAAAGACAATTGTCGCGTAGACATCCCGCGATACGAAGAAGACGACGCTCGTCAGCAATCCGATGACTGTCAGAAAGCCAACCATGCCGATCGTGTTGAACGGCGCGCTATGGGCGAAGTGATAGACGCCGAAGAGCACGCTTGCGCCCAGTGCCGCGGCAGGGATGTTCAGCCAATTCCGGTCGGAGATCGTGCTCGCAAGAACGCCGCCTACTACGCCCCAGCACACGACGACCTCCGCCATCGAAACCACGAGAACCTGGGAAAAGGCATTCAGTATTACGATTGCATCCGACGAGGGGGCGCCCTGACCGAAATAGGCCGCGAGGCCCAGGGCGAAAGCGACGAGCACCCACAGCAACGTCCGGGCTGGTTCTCCCAACCCGGCTTCTCGCTTTGCCAGGACACCGTTGCGAAGCAGGTACCGCAGCGTCAGCGCGCCTCCGATTATCCCGATCACGACGTTCACGACGCCAGTATAGATCAGCCGGTCAGCGACTGCGTCGGGCCGCGCGAAGGTCCCGATGCGGCCTTCGAACCACCAGGTGGCAAACGTCCAGATGGCCCACAAGCAGAGCGCGGCGGTGATCGCTCCGGTTCTGTTCTGCGCAATCAACATTTCGTCCTCCACTTTGCTGCTGCCGGGATCAACGCTCGCCGGCGCGCGTGTTCTTTCATGCAGCCCTTCCGCACCGGATCCGGATGGTGCGCCTCGTCCCTCCATGAAGCGACCAAGCCTATTTCCCCTGTTGCAGAAGCTGCGCCTCGAGCCCTCTCAGGGTCGGTCGATCCAGCACGCGCCCACCGGCGACGACCACTCGCGGTCGGCGCAGCGTCCCGAGGCCTTCAAGCGGGTTTGCGTCCAGCAACACCAGATCGGCACGCCGTCCGGGCGCGATGGTCCCATCCTGATCCAACAGTCCGAAAAAGCGCGGCGGGGCTACGGTCGCGGTGTAGAGCGCTTCGCGGGGGGTGAGGCCGATGGCCACGTAAAGGTCCAGCTCGTCGAGCAGTGAGAAGCCGTGGAACAGGTAGGGATTGGCGAAGGAGGCATCGGTGGAGGCGAGGATCGGCACGCCTGCCCGGTGGGCCATAAGGAAGGTCCGTCGGTCGAGCGCGATGCTGTCCGCGGCCAGGGTACGGACCTCGTCGGTCATCGCCTCCATCCGGAAATCCGGTTCTCCCCAGGCCTCGCGCACCTCTGCCGGGATCATGCGCATCCGCGGCGCATCAGCCGCGGGCCAGTTGCCGGTGTAGAAGTCCGCCACGACCAGCGTCGGGCTGACGTGCATCCGGGCCTCGGCAATCTGCGCCAGCATCGCTTCGCAAAGGGTTTCGTCCCAAGTCTCGAGGATGATCCGGTTGCGCGAGGCCATGGTCTCGAAGACGCGGTCCAGTTCTGCGCCCTCGGCCATGGCTGTGCGCAGGTCGTCCAGCATGGCCTCCTCTGCGGTCGAGCAGGCCATGGCGACCCGCCCGAAATGCTCCATCCCCTCCTGCCCAGCGTCGATGGCGGTGCCAATCGCGACCCGTTCGGGGATATGTCCGACAAAGGGCAGCCCGGCGTTGTGGGCCGCCTCGGCAAGGGCGAGATAGGTCGCTTCACCCAGCATCGAGTAGGCCTTCACGGCGGCCCAGCCTTCGGCGGCGATCCGGTCCACGACGCCCCGTGCCTCGTCCGGCGTGTCGGCCAGGAACATGCCGGGCCAGGATCCCGGGCTCGCGTCGACCCAGGCCCCTGCGAGGATCAGCCGGGGGCCAAGAACCTCGCCTGCCTCAATCCGGGCCTGCAGCGTCTGCTGGTCCTCGATGGGCCAGAGTGCGCCCATGTCG
>JBNGCX010000072.1:0-15432 GCA_049974865.1 Paracoccaceae bacterium
GGCCCGGGCCGCCCCTGGCCCGGTGCGGTCTGTCGGGCTGGCGGGCGGCGGCCCGGACCTGGCGGCGATGGCGCTGGACGCGGGGCTTCCGGTGACGCTGGTCGCGCCGGACCCGGGGGCGGCAGCGGCCGCGGTCGGCCGCATCTACGACGCCGCGGTCGAACAGGGGCGGCTGAGCGATGCGCGCCGCGGCGAGAGGCTGGCACGTCTGACGGCGACACCCGACCCGGCTGCGCTGGCGGCGGCTGATCTGGTGATCGCCGCCTGGCCGCCGGAGCCGGGCGTGCCGGAGCAGCTGAGCCCGGACGCGGTGCTGGCCGTGACCGGGGCCACCGGCGGCGCCGACACGGGGCATGACCCGGCCCGCGTGGCCGGGCTCTACCTGCCGCCGGCCGCCCGCGCCGCGCGCGTGGCCGAGGTGCTGGTGGGGCCGCAAACCGCGGCCGGCACGGTCGCCACCCTGTTTGCCGCGCTGGGGCGCCTGGGTCTGGTCGCGATCCGCAGCATGGGGGTGCCGGTCGGCCCGGCGGTGAACGCCGCTATGCTGCGCGCGGCGGCGGACATGCTTGCACAGGGGGGCAGCCCCTACCGCATCGACCGGGCCCTGCGCGGCTACGGCTTCGCGCTGGGGCCCTACGAGCGGCTGGACCGCTTCGGCCCCGTATCGGGTGCCGGCGCGCTGGGCGCGGCGCTGGAAGAGCGCGGCTGGACCGGGCGCGCCGCCGGGCGCGGCTTTTACCGCTACGACCGCGAGGCCGAGCCGCGCGCCGAGGACCCGGAGGTCCTGGCCCTGCTGCGCGCGCTGCAGTCCGAGGGGGGGCGGCCGCAGCGCAGCTTCACCGCCGACGAGATCGTGCAGCGGCTGATGGCCGCGGCGGCCAATGCCGGGGCCAGGCTGGTCGCGGCCGGACGGGTGCTGCGCCCCTCGGATGCCGACGCGGCGATGATCCTGGGGCAGGGCTTCCCGCGCTGGCGCGGCGGGCCGATGATGGCGGCCGACCAGACCGGCCTGCTGGCGGTGAAGAAGACGCTGGACATCCTCGGCGAGGAGGACCCGCAATTCTGGGCGCCCGCGCCGCTCTTCGCCGAGCTGATCAAGAACGGCCGGTGCTTCGCGGACATGAACGGCCGCTGAGCCGTCAATTCAGGATGATCCCCACGATCACCAGCATCAGCCCGAAGGCCGAGACGAACAGCGCGCCCATGTTCAGCGCGACGATGCCTTTCAGCCGTGCCCGCATCTCGTCGTCGGACAGTCCGGCCCGCTTGGCCCTGGCGGCGAGCGCGATGCACCACACGAGCCCCGCCAGCCCCGCCAGCGACACCGCCGCACCGATCCAGATCAGCAATTCCATGATGCGCTCCTTTTCCGACTGGATGCCGCCTAGACGATCGGCTTCGCGCGCGCAAGGGCGGGGCTTGCGGCAGGGGCGGGGGGGCGGTATCGGATAAGCAAAGATCAGGACAACAGAGCATCAGAGGCAGACCATGGACGAAGCTGTGACCGACGCCACCTACCGCGTGACCGCAGACGAGCTGCGCCAGTTCATAGAGCGCTACGAGCGGCTGGAGGCCGAGAAGAAAGATATCGCAGACCAGCAGAAAGAGGTGATGGCCGAGGCCAAGGGGCGCGGCTACGACACCAAGGTCATGCGCAAGGTCATCTCCCTGCGCAAGCGCGACAAGGACGACATCGCCGAGGAAGAGGCGGTGCTGGAGATGTACAAGGAAGCGCTCGGCATGAACTGAACGGTGCGCCGGGCGCTCAGGACGTGATGAAGCGCACGCCCTCGAGGCGCTCGATCTCGAACAGGTCCTCCTCGTAGGCCTCGGTGAGTTCCTCGACCAGCGTCTCGGTCCAGCCCGGGAGGTCCAGCTCCTCTTCGATCTCCTCCTCGATCGCGAATTTGTCGAGGAAGGCCGCCACCACCCGCCGCCGCTGAAGCTCGTTCTGCGGCGGGTGCTTTTCCAGGTAGACCTGCATCCGCTTCAGCCCGGCCTCGGCCATGATCGTGGAGAGGAAGTCGTAGCAGCCCTCCAGTTCCTTCAGCGGGTCGTGGCCGGCCAGTTCTCCCAGCAACTCGTTCCAGATCAGCGGCGTGTCCTCGTTGCACCAGACCGTGACCGCGGCGCCGGGGGTCGCGTTGCGGATGCGCGCCACCATGTCCGACCAGCGCAGGGCGCGTGGGTCGATGCCGGCGATGAAACCCGCGAAATCGCTTTCGTTGGTGCGGGCGAACAGCGCCGGGATGAAGGTGGCCGGGTTGCGGATGCCGAGATGGAACGCGCAGTCCGCCTGCGGAAAGAGCCGGGCCAGCGCGGCGGTCTTCTCGCCCGCCTCGTGGTAGAACATGTTCATCTCCAGCGCGCGCGCCGGGGCGGCGAGGAAGGACTGTTGCGAAAACACCAGCCGCTCCGCGTGATCATCGTCCATCACGGCATCGAGCAGCATCTCCTGCATGTCGGTCGGGGCCGGGCGCCCGTTGAGGGTGCGCAGTGCCTCGCGCAGCGGCTTGCGATAGCGCCCCGGGCTGGGCACGACGGTGCCCTGCTCGGCCAGCGGTGCGCGATTTTTCAGAAGGCACTTGAGAAGCTGGTCTTCATCCGTGCAATGGACCCCGAGGTGATAGACGACCTGCATAGCTCCCCACGTCTTTTCTTGTTGTGCGCGGCATTGTTACACGAGCTTTTCTGGACAGTAAAATGGCTTTGCTGTAAGAGCGCGGCATGGCCGAGCAAAATACTCAAGTAAATCCTGCCGCCCGCCGCCGCCCCGGCATCGATCCCTGGTCGGTGGGGGCGGTCGTGATCGCGGCGCTGGTGCTGATGCCGATCGCGGCGGTGGTCTGGCTGGCGCTGACGCCGGCCGACAATATCTGGCCGCATCTGATCCGCACCACGCTGCCGCGCTACCTGGCCAACAGCGGGGTGCTGATGGCCTCGGTCGCGGCGCTGACGGCGGCGATGGGGACGGGGGCGGCCTGGCTGATCAGCATGTACCGCTTTCCGCTGTCGCGCTGGCTGGAATGGCTGCTGCTGCTGCCGCTGGCGATCCCGGCCTATGTGGGCGCCTACGCCTTGGTCGATTTCCTGGAATATGCCGGCCCGGTGCAGACCGGCCTGCGCGAGATCTTTGGCTGGACCAGCGCGCGCGACTACTGGTTCCCCGAAATCCGGTCCAAGGGCGCGGCGGTGGTGGTGCTGTCGATGGCGCTTTACCCCTACGTCTACCTGCTGACCCGCGCCGCCTTCCGCGAGCAGTCGGGCTGTTCCTACGAGGTGGCACGTGCGCTGGGCTCGGGCCCGGTGGCGCTGTTCCTGCGGGTGGGGCTGCCGCTGGCCCGCCCCGCCATCGCCGCGGCCACCGCCATCGTGATGATGGAGACGGTCAGCGATTTCGGCGTGGTGGAATATTTCGCGGTGCAGACCCTGACCACCGGCATCTTCACCGTCTGGCTGGAGGGGGGCAATGCCGGCGGCGCGGCGCAGATCGCCAGCGTCATCCTGGTGCTGGTGCTGGCCCTGATGGGGCTGGAGAAGGCCTCGCGCCGGCGGCTGCGCTTCCACGCGCTGGCGCGCCATCACCGGCCCGTGGCGCCGATCCAGCTGCGGGGGCTGCCGGCGCTGGCGGCGACGGTGGCCTGCGCGCTGCCCTTCGGGCTAGGCTTCGTGCTGCCGGTGGGCGTGATCGGTCACCACGCGCTGGCCGCGGGCAGCGGCTGGCTCGATCCCGGCCTGCTGCGGGCGCTGGGCAACACCGTCACGGTGGGCGGGTTGGCCGCGGTGCTGACCGTGGCGGCGGCGCTGTTCCTGGTCTACGGCGTGCGCCTGACGGGCCATGCGCTGCCCAAGATGCTGCTGCCGGTGACCACCATCGGCTATGCCGCGCCGGGGGCGGTGCTGGGCATCGGACTGCTGGTCCCCATGGCCGCGGCAGACCACGCCCTGGCCGACGCGGTCGAGCGCGTGCTGGGCCTGGATATCGGGCTGGTGCTGACCGGCTCGGCGGTGGCCATCGTCTATGCCTACGCGGTGCGCTTCTTCGCAATCGCGCAGGGCGCGGCGGATGCGGCGATGGGGCGGATCACGCCCAGCCTGCCCATGGCCGCGCGCTCGCTGGGGCGTTCGGCGCGGGGCACGCTGGCGGCGGTCTACCTGCCGCTGATCCGAGGCTCGGTGGGCACGGCGCTGCTGCTGGTCTTCGTGGACAGCGTCAAGGAGTTGCCGGCGACGCTGCTGCTGCGGCCGTTCAACTTCAACACGCTGGCCACGCGCGTCTACGAGAAGGCCTCGCTGGAGAACCTGGGCGACGCCGCCCCGGCCGCGCTGCTGGTGATCGGCGTGGGGCTATCGGCGGTTCTTCTGCTGGCGCGTTCGAGCCGGGCCTGACACAGGGCTCTTGCGCGGGCGGCGGCGGACGGCTACATCCGGGCCAGCGCCCCTATAGCTCAGCTGGTAGAGCATCTGATTTGTAATCAGAGGGTCGGCGGTTCGAGTCCGTCTGGGGGCACCATTTTCCCGCAGGCAAACATTTGTTTCCTTCAGCATTCACTGGGGGGTGACCGGCGGCGCAGACCATGCTGGAAACCGGACCTGCCGCATTCACATTTCCGAAGCAGGGGACCTGTGACCTCTCGCGGCGGGCCCGAGCGACCTTTCCCTCCACCGCACTGCAAGCAGAATTGGCTGCGCGCTGCGAACAGGAACGATTGTCGTCGCCGGTTCTCCTGCGCCGCGGCTGGGCGGGCATCGCCAGCATGTTCTCCTCGAAAAATAAACCGAGCGTGGGCGGTGACGGCCAGGGCCGAACCGGCAAAGATGCAAGCCCCGGCCAGGCGGGGCGCGTCTGCGGAGATTGGATCGAGCCGCACTCGCACGTTTCCCCGGCTACTCTTTTCGCCGGGGGGATGGAGCCCGTCATGGGCCCCACCCGGCCTTCGTTTCCGGGCCGCTGGTCTGCGGGGGGGCGACCGGCTTGGCGAGGATCAGCCCCTGGCAGCCGCTTCCGGCCGTTTGACCGTTGACCGGATACTCGCGGACAGCGTCTCGACCGCCGCGCGGATCGTTTCATCGGAGCTTTGCCAGTTGGACAGGCTGAGCCGGCAGGCCGTTTTGCCCTGCCAGACGGTCGGGCCGAACCAGATCTTGCCCGTATCGACAGCATGTTGCATGCAGGCGCGGGTTTCCTCGTCGGTTTCGAGCCTGAACAGAACCTGGTTCAGGACGACACGGTTCAGCACCGTCGCCCCGGCGGCCTCGAGCGCGCCGGCCATGTGGCGGGCCTGGCGGCAGTGCCGCTCGAACATCTCAGCCAGACCCTGCCGCCCGAGGCTGCGCAGCGCCGCCCAGATGGCGATGCCGCGCGCCCGCCGGGAAAACTCGATGCCGAGGTTCTTCTGGCTGTCGGGCGAGGCCGAGGAATAGGCGGCGTCGCTGTTCATCGCCTCGCTCAGCGCGCCCGGCTTGCGGCAGATCCCGATGGAGCCGTCATAGGGCGTGTTCAGCCATTTATGCCCGTCGACGGTCCAGCTGTCGGCAAGCTCGGCGCCCTCGGCAAAATGGCGCAGCCGGGGGCTCGCCTTCGCCCACAGGCCGAAGGCGCCGTCGACATGCACCCAGGCCCCCGCCGCCCTGGCGCGGGGGATGATCCTGGTGAAGGGGTCGAACTCGCCGGTGTTCACCTCGCCCGCCTGCAGGCAGAGGATGGTGCGGTCGTCCAGCGGCGGCAGCCGGCCGGGGTCGATGCGGCCGAATTCGTCGACGGGGGCCTTCACCACTGCGCCCAGGCCGAAGCCCAGCACGCGCAGCACCTTGAGCAGCGTGACATGCGCGGTTTCCGAGACCACGACGCGGATCTCGGGGGCGCCGGACAGGCCCTGTTCGTCGAAATCCCAGCCCTGCCGGGCCAGCAACTCGCGCCGGGCCGCGGTCAGGCAGGCCATGCCGCAGGCCGTGGAGGTGGTGCCGAAAGTCACGGCGCTGCCCTCCGGCAGCCCGAGGACGTCCAGCACCCAGCCACCCGCGACCTGTTCGAGCTTGTGGGCCACGGGCGAATTGGCGAAGGAGCTTGCGCATTGGTCCCAGGCGCTGGTCAGCCGTTCGGCGGCCAGCACCTCGGGCAGGGTGCCGCCGATGACGAAGCCGTAGTAGTTCGGCCCGTTGCTGGCCACCGTGGCGGGCGAGCCGGCATCATCCAGCAGGGCCACGGTTTCGCCGCCGGGGCGGCCGGTGTCGGGCAGGGCCTCGTCGAACAGGGCCAGGTTCTCCAGCGCGGCCTGGTCGGGGAAGACCCGGCGTTGGTCCAGGGTCTTCAGGTAGCGGCGGGCGCGGCGCTCCGCGTCCTCGATATAGGAAAAATCGGTCATTTCTCGGTCTCTTGTTGCAGAAGTTACGGTGCGGCGGGCCTTGGGCGGCGTCAGTCCTTGCGGGACCGCGCGGCGAAAAGCTCGTCATCGGGCTCGGTGGGCAGGATCCGCGGCAAGAGGGCGGGCACGCGGCGGCGGTAGGCGCGGTAGGTCTCGCCCAGCTCGGCGACGAGGTCGCGCTCTTCGAAGGGCGTCGCCACCAGGACGTAGCCGAGCACCCCGACGGCGAAGACCATCTGCCCCACCGTCATATGCGGCGTCAGCCAGGGCAGGAGGATCCAGCCGAGGCTGATCGGGTGCCGCACCAAGCCGTAGAGCCCGCGGGCGCAGAACGGGCCGGGTCCCGGTGCCCGGTCGCGGAACCGCGCCCAGGCCTGGGCCAGCCCGAAGAAGCCGAAATGGCCGAAATGGAAGGTCGCGGCCAGCATCACGGCCCAGGTGAGCAGATACACGCACAGGATCGCTGCGGCGATCGCCGGGCTTTCCACCTGCCAGACGGTCTGGGGGAGCGGGCGCCACAGCCCGAAGAGCAGGACGCTCATGGCGGCGGTCATGTAGAGGTAGGTGGCCCGCTCCGCCGCGGGGGGAACGAAGCGGGTCCAGCGCGCCTTGAACCAGCGCCGGGCGGTGGCCGAATGGTGCAGGCCGAACAGCCAGATCAGGCCGAGGTCGAAGGCCACGGTGGGCCAGAGCGGCCCCGGGATGCCGTCATTGATGGCCTTGGGCACGCCGTAATCGGCCAGGAAGCCGACGATGTAGGCGATATTGGCCAGCGCGAGCAGATAGGCCAGCGCGGCGTAGACAAGAAGGACGGTTCTGGAGAACATGGGACGGATCCTTTCAGGGAAAATATCAGATTGCCGGGGCGGGCCAAAGCCTTGGCACGCGCCCGATGGTGAGAAGCGAGGCGGTCAGCGACCCTGCGGTCAGTCCGATCCAGATCCCCGTGGCACCCCAGGCGAGGCCCGAGGCCAGCGCGATGGCCACCGGTGCGGCGACGCACCAGTTCCCGAAGACCGAGAACAGCATGGCCGCGCGCGTGTCCCGGCAGCCGCGCAGCAAGCCGGCGGCGGCGGCATTGGCCGGGCCGAGAAACTCGGACGCGGCAAGCAGCGCGACCAGGGGCGCGGCGGCTTCGAGCGCCGGGCGCAGGCCGAGGTCCACGCCATCGGCACCGCCCGTCATCAGCGCCGCGGCGACCAGCAGGAGGCTGCAGAGCGCCGCGCCCGCGCCGGCGGAGACGCTCATCGCGGTGGCGATGGTGACGCGGTGGTCCCGCGAGCGGGCCATGCGCACGGTCGTGGCCTGCAGCAGCCCGATGGAGACGATATAGCTGACGCCCGCCGTCCGGATGGCAACGGCATGGGCCGCCGCGGCCTCCGCCCCCAGCGTGGCGGCGTACAGCGTGGCCGACAGGAAAATCCCGACCTCGGCCAGGGTCGCCAGGCCGATGGGCAGGCCAATGCGGAGCACCTCGGCGACGGTGCCGCGCTCGATCCGCGGCGCGGCGCCGAAATCGCCCGCCCGGCGGCCCAACACGAGCAGCGCGAGCGCGGTGAAGCTGCTCACCAGCAGCGAGGACAGCCCCGCGCCGGTGATGCCGTATCCCGCCCAGCCCCCGAACCCGTTCATGAGGATCTGGTTGCCGAGCGCATTCAGCGGCACCGCCGCGATGGTGACCCTGAGCAGCAGCCCCGGCCGCTCGATCGCGGTCAGGCGGCAACGCAGCGTGGCCGTCACCGCCATCGGGATCAATGTCAGCGCCATCGCCCGGGTGTATCCCGCCCCGTGCGCCAGCAGCTCCGGATCGAGGCCCAGATGGCCCAGGTAGGAGGGCGCGTGCCAGACGAGCGAGGCGGCCAGCGCGGCGACGAGGGCAACCACGGCCCAACCGGCCGAGCGCAGCCCCTTCAGGCGCTCTTCGTCCCCGGCTTCGCTGGCCGCGGCGTAAAGCGGGGCCAGCCCGCCGATGGTGCCGGCCACCAGGTAGAAGACGATGGAGTAGAAATCGCTGCCCACCGCGACGGCGGCGAGCGCCCCCGTCCCGTGCGCCGCGGCCATGACCGTGTCGGTCACGCTCATCGCCATGTTCACCAGCGCGAGCATGGCGATGGGCGTGGCCTGAAGGAGGAGGGTCTTGGCCTCGCGCCGGTCATAGGGCCAAGCCCGGCGCGGCGTCGGGGGAAATGCCAGTGTCTCCGACATCTGATCTCTCCGCTTGCTTGCGTGGAAGGGGCCGGCCGCGCTGCACGGCCGGCCTTGGGTCAATGGGTGTGCAGACGTGACGAGCCGGGCAGCAGCTCGATCATGTTCACGGTGAAACCGGCCTCCTTGAAGGTGTCGATGGTCGCGACCTGTTCGAAGGTTTCGAGGTCGACCACGGTGAGCGAGCCGTCATTGATCCCCTCGATATTGGCCAGCCCGTTCTGCACGACGCCCAGCCGGCCATCCTCGGAAAACACCATGTGATGCGCGCCCGGCGCCGTCTGGATCGCGGCAAGATGCCGGGGTTCCAGCGGGTCGCTGATGTCGAAGGCGTTCAGGTGCCCCGGCGCCGCGGTGGTCACATAGGCGCGGCTGGCGTCCTCGGCGAAATAGACCTCGAGCGGGATGTCCTGTCCCAGTGGCGCGAAATCGAACGCCTCGCGCAGCGCAAAGCGCCTGTCGCCCGGCTGCCATTCGGCCAGCCACATGTCGGCGCCCAGCGAGTTGGTGACATAGGCCACGGGCGGATTCGCTCCGGGGACGAAGAAGATCTCCACCGGCGCCGGTTTCTCGCCCGCCGGCCCGTCCGTGGTGCGGTAACTCGCCAGCGGTTTGCCGGTCGCGAGGTCATATTCGGTGATCCGGTCGCCGGCCTTCTCCTCGGTCTCGGGGTGGTTGGTGCTGGTCACCAGGAAGCGGCCGATATCGTCGCGCACGGTGATGCCGTGCGGCCAGGGCTCGGCGGTGGGGATGGTCTCGATCACCTCGTCGGTGGTGGCGTCGCCCACCACGACCACCGAGCTGCCCATGCAGGTCAGATACCAGCGGTCGAGGCGGCGGGAAAACGCCACGTCCTCGCCCACCACGCAGTCGGGCACGTCGATGACGCTCTTGCGGTAGGGGAAGGCTGTGACGTCGAGCACCAGAAGCTCGCTGCGCCCCAGCGCGGTGACATAGGCCTTGTCGCGCGCGGAGTTGTAGAAGATGTGATGCGCGATCATGTCCGGGGGCAGCGGGATCTCGGCCAGGATCTGGCCGAATTCCGGCGCCTCAGGATCGATCTCGACAAAGGCCAGCGCCTCGTGCCGGGGCGTCGCCGTGCCCTTGGTTTCGTAAAGGACAAGCGCGGTCTGCTCGGCCGAGGCAGCCCCCGCGGCGAGCGCGGCGAGGGCCGTTGTGGCGGCGAAATTGCGAAACGGTTTCATTGGTCTTTTCCTTTCATCAGGCACAGGCCATTCGGCCTGCGGGGGGCGTGTGTCGAAGAGGGCGGCGTCAGGCCCTTGCCACGAACCAGACATTCATCGGGTCATGCGGCAGCACGTGGCGCTCGACCGATGCGAAGCCCGCGTCCTGCAGCATCTTCAGGGCGGTCTCCCAGCCCCACATGGTGCCCAGCCCGGCGCCGCCCTGGCCAATCGAGACCGGCGTGCAATGGGCGCAGGAAATGGCGTAGAGCAGCGGCGCCATCGGGAAATCCATGTTATTTTCCAGATCTGCCGAGCCGCCGATATCCTGCACCAGGTAGGTGCCGCCGGGCCTGAGCGAGGCCTTGAGCCCGCGGATCAAGCCCTCGGGGTCCTTCTGGTCGTGGATGGCGTCAAACGAGGTGATGAAGTCGAACCGCCCCGGCTCGGCATAGCCGGTCAGGTCGCGGGTCTCGAAGGTGACGTTCGTCAGGCCCGCGCATTTGGCCGCGAAGCGGGCGTGCTCGATGGCGTCGGCGCAGAGGTCGTAGCCGGTGAAGCGGCTGTTGGGGTAGCGTCGGGCCAGCGCGATCAAGGCCCGGCCGCGGCCGCAGCCGGCGTCGAGCACCTCGATCCCCTGTTCGAGCCGCGCCTCGATCCCCTCGACCAGCGGCAGGACGAAGTCGAACAGCCCCGCCGTCACCGTCTGGTCGCTGTCCTCGGCCATGACTTGGTGGAAGCAGGGGTAGTCCGAATAGGACGTGCCCGCGCCGGTTTCGAAACAGCCCAGTATGCAATCCTCGACCTTTCCGAGGAGGCCGACATGCTGCGCGTAGACGGCGAGGTTGCCGAAGGGGGCCCCGTCCACCAGGCAGGCCGCGTGGGTGTCGGGCAGGTGGTAGCTGCGCGCGGCGGGGTCGTATGCGACGACGCGCCCGGTCACCATGACCGCCAGCCATTCCCGCACGTAGCGTTCGTTCAGCCCGGCCCGCTCGGCGATCTCCGCGCTGGTCGCGGGCGGCTGGCCGGCCAGGGCCTCGAACAGCCCGGCGCGGTGACCGACCGAGATCATGGCCGCGACCGCGCCGTTCGACAATATGTCGCCGATCCGCTCGGCGAAGCGCTCGGCGTTGGCCAGGGCCTCGGCTCCTGAAATCTGGTTCATCTCGTTTCCTTTCCTGTCAGCTTGTGCCGCCGTGATAGGAAAGGGCCGGATTCGTGGTAAGGTCGCGATTCGACAGAAACATGCGATTCCTGCCAACCAGGAGGGAGAGATCATGGCAAATTCCCCCCGTTTCGCCCTTCTTGCGCTGCCCGAGAGCACGCCGACCGCGCTCTACGGCCTGTATGAGGTGCTGCTCTCGGTGGGGCGCACCTGGGAAGAAATGACCGGCGAACGGGCGGACGCCCCGTCGCTGACGCCGAAGATCGTGACCCGCGACGGCAAGCCGGTGATCGGGGCCTACGGCATCCCCATCGCGCCGCATGAGCCCATGGGCGAGGCCGATGTGCTGATCGTGACGGACCTGGTGCTGCCCACGCCCTTCGAACCCGGAGCGCGTTGGCGGGCGGAACTGGACTGGGTGCGCGAACGGCACGCGGCGGGCGCCATCGTCTGCTCGGTCTGCACCGGCTCGGTCTTCCTGGCCGAGGCCGGCATCCTCGACGGGCAGGAGGCCACCACGCACTGGTCGGCCGTTGACATCTTCCGTGAGCGCTACCCGCAGGTGAAGCTGTCGCCGCAGAAGATCCTCGCCCCGGCCGGGCCCGGCCACCAGATCATCACCGGCGGCGGGGCCACCGCCTGGGAGGAACTGGCGCTCTACCTGGTCGCGCGCTTCAGCGGCGGCGCGGAGGCGGTGCGCATTTCGAAGATATTCCTGCTGGGCGATCACTCCGACGGCCAGCTCCCCTTCGCCGGCGCGCGCCGGGCCAAGAGCCATGACGACGCGGTCATCGCGGATGTCCAGGTCTGGATTGCCGACAATTACCATCGCAGCAATCCCGTCGCCGCGATGATCGACCGCTCGGGCCTCGCCGAGCGGACCTTCATCCGGCGATTTCGGACCGCGACCGGCTACACGCCCATGGAATACGTCCAGACGCTGCGCCTGGAGGAGGCGAAGCATTTGCTGGAAACCTCCGATATCCCGATGGAACAGGTCGCGGTGGAGGTCGGCTACGAAGATTCCAATTTCTTCCGGCGGCTTTTCAAGCGCGTGGTCGGGATCACGCCGGCCCGGTACCGACAGCGGTTTTCGGTCATCGCAAGATCGGAACTGGCGAAAAAGGCCGCCTCCTGACGGGCGCTGCGGGCCACGGCGTCGCGGCATCCGCCGCAGCGGTGGCACGCTGGTTCCGGCCTTGGGTCGTGGCGGGCGGGGGTCCTGGGCATCTGCGTCTCCTTGCGGGCAGGGGAAGAGAGGCCGGAGCGCAGCCCCGGCCCCCGGTTCAGGCCGCATCCGCGGCGGGTTTGCCGAGCTGCGACATCAGCAGGGGCTCGTTGATGGTGAGCCAGGTTTCGGCGATCTTCCCGTCTTCCATGCGGTAGAGGGCGACGCCGTCGAAGACGACGCGCGCATTGTCGGGCTGGATGCCCTGGAACGCGCCGCTATGGGTGGCCCAAATCTCCCAATGCGCCGAGACGAAATCCTCGGCCGCGATGAGGCGGGTCGTCCGGAAGTCCATGTCGCTGAAGGACTCGCGGAAGACGCGGAAGAAGGCCTTGTAGCTTTCCCGGTCGAAGAACTCGCCGTTGGGAAAGCCGGGGAAGCCGTGGCAGACGATATGCGGCACGACGGTTTCGTCGATCACCGCCACGTCCTCGATGTCGGCGGAATGGGTCCCGGCGAGGAATTTCTCCACCGTGGCCTTGTTCCGGTCGATGATGTTCTGGGTCATGTCTTTCTCCTTGGTTTGGGGGTGCCCGAAGGCGGGGCTGCGGCCGCGCGGGCCGGGGCGATGGCGTCAGGGCATGTCATCGCTCAATCCTTTGCGGCCGCGGGTCACGTGAAGACCGTCTCGACGGCCTCGGCCGCTGCATCGGTGGCGGCCTCGGTGGTGCCGCGGCAATAGGCGCCCGCGATATGCCGGGTCAGCGGCTCGACCCCGCGGGCGAGCGGCAGGTGACCCGAGAAGACATGGTCGGGCTGCATCCGCTCCAGATCGGCGATCATCCGTCCCAGCGCGGCCTGGTCCATTTGGGCCAGCCAGGGCGCGTCGATGGACGACCAGCCCACCAGCCCGTCGCGCAGCGTGTCGTCGCTGAACTCGGCGATATCCGCCGCGCTGCCGGGCAGCAGCGCGCCGAAGGCATCCGCGGCGAAGAGGACGCGGTCGGTCTCGTCGAAAAAGCCCATGGTCTCGGGCGCGTCGTAATAGGGCGGCTTGACTTGGTGGAGGCGCCGGCCGCCGACCTCGAACACCTCGTCGGGGGCAAGGATGTGCACGCGCGAAAGGTCGTAGGCCCCCATCATGCCCATCTTGCCCGCGCCCAGGAAATTGCTGACGACCTTGGCCTTGGGGGCCATCTCCAGCACCCGGTTGAGGTTGCCGATATGGTCGGCATCGGTGTGGCTGAGCCAGATCCAGCGCAGGTCTTTGAGGTCGATCTCGCGGCTGAGCTCGGTCACGAAATCCTCCCCCAGGGCGCCCAGCCCGGTGTCGACGAGCAGCGGTTCGGGGCCTTTCAGCAGGAAGGCGTTGATCGGCAGCGCCCCCATGTCCGGCACGGGAAACCACGAGGGCAGAACGGTCCAGGCCCCGGTGACGGGCCGTGCGGCGTGCTGGACCGGCGAAGTGACTGACGGCATCTCTGAACTCCAATTCATTTTCAGTGAACTCACATGTTCAACGAAAATACCCACTACGCGAGTCGCCGCGGGCTTGTCAATATTTCAAAGATCACTATTGTTCACCGAATGAGCGAGAAGAAACGACCCTACACAATGCGCAAGCGCGCGCGGTCCCAGGAAGAGACCCGGCAGCGGATCGTCGAGGCGACGATGAAGCTGCACGAGGAGATCGGCCCGCGGGCCACGACGATCAGCGCCATCGCCGAGGAGGCCGGCGTGCAGCGCCTGACGGTGTATCGGCATTTCCCGGACGAAACCGCGGTGTTCCAGGCCTGCACCTCGCATTGGCTGGAGCTGAACCCGCCGCCCGATCCCGGCGACTGGGCCGGGGTGGCCGACCCGCAGGCGCGCCTGCGCCAGGCGCTGGGCGCGTTCTACGACTATTATTCCCGCACCCGGCGCATGTGGACGGTGTCGTTCCGCGATGTCGACGAGGTGCCGGCGCTGCAGGCGCCGATGGCCGAGGTCGCCGCCTTTCTGGAGACGGTCGCGCGGGGCCTCGTCCATGCCCTGGGCCCCGGGGCGCGGACTGCCATGACGGGGCCGACCATCCGCCACGCTCTGCACTTCCTGACGTGGAAAGACCTTGAGGATCAGGGCCTGTCCGAATCCGAGAAACTCGACCTGGCGCTGGCCTGGGTGTCGGGGGCGGCCCGGTCCGGGCCGGGCGCATTGCCGGCGCCCAATCCATCCAGATATGCCGGGGGCGACAGTCACTGACCGGCCCGACCGCGTCGGGTGCGCCGGCGCAGCTTCACCCCCGTGACCAAAATCACGCCACATTTTCGCGTTAAGCTTTGGGTAACAAAAACAAATTCTCGCCGAAAACGGAGTCAACGCGGACCGATGGTTTGGAGCATGAGCGATAGCGGATCGGGAACGGGGCAGGCGGCTGCGCATAACGGGAAGCACGTCTCGGCTTCCCGGCTGGCCGGTGCAACGGTTCGGGCATCGCGACAGGCCCGTCCGGTGACGCAGGGTTGGTCTTGGCGGGCCTTGCCGCGATGATGGCCGGCGACGCGGACAGCAAACACCACGAGACCGATCTGCGCGCGCGCGCCGACGCGGCGGAGGCCGCCCGGGAACAGCTGGCGGAAGCCATCGAGACGATGGAAGACGGATTTGCCCTGTTCGATGCGGACGACGTCCTGATCCTCTGCAACCAGCGCTACCGCGAGTTCTATGCCGAGACCGCGCCGGTCCTGATCCCCGGCACCAGCTTCGAAACCATTGAGCGGTATGCGGTTGCACACGGGCAGTTGCCGGACGCCTGCGGGCGCGAGGGAGAATGGCTGGAAAAGCGCCTGAAGGGACGGCGCAACGACCGGACGAGGCTCCTGCATCGGCTGGCCGACGGCCGCATCCTGCGCGTGATCGAGCGGCGCACGCGATCGGGTGGCCTGATCGGGATTCATTCCGACGTCACCGCGCTGAAGGACGGCAAAAGACGGCTGGACAACATCATCACCGGCGCCGATGTCGGCACCTGGGAATGGTCGGTCGCCTCCGGCGAGCAATATGTCAACGACCGTTGGCTGGACATGATCGGCTTCAGCCGCGAAGAGCTGGAGCCGATCACGATCGACACCTGGGCCGATCTCGTCCACCCCGATGACCGGGCGGTCATCGAGCCGAACATCAGGACGACGCTGGCGGGCGAGACGGAAGCCTTCGAAGGCGTCTTCCGGATGCGCCACAAGCACGGCCACTGGGTCTGGGTGCAAACCCGCGGCCGGGTCTTCCGCCGGGCCCAGGACGGCAGCCCCGAGGTGATGTCGGGCGTCCATATCGACGTCACCAGCCAGAAGCGGGACGAGGAACGGC
>JBNGCX010000073.1:0-14769 GCA_049974865.1 Paracoccaceae bacterium
GGCCCTGATTTTTGAGTTCCCGCCGGCGAGGTCGGCACACAATGCCGCACCGATAAGCCGCGCTATTCATTGACCCTTCCCGTTTACTTTGCGCCCCGTTCCGCTAGGAATGGGGAAAAAGCGAAAGCCGCGCCCATGACCCAGATCGAAGATCACCCGCTGCGCTATGCCCTGGCCAACGAGCTGCATGCGCGGCCGTTTCCCTCGCTGGAAACGCCTTGCCACGCGGCCTACCTGGCGATCAAGCAGCCGCAGGACGCCGCCACCCGCGACCGCGACGCCGACCGCGCGCATCTGCTGGACCTGCTGGACCGCTTCGGCGCGCCGCACCCGCAGCCCGAGGCCACCCATTACTTCGGCCAGATCGGGCGGCACCGGCTGAAATGGGAAAGCCATACCGAGTTCGTCACCTACACCATCTTCACCGACGGCGTGACCGAGCGCCCCTTCGACCCCATGGCCTTCGAGGTCTTCCCCGAGGACTGGCTGGCCGCCGCGCCGGGCAAGCGCCTGACCTCGGCCCTGATCCGGGTCGAGCAGCAGAAGGACACCGACGACGACATCGTGCGCCGCCTCTACGACTGGTTCGTGCCCGAAAGCCTGGCCTGTTCCTCGGTGCTGGACGACAGCGCCATCATGGCCTCGGATTTCCGCATCGACCCGGCCGGGCACATGCGCTTCGCGCTGTTCGTGCGGCCCGGGACCGGCGCGCGCCGGGTCGGGCGCATGGTGCAGCGCCTGACCGAGATAGAGACCTACAAGACCATGTCCATGCTGGGGCTGCCGCGGGCCCGCGACCTGACCACCCGCATGGGCGAGATCGAGAACCGCCTGTCGGCACTGACCGCCGACATGGTGGGCGGCGGGCGTGGGGCCGAGGACACGCTGCACGAGTTGCTGGAGATCTCGGCCGAGCTGGAGAACATGCTGGCGCAGGCCTCGTTCCGCTTCTCGGCCACGGCGGCCTACGAGGCGCTGGTGCACCAGCGCGTCGAGGTGATGCGCGAGGCGCGCTTTCAGGGGCGGCAGACCTTCCGCGAATTCATGATGCGCCGCTACGATCCCTCGATGCGCACGGTGAAATCCACCGAGGCGCGGCTGCGCTCGACCATCGAGCGCGCGGCGCGGGCGGGCGACCTGCTGGGGACGCAGGTGGACGTGGCGCGCTCGGCCCAGAACCAGAAGCTGCTGGAAAGCATGGACCGCCGCGCCGATCTGCAGCTGCGCCTGCAGCACACGGTCGAGGGGCTGTCGGTGGTGGCGATCAGCTATTACGCCGTGTCGTTGGCCGGTTACATGGCCTATCCCCTTGCCGATGCCGTGGGGCTCAGCAAGGGGATGCTGACCGCCGGTCTTACGCCCGTTGTGGTGCTGGCGGTGTGGCTGATGGTGCGGCGGATCCGGAAGAGCTTTCACTGAAGCGGGCCAGCGCGCGGTTGGTGGCGATGCCGCCCGCCGCGATGGCCCCCAGCGCCAGCAGCGCCGACAGGCCCAGCGTGGGCACGCCCGACAGGCCGGCGCCCACGGTGCAACCGCCCGCCAGCACCCCGCCGAAGCCCATCAGCGCCGCGCCGGAAAGGTAGCGGCCGGTCTGGGCGGGGCTTTCGAAGCTCTGCCAGCGGAACCGGCCCGAGATCAGCGCCAGCACCGCCGCGCCGATCAGCACGCCGCCCACCAGCCCCACGCCGAACCGCGCGGGCACGGCGCTGGCGGCGACGGTCCAGAACAGGCTGTCCGCGGCGGGGGCCGTGAAGGACAGGCTTTCCAGCGCGATGGGATCGAAATCGTCATAGAGGACGAAGCCGGTGCCCACCCAGCCCAGCGGCACCAGCAGCCCCAGCGCCGCGGCGCCCGCCAGGTGCCCGCGCCGCGCGCCCGAGGTCACCGCCCAGCCCAGCAGGGCGAAGGCCAGCGCCACCGCCCAGGGGGTGGACAGGGCGGCGGCCTCGCCCAGCGGCAGGGTGAGCGTGCCGAGCTGCTGGCGCAGGGGGGCCAGAACGCCTTTCAGCGTGGCATGCGCCGTGAGGGCGAAGACCACAAGCACCAGCGCGGCGCGCAGGTTGCCCGAACCGGCCAGCACCGTCAGCCGTGAGGCGCAGCCTCGGGTCAATACCATGCCCGCGCCGAACAGCAGCCCGCCAAGCGCGATCGCCGCCCAGGGCAGGTCCGGCGAAAGGAAGCGGTGCTCGGCGAAACTGATCCAGCCGGCGGCGACCGCGCCCTGCGTGCCCAGGATGGCCACGGCCAGCGCCGTCAGCCAGACCGCCAGCGCCGGGCGGCGCTCGGCCGCCGGGCCGACCAGCCCGCGGCGGAAACAGAAACGCGTGACCTCGGCCAAGGCGCCGAAGGCAAGGCCGAGGACAAGGCCGAAATAGATCGCCGCCTGCGGGGCGGAGAGGGTCTCGAAGCCAAAGGTCTCGAACATGGGGAACTCCCGCGGTTGAGGAATTTCGTTCCATATGCGCGGGGAAGAGGCCGGAATCAAACGCGAGACCGGCTTGGAAGTCGGGGTTTGGTGGGATGATGTTCTGGTTTCGCCAAGGGGGCGGGGCCGGGGTCCATGCCCGCGGCGATGCGGGCAAACAGGCTGGTGGGCGTTGCCGCCCCGGCGGCGCCGGCGTTCTTTTTTGGCCCTCAGCGGTCGAGGTCGGCGCCGAAGCGCCTGCGGGTCACTTTCGGCCCGCCCAGCCGCCCCGACTCGACGAAGAACAGGTCGCCGTACTCCAGCGGTGGCGCGCCCGGCGCGGCGAGGGCGTCCCAAATCTCGGTCAGGTTGCCCTTGTTGCCGACCCAGACCACGGTCTGGCCTGCGCTTTCGGGCAGGATGCGCTGCGCGACTCCGGTGGGCGGGATGCGGGTGACCTCCAGCCCCCGCGCGGCGGCCAGCGGTGCCGCGGTGTCGAGGTTGCGGTCAAGGCCGGGGCTGTAGATGCGGTCGATCTTCACCCCCTCCAGCGCGGCGACCAGGGCCTGCGCCCGGGCGCGGCCCTTCTCGGAAAGCTGGTCGCCCTTGCGGTCGGCATGGCGCAGCAGGATCAGCGTGGTGTCGCGGGGCACCTGGACCTGCCCGCCCGGCGCGCAGGCGGCGAGCGCCGCGCCGAGGGCGAGGGTGAAAAAGGTTCTGCGGAACATGGCGGGCCTCCCTGTGGCTTTGCCCAAGGCTAGCCCCGCCATGCCGGTCGGGTCCAGCGCGATCAGCGGCCCCGGATGCGCGGGTCCAGCGCGTCGCGCAGCCCGTCGCCCATGTAGTTCACCGACAGCACGGTGAACGAGATCGCGAGGCCGGGCCAGAGCACGCGTTCGGGGTATTGCTGCAGGTAGTCCACCGCGTCGAACAGCAGCCGCCCCCAAGTCGGGAAATCCGGCGGGAAGCCGAGGCCGAGGAAGGACAGCGCGCTTTCGGTGATGATGGCGTTGGCGATGCCCAGCGTGGCCGAGACCATCACCGGCGACAAAACGTTGGGCAGCACGTGCCGGGTAATCATGCGGCGGCTGGGCGTGCCGATGGAGCGGGCGGCGAGGACGAACTCGCGCTCTTTCAGGGCCAGCACGTCGCCGCGCACGATGCGCGCCGTCTGCATCCACGAGGTGATGCCGATGGCCACCACGATCATGATGAAGATGCCGGTCTCCGGCCCGAACTGCGCCGACAGCGCCTCGCGGAACAGCATCACCATGACCAGCAGCAGCGGCAGCAGGGGCAGGGCGAGGAAGAGGTCGGTGAGCCGCATCAGCGGCCCGTCGAGCTTCTTGAAATAGCCCGCCAGCACCCCGATCAGCGTGCCCAGCAGCAGCGACAGCAGCATCGCGGTGAAGCCCACCGCGATGGAAACCTTGCCGCCCGCCATCATCCGCGCGAGCATGTCGCGGCCCAGCTGGTCGGTGCCCAGCGGGTGGGCCAGGCTGGGCCCCTGGTTGCGGGCGCGGATGTCGATGAAGGTGGGCTCGATCGTCCACAGGTAGGGGCCGATCAGCACCGCGAAGACGATGGTGAAGAACACGATGGTGCCGATCAGCGCGCCGCGGTGGGTGGAGAACTGGTCCCACACGTCCCACCACTGGCTGCGGGGCGGGCGATAGGCCTCTTCCTTCATGGGGGCGGTGTCAGTCATAGCGGATCCTCGGGTCGAGAATGCCGTAAAGCACGTCGGCAATCAGGTTGAAGAGCACGATCAGGATGGCGAAGATGAAGGTCAGCGTCTGCACCATCGGGATGTCGTTGGCGTAGATGGCGGTGATCAGCAGCTGGCCCAGACCGTTCACCTTGAACACCTGCTCGGTGATGATGGCGCCGCCGAAGATGGTGGGCACGCCGAGCGCGATCACGGTCACCACCGGGATCATCGAGTTGCGCAGCACGTGGATCAGCACCACGACCTTCTCGCTCATCCCCTTGGCGCGGGCGGTGCGGACATAGTCCTGGCCCAGGTTGTCCAGCATCGAGGCGCGCATGAAGCGGCTGATCTGCGCGGCGTTGTAGAGCGCCAGCACCGCCACCGGCATCACCATCTGCCGCACCTGGAAGACGAAGCTGTCCCAGTCGGTCACCTTGTGCGTGGTGTCGTAGATCGAGGGGAACCAGCCCAGGTTCACCGCGAAGATCACGATCAGCAATACGCCGGTGAAGAAGGTGGGCACCGAGTAGCCCACCATCGAGATGAAGGTGCCGAGCTGGTCGAACCAGCTGTATTGCCGGTAGGCCGAGATCACGCCGATGGGCACGGCGATCAGCGTGCCCAGCACGTAGGACATGCCCACCACCCACAGGGTCTGCGGCATCCGCTGGGCGATGATGTCGCCCACAGGGCTGCGCGTCTGCCACGAGATCACGCGCTGCATGCCCTCGCCGAAACTGGTGCCGAAGGTGGCGTCGAAGGCGTGCAGCGGCTCGGCCACGGCGAACTGCTTCAGCCACAGCAGGTAGCGGATGTGGATCGGCTCGCCCAGGCCGAGGCTTTCGCGGATCTTGGCCTTGACCTCGGGCGGGATGGTCAGCGGCAGCTGCGCGGTCGGGTCGCCCGGGGCGAAGTCGAGCAGCAAGAAGATGATCAGACTGATGAACAGAAGCGTCGGGATCGCCAGCAGGAGCCGTCGGAGCGTGAAGGTGAACATGCGATGCCTCGGGTCAGAAGTCTGTCGTCAGGAGGGAATGCGCCCCGGCCCGCGCGGCAGGCCGGGGCGCGGCTCAGGTTACTTGATGCGGTACCAGTCGGCCGCGTTCCACAGCTCGCTGTCCCAGGTGTTCAGGACAACGCCGCCCAGCGTGTTCGAATGCGCCGAGACACGGCCGCGGTCGACCAGCGGGATGATGACATAGTCCTGCATCAGCATGTCGTTCATCGCCTTGGCCAGCTCCGCCCGCTTGCCGATGTCGCCGGTCTTGGCCATCTCGGCCACCAGGGCGTCATACTCTTCCGAGCAGTAGCGCGGCATGTTGTTGCCCTGCCACTGGGTCTCGGGGCGCGGCGCCTGCTCGCAGGCCCAGTTGGCCATGTAGGCTTCGGGGTCGGTGCCGTCGAAGTTGTTGGCGTACATCTCCACGTCCGCGAAGAACTTCTGGAAGGTGTCCGGGCTGCCCGGATCGCCGCCGAAGAAGACCGAGGCGTCGATGTTCTTCAGTTCGGTCTCCACGCCGATTTCGCCCCACCACTGCTTGATCAGCGCCTGGAAGTCCTGGCGCACGGCGTTGGTCGAGGTCTGGTAGAGCAGCGACAGGCGCTTGCCGTCCTTCACGCGCACGCCGTCGGGGCCGGGCACCCAGCCCGCCTCGTCCAGCAGCTTTTTCGCGCCCTCGATGTCCTGCACCAGGCAGCCGTCGTTGGCCGTCGACTTGTAGATCTCGGGCGCGGGCAGCACGTTGCAGGTCGGCCGGCCGGCGTCGCCATAGCCGATCTCGACCAGCAGCTCGCGGTCGATGGCCATGGACAGCGCCTGGCGCACGGCCTTGTCGCTGAGGATCGGGTGCGGGTGCTTGGCGGTGGCGCGCTCGTCGCCCAGGTCGGCCGAGGGATCGGTCAGGTTGACCATGATCCGCTCCACCAGCGTGCCGAAGGCGGAGACCACCTTGCCCTTGCCCGCGGCCTCCATGTTGGCCAGCACCTCGGGGGCGAGCTGCAGGTTCCAGGCATAGTCGAACTCGCCGGTTTCCAGAACAGAGCGGCCCGCGGCGGTGGCGTCGCCGCCGCCCTTGAACACCACGTTGGCGAAGGCCGGCTTGTTCGGGTCGCGGTAGTTCTGGTTCGCCTCGAGCTGGATCACGTCATTGGGGCGGAACTCGGTCACCACGAAGGGGCCGGTGCCGATCGGGGCAAAGTTCGCCTCGGTGCATTCAGGCGCCTTGGGGCCCATGCAGTCGGCGAACTGCGCCTTCTGGATGATCGGTGCCTGCGCGCCGACGAAGGGGCCATAGGGGAAGGGCTTGGCCACGCCGAACTTGACCACCACGGTCAGCTCGTCGGGGGTTTCCACCGCCACAACGTCGTTGAATTTCTCGGACTGGGCGCAGCCGCCGCCCTCGGCGGTGCAGTATTCCCAGGTGAACTTGACGTCTTCCGAGGTCAGCGGCGAGCCGTCGGACCATTTCAGGCCCTCTTTCAGCTTCCAGGTGATCGACATCAGGTCGGACGAGACGCCGCCGTTTTCGACGGTCGGCACGGATTCGGCCAGATAGGGCACCATGTTGCCCTTTTCGTCGTAACGCGCCAGCGGCTCCAGCACGAGGCTCGCGGCCTCAAGCTCCTTGGTGCCGCCCGACAGGTAAGGGGTCATAATCGAGGGCGCCTGCCAGTAGATGATGTTCACCTGGCCGTCCGAGCCGCGCTCGGCCAAGCCCGCGGTGGCCATCAGCGACCCTGCGGCAGCGCCCAGAAGGGCTGTCTTGAAATTCATGTCACTCTCCTTGTTGGGTGCTCTCTTGAGCCTCAATCGCCGCCGTTTCACCGGCGGTCTCCTGGATTGTCTCGGAATAGAGATGGCAGGCCACCTGGTGGCCCGGCGCGACCTCAAAGGCGGGCGGCTCCACCTTGCGGCAGATATCCATCACCTTGGGGCAGCGGGTGCAGAAATTGCAGCCCTCGGGCGGGTTCGCGGGCGAGGGAACGTCGCCCTTCAGCAGGATGTGCTTCTTGCGGGTCTCGATGGTGGGGTCGGGCTCGGGCACGGCCGAGAGCAGCGCCTCGGTATAGGGGTGTTTGGGCGTGGCATAGAGCGCGTCGCGCGGGGCCAGCTCCACCACCTTGCCCAGATACATCACTGCCACCCGGTCGGCGATGTGACGCACCATCGACAAGTCGTGCGAGATGAACAGGTAGGTCAGGCCCAGCTTGGCCTGCAGCTCTTCCAGCAGGTTCACGACCTGCGCCTGGATCGAGACGTCGAGCGCTGCGATCGGTTCGTCGCAGACGATGAACTTGGGGTTCAGGGCCAGCGCGCGGGCGATGCCGATACGCTGGCGCTGGCCGCCCGAGAACTCATGCGGGTAGCGATTGGCGAAATCGCGGTTCAGCCCGACGGCATCCATCAGTTCGAACACGCGCTCGGTTTTCTCGGGGCGCGACAGCTTGGTGTGCTCGTCCAGCGGCTCGCCGATGATGCGCGAGACGGTCATGCGCGGGTTCAGGCTGGCCTGCGGGTCCTGGAACACCATCTGCATGGTGGGGCGCAGCGGGCGCAGCCTGTGGAAATCGGCCTCGCCGATCTCGTCGCCGTTGATCCAGATCGAGCCCGAGGTAATGTCGTAGAGCCGCAGGATGGCGCGGCCGCAGGTGGACTTGCCGCAGCCGGATTCGCCCACCAGGCCCAGCGTCTCGCCCTCGTATATGTCGAAGCTTACGTCGTCGACGGCCTTCACCTCTCCGACCCGGCGGCGCAGCAGCCCCGCGTAGATCGGGAAGTGCATTTTCAGGTTGCGCACCTCGACCAGCTTGCGGCCGGTTCGTGTGTCAAACATCGCGCGGCCCTCCGGTGGCGGGGTCCCAGAAGCAGGCGGCGTCATGGCCCGGGCCCACGGGCACGCGCGCCGGATTTTCGCGTTCGCAACGCTCGAATGCCTGCGGGCAGCGGGCGCGGAAGGGGCAGGCGGCGGGTTCGGCCGACAGGATCGGCGGCTGGCCCTCGATCACCGCCAGCTTTTCTTCGCGCTCGCCCGAGACGCTGGGCACGGTTTTCAGCAGCGCGCGCGTGTAGGGATGCTGCGGGTTGGCGAACAGCTCGCGCACCGGGGCCTGTTCGACCACCTGGCCGCCATACATCACCATCACCCGGTCGGCGATGCCCGCGATCACGCCCAGGTCGTGGGTGATCCAGATCACCGCCATGCCCAGCTTTTCGCGCAGGTCCTTCATCAGCTCTAGGATCTGGGCCTGGATGGTCACGTCGAGCGCGGTGGTCGGCTCGTCCGCGATCAGCACCTCGGGGTCGCAGGCCAGCGCGATGGCGATCATCACCCGCTGCCGCATCCCGCCCGAGAACTGGTGCGGATAGTCGCCCAGCCGGCGCGCGGCATCGGGGATGCCCACCAGCTCCAGCAACTCCTGCGCGCGCTTGCGGGCGGCTTGCTTGTCCAGCCCCATGTGCTTGCGCAGCGGCTCCATCAACTGGTAGCCGACGGTGAAGACCGGGTTGAGCGAGGTCATCGGGTCCTGGAAAACGAAGCCGATCCGGGCGCCGCGCAGGGCGCGCAGCCGCTCTTCTCGGACCTTGAGCAGGTCCTCACCGCCGAACATCACCTGGCCCGCGCGCACCTCGGCCGGCGGCGAGGGCAGCAGCCCGATCAGGGACATCATCGTGACGGACTTGCCGGACCCGCTTTCGCCCACGACGCCCAGCAATTCGCCGGGACGCAGGTCGAAACTCACGGAATTGACGGCATGAACTTCGCCCGACCGTGTGCGGAACACGGTCTTCAGGTCCTTGACGTCAAGGACGGGCACACCCCCATCGGGCATGAGATCTCCCCAAGCTTTTGTTTTTATTCGCGCTTTTTTGACGTCAGGGGTGATCCCAACGCCGCGTTTTGCAGAAGTGTTACCAAGATTCGCGCATGCGGCAAGAGTTTACTCGGGGGCAGCGCGGAAATTTTGACCAAACGGTTAGCGGAACGGCATTCCCGCTTGACCTCTGCCCGATGCGGCATCACCTTTTGCCCAAAAGCGCGGGCGCGCACGGCGTGTCGTTTGCATCAACCCATTGAAATGCAACGACCTTCGCCGGGGGTGCGCCTCGCCGCTGTCCCAGAGCCACCCCTTCAGCGCCCGTTTGCGGGCCGCCAGATCACGGAGTCACCGATGCCAGTCAAGAACCGTTTCGCCGAATTGCAGGATGAGATCACCGAGTGGCGGCGGGATTTCCACGAACACCCCGAGATCCTGTTCGACACCAAGCGCACCGGCGCCCGCGTGGCCGAGCTGCTGCGCGAATTCGGCTGCGACGAGGTGGTCGAGGGCATCGCCGAGACCGGCGTCGTGGGTGTGATCAAGGGCAAGACCGACAGCTCGGGCAAGGTGCTTGGGCTGCGGGCCGACATGGACGCGCTGCCGATCCTCGAGGCAACGGGGGTCGAGTATGCCTCCAAGACGCCGGGCGCGATGCATGCCTGCGGCCATGACGGGCACACGGCCATGCTGCTGGGTGCCGCGAAATACCTGGCCGAGACCCGCAATTTCGACGGCACGGCGGTGGTCATCTTCCAGCCCGCCGAGGAAGGCGGCGGCGGTGGCAAGGTGATGTGCGACGAGGGGCTCATGGAACGTTTCGGCATCCAGGAGGTCTACGGCATGCACAACTGGCCCGGCCGCCCCACGGGCAGCTTCGCCATCCGGCCCGGGCCGTTCTTCGCCGCCGCCGACCAGTTCGAGATCGAGATCGAGGGCAAGGGCGGCCACGCCGCCAAGCCGCACGAGACGGTGGACAGCACCGTGGTGGCCAGCCACACGGTGATCGCGCTGCAGACCATCGCCAGCCGCAATGTCGACCCGGTGGAGCAGGTGGTGGTCTCGGTCACCTCGTTCGAAACCTCGTCCAAGGCGCATAACGTGATCCCGCAAAGGGTGACGCTGCGCGGCACGGTGCGCACGCTGAACGCCGATGTGCGCGACCTGGCCCAGAAGCGCCTGACCGAGATCGTCGAGGGCACGGCGGCCATGTTCGGCGCGGTGGCGCGGGTGAACTACGAGCGCGGCTACCCGGTGATGGTCAATTCCGAGGCGCAGACCGATTTCGCCGCCGAGGTGGCGCGCGCCGTCGCGGGCGACTGCGACGAGGACGCGCCGCTGATCATGGGCGGAGAGGATTTCGCCTATATGCTGGAGGAGCGTCCGGGCGCCTATATCCTGGTGGGCAACGGCGACACCGCGCCGGTGCATCACCCGGAATACAACTTCAACGACGACGCCATCCCGGCGGGCTGTTCCTGGTGGGCCGAGATCGTCGAGCGCCGCATGCCCGCGGCCTGAGTGCGCGTTGACCTTAGGGCGGCGCCGGGGCAGGGAAGGGGTGACCTTTCCTCAGCCGGGGCCGCCCGATGAAACCCTTCCTGATCCTCCAGCTCCGCCCCGAGGCCGAGGCCGCCGATGATGAATACGCGGCCTTCCTGCGCAAGGGCGGGCTGGCCCCCGACCAGGCCCACCGCATTAGGCTGGATATCGAGGATATCCCCGTGGGCTTGTCGCTGGACGCCTATTCCGGCGTGATCGTCGGCGGCGGCCCGGGCTGCGTCAGCGACGCGCCCGAGGAAAAATCGCCGGTCGAGGCCCGCATCGAGGCCGCGGTGATGGGGCTGATGCCCGAGATCACGGCGCGCGATGTCCCCTACCTGGGCTGCTGCTACGGCATCGGCGTTCTGGCCCATCACCTGGGCGGCGAGGTCTCCAAGGCCCGCTATGGCGAGCCGGTGGGCACCTCGCGCTGTCGCCTGACGGATGCCGGCGCGGCCGACCCGCTGCTGGCGGGCGCGCCGGCGGAATTCGACGCCTTCGTCGGCCACAAGGAGGCGGTGCAGGCGCTGCCGCCGGGCTGCGTGCAGTTGCTGAGTTCCGAGGCCTGCCCCTACCAGATGATCCGCTTCCGCCAGAACGTCTATGCCACCCAGTTCCACCCCGAGGCCGACAGCGCCGGGTTCGAGACCCGCATCCGCATCTACCGCCACAAGGGCTATTTCCCGCCCGAGGATGCCGAGCGGCTGATCGCCATGTGCCGCGCGGCGGACGTGCACCGTCCCGAGGCGATCCTGCGGAATTTCGTGAAAAGATACTCTGCGGGCTGAAAGCCGGCTTTGGCCGTCGCGGGGAGTCTCCGGCAGATCGCCGAAATGGGCCCTATGCCCGTGGTTCTGACCTCCGCCCGGGGCGCGCAGCGTTCCGGGCAGCGCCCGACCCGCCCCCCAAGGGCGGGCGCTTCTCGCCCACCCCTCGGGACGGGCGCCGCCCTCTGTTCCAATAAAATGCCGTCGAAGGCCCTCGTCAGCCGCCCGTATGGCTCATGTGGCGCGAGACCTGGCCGTCGGCGCGCTGGCGCGAATAGTCGAAATCATGGCCTTTGGGTTTCAGCCCGATCGCCTTGTGGATGGCCTCGACCAGCGGCTTGTCGTCCTCGGGATGGGCGCGCAGCGGCTCGCGCAGGTCGGCCCTGTCCTCCTGCCCGAGGCACATGTACAGTTCGCCGGTGCAGGTCATCCGCACGCGGTTGCAGCTCTCGCAGAAATTGTGGGAAAGCGGGGTGATGAAGCCGATCTTCTGGCCCGTCTCCTCCAGCCGCACATAGCGCGCGGGCCCGCCCGAGCGTTCGGCCAGATCGGTGACGCTGTATTCCGCCTCCAGCCGGTCGCGCACGTCGCGCACCGACCAGTATTGCCCGACCCGGTCCTCGTTGCCGAGATCCCCCATCGGCATGACCTCGATGAAGGTCAGGTCGATGTCGCGGCCGGCGCACCAGCGCACGATGTCGAACAGCTCATCCTCGTTGAAGCCCTTGAGCGCCACCACGTTGATCTTGACGCGCAACCCGGCCTTCTGCGCCGCGTCGATGCCCCGCATGACCTGCGGCAGCCGGCCCCAGCGCGTGACGCGGGCGAATTTCTCTTCGTCCAGCGTGTCCAGCGACACGTTCACCCGGCGCACCCCGGCGGCATAGAGCTGATCGGCGAAGCGTTCCAGCTGCGAGCCGTTGGTGGTCAGCGTCAGTTCTTTCAGCGCGCCGGAGTCGAGGTGGCGGGACATCGACTCGAAGAAGGTCATGATCCCCTTGCGCACCAGCGGTTCGCCGCCGGTGATCCGCAGCTTTTCCACGCCCAGCCCGATGAAGGTCGAGCACATCCGGTCCAGCTCTTCCAGCGTCAGAAGCTCTTTCTTCGGCAGGAAGGTCATGTTCTCGGCCATGCAATAGACGCAGCGGAAATCGCACCGGTCGGTGACCGATACGCGCAGATAGGTGATGGCGCGGGCGAAGGGATCGATAAGCTGCGGTGTCATAGGGCAGAAAGTAGGGGCGGAAGGCCCCTTCGGCAAGCCTGATTTGCCGTCGTTGAACGGCGCAGGGCGCGGGGCTAGGCTGGGGAAAGGCAGCGAAAGGGGCGGCAGATGAGGATCGCAGGGCAGGGTGCGCAGGTGGTTTTGGGGCTGGCGCTGTGCGTGGCGCTGGCCGGGTGCGACACCGGCGTGGCAGGGCTGTTTCAACCGCCCGGGGCGCCCCCTGCGGCCGAAACGTCGCCCGCCGACGGCGCAGAGGCCGGCCCGCCGCTGTCGGCGCTGGCGGCCGACGCGGCGGAGGGGGCGGATGCGACCGCCGGGGTCGAGCCCGCCGCCACCCCCCCGTCCGGCGGCCCCGAGCGCGAGCTGGGGCGCACCATCGCCACGCTGGGCGATGCGACCGATCCGGGTCTCTGGGCCAAGACGCCGCTGGTGGCGGCGGCGCAGCCGGGGCGGCTGGTCTACCCCGCGAACGGCAATTCCGTGCAGGTCGAACTGCGCCCGCTGGCGGGCGATCCGGGGGCGGGCACGCAGGTCTCTCTGGCCGCCTTCCGCGCGCTGGGCGCGCCGCTGACGGGCCTGCCGGAACTGATCGTGCTGGGCCGCTAGGCCGGTTGCTTGACAGTCGCCCCGCGCGCGCCGACAACTGAACGCGTGTTCATTTCCAAGGGAGGAGACGGATGAACCGCCGCCTGATCGCGCAGCCCGGGACGTGGGAGGAGATGCGCGCCGCGTTTCGCTGGGAGATCCCCGCGCGCTTCAACATGGCCGAGTCCTGCTGCGACAGCTGGGCGCGCGAAGCCCCCGGCAAGGTGGCGCTGATCGACGCCTCGGACGGTGACCGGCGCTGGACTTACGCGGAACTCAAGGACGCCTCGGACCGGCTGGCCACCGTGATGGCGGAGGCGGGCGTGGGCAGGGGCGACCGCGTCGCTGTGCTGCTGCCGCAGGGGCCCGCGGTGCTGGTCACCCATTTCGCGGCCTACAAGCTGGGCGCGGTTCTGCTGCCGCTCTTTGCGCTCTTCGGCGACGACGCGCTGCGCTATCGCCTGTCGGACAGCGGCGCCAAGCTGGTGGTCACCGATGCGGGCGGGGTGGCCAAGCTCAACGGCATCCGCGCCGACCTGCCGGACCTGGCCGAGGTCCTGTCCATCGACGGCGGCGCGCGCGACTTCTGGGCGGAAATCGCCGCCGCCCAGCCGCTGCCCCACCCCGAGGAGACCACCGCCGACGACCCCGCGGTCCTCATTTACACCTCGGGCACCACCGGCCCGCCCAAGGGCGTTCTGCACGCGCATCGCTTCCTCCTGGGGCATCTGCCCTCGATCGAACTGCACCACCGCTTCTTCCCGCAAGAGGGGGACTGCGGCTGGACGCCCGCCGACTGGGCCTGGATCGGCGGGCTGATGGACCTGGCCATGCCCTGCCTCTATCACGGCGTGCCGCTGGTCAGCCTGCGCATGCGCAAGTTCGACCCGGCCGAGGCCTGGGACCTGATCAAGCGGCTGAAGATCCGCAACCTCTTCCTGCCGCCCACCGCGCTGAAGCTGATGCGCCCCGCGCCGGTGCCCGAAGGGGTGAAGGTCCGCTCCATCAGCTCGGGCGGCGAGAGCCTGGGCGCGGAGCTGTTGGAATGGGGACGGCAGGCGCTGGGCGTCGAGATTTCCGAGATCTACGGCCAGACCGAATGCAACATCTTCATCATCTCGGTGCCCGGGCTGATGGAGACGCGCCCGGGCTCGATGGGTCGCCCGGTGCCTGGGTCCGAGGTGGCGATTCTCGATGCCGAGGGGCGGGCGGTGCCGCCGGGCGAGGTGGGCGAGATCTGCATCCGGCGCGGAACGCCGGTGATGTTCCTCGAATACTGGGGCCTGCCCGAGAAGACGGCGGAGAAATTCCACGGCGACTGGATGCGCACCGGCGATCTGGGGGTTTGCGACGAGGACGGCCTTTATACCTACGTGGCACGCGATGACGACGTGATCACCTCGGCCGGCTACCGCATCGGCCCGTCCGAGATCGAGAACTGCCTTGTGGGCCATCCCGACGTGGTGATGGCCGCCGTGGTGGGCGAGCCCGATCCGCTGCGCACCGAGGTGGTCGTCGCCCACGTGGTGCTGCGCGAGGGCGCGGAATGGGAGGGTCTGGAAGAGGTGCTGATCCAGCGGGTGCGCGACCATGTCAGCCCGCACCTGGCCCCGCGCCGGGTGGACCGCCACGACAGCCTGCCCATGACCGCCACCGGCAAGATCCTGCGCCGGGCGCTGCGGCCGGAAAAGGGCTTGGTCAAAAGAGAAAGCATTTAGGG
>JBNGCX010000074.1:0-14361 GCA_049974865.1 Paracoccaceae bacterium
GGCCGCCCGCGGGCGGCCCGGCCTCGGCGGACAATGGTCCATGCCTCAGTTGGTGCAGGGGATCGGAATCTCGACCACGTCCGAGCCGCGGCGGGTGCGGATGGTGCAGACCTTCTTGGGCTCTTCCTTGGCGACCACCTCGGCCTCCTCGATGCCCAGCAGCTCGTTCTGGTCGACCTCGACGGCATCGGCCACCGTCTCGTCCTGGGAACCGACCAGCGACAGCGACAGCCGCCCCGTCGATTGCGCTTGGGCCAGGGCCGCCACCTGCTGCGGCGTGACCTCGACCGTGACGGTGCGGGCGATGACCGGGTTGGTTCGGTCCGCGTCGGCGGTCTGGTCGACGGCGATCAGGCGCACGGTGGGCTCGATCAGCTTGGTGACCTTCTCGCGGCCCTGGGCGGTGCCCGTCCAATAGACGTCCACCCGGTCGCCGGGGCGCAGGAAGCCCGACACGCCGGAGCTGACATCGACGCTGATGGCGAAGGCGCGCATGCCCTTGGACAGCCGCGAGGTAATGCCGGCGTCGGCGCCCGGCTCGGTCACCTTGGCGGCGAGCAGGGGCTCCTTGGCCTCCATCGCGCGCAGCACGGTGCGGAAGCGCGGTTCGCCCTCGGGGAACAGCGCATCCGGGGTGTTGAAGGCGCCATCGGGCAGCGAGGCCTTGGGCCAGGCCACCAGCTCCACATCCGCCTCGGTCAGTTGCTCTCCGTAGTGCAGCGCCCGGTTGGCGACGTAGACCTCGACCAGGTCGATCTGAGGCTTCCGCTCGGCACGTTCCCGGGCCAGGGCGTTTTCGTATTTCGAGACATAGCCCTGAGCCATGTAGACAGCGAAGCCCGCCAGCCCGAGGCCCAGAACCAATACCAAACCAAAAACCATACGCATGGCGTTTCCTTCCATCATGGCTGCGACCGGCGCCGCCCGAAGCGGCGTGGCCTAGCATTTCCTTCCCGCCAGACTGCCAGGGGAATACGGCAAAAACTTGGACGACCGACGACCCCTGCGAGGTATCTCCGGGGCGCAATCGCTGCCGTCGCTATGACCCGCCGCTGGAGCGGACGCTGACGCCGTCGATCTGGCTTTCCATTTCGGTGGCCAGGTCGTTGGTCGCGCCGCCGACTGCCGTGAGCACGCCGATGCCCAGGGCGACCAGGGCGGCGGTCAGCACCACCCAGTCGATGGTCACGGCGCCATCCTCATGCCTCAAAAACTTTTTTATGTCGTGGCGCATGGCGCCCTCCTCGTTACTTGTGCACCCCGGTGCGGGGCGGCCGTATGGCGCGCAGGACGGGCGCGGCGAGGGCGCATTCCGGGCGGCGATCGCGAGGGTTTCGCGTGCGTGCCGTCGCGTGGATGCGCAACAGTCCGGCCGAACAAGAAAAGCCGCGCTTCGGTAAAGCGCGGCCTTCCTCGGTCCTGGCTGGGGGCTCTTACGAGCCGCCCTGGCCGCCATTCACCGACACGGTCACGCTGTCCAGTTCGCTTTCGATTTCACCGGCCAGGTCTTCGACCGAACCGCCGACAGCGGCGATAACGGCGATGCCCAGGCCCACGATGGCTGCGGTCAGAACGACCCAGTCGATGGTCACCGCGCCGGATTCTTCGTCGCGGAAGCTCTTGATGATGTCGAACAGTTTCATTTGGTATCCCTCCATAAGGATAAATGCTCGTTTCAGTCCCGCCTCTCCGGGTCATCTCGGGCTGGCCTCGTTATCTGCCCGATCACCGTTTCGGCATGGCTGCAATATAGCCGGGAGAATGGGGCAAGATTTTGGCGTGCTGTTGTTAATTTTTTAATTCGGATCGAAAGATCGAGATTTTTGTTAACCATTTGTTTATCTTGGAAATTAACTATTTCTTAATGGTGGTTAAGGCGTCATCGGCCGCGAATTTGCCGGTATTGAGGGGCAAAAAAAGCGCCCGAATCCGCGAAATCGTTGACCCTGACAGCGGTTTTCTGTGATCCTTCCGGGAATAATCCGGGGCAGAGCAGGTCCGGCACATGAACAGGTTCTTCAGGATTTGCGCGGCTTTGGCGCTGGCCGCGGCCGGTCCGGCCGCCGCCGACCCGCCGCCGCCCTATCCGAGTTTCACCTACAAGCGGGTCACCCCGCCCAAGCCCGGAACGACGCGGCGTATCACGGTTCAGATCACGCCGGACGCCGCGCAGCCCGACAAACCGGCCCCGCAGATCCCGGGCAACGGGGCGGAGGGCGCGCGCTATGCCTGGTACTGGGGGCACGTCTCGCCGGCCCTGTCCGACAGCGGGCCGGGGCGGCTGGCCCCCGCGCTGGCGGCACTGCGCGACGGGCCCGACGGCGCGAACGTCGCCGCGCCCCGGCTTCGGACGCTGCAGGAAATCGCCCGGGCCCACGGCATCGAGATCCTGAAATCGACCGTCGGCACCCAGGTCTCGCCTGCGCTGGTGCTGGCGGTGATCGCCGTGGAAAGCGGCGGAAAGGCGGCCGCGGTCAGCGGCAAGGGAGCAGAGGGGCTGATGCAGCTCATGCCCGCCACGGCCGAGCGCTTCGGCGTGGCGGATGCCGCCGATCCGGCGCAGAACATCCGCGGCGGCATCGCCTACCTGGACTGGCTGATGTCCGAGTTCGGGCGCGACCCGGTGCTGGTGCTGGCCGGCTACAACGCGGGCGAGAACGCCGTGCGCAGCCATGACGGCGTCCCGCCCTTCGCCGAGACGCGCGACTACGTCCCCAGGGTGCTGGCCGCCTGGACGGTGGCCCGTGGCCTGTGCCTGACCCCGCCCGAGCTGGTCACCGATGGCTGCGTCCTGCGCCTGGGCCAGCCCGGCTGACACCGGGCCCGTATTTTGCCGCACACAGAGGTCGTGCGCATTTGCACACAAGTGCGCGTGAATTCACGCCTCTGTGCGTTGATGTGAGGGGGTCCCTTACCCAATTCAGGATCATTGCAGCGGAGGTTCCGTTGCCCACACAGCCTGAGAAGGAGAAAGACCATGAAAGCCATCGCACTGACCACCGCCCTGATCGCCGCCATCTCCGCCCCGGCCTTTGCCGGCAGCCAGCTGGAGAAAACCCTCGGCGTCGAGCCGGGCGTCTACACCAACGCGCAGCTCGTCGCCATCAAGACCGCGCAGGAGCAGACCGGCTCGGAGGCCACCCTCTATTTCGGCAGCCGCGGCGCAACGACCGTTTCCAGCGCGGCCGCGGAAAACGCCACCGCCGCGGCGATCCTCGACAGTATCACCGCCTCGGCCGACGACGCGATGCGGCTGGACGCGGCCCAACGCAAGCGCAACGTCCTGGTCTCGGACGGGCACGTGAACGAACGCGCCGCCGACATCTTCGCCGGTTACGCGGTGCTGAGCGACGGCCCGAACTCGTAACGCCACTCACGGCACTAAGAAAAACGGGGGCCCGCCGGGCCCCCGTTCTGCATTCGATACATGCGCCGGCGCGTCAGTTGACCAGCGTCGCCTCGGTCGCCTCGTGGATCTCGTCCAGCGTGACGCCCTCGGCCAGTTCGACGATCTTCAGGCCGCCCTCGACCACGTCCAGCACGCCGAGATTGGTGATGATGCGGTCCACCACGCCCTTGCCGGTCAGCGGCAGGGTGCATTCCTTCAGCAGCTTGGACTGGCCGTGCTTGTTGGTGTGGTCCATCACCACCACCACGCGGCGGACGCCGGCCACCAGGTCCATCGCGCCGCCCATGCCCTTGACCAGCTTGCCGGGGATCATCCAGTTCGCGAGATCGCCCTTCTCGTCCACCTCCATCGCGCCCAGGATCGCCATCGCGATCTTGCCGCCGCGGATCATGCCGAAGCTCATGGCGCTGTCGAAAAAGGCGGTGTTGGGCAACTCGGTGATGGTCTGCTTGCCGGCGTTGATCAGGTCGGGGTCCTCTTCGCCCTCGTACGGGAAGGGACCCATGCCCAGCATGCCGTTCTCCGACTGCAGGGTGACGTTCACGCCCTCGGGGATGAAGTTCGGCACCAGGGTGGGGATGCCGATGCCGAGGTTCACATAGGTGCCGTCTTCCAGCTCCTGCGCGGCGCGCGCCGCCATCTGGTTCCGATCCCAGGCCATTATGCTTCCTCCCGTTTGCGCACGGTGCGCTGTTCGATCCGCTTCTCGTGCTCGCCCTGGATCAGGCGGTGCACATAGACGCCGGGCAGGTGGATGTGGTCGGGGTCGAGGCTGCCCACGGGCACGATTTCCTCGACCTCCATCACGCAGACCTTGCCGCACATCGCCGCCGGCGGGTTGAAGTTGCGGGCGGTCTTGCGGAAGACCGCGTTGCCGGTCTCGTCGGCCTTCCAGGCCTTCACGATCGACACATCGGCGAAGATCCCTTCCTCGAGGACATAGGTCTCGCCGCGGAACTCCTTGTGCTCCTTGCCCTCGGCCACCTGGGTGCCGACGCCGGTCTTGGTGTAAAAACCGGGGATGCCCGCGCCGCCGGCGCGCATGCGCTCGGCCAGGGTGCCCTGCGGGTTGAACTCCAGCTCCAGCTCGCCCGAGAGGTACTGGCGCATGAACTCGGCGTTCTCGCCCACGTAGGAGGACATCATCTTCTTGATCTGCTTGGTGTCCAGAAGCTTGCCCAGCCCGAACCCGTCGACGCCGCAGTTGTTCGAGGCGATCGTGAGATCCTTAACGCCGCTTTCGACCAGCGCGTCGATCAGCAGCTCGGGAATGCCGCACAGGCCGAAGCCGCCGGCCGCGATGAACATGCCGTCGAACAGAAGCCCGTCGAGGGCCTCCGCCGCCGAGCCGTAGACTTTCTTCATGGAATTCTCCTCCGAAACGGTCTCGCTTACGGGGCGTTCTGACGCAGGGCGGGCGCGGTGTCAAACATTAGCCGCCCGAAAATGCCGCCCTGCAGCATCGCGTCACTTCTTCTTGCGGCGCGTGCCCTTCTTGGCGGCCTTCTCGGCGATGAGCTGCACGGCCATCTCCATGGTCACCTCCGACGGGTCCACGTCCTTGGGCAGGGTGGCGTTGACCTTTTCCCACTTCACATAGGGGCCGTAGCGCCCGTCCATGACGTTGACCGCGCCGCCCTTTTCGGGGTGCTCGCCCAGCTCCTTCAGCGGCTTGGCGGTGGAGGCGCCGCGGGTCTTCTTCTGCGCCAGGACCTCGACCGCGCGGTTCATGCCGATGGTGAAGACCTCGTCCACGTCCTTGACGTTTGCGTATTTCTTGCCGTGCTTGACGAAGGGGCCGTAGCGGCCGATCCCGGCCTCGATCATCTCGCCGTCGTCGGGATGCGGGCCCACCTCGCGCGGCAGGCTGAGCAGCATCATCGCCTTCTCGAAATCCATCTCCTCGGGCGACCAGCCCTTGGGCAGGCTGGCACGCGGGGGTTTCGGTTGCTCCTCGGTCGGCTCGCCCTTCTGCACATAGGGGCCGAAGCGGCCGATGCGCAGGGTGACCTCGTCCTCGCCGTCGTGGCCCAGAACCTTGCCGTCGAGTTCCGACCCGTCCTCGCCATTGGGCGCGGAGAGGGGGCGGGTGTAGCGGCATTCGGGGTAGTTCGAGCAGCCGATGAAGGCCCCGCCCGAGCGCGCCGTCTTCAGGTTCAGCCGGCCTGCACCGCATTTCGGGCAGATGCGCGGGTCCGACCCGTCCTCGCGCGGGGGGTAGAGATGCGGCGCGAGAACCTCGTCGATCTTGTCCAGCACCTCGGAGATGCGCAGGTCCGCGGTCTCGGCGATGGCGGCCGAGAAATCCTTCCAGAAGCGGTCGAGCACGTTGATATAGTCGCGCTCGCCCGCCGAGACGTCGTCGAGCTCGTCCTCCAGGTTGGCGGTGAACTCATAGCCCACGTATTTGCGGAAATAGTTGCTCAGGAAGGCGGTCACCAGCCGGCCCTTGTCCTCGGGGATCAGGCGGTTCTTGTCCTTGGTCACATAGCCGCGGTCCTGGATCGTGGTCACGATCGAGGCATAGGTGGAGGGGCGGCCGATGCCCAGCTCTTCCATGCGCTTGACCAGCGTGGCCTCGGTATAGCGCGGGGGCGGCTGGGTGAAATGCTGCTCGGGCGTGATGCTTTTCTTGGTGGCGGGCTCGCCCTGGGTGATCTGGGGCAGGCGCTTGTCGTCCTCGTCCACGACCACGTCGTCGCGGCCTTCCTCGTAGACCTTCATGAAGCCGTCGAACAGCACCACCTGCCCGGTGGCGCGCAGGCCCACCTGGCCGTCGGCGCTGGTCACGTCGACGGTGGTGCGCTCCATCCGGGCGGCCTCCATCTGGCTGGCCAGCGTCCGCTTCCAGATCAGGTCATAGAGCTTGCGCTGATCGGCATCCGTCAACTTCAGCTTGCCCGCGTCGCGGGTCATGTCGGTGGGGCGGATACATTCGTGGGCCTCCTGCGCGTTCTTGGCCTTGTTCTTGTACATGCGCGGGCTTTTCGGGACGTATTCCGCGCCGTAGCGATCCTTGATCGCGTCGCGCGCGGCCATCACCGCCTCGGGGGCCATGTCGATGCCGTCGGTCCGCATATAGGTGATGTAGCCGGCCTCGTAGAGCCTTTGCGCCGCGCTCATGGTCTGGCGCGCGCCCATGCCGAACTTCCGGCTGGCCTCCTGCTGCAGGGTCGAGGTCATGAAGGGCGGGGCGGGGTTGCGGCTGGCGGGTTTGGCCTCGACCCCGGCGACGGTCAGGTCGCGGCTGTTGATCGCCTGCACCGCCATTTCGGCGGCGGTCGCGTTCTCCAGGTCGTATTTGTCGAGCTTCTTGCCGCCCAGCGTGGTCAGCCGCGCCTCGTAGCTCTGGCCGCGCGGGGTGGAGAGGATGGCCTTCACGCTCCAGTATTCGCGGGGGCGGAAGGCCTCGATCTCCATCTCGCGCTCGACGATCAGGCGCAGGCAGACCGACTGCACCCGGCCCGCCGATTTCGCGCCGGGCAGCTTGCGCCACAGCACGGGGCTGAGGTTGAAGCCCACAAGGTAGTCCAGCGCGCGGCGGGCGAGATAGGCATGGACGAGCGGCTCGTCGATCTGGCGGGGATGCGCCATCGCCTCGGTCACGGCGGATTTGGTGATGGCGTTGAACACCACGCGCTTGACGTCGGTGTCCTTCTTGATGGCGCGACGCTTGCGCAGGGCCTCTTCGAGGTGCCAGCTGATCGCCTCGCCCTCGCGGTCGGGGTCGGTGGCGAGGATCAGCTCGTTGTCGTCTTTCAGGGCGTCGGCGATGGCCTTGACATGCTTGCGGCTGTCGCTGCCGATCTCCCATTTCATCTCGAAGTCGTGCTCGGGATCGACCGATCCGTCCTTGGGCGGCAGGTCGCGGACATGGCCGTAGGAGGCCAGAACCGTGTAGTCGGAACCCAGATATTTGTTGATTGTCTTGGCTTTGGCAGGGGACTCGACGACAACGACGGGCATGAAATTCCTTTCGACTCGGGCCTGGGCCTCATGGCGGCGCAAGATGTGGGGCGGAAGTTGAATTTGTCAATGCGGCTCGGAAAGCCTTGATCCCGCGGCCTGCGCGGCGGACACTCGGCGGGCAAGTGAAAGGGCCCCGGGATGCGCACGATCCTCATCGCCTGTCTCTGTCTCGTCGCCACCGCCGCCGACGCGGCGGACTGGACCGTGCCCCAGCGCGGCAGCGCCACGCGGGCGGCGCTGATGGATGCCATCCGCCCCCATGCCGAATGGGAGCTGGGCCGGCCGGTCGAATTCGTGGTTCGGGAACTGCGCGTCGCCGGCGACCTGGGCTTCGCGATGCTGAAGGCGCAGCGCCCGGGCGGCGTGCCCATCGACATGCATGACACCCCGATCGCGCGGCGCGGCGGTTTCGATGCGGACATCGCCGAGGCGTCCGAACTCCAGGTGCTCTACCGAAAGTCGGGCCAGACCTGGGTCGCGGTTCACTGGATGATCGGGGCGACCGACCCCTGGTTCACATGGACGCCGCTGTGCCGGGAATATTACCCGGTGATCCATGACTGGTGCCGGCAGGCCCCCGTCTCGTCAAGCGAGTGACAGAAGGCCGCCCGCCTGCCGCCTGATCTGGCCCGTCAGTTCCAGTTCCATCAGCACCGGCGTCACCTTTTTTATCGGGGCGCCGAGGTCCCGGATCAACTGGTCCTCGGCCACCGGAGAGGGGCCCAGGCGGTTCAGGATCTCGGCCTTCAGCGCCTCGGCCTCGCAGGGCAGGGGGGCGGAATGCTCGCGCTCGACGAGGGGCGCGTTCCCGGGACTGTCCTTCTTGGGCAGGGGGAGGGGGAAATGCAACTCGCCATCGCCGCACAGGTCCTCGATCACGTCCTCGGCCCCGCGCACGAGGGTGGCGCCGTCGCGGATCAGCATGTTGCAGCCGCCGGCCCGCGCATCGAAGGGATGGCCCGGCACCGCCATCACCTCGCGCCCCTGGTCCAGCGCCTCGCGCGCCGTGATCAGGCTGCCCGAGCGTGCCGCGGCCTCGACGACCAGAACCGCGTGGGACAGGCCCGAGATGATGCGGTTGCGCTGCGGGAAGTGGCGCGCCCGCGGGTGCAGCCCCGGCGGCTGCTCGCTGACCAGCACGCCATGGGTGCCGATCTGCTCGGCCAGGCCGGTGTTCTCGGCGGGGTAGACGATGTCGATCCCGCCGGCCAGCACGGCGACGGTGCCGCTGTCGAGCGAGGCCATATGCGCCGCCGTATCCACGCCCCGCGCCAGGCCGGAGACGCAGGTGAAGCCGTGCTCGCCCAGCCCGGCGGCCAGGCGCCGCGCCATGCGCATGCCCAGGGACGAGGCGTTGCGCGCCCCCACCAGCGCCACCATGGGCCGGTGCAGCAGGTGCGTCTTGCCCCGCACCCAGATCACCGGCGGCGGGTTGGGGATCTCGGCCAGGGCGCCGGGGTAGTCGTCGCTGCCGCAGGCGATCAGCCGGGCCCCTACCGCGCGTCCGGCGGCCAGTTCGCGCTCGGCCTGATCGGCGGTGAAGGGCGCATATTCGTCCTCGCCGGCCGCGGCGGCGATTCCGGGCAGCGCCTCCAGCGCCGCGTCGGCGCTGCCATGCTCGCCCATCAGGCGGAAGAATGTCGTCGCCCCCACGCGGCGCGACCGCGCCAGCCGAAGCCAGGCGATCAGGTCGCCCTCGTGGTTCGGCGGGACGACGGGGTAGAGGGGCGAAACGGTGTCCACGGTCGTGACTCCCTGCTGCTCCGCTTGTGTACGCAGCGAGTCTGCCCGGAAGAGGGTTAATGGGCCGTGAACGCCGGCCGTTTTTCAGGCCTGGGCATCGGGCCGCGGCGCCCCGACCGCCGACCCGCCCGGCGCGGCGCCGGGCGGTGGCCGTCGTCAGCCGGCCGCCCCGCCCACGGTCAGGCCGCCGATCAGCAGGGTGGGCTGGCCCACCCCCACCGGCACCCATTGCCCGGCCTTGCCGCAATTGCCGATGCCGGGGTCCATCTCCATGTCGTTGCCGATGCCGCGGATGTGTTTCAGCGCGGTCGGCCCGTCGCCGATCAGCGTGGCGCCCTTGACCGGCGCGCCGACCTTGCCGTTCTGCACGCGATAGGCCTCGGTGCAGGAGAAGACGAACTTGCCGTTGGTGATGTCCACCTGCCCGCCGCCGAAGCCCACGGCATAGATGCCGTCCTTGACGTCGGCGACCAGGTCGGCCGGATCGGCATCGCCCGACAACATATATGTGTTGGTCATGCGCGGCATGGGCGGGTGGGCATAGCTTTCGCGCCGGCCGTTGCCGGTGGCCTCCATCCCCATCAGCCGGGCGTTCTGCCGGTCCTGCATGTAGCCCACCAGCACGCCGTCCTCGATCAGCGTGGTCCTGTGCGAGGGCGTGCCCTCGTCGTCGAAACTGATCGAGCCGCGGCGGTCGGGGATCGTGCCGTCGTCCAGAACCGTCACACCCCTGGCGGCCACCTGCTGGCCCATCAGCCCGGCGAAGGCCGAGCTGCCCTTGCGGTTGAAGTCCCCCTCCAGTCCGTGGCCGATCGCCTCGTGCAGCAGGATGCCCGGCCATCCGGGGCCGAGCGCCACCTCCATCACGCCCGCGGGCGCCGGTTCGGCGCCCAGGTTGACCACCGCGATGCGCAGCGCCTCGCGGGCGCTCGCCTCCCAGGTGGCGCGGTCGATCAGGCCCGACAGCCCGGCACGGCCGCCGCCGCCGTGGCTGCCGCTTTCGCGCCGGCCGTTCTCTTCGACGATGACCGAGACGTTCAGCCGGCTCATGGGCCGCGTGTCCTGCAAGAGCGTGCCGTCGGGGCGCAGGATGTAGACCTCCTGCAGCGAGGCCGCGAGGCTGGCCGAGACCTGCACCACCCGCGGGTCCAGCGCGCGGGCGAAGGCGTCGATCTCGCGCAGGGTCTCGATTTTCACCGGGAACGCGGCCTCGGCCATCGGGTCGGCATCGGTATAAAGGCGCCGGTTGGTGGCCTGGGGGCCGGGCGCCATGACCCCGCCGCCATCGCCCACGGCGAGGCGCACGGTTTCGGCCGCGCGCTTGATGGCGGATTCGCTGACCTCGGTGGAATGGGCATAGCCCGAGGTCTCGCCCTTCACCGCGCGCAGGCCGAATCCCTCGGATGCGTCGTAGCTTGCGTTCTTCACCCGGCCGTCGTCGAAGACCAGAACCTCGGACCGGCGGCGTTCCAGGAACAGTTCGCCGTCCTCGGCCCCGTCGGTGGCGGCGCGCAGAAGGGCCAGCGCGCCTTGCTGATCCAGCGTTTCTTCGAAGGGCCGGAAGCGGGTTTGTGGCATGTGGTTCCCCCAGAAATCATGTCTTTGACATGGCTAAATAAGCGGCTTATTGACGCACTCTGTGCGCTAGACAGTCGCACAGTAATATGGTTTCTGGGGCTGGGAACACAATGGCATGCCGGGATGACTCGGGGTGCTGTTTGGCGGCCGGGAGGGGGCCGCGACGCGAACAGGGAAAGAACATGCGAATTTCGACGTTGCACACCGGCCTCGGGGCCGTAGCTCTTGGCATCTTCACGAGCGTGGCTGCGCACGCGCAGGACGCCCTTGGGGAACTGGAAGTCATCGGGAAGCCGGTGGACGGGGCGATGGGCTTCCAGCCCGCCGCGACCGAGTTGGCCAGCGACCTGCACTGGCTGGACGGGATGATCACCTACATCATCACCGGGATCACGCTCTTCGTGACTCTGCTGCTGGCGGTGGTGGTCCTGCGCTACAACCGGCGCGCCAATCCCAAGCCGGCGACCTTCACCCACAACACGCCCGTCGAGGTGGCCTGGACGGTGATCCCGATCATCATCCTGGTGTTCATCGGCGCCTTCTCGCTGCCGGTGCTGTTCAAGCAGCAGGAAATCCCCGAGGCGGACGTGGTGATCAAGGCCACCGGCTACCAGTGGTACTGGGGCTACGAGTATCCCGAGCATGAATTCGGCTTCGACAGCCTGCTGCTGGCCCGCGACGAGCTGGAGGAGTACGGCTATTCGCAGGACGAATACCTGCTGGCCACGGACACCGCCGTCGTGGTGCCGACCGGCAAGACCGTCGTCGTGCAGGTCACCGGCGCCGACGTGATCCACGCCTGGACCGTCCCGGCCTTCGGCGTGAAGCAGGACGCCGTGCCCGGTCGCCTGGCCGAGCTGTGGTTCAAGGTCGACGAGGGCAAGGAAGGCATCTATTTCGGCCAGTGCTCCGAGCTCTGCGGCAAGGACCACGCCTACATGCCGATCACGGTGAAGGCGGTCACGCAGGAGCAGTACGAGGCCTGGCTGGACGGCGCCATCGAGGAATACGCCGGCAAGCCGCGCGACATGAAGCTCGCCTCGAACTGAGCGCTGACAGGGGACGGGCCGGCCACAGGCGCGGCCCGCTCCCAGGGAGGCTGAGATGACCGACACGACCAGTGTCTTCGAGAAAACCCCGGAAGCGGAGTTCGGCGACTTCGTCGCGCTGCTCAAGCCGCGCGTGATGTCGCTGGTGGTTTTCACCGCGCTCACCGGCCTGCTGGTGGCGCCGGTGTCGGTGCACCCGCTCGTGGCGTTCGCTTCGATCCTGTTCATCGCGCTGGGCGGGGGCGCCTCGGGGGCGCTGAACATGTGGTGGGATGCCGATATCGACCGTATCATGCGCCGTACCCGCAACCGCCCCATTCCCGCCGGCAAGGTGACCGAGGGCGAGGCGCTGGGCTTCGGGCTCGCGCTGTCGGGCTTCTCGGTGGTGATGCTGGGGCTGTCCGCGAACCTGTTCGCCGGGGCCTTCCTGGCCTTCACCATCTTCTTCTACGTGGTTGTCTACACCATGTGGCTGAAGCGCCTGACGCCGCAGAACATCGTGATCGGCGGCGCGGCGGGGGCCTTCCCGCCGATGATCGGCTGGGCCGTGGCCACCGGGGGCGTCAGCCTCGAAAGCGTGCTGATGTTCATGCTGATCTTCATGTGGACGCCGCCGCATTTCTGGGCGCTGGCGCTGTTCATGAAATCCGACTACGCCGAGGCGAAGGTGCCGATGCTGACCGTGACCCACGGTCGCAAGGCGACGCGCAGGCATATCCTGGTTTACACGCTGCTGCTGGCGCCCTTCGCGCTGGCGCTGGGCGCGACCTCGATCGGCGGGCCGGTCTACATGGCGGCGGCGGTGGTGCTGAACGCGCTTTTCATCGCGGGCGCGCTGCGCATCTGGCGGCGCGACGAGGCGGCGGCCGAGGCCGACAATTACCGCGCCGAAAAGCGGTTCTTCGGGTTCTCGCTGTCCTACCTCTTCCTGCATTTCGTGGCCCTGCTGGCCGAGGCGGGCCTGGCGCAATTCGGCTGGGGAGGCTGGTAAGATGGCATTCCAGGAAGATCATGAACTGCACAAGCGCCGCTTCGGCCGCAATCTCTGGCTGGGGCTGGTCCTGGCGGCCTTCGTGGCGCTGGTCTTCGGCCTGACCATCGTGAAGGTCGGCGGCGACGGCTCGCAGGGCGCATCCGATCCGGCGGCGCCGGCAACGGAGGCAAAGCAATGAAACTGGAACACAAGCAGAAGACCGTCTTCCAGCTGCTGGGCGTGATCGTGGTGATGGGCGCGCTGGCCTGGGCGGCGATCCCGGCCTACAACCTGTTCTGCAAGGTCACGGGCTTCGGCGGCACCACCGACGTGGCCGAGGCCGGGTCGGACGTGATCCTGGACAAGACCATCAAGGTCCGGTTCGACGCCAGCAAGGAGCGCGACTTCCCCTGGGAGTTCAAGCCGGTGGCCCACGAGATGGAGATGCGCATCGGCGAGACGGGGCTGGCCTTCTACGAGGCCTACAACCCGACCGACCAGGTGCTGGCCGGCACGGCCAGCTACAACGTGGTGCCCTACGACGCCGGTGGGTTCTTCACCAAGATCGACTGCTTCTGCTTCGAGATGCAGGTGCTGCAACCCGGCGAGCGGGTGCAGATGCCGGTCAGTTTCTACGTCGACCCCGAGATCGTGGACGACCGCGAGGGGCAGTACATCCATACCATCACCTTGAGTTACACGTTCCACCCGGCCGATCTGCCGGAAGAGCAGGCCGGCCTGGCCACAACATCAACAAGAACCGTCAACTGACGTCTCAGGCGAGGGAAGCAAAATGGCGCATGAGAAAAACCACGACTATCACATCCTGAACCCCTCTCTCTGGCCCCTTATGGGGGCGATCTCGGGGTTCATCATGCTCTTCGGCGCGGTTGTCGCCATGAGCGGCGAGGCCTCGATCCTGTTCGAGACGATCACCTTCAGCGGCCCCTGGCTGTTCCTGATCGGCTTCGTCATGGTGCTCTACACCATGTTCGGCTGGTGGTCGGACACCATCGCCGAGAACAAGGCGGGCGACCACACCCCGGTGGTGCGCATCGGCCTGCGCTACGGCTTCATCCTGTTCATCATGTCCGAGGTGATGTTCTTCGTCGCCTGGTTCTGGAGCTTCTTCAAGCACGCCCTCTACCCGATGGGTCCCGAAAGCCCGGCCGTGGACGGCCAGTGGCCGCCCGCGGGCATCGAGACCTTCGACCCCTGGCACCTGCCGCTGATCAACACCCTGATCCTGCTGTGCTCGGGCGCGGCGGCGACCTGGGCGCACCACGCCCTGGTGCATGAGAACAACCGCAAGGACCTGCGCAACGGCCTGATCCTGGCCATCGCGCTGGGCATGCTGTTCACCTTCTTCCAGGCCTATGAGTACAGCCACGCGGCCTTCGGCTTCTCGGGCAACATCTACGGCGCCAACTTCTTCATGGCGACCGGCTTCCACGGCGCGCATGTGATCATCGGGACGATCTTCCTGTTCGTCTGCCTGATGCGCGTGCTCAAGGGCCATTTCACCCCCGAGAACCACACCGGATTCGAGGCGGCGGCCTGGTACTGGCACTTCGTCGACGTGGTCTGGCTGTTCCTGTTCGCGGCCGTCTACATCTGGGGCGGCTGAGGCGCCGGCCCGG
>JBNGCX010000075.1:0-14333 GCA_049974865.1 Paracoccaceae bacterium
TTGTGGGTAATCTGGCTCATAACCTGAAGGTCGTAGGTTCAAATCCTACCCCCGCAACCACTTCTACCGAACACGGATCCACTTCACCGAGCGCGCCCGGTTGCGCAGTCTCGATCATGGCCGTGAGTGCGCCATCGAGCTCGAGCACGGTCGCGCCATCCTCCCCTTCATAGACGGTCACACGGTCGATCAGCCTCCAGCGCCGGAGTCCGTATCTCTGGGTCACTGAGGCTCTCAGCGAGCGCTTGTATCTTTTTCTGGTAGAGCTCCGAGAGCTTCGGGTGCAGACGCACTGGGGACGGGGGCGGGGCCGCGAGCTTCTCCTCGCGCTCTGCCTTCTCAGCCTCCAGAGCCGTCAGTCGTTCCCTGAGGCCGTCCGTCCGCAGGCCATCGGCAATGGCGTCATAGAGCCCGTCGAGTTTGCGTTCGAGTGCGGCTCGTTCCTTCTCAAGCCGGGCCCGTGCGGACGTCTCCTTGCCGCGCTCGGCATTCACTTCCCGGTTGAAGGCGGCAACGAACTCGGCCACTGCATCGGGTTGCATCAGCCGCTCCTTGAGGAGATCGAGCACCGCGCGCTCCAGGGTTCCACGCTTGATCGAGAGGCGCTGGTCGCAGGTGCCGAGCTTCCGCGCGGCCGAGCACGCAACGTAGTCCTTGCCGACCGCCGCGAAGCCACCGCCGCAGCCCCCGCATGTCAGAAGGCCGGTCAGGAGATGGGTCTTGCGGCGGCGTTCCCAAAAGCGGCTCTTCCTGATGGCCTGGACCTGAGGGCTCGCGTCAATCTCGCCCTGGCGCGCCTTCACGCGCGCCCAGAGCGCATCGTCGACGATGCGGAGCTCGGGCACCTCGGTGACGATCCAGTCTTCCTCGGGATTGAGCCGGGAGACGCGTCGGCCGGTGGCTGGGTCCTTTACGTAGCGGAGCCGGTTCCAGACCAAGCGCCCGATATAGAGCTCGTTGTTGAGGATGCCGGTGCCACGGATGCGATGGCCCCGAATGGCGGTATCGCGCCACTGCCGGCTCCGAGGCCCGGGGACACCTTCGGCGTTCAAACGTTGCGCGATGGCGCGAGGGGACCGCCCCCCGGCGAACTCGTTGAGTATCCGCCGCACGATCTCAGCCTCGGCCTGGTTGATGACACGTTCGCCAGTCACGGGCTCTCCGTCCTGCCCGAGCCGACGCACGACGTCGTAGCCGTAGGAATTGCCACCACCCGACCGCCCTGCCTCGACGCGGCCGCGCAGCCCCCGCCGGGTCTTGGCGGCAAGGTCCTTGAGAAACAGCTGGTTCATGGTGCCCTTGAGCCCCACATGCAACTCGTTGATCTCGCCTTCCGCCAGCGTCAGAATCTGGACGCCATTGAAGTTGAGGCGTTTGAAAAGAGTCGCGATGTCGGCTTGGTCGCGGCTCAGGCGATCAAGCGCCTCGGCAATCACCACGTCGAACGCCCCGCTCTCGGCATGGTCTATCAGGCTTTGCAGGCCGGGCCGGTGCATCGAAGCGCCGGAGATCGCCATATCGCTGAACGTCTGGACCACCGACCAGTCCTCGCGCTCTGCACGTTCCGTACAGAGGCGGACCTGGTCTTCGATCGACGCATCCCGCTGCATGCTGGATGAGAACCTGGCGTAGATCGCGGCGCGGGTCATCGGAGATTCCTCTTTTTCTCTGCGAGCACGGTTGCATAGTCGCGGCCGGCTTCGATGCTTCGAGCATGAATGTAGTGGCGTTCGGCGGTCCCAAAGCTGGAGTGTGCCAGAATCGGGCGGATCAGTCGCGCGCTTTGGGGTGAGACCCGCGCGAGTGTCGTGGCCGCAGCGTCCCGGAAAAAATGTGGCGGGACGCGCTTGCCTGTCAGTTTGAGCGTGAGGCCCCCGATACGCTGCCCGAGATAGTTTTCTTCGAAGGCGCAGCCGCGCTCCATCACCCAGAGGACGTCATGACGCTCCTCGCCACGGGTCATGAAGAAGGGGCGGGATTCCGCGAGGTAGCGGCGGAGCAGGGGCGCAACCTGTGCCGGCACCTCGGCCTCCCAAGGCACGCCGGTCTTGGTAAGCTCGCCGGGGAGGGAGACCAGGATCGCCTCTCCATCGACATGAATGGAGTGGCCGAGGGTGAGGCCGGCGAAGGCGCGGCGACGCATGGGCATGAGTGCGAGCATGGCGATCATGGTCCCGTCGCGCAATCGCGTCATGGCCTGGAGGCGCGTGGATGCGGCCTCGACGTGCTCGGTTGCGAGCATTCGGCCGGCGCGGAGGAGCGCTCCGCTCGAGAGGATCCGCCCCGCCTTGCGCGCGGGATCACCGCGGCCCGCGGCGCGCTTCAGCCCGGCCTTGAGGCGCATCTGCACCGACCAGTCCCGGTCCGGGTCGACCGCCCGCATCACGCGCAGGACGCCGTCGACGAACATGAGCCGGGTCATCGGTGCGGTGTGCCCGAGATCGGCGAGCCAGGCCTTGAGACGCGCCGGCGTCGCCCGGTCTGCGGGAGATTGGGCGAGAGTCTCCGGTTCGCTATCGCTCAGCCATTGAAGCCAGCGGCCGTAGCGCAGTTGCAGCGTCTCGAGGGACGTGGCGCGCAGATGCACGAGCCGGCCGCGATCGTCGAGCGGGCCGCCCTCGCGCTGAAGCGCGTCCCACATGTCCGCATCGGCCTCGGGCCATTCGGCAAGGGGCAGGATCAGGCTCATCTGCGGCTGGCCTTCTTCTGCTCGAGCAGCTCCGAGAATACCCGCATCGCCGAACGGACCTCAAGGCCCGAATACATGTTGATGGTGTGGCTGATCTCGGAATGTCCGAGCAGGCGGCGGGCCACTTCGTAGCCGCCCGGATTGGCGTCGAGCCAGATCATCACCGCGAAATGCCGGAAGAGATGGGCGTTCATCTTGATGCCGACCTCCTTCCAGAGTCGCTTGGTCAGCCGGGCGGAGAGGGCGTTCGGTTCGATCGGGCCTTGGCCGTCACGGCGGGGGAAGAGCCAGGGCGTGCCCGGCGCGCACATCTCCGGGCAGCGGGTCGCCAGATGCGCATCGAGGAGCTTCACCACGTCGCGCGGGAGCGCGAACTCGATCGGCCGCCCGGTCTTGGTGTCCTGGTCTTCCAACACGAGATAGACCTGACCGTCACCCGGGCGCTGCACATGGTGCTCGAGGTGCAGCCCAGCGATGTTCTTGATGCGGAGCGGGCAGGCCAGGAGGGTCGCGATGGCGAGCGCGTCCTCGCGGGCCAGACGCCAGGTGTAGGGCGCCATGCCACCTTCAGGGCGGGCGAAGATCTTCTCGGGCAGGCTCAGCAGGCGAAACTGCACGGCTTCGTCCTGGAGCACGCGCAACCGCTCGCGGTTCTTCGGCGTCATGCCGCGCTGGGGCTCCGTGGCCAGGCGCTCGGCGAGGCGCCTGAGCGCGGCGCGGGTCTCTTTGGGAGCGTCGAGGAGCCGGCCGAGGTTGCGGAGAAGCGCGGCCGTCTCGCCGATCAGCTTCGTCGTCTTGTTCTCGGTGCGGGAGAGCATCTGGCGGAGCCCGCGCTCGGCCATTCCCGGATTGATGAGGACGTGGAGGCCGGTGATCTCGTCCACGGCTACGCCAGCATGCACGAGCTCGGAGGCGAAACGGATGAGCTGGCGGCGATACTGCTTGAGCGTGGCCGGGCGCAACGCCCGCGTGGGGCCGTGTTCGGCCAGCGGGTCGGGCTTTGCGAGGCGTGCGAGGAGCTTGTCGAGGTCCTCCCGGAAATCTTGGGGCAGATCCGAGTCGGGCAGGCGAATGATCTTCTGGCGCGACGGCAAGGGTAGTGTGTGTGGGGGCCAGTCCGAAATCCGGCGGGTGGCGAGGTTCCAGCCGTTCACCGCGGCCCTGTAGGCGACATCCGGCGACTTGCTGATCTCATTGCGCACAAGGGCCTTGCGATAGGCGTGTGCGTGCTCATCGCGGACGTCCTTCGGCGGGATCCCCATGCGGTCTAGGAAATACGCGAAGCGGCTCAGCGCGGGCTGGAGCGTCCGATCACCGGAAGCGAGCACGATTGCCCACAGGCGCTGCCATTCGGGTGACAGATTTGTGGCTCGGTTGATGCGGCGTTCGACCAGCCCGACATGGGCCATCGCGGCGCGGGCATCGCTGACTGCGTTCTGCCAGCTCTTGGCCGTAAGACCGAGGGCCGCAGGCGTTATCCTTGCGAGACGCGGTTGGAGCCAGCGGCCGTGACACGGGACGTCCTCGGGCGACCGGCCAAGGGCCTTTGCGACGCGGCGCAGCCCGGAGATCAAGTCGCGCCGGCGCGTGTCGGAGAGAGCCTGATCGATCCTCAGCATCTCAATGAGATCGGCGAACATCGGCGTCTGTGCCGGGACAAACGCGAGGTCGATCGGAACGGGTGTCATGCTGCTCATCGGGTTTTTCTCCTTGGGTCAGCCTTGCTCTCGGGTGGACGGGGGTGGACAGGGCGTCCGATTCGGGAAAACCGTAGCACGGAAAGTCCGCAAATTTCGGCGAGGACGTCTTCCCGAAAGGTCTCTAAGCTACTGACAATAATGGACATTCGTGGCCGGGCGGGCCTACCAGAGATAGGCCCGCCGGTAGGCCGCGTGCGCGTCCGGGTGGATGCGGATGAGCCGCCCACCGGGGCCGACGCGGATTACGTCGAGCAGCCCCGCCTTGATCGCCCGGCGCACCGTCTTCTCCGAGCAGTTATCCTCCTGCGCCACCTCCTTCACGGTCTTCAGCCGCACGCTCGCGTCACCTGTCTTCTTCCTGGTCATTGGTTTGCTCCTCAGTTGCCTGCGGCGCCTCCTCCAGCTCCCGCACCGCCTGACGCGCCAGAAGGCGCGCAAGCGCAACCGTCGCCGCGTCGAGGCGGTCGATCGTGTCATCTCTGGGGGTGCTGCTGGGTGCGCGCGTCATGCCACGAACATGCGTGGCAAAAGGGGAGATTGACCAAGTGTAGCGACCGAAAAAGTTTGAAATGACCGCTACATTAGGGACCGTTCAGCGCTCTTCCTCTCGGAAATCAAGGAAAAGACCGAGATCCCTCTTTAGGGTTTCGCCGCTGATCTGCGTCGGCGGATCCGTCATGCATTCGACGATCGCGTTAACAAAGGCGAACAGGTCGCCGCCTCGCTCCGAAGTCTTATAGTCCGTGGTGAAGCTGAGGGGGCGACCGCGCTCTTCCCAAAAACCAAAGACGGTCCAGCAGACGATCTCTTTGCGGAGGTCGCGTGCTTTGCGGCGGTTCGGGTGATCGCCGTAGCCCACCAGCTCAGCTCGCGTCATGGTCTCGAGATATTTGCGGAAGTCCGCGATATTATCCGCGGCGCTTATAAAACTGGCCAGGTGTTGCTCCGCAGGGTTGGGCATTCCAGTATGGGCATAAGGGTTCGAGAAACGAAGCAGGTCGACGGCTTCCCGTGCCTTGGCGACTGCCTTCTCGGCGCGCTTCAGATCCTTGATGGCCTTCTGCGCTTCTCTCCCGCCGCGCTCCTTCTTCGCCGCCGCGAGCTCGGGCTGGGACAGATTGAGCGGATCAGACTGGGCGCCGGCGAGCTTCCGGGACAGGTCCAGTAAAGGACCGTCATTGAAGCCATGCTGCGCGTCGATGCGCTGGATCTGCTCAATAGTCAAGGCGCCCGAAGAAGGCGACTTGCCAGAGTGAAGCTTCCAGGGGAGGGGATTGTGCGAGGCCATGCCGCAATCTGTGGCGGAACTCGCCGGCGGCTGCAACACCGAGACGCCGCAAGCGGTAATGGTGGGGTTGGTAGGGAAGTGGGGATGACGCTGATTCGACACGGGCAGCATCCGCGACTGTCCGTCGTCAGATGATTTGGGACACGAGGGTCTGATCGGGAACGGAGGGCTTGGCTCGTTGGGGGTTCAGTCTATGCCGCGGTCTGGCGCGACGGAGCTCACTACGAGCGGACCATCCAGCCACAGCCGAAGATCGGCGCTTGGAAGGACAAGCTCGACGAGATGCTCGCGGCGAACGCGCGCAAGCCGACGCGCGAACGGCTTGACGCGAATCAAGCTGTGCCGGAATCTAAGCCGCATTTGATTTTGAAGGCATTCATGGCAACGAATAGCATTGCGAAGCGCGTCAATGTTTTCCTCTCGTCTCCTTCGGACGTTGGGTATGAGCGCGCTCGTGCCGAACGGGTCGCGCAACGGCTGTCGGGCATGCTCGATGGTGTCGAAATCAATTGTTTCCGTTGGGAGAAGGGCCGGTATTTCTCCGCGCACGACACCTTCCAGAAGCAGATTCCGGAAACGCCCAATTTCGACCTCGTCGTCGGGATCCTTTGGTCGCGGCTCGGCGTGCCACCGCCGGATGGTTTTCCGCAAATGCCGGATGGGCGCCATTACCCGTCGGGTACGGCCTATGAACTTCTCACGGCGATCGAGCATCGGCGACGCGAAGAGAAGCCTCCCCCCGACATTTTTGTCTATCGCAAGACGGCGGAGCCGCCGATCTCGGCGACTGACCGTGAGAAACGCAAAGAACAGACCGCGCAGCTCGATCTGCTCGATGGGTTCTTGAGGGAGTGGTTTTATGACGATGCGGCCGGTTTCAAGGCCGCTTTCCAGACATTCGAAACGGCAGACGATTTCGAAGCGCTCTTCGAGGCAAATCTACGCACATGGCTGGAGGAAAACCACCTTCTGGGGCGCGAACGTCGGTGGAGGGTCGAAGAAGAGGGGCCACCGTTCTGCGGGCTCGAAGCCTTCGGTGCACGCCATCGCGAGGTCTTCTTCGGCCGCCGTGCGGACATTGAGAGGGCACGCGAGCGGCTCGACGAGGCTTTCGGGCGCGGGGTTGGTTTTCTCTTGGTCGAGGGGGCGAGCGGGTCGGGAAAATCCTCGCTGGCCCGGGCCGGTCTCCTGCCGCGGCTGCAAGATCTGGCGCCCGACCGACGGATCGCGATCGCTCAACCGCAATCGCAGGAGGCCGCGGATCCCCTTCAGTCCCTCGCCATCGCGCTGTTCCGAGACAACGCCTTGCTAGAGTTAACCGGAGGCGATTACCCAGATCCCGTGAGCCTCGCCGAACACCTGGGCGCGGGGGGTAGTCCAGCGCCCCTTATCAGGGCGATCGACCGGGCGGCCACGGCCCTCAAATCGGCAGAAGATCGCTCCGAGGTTCCCGAGGTTGAACTTGTTCTTCTCGTCGACCAGCTCGAGCAGCTTTTCGGGCGCAGCGTGAGCGCGGATCAACGCGTGGCCTTCGCCGGGGCACTTGAGGCTCTCGCCCGCAGTGGCCGGGTCCGCGTGGTGGCAACGCTGCGTGCGAACGCGCTCGGCGCGGCACTGGAGATTCCTGGTCTCGCCGGGCTGATCGATGCCGGTGCCCGGCTGAGCTTGGCGGCTCCGGGACCCGAGGCGCTTTCGGAAATCGTGCGCGGCCCGGCCGAGGCAGCCGCACTCGCCTATGAGCGCGATAGAGACGGACACGGGCTCGACGAGGTATTGATCCGGGACGCCGCAGGTGCAGACGCGCTTCCACTCCTGCAATTCGCGCTCGAACAACTCTACCGCGCCGCCCGCACCCGGCTCAACGCTGCCGGCGGCAGATTAGGTGACGTGCCTGAGGGGGTGCCGGTCCTGACATTGACCTTCGCCGATTATGAGGCTCTTGGCGGCCTCTCCGGTGCCATCGGGCGACACGCCGAACAGGCGGTGGCCGATCTGCCCAAGCCCGTACAGGCGGCGCTGCCGCGTTTGGTTCGGGCCCTGACCGAAGGCAACGCCGGATCGCCGGTGCTGCGTACGGCCGGCACGGACGAGGCCGCGCCGACAGCTGACGCCCAGAGGCTGGCTGAGGCGCTGGTGGAGGCGCGGATCCTGGTGCGCGACGGCGAGTCTCTGCGCTTTGCCCACGAGACGGCTCTCACCGCCTGGTCGCGAGCGGCACAAGCGCTGCAGGAGGCCGAGACCTTCCTGCGCGTGCGTGCCGAGCTCGAACGAGCCGAGGCGCGCTGGCGCGGTGGCGGCAAGCGGACCGACCTGTTGCTGCCCGCCGGGGTGCGTCTGGCCGAGGCCGAGGCGGTGCTGCGCGACCACCGCGACGAGTTGCCAGAGCCGCTGCACACGTTCGTCGCCGCCTCCGGCCGCCGCGCCCGCCTGCGCCAGCGCCTGACCGCGGGTGCGGCGGTCGTCTTCGCGGCCGTGGCCGGCGTGGCCGTCTGGTTCTTCTACGAGGCGCGGGAGAATGCACGGATCGCCGACGCGAATGCCGCCAGGGCCGAAGAAAACGCCGCCAGGGCTGATGAAAACGCCTCGCGGGCGCAGGCCAACGCACAAGAGGCCGAAGCCGAGGCGAAGCGCGCGGAAGAGAGCGCGCGCGTGGCCGAGGCGGCGCGGCAACGCGCGGAACGCGAGGCCGAGGCAAAGGCCGCCGCGCTGGAGCAGGTGGCGGCTGAGCGCGACCGAGCGGAAAAGAATTTCGAAACGGCGAAAACCGCGATCGACGCGTTAATCTTCGACATTGCGCAGGGGCTTCAGGATGTGGAAGGCATGCGCCTTTCGGCCTTGCGCCGCATCCTTGGCCGCGCGCAGGACGCGATGGAGAAATTGCTGGCGGCGGACCCCGGCAATCCAGCCCTGCGCCGCAGCAAGGTCGCCATGCTGCTTGAGTTTTCAGACACCTACGCCAGTGCCGGAGAGGGCGAAGCCGCGCTGGAGGCCGCGAGCGAGGGCCTCGCGATCATGCGCGCGCTCGTGGAGCGCGACCCGGAGAACACCCTGTGGCAGCGCGACGTGTCGGTGAGCCTTAACAGCATCGGCGACCTGCGCCGCCAGGGTGGCGATGCGAAAGGGGCGCTGGCGGCCTTCAAGGAGGGGCTCGCGATCCGACGCGCGCTCGTTGAGCGCGACCCGGAGAACACCCAGTGGCGGCGCGACGTCTCGGTGAGCCTTGACAGCATCGGCGACCTGCGCCGCCAAGCCGGCGATACGGTGGGGGCGCTGGCGGCCTTCGAGGAGGGGCTCGCGATCCGACGCGCGCTCGTGGAACGCGATCCGGACAATACCCAGTGGCGGCGCGATCTCTCGGTGAGCCTCGGGAAGATCGGCGACCTGCGCCGCCAGGCCGGCGATGCGGAGGGGGCGCTGGCGGCCCACGAGGAGGGGCTCGCGATCGCTCGCGCGCTCGTTGAGCGCGACCCGGAGAACACCGAGTGGCAGACGGATGTGGTCGTGAGCCTTTGGAAACTCTCCAAGATGCAGGAGCCGGATGTCGCGCGGACAGGATTGTCCGAGGCTCTGGACATTTTGCAGGGGCTCGAAGCCAAAGGGCGGCTGCCCGCCGACAAGAAACACTGGATTAGAATAGTAGAGGAGCGCCTTTCGGCGGTGGAAACCGGTCGGCCCAAAAAAGAAGCGATCATGGAAAATCTGAAAGTCGCTCGGAAAAGCTATACGAAGGGCGACTACGCGGCGGCATATGATGCGCAGCGACGAGCAATCGCTCTCTGGCTGGCTGATGCGGATCTTGTCCGGAACAATCCTGAGCTACTCTCCCAAGAGCTTAACTCTTTCGTCTACTATGCCATTTTTTCCGGCGCAAACGGCGAAGCCGAAGAGGTGGCGCGCAAGGTGTTGCAGGTGGATCCTGAAAACACCGTCGCGCAGGGCAATCTGGCGCTGGCCCTGATGTATCAGGGTGAAACGGAGGCAGCGCGGAAGATATTCCTGCAGTTTCGCGGCGAGCAACTCTCGAACGGAATGGTCTGGGAAGAGGCCGTCCGCGACGATTTCGAGCGCCTGCGTGAAAAGGGCCGCGCGCATCCACTCATGGATGAGATCGAGGCAGCGTTCGAGGGATGACGATGCCGGCCGCTCTCAATGCCCCCTCGTGTGGGCGCGACGCATGAAACGCCTCCTTGCCCTTTCCGGCGGCGGGGTCCGCGGGATTGTCGAGGTGGCGTTCCTGGAGGCGGTGGAGCGGGTCTATCGGGCGCGGCGGGGGCCGGAGGCCCGACTGTCGGACATCTTTGATCTGGTGGGCGGAACCTCAACCGGAGCGCTGATTGCCGCGGGCATCGCGCTCGGCCGACCGGTCTCGGAGATCGCCGGGTTCTACCTTGGCCGCGCCCCGGCGCTTTTCGGCGCGGGCCAAAGATGGCGCTTTGGCTTCGCGCCGGTCTTCGACAGCGACCGGCTGGAGGCCGAGATCCGCCGAGAGGTGGGGGAGCTGACTTTGGGTGATCCGGCGCTGCGGACATACCTCGCCATCGTGATGAAGCGCCTTGACACCGGCAGCCCATGGATCGTCTCCAACATTCCCCACGCCCCCTATTTCGAAGATCCGGCCGATGGGGGCTTCATCGGAAACCGGAATTATCCGCTGGCCCGCCTCCTGCGGGCCTCCTCCGCCGCGCCTACTTATTTTCGCCAGCAGACGCTCGACATCGTCCCCGGCGAGCCGCCGGGGGTCTTCGTGGACGGTGGTGCGAGCCCCTACAACGACCCCAGCCTGGCGCTTCTGATGTTGGCGCGGATGCGGGCCTTCGGTCTGTGCTGGCCGGCCGGGGAAGACCGGTTGTTCGTCCTCTCCCTCGGAACCGGACGGTTCCGCCAGCGAGTGCCGCCGGAGAGCGCGGCGCGGGCAGGGCCGCTGCGGCTGGCCCTCGACACGCTGACCGCCCTCGTGGGGGATGCGGAACTGCAGACGCTCACGCTGATGGAGTGGCTGGGCCGTTCGTGCGCGCCCGAGGTCATCAATGGCGAGATCGGGCGGTTGGGCGACGACAATGCGTTCGGGGCGCCGCAATTCGCGTATTTGCGGCTCGACCTACCGCTTGAGCGCGATCCGCTGGCCTCACTCGGGATTGATCTGGCCGACGGCGACCTCGCCCGCTTCCGCCGAATCGACGACCCGGGCATCATTCTTCCGCTTTATGAACTGGCGCGCGAGGTCTGCGCGCGTCGCTACGATTTGGACCAGCTATTGCCCTGAGGTTCTTCCCATGTCCGAAAGCCCATTCATCCCTCCCCGCCTGACACTTCGCGTCGGGGTGACCGGACACCGACCGAACAAGTTGTCGGGGGCCGACGTGGACCACCTGAAGCGTTGCGCCGATGAGGTACTGGGATGCTTGGCGGCAGCGGTCCGGCAAATGCAGGCCGAGAACGACGCTGCTGGACCTGCCGCGCCGTTCGAGACCGGTGTTGCACCGCACCTGCGCTTCGCTACGTCGATCGCCGCGGGCGCCGACAGCTTTGCGGCCGATGCGGCCCTCGCGAATGGCTATGATCTCAACCTCGTCCTGCCTTTTCCGCACGATTCGTATGTCGCCTCGCAGGAGTTTACGCCGGCCGATCGCGAGACGTTTGATCGCCTCTGGTCGTATGCGCCGGAGCGCACGACACGAACCGAACTCGATGTCGCCACCCGACCAGGAGATGACGCCGCTTTCCCCGCGGCCGGGCGGCTCGTGCTCGCGCACAGCGATGTGCTGCTTGCGGTCTGGGACGGCGAGCCGGCCGCCGGCGCAGGCGGCACCGCCGAAATAATCGCGGAAGCGCAGCGGCATGGGTTGATCGTCGTCTGGCTGGCGCTCGACGGGACGTTAAGGATCTGGACGACCGAGCCGAACGCCACCGATCCCGCGGGGGAAGGCCGTTGGCTGGAACTCGAGCTCTACGCAAAGCCTGATCCCTGTTCCAATTTTCTGGCTCAGCGTGTTCAAGGCCTTTTAGGCCTTCCGGAGAACGCGGCCGAAGGCCAAAGCGAAAGCGCCGAGGAGGGCTGGTCGCCCCGCACCTGCCTGCAGAGGTTCCGGGACTCGCGGCTGCGCATGCACTCCTTTGCCTGCGCCTACAGCATGTTGCACTGGCTATTCCGCGTGACGCCGAGATTCAGGCCGTGGGTGGACTACACAGCCTCTGAGACCCACGCGGAGGCACACTGGAACCGCGTGCAGCGCGCCGCAGAGGCGATCGGCGGCCCGGAGTTTGCGGCGGCCATTGCGGAGAAACTGCAGGAGCGTTTTCGCCGCGCTGACAACGTTGCCAACCACTATGCGCACATGTATCGCAGCGCCTACGTGCTGAATTTCACGTTGGCCGCACTGGCGGTAACGACCGGACTCCTGGTGTTGCCCCTCTCCGTCCACTTCTATGACAACATCCTCGGCATCAAGGCCCTTTTGGTTGGCGGCGAACTTGTGTTCATCGGCATGATTCTAGGGATCACGCGGTGTGGCAACCGTGACAGTTGGCATCAGCGCTGGCTTGACTACCGAAACATCTCTGAGGCGCTGCGCCCCGCGCGGCTGCCGATCCTGATTGGCAGTTCGCCGCTGAGTCCGGGGGCTCTCACCGGGGCCACGCCGGGGGAGGCTTGGGTGGCTTGGTACGTGCGCAGCAGCTTGCGCGAAATCGCCCCTCCCACGGCCGTCATAGGACCCGACAATCTGAGATCCGTGATCGATGTTGCGATCCACTGCGAGATCGACGACCAGATCGCTTATCATCAACGCAATGCGAAGAAGATGCATGTGCTTGACCACAGAATGGAGAAAACAGCGGTCGCTCTGCTCTCATTCACGCTGTTGGTCGGCGCTGCATTTCTGGCGATTTACGGCTATGCGCTGATCACCCATGAGAAAATCTTTGCAAAGGAGATAGCAAAGCCTTGGGCCACCTTCCTCGGCGGCGCACTGCCGGTTTTCGGCGCTGCGCTGTTCGGTATCCGTGCAACGGGCGACTTCCGTTCCTCATTCAAGCAGTCTGTACGTATGGTCGACGAACTTCAGGAATTGAAGAGACATTTGAAGGGGCAAAGGGCCGCACCGCACCGGCCCCTGCTGCACCGGACCCTCGCGCAAGTGACGCGAACGATGGCCAACGATCTGCACTTCTGGGGGATGCTTTACAGGGAGCGAGCACTCGAACCGGGTTTCTGAATGGCTCGACGCCGGCGTCTAATGGAAGGGGGCGGGCACTGTCAGAGGGGGTTGGCTTGAGGCGGGCCTAGCTTGGTCTTGTCAGGGAAGATCAGTTTGTTAAGCTAATATCGTCCAGATTATTAGGCATGCTGGCGCCCTGAAGGTCTTTCTCCTTCCAGAGAATTGTCTGTGTTCTCGGTTGGCCTGTGGGATGGGGTAAGGTGGCCGGAGGGGATTCCTCTGACGGTACCCATCCGGCAGATGTCGACGACAGCGTGGAAGAGTTCGGAGCAGGCGGGCTTGGGTCTCCCGGTTGCCATTTTTCGGAGAACGGATTTTTTATACTGGGTAGTGAAAAGTATTGGGGGGGGAAATGTCTAATTTTGTGGGCACTATCGGCATTGTCGCCATTGCTGCAGGTGTTTCAATTGCCACAAAGCCGTCGGCCTCAGATCTGGAGGCCTACATTCTCGATCAACTGCAGACGCAAATGGCCAATCCGTCCTACAATGGCGGGGATGACGCCGTTTCCGCGCTTATTAAGCTTACATGCCAGTTCAACTCACAGGACTGTGCCCACGGACTTCGAGCGTTGATGAATGTTCAAATCGAGGACTACGCTGTCGGCCAAGTGGCGGCGATCTTCATGGGGAACAGCCGAGAACCGGCTCTGGTCTGCTTCGGCGCTTTTACGAACTGGTGGTGCACAGATCCTCCTGAAGAAAAAGCTTGAAAGCGAATTTCACTTGGCCGCGAACGGATGATGGTATTTTCAATATGTTGATCCGCGCCACCTGAGTGGTCCAGTGATGGTCTTGCCAGAGGAAACCAGTCTGTTAGGTGTCCGTCATCAATTGATTTGGAACACGTTTACCTGACTGGTAGCGGAGGATCTGGCTCGTTGTGGTTTCGTCTATGCTGCGGTCTGGCGATGCAGCAAGCGGCGTTTCTCGATGGGCTGTTTCTTGATCTTCCTTCGTGGTCTGAGAATGGTTTCCGCTCTGCCGAGGTAAACATCGGCTGGCGTGAGGTTGCCAAGGCTATCGTGGTAACGGTGATGGTTGTAATGCTCGCTGAAGTTGCCGACGGCCTGCTTGAGTGCACCCGTCAGGTAGTATTTTTCGAGTAGGATCCGGTTCTTCAGGGTCTGGTGCCAGCGTTCGATCTTGCCCTGGGTCTGCGGGTGGTTCTGGGCACCGCCAACGTGATCCAGCCCCTGTTGATCCAAGCATTTCGCCAAATCACCGGAGATGTAACTGCTGCCATTGTCACTGAGCAGTCAAGGCCGGCGTGCAACTGTTGCCCCGTTACAGCCTGACGCCGCCAAAGGATCCTCGAGGGTCACGATCTCGGCCATCAGCACCCCGGCAAGGCTGGGATTATCGACCGGCTTGGTTTCCTGAGCCTCGTGCCAGGAGTTCAAACCCGGCAGAGACGGTGCTCGCCGCGCTGTCCGTCAC
>JBNGCX010000076.1:0-14265 GCA_049974865.1 Paracoccaceae bacterium
GACGCGCCGCTGGGCCGCACGCCGGCGCATGCCAAGGAAGGCAAGCTGAACATCATGTGCTCGGGCGACAAGGCGGCCTATGACAAGGCCAAGCCGGTGCTCGACACGCTGGGCGAGAACGTCTTCCACCTGGGCGAACTGGGCACCGGGCACACGATCAAGCTGATCAACAACTTCTTCGCCATGACCACCGCCTGCGCCATGTCCGAGGCCTTTGCCATGGCCGACAAGGCCGGGGTGGAACGCGGCAAGCTCTACGACGTGATGTCGGCCGGGCCGCTGCATTCGGGCATGATGGATTTCGTCAAATCCTTCGCCATGGAGCACAAGATCGACCTCGCCTTCTCGATGAACAACGCCGCCAAGGACGTGGGCTATTACCGCGGCATGGCCGAGGAACTGGGCGCGACATCGCGCATGTCGGCCTGCGCCGCGGACACCCTGGCCGAGGCCATCGGCGCGGGCTGGGGCGAGCGCATGGTGCCCGAGATGGTCGATTACCTTGCCGGGAACCTGTCGAAATGAGCCGCCTCATCGGAAAACGCGCCTTCGTCACCGCCGCCGGCCAGGGGATCGGCCGCGCCATCGCCGAGGCCTTCGTGGCCGAGGGCGCCGAGGTCACGGCCACCGACCTGAACGGCGGCTGGCTGGGCGGCATCGGCGCGGCGCATGCCTTTGCGCTCGACGTCACCGACAAACCCGCGTTGCAGGCGGCGGTGCACGAGGCTGCTCCGGACGTGCTGGTCAACTGCGCGGGCATCGTGCATTCGGGCACCATCCTGGAGGCCACAGACGAGGAGTTCGACTTCGCCGTGAACCTGAACGTGCGGGCACAGATGCACGCCATCCAGGCGGCGCTGCCGGGAATGCTGGGCAAAGGCCGGGGCTCCATCGTCAATATCAGCTCGGTCTGCTCGTCGATCCTGGCCGCGCCCAACCGCTTCGTCTATGGCACCACCAAGGCGGCGGTGATCGGGCTGACCAAGTCGGTGGCGCTGGAATACGTGACCAAGGGCATCCGCTGCAATGCGATCTGCCCCGGCACCGTCGACAGCCCCTCGCTGCACGAGCGGCTGCGCGCCACCGGCGACTACGAAAAGGCCAAGGCCGATTTCATCGCCCGCCAGCCCATGGGCCGGATCGGCACCCCGCAGGAAATCGCCGCGCTGGCCGTTTACCTCGCCAGCGACGAGGCCGCCTTCACCACCGGCCAGGCGCATGTGATCGACGGCGGCTGGGCCACCGGCTGAGCGCCGTCCGCCCCCTTACCGCGCGCCGCACCGGCGCGCGGGCATTTCACCGGGATTGATTTTCATGGGTCCGACGCCCCTTTCTTCCGCGCGTCCAGCGCGCAAGCCCGCCAAGGCGCGCGAGGACCGGCCGCTGGCCGGGCTGCTGATCATGTGCGGGGCGGTGCTGTGTTTCACCGGCATCGACAGCTCGGCCAAGTGGCTGATCCTGTCGGGGCTGCCCCCGCTGCAAGTGGTCTTTGCCCGCTATGCCGGGCATTTCCTGGCATCGCTGGCGGTGTTCCTGCCCGGCGAGGGGGTGCAAGCCTTCCGCTCGCGCAACGCCCGGCTGCAATTCCTGCGCTCGTCGCTGCTGCTGGGCAGCACGGCGCTGAACTTCACCGCGCTCAGCTACCTGCCGATCACGGTGACCACCACGATCTTCTTCGCCGGGCCGATCTTCGTCTCGCTGCTCAGCATCCCCATCCTGGGCGAGCGGGTGGGCATCCGGCGGCTGGCGGCGGTGGTCGTGGGCTTCTTCGGCGTGCTGGTGGTGATCCAGCCCTGGGGCGCGGAATTTCACCCCGCCATGTTCCTGTCGCTCGGCGCCATGAGCTGCGCCTCGCTCTATTTCGTGCTGACGCGCCTTCTGGCCGGAACCGAGAGCAACGCCACCAGCCAGCTCTGGTCCAGCGGGCTGGCCACGGCGGCCTTCCTGCCCTTCGCCCTGACGAACTGGGTCTGGCCCGAGACGGTCACGGGCTATGTCGTGCTGACCGTGATCGGGGGCTTCGGCGCGCTGGGTCATTCGCTGGTGACAGTGGCGCACCGGCTGGCCGATGCCTCGGTCCTGGCGCCGGTGGTCTATCTGCAGATGCTGTTCGCCACCGTGGCGGGCATCGTGATCTTCGCCACCCTGCCCACGATCTGGACGCTGGTCGGCGCGCTGATCATCGTGGGCGCCGGCGTCTATATCTGGGCCCGCGAGCGGCAGTTGAAACAGTAAGGGCCAAGGCCCTTCGACACATTCAGTCAAGGGAACCAGGCCGGACGTGCCCGCGGCCACCATCCCCGCATTGCCGTGGCCATCTGCGCAAACGGGCGTCCCCGGCTCCGGGCCTGGGGCGCCGGGCGGATGGCCGGTTGCCCCCCGCAGGCTTCGCTGCCTAAGGTGCCGCCGAAAGGAGATTTGCATGACGAAACCGCTGAGTGTCCAGGAAGCAAGAGACTGGTTGGATGCCTACGGCCGCGCCTGGGTCGATGGCGACCCCGAGGCCGTGGCGTCCCTCTTTCTGCCGGAGGCGACATACCGGGAAACCCCCTTCGACGAGCCCATGGTCGGCCAGGACCGGATCCGCGCCTACTGGCAGGAAGGCGCGGCGGACGCACAGCAGGACGTGCGGTTCTCCGCGGATGTCTGGGCAGTCGAGGGGAGCACCGTGATCGCCGGCTGGCAGGCGCGTTTTCGCCGCGTTCCGTCGGGGGCGACCGTCGAACTGGACGGGACGTTCCGCCTTGCCCTTCACAGGACGGCCGGCGGAGTCAAATGCGCCAGCCTGCAGGAATGGTGGCACCGACGGGAAAGCGGCGCCGCCTGACCGCCCCGCACCGGCGAACAAGGGCCGGCGCCACATGCCGGCCCTCTGCGTCCACGCGACGGCGGCCGGTCAGCCCCGGCCGATATAGGGCATGGCGGTGGCCATCACGGTCATGAACTGGACATTGGCTTCCAGCGGCAGGTCCGCCATGTGCATCACCGAGTTGGCCACATGCGCCGCGTCCATCACCGCCTCGGCCCGCATCGAGCCGTCGGCCTGCGGCACGCCCACGGTCATGGCCTGCGCCATGTCGGTCAGCGCGTTGCCGATGTCGATCTGCCCGCAGGCGATGTTGAAGGCCCGCCCGTCCAGGCTCAGCGTGCGGGTCAGCCCGGTCACCGCGTGCTTGGACATGGTGTAGGGCGCCGAGCCCGGCCGCGGCACATAAGCCGAGACCGAGCCGTTGTTGATGATCCGCCCGCCCTGCGGCTCCTGCCGCCGCATCAGGCCGAACGCCGCCCGGGCACAGAGGAACATGCCGGTGATGTTCACGTTGCTCAGCGCCAGCCAGTCCTCGACCGGGATCTCGTCGATCATGGTCGAGGGCAGGCTCATGCCGGCATTGTTGAACAGAACGTCCAGCCGTCCCCATTCCTGCGCCAGCCGGGCAAAGCCTTCGTCCACGGCCCCGGCATCGGTCACGTCGAAGGGCAGCACCAGGGCGTTCCCGTGGCCCTGCGCGGTCTCCTCCAGCGCGCCGGCCCGGCGCCCGACCAGCGCCACGCGCCAGCCCTTGTCCAGGAACAGCCGCGCGGTGACGCGGCCGATGCCGCTGCCCGCGCCGGTAATCAGGATGCTGCTTGCAGTCTCGTCGTTCATCGAAGGCCTTTCCGGTCAGTGGTTGTCGCGCGGCAGGTCCTTGGCCACGCGGTGATAGCAGGTGGCAAGCTCCAGGCAGCCACCATCGGCCAGCTGGCCGACATGGGTGCGGTAGATCTCTTGCCACGGGGTCTGGTGATGGATCTCGGGCGGGGTCCAAGCGGCGCGGCGCGCCTCCCATTCCTTGTCCTCGACCAGCGCGTTCAGGGTGCATTCGTTCAGGTCCAGCCGCACCCGGTCGCCGGTCCGCAGCAGCGCCAGCCCGCCGCCCACCACCGATTCAGGCGAGGCGTTGAGGATCGAGGGGCTTTCCGAGGTGCCCGACTGCCGCCCGTCGCCCACCGTGGGCAGGTGGTTGATGCCCGCCCGGATCAGCGCGTCCGGCGGCTGCATGTTCACCACCTCGGCCGAGCCGGGATAGCCCACGCAGCCCACGTTGCGGATGAAGAGGATCGTCTTCTCGTCGATCTCAAGCGCGGGATCGTTGATCCGCTCGTGGTAATCCTCTGGCCCCTCGAAGACCACGGCCCTGGCCTCGAACACGCCCTCCGATCCGGGCGTGGACAGGAAGCGCGCCCGGAAATCGTCGGAAATCACGCTGGTCTTCATCAGCGCCGAGTCGAACAGGTTGCCCGACAGCACCAGGAAGCCCGCCTTGTCGCGCATCGGCGCGTCCACGGTCTTGATGACCTTGGTATCGCGGCTTTCCCAGCCCTCCAGGTTCGCACCCATGGCCTTGCCGGTCACGGTCATGGCCCCCTCGTGCAGGCGGCCGGCCTTGCGCAACTCGCCCATCACGGCCGGCACGCCGCCCGCGCGGAAGAAGCTTTCGCCCAGGTACTCGCCCGCGGGCTGCATGTTGACCAGCAGCGGCACGTCGAACCCCACCTTCTGCCAGTCGGTCACGTGCAAATCCACGCCCGCGTGGCGGGCGATGGCCTGCAGATGCGGCGGCGCGTTGGTCGAGCCGCCGATGGCCGAGTTCACCACGATGGCGTTCTCGAACGCCTCGCGCGTCAGGATGTCGGAGGGCTTGAGGTCCTCATAGACCATCTCCACGATCCGCTTTCCGGTCTGATAGGCCATCGCCATGCGCTCGCGGAAAGGGGCGGGGATGGCCGAGCAGGTGGTCAGGCTCATGCCCAGCGCCTCGGCCATGGCGTTCATGGTGCTGGCGGTGCCCATGGTGTTGCAGTGGCCGAGGCTGGGGGCCGAGGCGCAGACCCGGCTGATGAATTCGTCATAGTCGATCACGCCCTCGGCCAGCAGGCGACGGCTTTCCCACACGATGGTGCCCGAACCGGCCAGCTGGCCGTTCCACCAGCCGTCCAGCATCGGCCCGCCGTTCAGGGCGATGGCGGGCAGGTCCACCGTGGCCGCGCCCATCAGCATCGCCGGTGTGGTCTTGTCGCAGCCGGTGGTCAGCACCACGCCGTCGATCGGGTAGCCGTGCAGCACCTCGACCAGGCTTAGATAGGCCAGGTTGCGGTCCAGCGCCGCGGTGGGGCGCTTGCCGGTCTCCTGGATCGGATGGACCGGGAATTCCATGGGGATGCCCCCCGCGTCGCGGATGCCGGCCTTGATCCGGTCCATCAGGAAGACGTGGATCTTGTTGCAGGGCGCGATGTCGCTGCCGGTCTGGGCGATGCCGATGACGGGGCGTTCGCCCTGCAGCTCCTCGCGGGTGTATTCCTGGTTCTGATAGCGCTCCAGGTAGAGGGCGGTCATCCCCGGGTTGTTGGGGTTGTCGAACCATTCCTGCGAGCGGAATTTCTTGTTTGCGCGTGTGTCGCTCATGGCTGAGCTTCCTTCCTGGTGGTCGTCTCGGACTTCTCTCTTTTCACAGGATTGCGATTTGGTATACCAAATGCAACAGGATTCACGACCCCGCGACAGAAAATGCCGAACGGCCGGAAAAGGAGCCCCATGAGACAGTCTTCCCGCATCGCCCCTGCCCTCGCCGCGCTCTGCGCCCTCGCCGCGCCCGCCTGGGCGGCCGGCGAGGATGCCGCCGACCCGCGCGCCTGCGTCGAGGCGCAGATCGCCGCCGGGGCGCCTGCCGCGGAATGCGTGAACCGGGCCCATGCCGAGTGCCTGCAATACGCCGAGGGCAGCGAGGCGGGCATCGCCTGTTTCCTCGAGGCCAAGGAGGGCTGGGGCGCCCGCATCAAGGCGCGCATGGACGAGATCCGCGCCGCCGCGCCCGAGGAGATCGCCATGATCGCGGGGATCGAGGTGAAATACGACCTGCAGAGCAACCTGCTGCAATGCGACCGCATGGATGAGCTGCGCCTCGTCCGCCAGGACCCCGACGCCGCCACCGCCCATGCCGATGCCCGCTGCGAGGCCACGGCGGTCGGCCTGGCCTATATCAAGCTGCTGCTGCAGTCGGACGGAATCGACTAGGGGGCCGCCGATGAGCGCCGATACGCGCAGCGCCTTTTGGCGCGGGTTCCGCGATTGCAGCCCCTTCGTGCTGATCGTCATCCCCTATTCGATGCTGTTCGGCGTGGTGGCGCGGGACGCGGGGCTGGCGGTCTACGAGGTGATGTCGATGTCGGTGCTGGTGATCGCGGGGGCCTCGCAGTTCACCGCGCTGGCGCTGATGCAGGAACACGCCCCGGTCGTCGTGGTGCTGCTGGGCGCGCTGGCGGTGAACCTGCGCATGGCGATGTATTCCGCCGCGCTGGTGCCCCATGTGGGCGGCGCGCCGCTGCGCCAGCGGCTGCTGATGGCCTATCTGATGGTCGACCAGACCTTCGCGGTCTCGGTCAAGACCTTCGAGGAAGAGCCAAAGATGCCGCCCGTGCAGAAGGCCGCCTATTACTTCGGCTGCGTCCTGGCGGTCTGCCCGCTGTGGTATGTCTGCACCTTCGCGGGCGCGGTGATCGGCCAGGCCATTCCGCCGGAATTCTCGCTCGACTTCGCCATTCCCGTCTGCTTCATCGCGCTGGTGGCGCCGATGATGCGCAGCCTGCCGCATGTGCTGGCGGCGGGGGTGTCGGTGCTGGGGGCGGTGCTGTTCGCCTGGCTGCCCTACAACCTGGCCCTGGTGGTGGCGGCGGCGCTGGCGATGATCGCCGGTGCGCAGACCGAGTATTACCTGCAGCGCCGGGCGGTGCGGCCATGATCGAGCGCGACATTTTCTGGACGGTCACCGTCCTGCTGGGGATCGGCACCTTCCTGATCCGGTTTTCCTTCCTCGGGCTGATGGGGCGGCGCAACCTGCCGCCCTGGGCGCTGGTGCATCTGCGCTATGTGGCGGTGGCGGTGTTCCCGGCGCTGATCACGCCGCTCGTGCTGTGGCCCCCCGCCACGGGGGGCGAGACCGACCCCGCGCGGCTACTCGCGGCGGGGGCGGCCTTTGCCGTCGGCATCCGGTTCAACGTGATCGGCGCCATCGCGGCGGGCATGGCCACGCTCTACGCCGCGCAATTCCTGCTGGGCTAGGCTTTCGCGAAGGCGCTTTTCGCGCCGCCGGTCTTCTGCGACTTGAAGATCGAACTGGCGTCCGGCGCCGGCGGCAGCGGGATCGTCACCGGCACCTTCTCCAGCCGCGGAGTCAGGCAAAGCTGCCCGGTGACCAGCCGGTCCTGCAGGTCGTCCCACAGCCTGCGCTGCCCCAGCGAATGGATGTAGGAGCCCGCCCCCAGCAGCGGCCAGGCATCGGCGGCGTGGCATTCGTAGAACAGGATCAGCCGCGCCCGGTCGCTGGTATTGGGGGCCGAGCCGTGCAGCACGCGGGCATGGTGCACCGTCATGCTACCCGCCTTGCCGGTCAGCATGACCGCCTTGTCCTTCTCGAACAGCGGGTCGTCGGGGTCGACCGCGCCGCAGAAAACGCCGTTGGCCATGTGGCTGAGGATCGGTCCCTTGTGGGTGCCGGGGATGACCATCAGCGGGCCGTTCTCCTCGGTCACGTCCTCGAGCATCAGGCCGAAGGCCAGCATCGAGTCGTTGGTATGCGGGTAGAAGGCCCAGTCCTGGTGCCATTCCACCGCCGCGCCACCGCCGGGCGCCTTGGTGTTCAGCTTGCTGGTCTGGATCATCGTGTCCGGGCCCAGCAGGTCGGTCAGCACCTCGGTCAGGCCGGAATTGCGCAGAAGCTCCCAGAAATAGGGGTGCTGCTTGTGCGGCAGCTTGATCCGCGTGAGGCGCGGGGTCTCGGCGCCGTGACCCTCGTCGAGGTCATAGACATCGTTGCTTTCGACCACCGCGCGCGACTTCTCGATATAGTCGTAGGTGATGCGTCGCAGTTCGGCCAATTGCGCGTCACTCACGGCGTTCTCGACCATGAGATAGCCGTTGCGGTCGTAAAAATCCTTCTGGTCCTGTGTCAGCATCTGGCCGCCCGCCCCTGCGGCGCGACAGGCGCGGGGGCCGAGGCCCCCACGCGGTCACTTGCCCTTTTCCACCTCGGCGGCGAGATCCATCCCGTTCAGCGCGGCGATGTGATCCGACAGCATCGGCACGTAATCGCCGCCCTTCCCGATCGCCTCGGCATGGGTGAAGTAATGCTTGATCGCCGCGCCCAGGATGTTCACCACGCCGGCGTCGCTGGCCATGTTGGCGGCATAGCGCACATCCTTGCTGGCATTGGCGATGGAGAACTTGTGCGCGTCGCGGTCGCGGCCCACGGCGTAGCGCATGAAGGTCTCGAAAAAGCCGTTCGACAGGCGGCTCGCCCCGATCACCTCGTTCACGGTCTGCGGCGACAGGCCGGACTTGGCGGCCAGCACCACCGCCTCGGAGTAGAGCGCGGCATAGCCCATCGACAGGAAGTTCATGATCAGCTTCATCCGGTGGCCGCTGCCCACGGGGCCCACGTGGTTGATGGTGCCCGCCCAGCATTCGATCACCGGGCGCACGGTCTCGAAGGTCTCGTCCGAGCAGCCGACCATCGCGTCCAGCGTGCCCTCCTCGGCCTCCTTGGGGGTGCGGCCCAGCGGCGCGTCGACCAGGGTCATGCCCGCGGCCTCCATCTCGGCGGCCAGCGCGGCGGTCGAGGTCGGGTCGGCGGTCGTGGCGTCGATCACGATCAGCCCCGCCTTGCCCGAGGCCAGGATCCCGTCCTCGCCCCGGATCACGCCTTCGACCTGCGGGCTGTTGGACAGGCAGATATGGATGATGTCGCAGGCCTCGGCCATTTCCTTGGGGCTGGCCGCCTCGCGCGCGCCGCGGCCGACCAGGTCGTCCACCGGCTGGCGGTTGCGGTGGCCCTTGACCATCAGTTCATAGCCGCCCTCAAGGATGTTCTTGGCCATGCCGTGGCCCATGAAGCCCACGCCGATGAACCCGATCACCGGCTTTCTGGATGCGTCTGTCATGTTCTCTCCCGTGTCTTTGCAGAGTGGTTTCAGAGGCTGGCGGTGATCCCGCCATCCACGTAAAGGGTGTGCCCGTTGACGAAGCTCGACGCCGCCGAGGCCAGGAAGACGCAGGCGCCCACCAGTTCCTCGACCCGGCCCCAGCGCCCGGCGGGGGTGCGTTTTTCCAGCCAGGCGCAGAACTCGGGGTCGGCGACCAGTGCGGCGTTGAGCGGCGTGTCGAAATAGCCCGGCGCGATGGCGTTGATCTGCAGCCCGTGCTTCGCCCAGTCGGTGGCCATGCCCTTGGTCAGGTTGGCCACCGCCCCCTTGGAGGCGGTGTAGGGCGCGATGCCCGGGCGGGCGAGCTGCGACTGCACCGAGGCGATGTTGATGATCTTGCCCCTGCCGCGCGGGATCATGTGCCGCGCCACCGCCTGGCCCACGTAAAAGACCGACGAGACATTGGTGCGCATCAGCCGGTCGAAATCGGCGATGGGGAAATCCTCAAGCGGCGCGCGGTGCTGCATGCCGGCGTTGTTCACCAGGATGTCGATCGGCCCCAGCTCGGCCTCGAAGCGGTTGATGGCCTCGGCCGCGGCCTCGGCCTCGCAGGCATCGAAAGGCAGTTCGTGGACGCTGTGCCCTTCGTCGCGCAGGCCATGCGCTGCCGCCGACAGCCGCTCGGGATCGCGGCCGTTGAGCACGACATGCGCCCCGGCCTCGGCCAACCCGCGCGCCAGCGCGTTGCCGATGCCCATGGAAGAGCCCGTGACCAGCGCCGTCGATCCGGTCAGATCGAACATCTCCAATGTTTTCCTGTTCACCGGCAACGACTTACCCCCCTTGACGGCACGGCCGGGCGCGCATCCCGGCGGATTCTCCGATGAGCATCTTGATGCTCCGCCAAAATGGTATACCATTTCGCAGCCTGTGCAACCCGTCCCGGGCCCTGGCGCCGCCGCCGGGACAGGAAAACCAAGGGAAGGCCGGAATGAAAGCCCTCTATATTCACGCCGCCAGGGACCTGCGCCTGACCGAGGTCCCGCGGGAAAACCTCGGGGCCGACGAGGTGCGCCTGCGTCTAAGCCGCGGCGGCATCTGCGGCTCGGACCTGCATTACTGGAACCACGGCGGTTTCGGCACCGTGCGCCTGCGCGAACCGATGATCCTGGGCCACGAGGTCTCGGGCCATGTGGTGGAAACCGGCGCCGAGGTGGACGGGCTGGCGGAGGGCGACCTGGTGGCGGTTTCCCCCTCCCGCCCCTGCGGCGCCTGCCGCTATTGCCGCGAGGGGCTGCCGAACCATTGCCTGAACATGCGCTTCTACGGCTCGGCCATGCCCTTCCCGCATATCCAGGGCGCCTTCCGGCAGGAACTGGTGGCCAAGGCCGCGCAATGCGTGCCCGCGGGCGGGCTCAGCCCCGCCGAGGCCGCGATGGCCGAGCCGCTGTCGGTCTGCCTGCACGCCACCCGGCGCGCGGGCGAGATGCTGGGCAAGCGGGTGCTGATCACCGGCTGCGGGCCGATCGGGGCGCTGGCGATCCTGTCGGCCCGGCGCGCCGGCGCGGCCGAGATCGTGGTGACCGACATCGCCGGGGCGGCGCTGGACTTCGCCCGCAGGCTGGGCGCCGACCTGGCCCTGAACGCCGCCGAAGACCCCGAGGCGCTGGCCCCCTACGCTGCCGACAAGGGCAGCTTCGACGTGCAGTTCGAATGCTCCGGCGCGCCCTCGGCGCTGGCCGCCGGCATCGCGGCGCTGCGCCCGCGCGGGGTGATCGTGCAGCTTGGCCTGTCGGGCGACATGAGCGTCCCCATGATGCAGGTCACCGCCAAGGAGCTGGAACTGCGCGGCGCCTTCCGCTTTCACGAGGAATTCGCCACCGCCGTGCGCATGATGGCGCAGGGACTGATCGACGTGACGCCGCTGCTGACCCAGACCTTCGCGCTGGACGACTATCAGGCCGCCTTCGAAACCGCCGCCGACAAGAGCCGCGCCATGAAGGTGCAGCTCGACTTCGCCGCATGACCGGGGACCAGGGATGCTGAGTTTCGCGGCCGCCGTCTTTTTGCTGATCATCACCCCCGGGCCGGGGGTGCTGTCCACCGCCGGGGTGGGGTCGGCCTACGGCTTCCGCTTCGGGCTGCGCTATGTGCTGGGGCTGTTCATCGGCACCAACCTGGTGTCGCTGGCGGTGATCTCGGGGCTGGCGGCAATCGTGCTGGGCATCCCCGCGGTGCGCACCGTGCTGCTGGTCGCCTCGGCCGCCTACCTGCTGTATCTGGCCGGGCGCATCGCCTTCGCCGGCTCCAGGATTGCCTTCATCGAGGCCAAGACCGCCCCCGGCGCCACCGCCGGCATCCTGCTGCAACTGATCAACCCCAAGGCCTATGCGGTGAACACCACGCTCTTCACCGGCTTCGCCTTCTACCCCGACAGCCTGGCGGTGGAGACGGCGGTGAAGCTGTTGATCCTGAACGCGATCTGGATCCCAATCCACCTCGCCTGGCTCTACGCGGGTGTGGCGCTGAAACGGCTGGAGCTGGCCGCGCATCACCAGTTCCGCATCAACGTCATCATGGCGCTGTCCATGCTGGCCGTGGTCGCCCTGGCCCTGCTGTCCGGTTTCAACGGAGAAACCCCGTGAAGATTACCGCGCTGGAAACCATCCGCATCGCCGAACGTCCCAACCTGTTGTGGCTGCAGGTTCATACCGACGAAGGCGTGACGGGCCTGGGCGAAACCTTCTGGGGCGCCGCCAGCGCCGAGGCGCATGTGCACGAGGCGCTGGCCCCGCTGGTGCTGGGCGAGGACCCGCTGCGCATCGAGCACCTGGCGCGCAAGGCCGAGGGCTATCTCGGATTTCGCTCATCCGGGGCCGAGACACGCGGCAACTCGGCCTTCGACATCGCCCTGTGGGACCTGTTCGGCAAGGTCACCGGCCAGCCGGTGGCGCAGCTTCTGGGCGGGTTCACGCGCGACGCGATCCGCACCTACAACACCTGCGCCGGCACCGAATATGTCAAAAACAGCGCGGGCCAGCAGACTGGAAATTACGGGCTGGCGGCGGGCGGGGCCTATGACGATCTGAACGGCTTTCTGCACTGCGCCGACGAGCTGGCGCTGTCGCTGCTGGAAGACGGCATCACCGCGATGAAGATCTGGCCCTTCGACGCCGCGGCCGAAAAGACCAACGGCGCCGATATCTCGGCCGCCGACCTGCGCGCGGCGCTGGAGCCGTTCGAGAAGATCCGCGCCGCGGTGGGCGACCAAATGGACATCATGGTCGAGTTCCATTCCATGTGGCAGCTGCTGCCCGCGATCAAGATCGCCCGCGCGCTGACCCCCTATGGCACCTATTGGCACGAAGACCCGATCCGCATGGACAGCCTGTCGCTGCTCAAACGCTATGCCGCGGCCTCGCCCGCGCCGATCTGCGCGTCCGAGACGCTGGGCGGCATCGGCGCCTTCCGCGACCTGCTGGAGACCGGCGTGGCGGGCGTGGTGATGCTCGACCTCAGCTGGTGCGGGGGCCTGAGTGCGGCGCGCAAGATCGCCGCCATGGCCGAGGCGCACAAGCTGCCCGTGGCCCCGCACGACTGCACCGGGCCGGTGGTGCTGGCGGCCTCGACCCACCTGTCGCTCAACGCACCCAACGCGCTGATCCAGGAAAGCGTGCGCGCCTTCTACAACACCTGGTATCGCGACCTCGTCACCGCCCTTCCGCAGGTGAAGGACGGCATGATCACCGTGCCCCCCGGCCCCGGCCTGGGGCTGGAACTGAGCCCCGATCTCGACCGCGCCTTCACGACCGCGCGCCGCATTTCGAAATGAGAGGACAATCATGACCACCCGTCCCTATTCCGGCATCTGGCCGGTCGCCCCCACCCCCTTCAACGATGGCGGCACGCTCGACCTCGACGGCATGCGCCGCGTGCTCGACTGCATGATCGACCAGGGCGTGGACGGGATCTGCATCCTGGCCAATTTCTCCGAGCAGTTCCTGATCTCGGACGATGAGCGCGACACGCTGACCCGGCTGTCGCTGGAGCATGTGGCGGGCCGGGTGCCGGTGATCGTGACCATCAGCCATTTCGCCACCCCCATCACGGTGGCCCGCGCGGCCCAGGCCAAAGAGCTGGGCGCGGCCATGGTGATGATGATGCCGCCCTATCACGGCGCGCTGCTGAAGGGCACGGCCGAACAGACCTATGAGCAATTCGCCCGCGTGGGCGAGGTGGGCCTCCCGATCATGGTGCAGGACGCGCCGCTGTCGGGCGTCGACCTGCCGGTGCCTCTGCTGGTGCGCATGGCGCGCGAGATCGAGATGGTGAAGCTGTTCAAGATCGAATGCCCCCAGGCCGCGGCCAAGCTGCGCGCGCTGATCGCCGAGGGCGGCGACGCGATCGAGGGCCCCTTCGACGGCGAAGAGGCGATCACCCTGATGGCCGATCTCGATGCCGGGGCCACGGGCAGCATGACCTCGGCCATGATCCCCGACCAGATCGCGCCGGTGCTGCGCCACCACGCGGCGGGCGAGCGCGACGCGGCGCTGGCCGCCTATGCCCGCGTGCTGCCCGCGGTCAACCACGAGAACCGGCAATGCGGCTTCCGCGCGGCCAAGGCGGCGATGGTCGAGGGCGGCGTCATCGGGTCCGAGTTCTGCCGCCATCCCATCGCGCCGCTGCACCCGCAGACGCGCGCCGCGCTGATCGAGCTGCTGCGCCCGCTCGACCCGGTGGTCCTGAGGTGGGGCAAATGAGCATCTCCTCGGCCATCGACGCCCTTCGCCCCCTGCTGGGCGACCGGCTGAGCACCTCGACCGCGCTGCGCGAAAGCCACGGGGTGAACGAGACCTATTTCCCCCCGGCCCCGCCCGATGCGGTGGCCTTCCCGGCCAGCACGGCAGAGGTGGCCGAGATCGTCCGCCTCTGCGCGGAACACGACTGCCCGGTCACCGCCTTTGGCGCCGGCACCGCGCTGGAGGGGCACCACCTGCCCGTCAAAGGCGGCGTCAGCCTGGACATGACGCAGATGGACAAGGTGCTGCAGGTCAATGCCGAGGACATGGATGTGGTCGTCCAGCCCGGCATCACCCGCGAAGCGCTGAATGACGCGTTGCACGGCACCGGCCTGTTCTTCCCGGTCGATCCCGGCGCCAACGCCACGCTGGGCGGCATGGCGGCGACGCGCGCCTCCGGCACCACCGCCGTGCGCTACGGCACCATGCGCGACAACGTGCTGGCGCTGGAGGCGGTGCTGGCCGACGGCCGGGTGATCCGCACCGGCACGCGGGCGCGCAAATCCAGCGC
>JBNGCX010000077.1:0-14085 GCA_049974865.1 Paracoccaceae bacterium
GAACAGGTGCTCGCGCGCCTTGGGCGGCAGGGCGTCGTGGAGATAGGCGAGCAGCTCTTCGTCGCTCAGGGGCGGTTGCGGCTGGGTCATCTGTCGGGTCTCTCGGCGGGATGGCGGACAGGGGCGGGGCGGTTCGGGCGCTCGCGCCCGGTCATGCCGCGCAGCGCTTCGCGGGCGCGGGCAAGGCGGGACATAAGCGTGCCCATCGGAATATCCAGCGCGGCGGCCGCCTCGGCGAAACTGGCGCCCTCCAGCACCACCAGCAGCAGCGCGCGGCGCTGGTCGTCCGGCAGGCGGGCGATGGCGGCCTCGGTCTCGCGCAGCGCCATGTGGTCGTCCTGCCCCGGCGGGCGCGAAGGCTCCACCGACAGGTCCTCGACCGCCACCAGGTGGCCGGGCCGCGGCGCGCGGCGCATCAGGTCGCGGTGGCGGTTGATCAGGATCGAGAACAGCCAGGCCCGGAGCGAGCCGTCGGGCCGCCGCGCGCGGTGGTGCGCCACGGCGCGCTCCAGGCAATCCTGGACAAGATCGTCGCCCGCCTCCGGATCGCGCATCAGCGCGTGGGCGTAGCGGCGCAGCGCGGGGATCTGGGCCTCGATCTCGTCCAGGATGGTCATGGCGTCAGCTTTGCACGCGGATCACGGGCGGGCCAGGTGCCAGACGCCCTTGACGCCGTCCCCGGTGATGTCGCCGGGCTTGGCGTCCTTGACCCAAGTGTAGAGCGGCTGGCCCTTGTAGGTCCATTGCTTCGTGCCGTCGGTGCGCTCGATCACGCCGTAATCGCCTTGCGCCGCCGCCATGTCGTCGGCCAGCAGCGGCGGCCAGTTGACCGCGCAGGCGTCGTAGCAATTGGAGGCCGAGGCCGTGTCCTTGTCGAAGGTGTAAAGCGACATGCCGGCGGCGTCGGTCAGGATCGCGCCCTTGGCGCTGTCGCCGGTCTGGATGGCATCGGCGGCGAAGGCGGCGCTGCCCAGCGCCGCGGCGGCCAGGGCAACGGTGAGTGTGGACTTGAGGTTCATGGGGGGCTCCCTGAGACTGAAATGGTGCCGGCCTTGCCGACCGACACCATGACAGACGCAGGAGAGCGGGGAATAATCCCACGCGCTCCGAAGATTCCTCACGCGGTCGCGCGCAGGCCCGGCTGGTCGACCACGAAATCGGTGATGATCGCGCCAATCCACATGCAGAACAACGCCACCCAGGCGGTGCCGGCGAAGATCGAGCCGCCGGTGACGCCGTTGCCGATGGCACAGCCGCCCGCCAGCATCGCGCCGAAGCCCATCAGCGCCGCGCCGATCATGGCCTTGCGCATGTGGATCTCGCCCTCGAAGCCCTGGAATTTCAGCTCGCCCGCAAGGGCCGCGGCGAGGAAGGCGCCGATCACCACGCCCGGCACCAGCCCGACATCGAATTCCAGGATCGCGTTGCGGTCGAGGAAGAACATCAGCGTATGCGCCGAGGGGCCGGAGAAGGTGGCGCTTTCGACCTGCATCGGCTCGAAGCTGACCTGGGCCAGGTTGTAGGTCAGCACCCAGCCCACCGCGACCGCGAAGCCCACTCCGGCGCCAAAGATCCAGGTGCGCATCCCGATCCGGTTCCTGTGCGACAGCCACAGCGCCACCGCTGCCGCCAGCAGGCCGATCACCAGCCCGCTGCTTTCGGGCAGGCGCAGCGCCGAGACCAGGTGCACGTTCTTGCCGCCCGGCGTGACCCACAGCCCGGCCAGCCAGTCGCGCAGCGGCGACAGGATGCCCTTAAGGCTCATTTGCGCGACCACCGCGAAGATCAGCCCCGACACGACCGAGCGCAGGTTGCCCGTGGAGGCCAGCACCAAAAGCCGCCCCGAGCATCCGCGCGCCAGAACCATGCCCGCGCCGAACATCAGCCCGCCGATGATCGCGCCCGACCACGAGCCCGCCACAGCCATCATCCGGGCATCCTGCGAGCGCATCAGGCCGAACATCTCGGCCCCCTGGACCCAGACCAGCGCCGTCGACCAGGTCAGCAGCCACACCGCGACCGACCGGCCCAGGCTGCCCCGGGCGAATTCCACGGTGGCCGCGCGCAGGCAGAAGGCCGAGCGCTGCGCCGCCACCCCGAAGATGACGCCGGTGATCAGGCCGAACACCGCTGCTGTGGGCTGTTCGCCGATGCGTTCCACGATTCCCAGAATGTCCATTCGCGCCTCTCTCAGACTCTCGTCAGGTTGCCGTTCTGTCTGCATCAACTGCGCTCAATTTGCCTTGATTCAGATCAGGCGGCGCAAAAGCGACCCTGCCGCTGTCGCGAATGCGCGCGATCCGCCCGGCGCGGGGGCGTATCCGGGGCGGAAACGCGTGTTTTTGCAGGGGTTCACGCCATGGAAATGCACAACCTCTCCCGGCGTCGGGAACAGGCTTTCGCGGTCGATATGTCGCAGCTCGAACAGGAGGGCGGCACCGACCCGGCCTTCGGCACCGTCAGGTGGCGCACGCTGATCTGCGGCGACCGCACGCCGTCCAGCAGGATGGTGCTGGGCGTGGCCGAGTTCGGCCCGTTGGGCACGCTGCTGGCCCATCGCCATACCCATGCGGAGTTCTATTTCGGCCTGAGCGGCGAGGGCACGGTGACCGTCGAGGGGCAACCTCACCGCATCGCCCCCGGCGTGGCGGTCTACCTGCCGCCGGATTCCGAGCATTCCGTGCTGGCCGGGGCCGCGGGGCTGAGCTTTGCCTACGGCTTCCCCTCCGACCGTTTCGCCGAGGTGCAATACCGGTTCTCGCCCGCCGCCGGGTGAGGCGCGTTTTTGCCCTCGTCAACCGGGACGGGCGGGGCTATGGCTTTGCCATGCAGAACCCTACGCGCACCCTCCCCCTGGCCGAGGCCCAGGCGCAGCCCTTCTGGCGCCGCCCCGTCAGCCTCCTGTTCCTGATGGCGGCCGCCATGCCCGTGGCCTTTGCCACATGGTCGGCGCTGCTGAACAATTTCGTGATCGAGGCGGCGGGATTCACCGGGGTCGAGATCGGCTGGCTGCACACGGTGCGCGAGATCCCCGGCTTCCTGGCGGTGGGGGTGATCGCGCTTATCCTGTTCATCCGCGAGCAGGTGCTGGGCGCGGTGGCCTTGCTGATGCTGGGGGCGGCGACGGCGGTGACCGCGTGGTTCCCGACGCTGGGCGGGTTGCTGACCGTGACCATGATCAGCTCCATCGGGTTCCATTACTACGAGACCGTGAACCAGTCGCTGCAGCTGCAATGGCTGGAGAAGGAACGCGCGCCGCAGGTGCTGGGCTGGCTGGTGGCCACCGGCTCGGCCGCTTCGCTGGTGGCCTACGGGCTGCTGGTCGTCGGCTGGAAGACCTTCGAGCTTTCGTACAATTTCGTCTACCTGGTCTCGGGCGGGATCACCGCCGCGGTGGCGCTGTTCTGCCTGCTGGCCTATCCGCAGTTCGAGGCGCCCAACCCGCAGGTGAAGAAATTCATCCTGCGCCGACGCTACTGGCTCTACTACGCGCTTCAGTTCATGTCGGGGGCGCGGCGGCAGATCTTCGTCGTTTTCGCCGCCTTCATGATGGTCGAGCGCTTCGGCTTCGAGGTTCACGAGGTCACCGCGCTGCTGCTGATCAATTTCGTGGCGAATATGGCCTTCGCGCCGCTGATGGGGCGGGCGGTGGCGAAATGGGGCGAGCGCCGGGCGCTGGCCTTCGAATACGTGGGGCTGATCGTCGTGTTCCTGTCCTATGGCGGGATCTACTATTTCGGCTGGGGCGTGGTGTTGGCCGCAACGCTTTACGTGATCGACCACCTGTTCTTCGCGCTGGCCTTCGCGCTGAAGACCTATTTCCAGAAGATCGCCGATCCCGGCGACATCGCCCCCACCGCAGCCGTCGCCTTCACCATCAACCATATCGCGGCGGTGTTCCTGCCGGCGCTGTTGGGCTATCTTTGGGTCACCAGCCCGGGCGGGGTTTTCGCGCTGGCGGCGGGGATGGCGGCGCTGTCGCTGTGCCTGGCGCTGATGATCCCGCGCCATCCCGAACCGGGAAACGAAACCGTATGGGCCAAATTTCGCGCGGTTCAGCCCGGCTAGCCATTTCGCATTGCGCCGCTATGTGGCAGGTAAGACAATAACCAGGGGACGCCGGCCCGCGCGTGGGGCCGGAACAAGGGGACAGAGGTCAATGACGGTTCGAAGCTGGATCGCCTACCTTTTCGCGGGCACGGCCCTGTGGACGGTGGCCATCGGCTTCCTGTCCGGGCAGCTGCCGCTCGACCCGTTGCCGGACCTGGGCTTCATCGTCGGCTACACGATCCCCTTCTGCGGCGTGGCGCTCCTGCCCTCGGCGCTGATCGCGCTGGTGGTGCTGGCCCTGACCCGCAAGAGCACCCTGGCCATGCGGGTCTGGACCTTCCTGGCCTCGATCCTGGCCATCTTTTTCGCCCTCGGCTCGTTCATCGTGGCCTGAGGCGCACCCGTCCGAACGGTTGGAGGTTTCGATGTTCCCGTTCCCGCAGAAGAAGACCCGGACGCCCACCGCCGAAGAGGCCCTGCCGGGCCGCCCGGCGCCCATCCCCACCGCCGAGCGGCATTACGTCTTCGGCCGCCCGCTGAAGGCGGAGCTGCCCGAGGGCATGCAGGAGGCGATGTTCGGCATGGGCTGTTTCTGGGGCGTCGAGCGGCTGTTCTGGCAGACCCCCGGCGTCTGGCTGAGCATGGCGGGCTATGCCGGCGGCCACACCCCCAACCCCACCTATGAAGAGGTCTGCACCGGCGAGACCGGCCATGCCGAGGTGGTGCGGGTGATCTTCGATCCCGCGGCGATCTCCTACGAGGCGCTGCTGAAGCTGTTCTGGGAGGGGCACGACCCCACGCAGGGCATGCGCCAGGGCAACGACCGGGGCACGCAGTACCGCTCGGCCATCTACACCTATTCCGAGGCGCAGGCCGCGGCGGCGGAGGCGAGCCGCGCGGCCTTCCAGGAACGGCTGAGCGCGTCCGGTCTGGGCGCCATCACCACCGAGATCGCGCCGGCCCCCGACTTCTACTTCGCCGAGGATTACCACCAGCAGTATCTCGCCAAGAACCCCGGCGGCTATTGCGGGCTGGCCGGCACCGGAGTGAGCTGCCCCATCGGCACCGGGGCGTGAGCGGGCACCGGCTGCATATCCTCGGCGCCAGCGGCACGGGCTGCTCGACGCTGGCGCGGGCGCTGGCGGACCACCTGGGCAGCCAGGCCTTCGACGTCGACGATTTCTACTGGCGCCCCTCCGACCCGCCCTTCGCCGACAAGCGCCCGATCCGCGAGCGGCTGGCGCTGATGGAAGAGATGTTCCTGCCGCGTTCGGACTGGATCCTATCGGGGTCCTGCATCGGCTGGGGCGACGCGATCGTGCCGCGGCTGACCCATGTGATCTTCCTGACCATGCCCGCGGGGATGCGGCTGGCCCGCCTGCGCCGGCGCGAGCGCCGCCGCTTCGGCAAGGCGATCGAGCCGGGCGGCCACCGGGCCGAGGCATTCCGCAGCTTCCTCGACTGGGCGATGAGCTATGACGACCCGGTCTTCACCGGCCGTTCCCGCCACCTGCACGAGGCGTGGCTGGCCGGGCTGGACTGCCCGGTGATCCGGCTGGATGCCGCCGAGCCGCCGGACCGGCTGACCGCGCAGGCGCTGGCCGCGCTTGACCCCGCGCCCGCGGGGGCCTAGGCGCATTGGCGAAACCCTGACGGAGACAGCCATGCCCACCTTCACCGCCCTGACCACCCTCACCGGCAAAGCCGCCGCCGAAGCCCTGGGCGAGGCGATGGAACGGCTGACGCCCGAGCCGACCGGCGTGGGTGTTTTCGAGATCGAGGACGGCTCGGGCCTGTGGGAGGTCGGCGGCTATTTCACCGAGGCGCCGGACGAGGCGGGGCTGGCGCTGCTGGCATTGATGCACGGGGCGAAGGATTTCGTGGTCTCGGAACTGCCCGAGGTGGACTGGGTGGCGAAGGTCAAGCGCGAGCTGGCCCCGGTCGAGGCCGGGCGGTTCTTCGTCTTTGGCAGCCACGACGCCGACAAGGTGCCCGAGGGCAAGGTGGCGCTGCTGATCGAGGCGGCGATGGCCTTCGGCACCGGGCATCACGGCACCACGCTGGGCTGCCTGCGCGCGCTCGACCGGCTGGCCGAAGAGGGCGTGGCCTGCGAGAACGTCGCCGATATCGGCTGCGGTACGGCTGTCCTCGCCATGGCCGCCGCGGCGATCTGGCCGAACCCGGTGCTGGCCAGCGACATCGACGCCGTGGCGGTCGAGGTGGCCGAGGCCAATGTCGCCGCCAACGGCCTGCAGGGGCGGGTCCGCTGCCTCGAGGCGGCGGGGTTCGACCATCCCGACCTGGAGGCGGCGGCGCCCTTCGACCTGGTTTTCGCCAATATTCTGAAAGGGCCGCTGGTGGCGCTTGCGCCCGACATGGCCGCGCATGTGGCGCAGGGCGGCCACGCGATCCTGTCCGGCATCCTGAACCCGCAGGCCGACGAGGTGGTGGCCGCTTACGCGGAAAACGGCTTCACTGTTCGCAGCCGCGAGGAAATCGGGGACTGGACGACTCTTTGTCTCCGGAAATCAGCCTGACGCGCCTCAATTCTGCCGGGTTTTTACCTTATTCCTGCCTTCATGGGGGCGTCGGGAGAAAACCCATGGCAGACGCGCAGATGGAAGAGTTCCAAGATCGCCTTCGCCGCGTGACGCGGAACCGTCACCGGGGAAAGGCATTCGCGACGGTGGATACCTTTGGCGGGGTTCCCCACAGGGCGCGCACGCGCCGCATGTCGCTGCTGCGCCCGGCGCTGTTGCTGGTGGCGGTCTTCATGGCACTGAAGGCGGCGCTTCTGCTGGAGATCGGCCCCGCCGATTATCAGGACCGGGTCGATCGGCTGCGCGCGGGATCGCAGATGGAGGCCGCGGGCGCCTGGGCCATGCAGATGGACCCGATGACCGTCTGGCTGGCCCAGCAGATGCGGGAGCTGCTCCGCTCGCCGGTCTGATCCCGCCGCACGGTTCGACAAAGAAAAAGCTCCGCCCGGCAGTGCTGGCGGAGCTTTGATCATGGCGGGCGAAGGCGCGAGGCACCCGGGATGGATTATTTCGCGATATGGTCGATATCGCCGCGGATGAGGCCGATGTCATACAGTTCGCGGTCGGTCAGTTTCGATAGCGCCTTGCGCGTGACGCGCCCGTCGTTCCAGGCCGCAACGGTGCCGATGGCCGACACGATGAGTTTTGCGAAACGACCCCCGAACAGGCGGCCGTCGACTTGCGAGCGGGTGGTTTCAATAACAGCCATTTGAGTCGTTCCCTTGCTTAGCTTTGCCGCGGCATGTTTGCCCCGTGTCCAACCGCAATTAGGAGCGGCGATGGCGCGGTGCAATGAGTGATTTTTGCATGGCATTCATGCGATTTCTGCATGACGCGCGAGATGTGTAACACTCTGTTACAACTTGAAAATTTCCACACGTCCGCGTGTCGTTTTCAGTCCGCCGCGTGTCGCGAACGGGACGATTTCGACGGCCGTTCCGGCCGCGCCGCCGCCTGCCCGCCGTGGCATTGAGGCTGGCCGATGTTCGCTTTTCGTGCTACTGCGTCACAAAAGACACGAAAAACGGGGCGAGCATGCGGGTATTGGGGGTCGATCCGGGCCTGCGCAACATGGGCTGGGGCATTATCGACGCGCAGGGGGCGCGAATCAGCCATGTGGCCAACGGCATCTGCACCTCCCGCACCGGCGAGCTGGCCGGGCGTCTGCTCAGCCTGCATGAACAGCTCAGCGAGATCGTGGCGCGCTACGCCCCCGACACGGCCGCGGTGGAGCAGACCTTCGTCAACAAGGACGGCGCGGGCACGCTGAAGCTGGGCCAGGCGCGGGCGATCGCGCTGCTGGTGCCGGCGCAGGCGGGGCTGAGCGTGGGCGAATACGCCCCCAACGCGGTTAAGAAGACCGTGGTCGGCGTGGGGCACGCGGACAAGAAACAGATCGACCACATGGTGCGGCTGCAACTGCCGGGCGTCGAGATCGCGGGGGCGGACGCGGCCGACGCGCTGGCCATCGCCCTTTGCCACGCGCATCACGCGCAGGCGGCGGGGCGGTTCGAGGCCGCGGTGGCGAGGGCGGCGCAATGATCGGCAAGATCGCGGGGCGGATCGACTATCGCGGCACCGACCACGTGCTGATCGACGTGCGCGGCGTTGGCTACATCGTCTACGTCTCCGAGCGCACCTTGGCCACTCTGCCCGGTCCGGGCGAGCCGGCGGCGCTTTATACCGATCTCGTGGTGCGCGAGGACCTGCTGCAACTCTACGGCTTCCCCACGCTGCTGGAGAAGGAATGGCACCGGCTGCTGACCTCCGTCCAGGGGGTGGGGGCCAAGGCCTCGATGGCGATCCTCGGCACGCTGGGGGCCGAGGGCGTGGGCCGCGCCATCGCTCTGGGCGACGCGGCGTCGGTCAAGGCGGCGCCGGGCGTGGGCCCGAAACTGGCGCAGCGCGTGGTCAACGAATTGAAGGACAAGGCGCCCTCGGTGATGGCCATGGGCGGCACCATGCAGGCCGCGATGGGAGAGACCCCGGCCGAGGTGATCGAGGCTCCGGCCGCGGCGCCAGCGCCGGTCGCCAGACCCGCGTCCTCGGCCTCGGCCCAGTCCGAGGCGCTGTCGGCGCTGGGCAACCTGGGCTATGCTCCGGGCGAGGCGGCGGCGGCGGTGGCCGAGGCCGCGGGGGCCGACCCCGAGGCCGACACGGCCGCCCTGATCCGCGCCGCGCTGCGCCTGCTGGCGCCGAAAGGATAAGCGATGACCGGCCCCGACCCGACCCTGCGCCCCGACCGCCAGCCCGAGGACGCCGACCGCGCCCTGCGCCCGCAGGCGCTGGACGAGTTCATCGGCCAGGCCGAGGCACGCGCCAACCTCAAGGTCTTCATCGAAAGCGCGCGGCGGCGTGGCGAGGCGATGGACCACGCCCTTTTCCACGGCCCCCCCGGCCTGGGCAAGACCACGCTGGCGCAGATCATGGCGCGCGAGCTGGGCGTGAATTTCCGCATGACCTCCGGCCCCGTGCTGGCCAAGGCAGGCGACCTGGCGGCGATCCTGACCAATCTCGAGGCGCGCGATGTGCTCTTCATCGACGAGATCCACCGGCTGAACCCTGTGGTGGAGGAGGTGCTTTACCCCGCGATGGAGGATTTCGAGCTGGACCTCGTGATCGGCGAGGGCCCCGCCGCCCGCACCGTGCGGATCGAGTTGCAGCCCTTCACGCTGGTCGGTGCCACCACGCGGCTGGGCCTGCTGACCACGCCCTTGCGTGACCGCTTCGGCATCCCGACGCGGCTGGAGTTCTACACCGTGGACGAATTGCACGAGATCGTCACCCGCGGCGCGCGCCTGATGGGCGTGCCCGCCGAGCCGGAGGGCGCCCGCGAGATCGCCAGGCGCGCCCGCGGCACGCCGCGCATCGCCGGGCGGCTGCTGCGCCGGGTGGTGGATTTCGCTGTGGTCGAGGGCGACGGGCGGATTACGCAGGCCATCGCCGACAACGCGCTGACCCGTCTGGGGGTGGATCACTTGGGGCTGGACGGGGCCGACCGGCGCTACCTGCTGATGATCGCCGAGAACTATGCCGGTGGGCCGGTGGGGATCGAGACCCTCTCGGCCGCGCTGAGCGAGAGCCGCGACGCGCTGGAAGAGGTGATCGAGCCGTATCTCCTGCAGCAGGGCCTGATCCAACGGACGCCCCGCGGGCGGATGCTGGGCGCCAAGGCCTGGGCGCATCTGGGGCTGCCCATGCCCAAGCCTGCGGGGCAGGCGGATCTGTTCAGCGGGAAGTAGGGTGCGCCGATCCGGGCGGTTGTCCCCGGGGACGAAGGGTTTTATGCCTCCGGCGGGAGTATTTGGGCCAAGAAGAAGGGAACCTCATGAGCCCCGAAGAGGTCGAGGCGCTGTTCACCCGCGCCGATGGTCAGTATCTGTTCGCGCGCTGGGCCCGGCCGATTGCGCCCGTGGTCTTCGGCGTCGAGGAAGAGACGCTGAAGATCGTCAAGGGCGCCTGCGAGGCCGTGGTGGCGCTGGCCGGCCACAAGATGGCCGAGACCGACCCCGAGTTGGGCTCGAACCTGATGGTCTTCTTCTTCCGCGACTGGGGTGAACTGCTGGAGACGCCCAACCTGGACAAGCTGGTGCCGGACCTGCGCCCGCTGGTGGCGCGGCTGCAGGCGGCGGGGGCCAACCAGTACCGGTTCTTCCGCTTCGACGAGGTGGGCGCCATCAAGGCGGCCTTCGCCTTCGTCCGCATGGACAAGGAACTGAGCCGGATGCCGGCCGAGACGCTGGCGCTGAGCCAGATGGTGCAGGTGATCCTGCTGTGGTCGGACCGCGCCTTCGCCGAGCGCAGCCCGCTGGCGCGCACCCCCGACGGCGTGACCGTGCTGCGCCCGGGTATTGCCGCGGTGATCCGGGCGGCCTATGACCCGGTCATGCCCGCCGCGGCCAGCGATCCCAGCCACGCGCTGCGTCTGGCGGCCCGAACAGGACAGATGCCATGACCCACCGCTTCCCCGTCCGTGTCTATTACGAGGACACCGATCTTGCCGGGATCGTCTATTACGCCAATTACCTGAAATTCATCGAGCGCGGGCGCAGCGAATGGGTGCGCGACCTGGGGGTGGACCAGGCGGCGCTGAAGGCCGAGCAGGGTGTCGTCTTCGCCGTGCGGCGGGTGGTGGCCGATTACCTGTCTTCGGCCCGCTATGACGATAAGTTGATCGTCGAGACGGCGCTGAAGGCCGTCACCCCCGCCCGGGTGGTGCTGGACCAGCGGGTGACGCGCGGCGACGAAACCCTTTTCACGGCCGAGGTGACCCTTGTGGCGCTGGGGCCGCAGGGGCGTGCCACGCGTCTGCCGGCGGAGTTCCGCCGGGCGCTGGCCGCGCGATAGGCGGTTGCCTGCGAAAAACGTGGTTGCGGTAGCATTTGCCCGCGAAACATAGTAGTTTTGCCGCTAACCAGAGCCGGAGAAATCCGGCCCAACAACGAGCAGGCTGTATGGAAACCGAAACCCTTGCCATGGCGCAGGAGATTGACTTCTCCATGCTCGCCCTTTTCGCGCGCGCCACTCTCACCGTCAAACTCGTGATGATCCTGCTGCTGCTGGCCTCGTTCTGGAGCTGGGCGATCATCATCCAGAAGCACATCAATTTCCGCCGCGCCCGGCAGGCGGCCTCGGTTTTCGACCAGGCCTTCTGGTCGGGCGAGCCGCTGGACGAGCTGTTCGAGACCATCGGGCCGGAGCCCGACGGCGCCTCGGAGCGGATCTTTGCAGCCGGCATGCTGGAATGGCGACGCAGCCACCGGCAGGACGGTGCGCTGATTGCCGGTGCCGCGCCGCGGATCGACCGCTCGATGGACGTGGCCATCGCCAAGGAGGCGGAGGACCTGAACAAGGGGCTGGGCTTCCTGGCCACCGTGGGCTCGACCGCGCCGTTCATCGGCCTGTTTGGCACGGTCTGGGGCATCATGCATGCCTTCCAGCAGATCGCGCTGCAGCAGAACACCAACCTCGCCGTGGTGGCGCCGGGCATCGCCGAGGCGCTGCTGGCCACCGCGCTGGGGCTGCTGGCCGCGATCCCGGCCGTCGTGTTCTACAACAAGCTGTCGGGCGACAGCGACCGCATCGTCGGCGGCTACGAGGCCTTCGCCGACGAGTTCTCGACCATCCTGTCGCGCCAGCTGGACGCCTGAGCCATGGGCGCGGGGGTGGTTCAGCGCAAGGACGGCACGCGGCGCAGGCGGCGCCGGTCGCGCGCCGCGGTGATGTCCGAGATCAACGTCACCCCCTTCGTGGACGTGATGCTGGTGCTCCTGATCATCTTCATGGTGGCCGCGCCGCTGCTGACCGTGGGCGTGCCGGTGGAGCTGCCGGAAACGGCGGCCGAGGCGCTGCCCGCCGAGCAGGAAGAGCCGCTGACCATCACGCTGACGGCCGACGGGCTGATCCTGATCCAGAAGACCGAGACGCCCCGCGACCAGCTGATCCCCAAGCTGCGGGCCATCGCCGCCGAGCGGGTGGATGACAAGCTTTACCTGCGCGCCGACGGCGCCATCCCCTATGCCGAGATCATGCAGGTCATGGGCGCGCTGAACGCCGCCGGCTTCCGCAATATCGGCCTGGTGACCGATCCGGGCGGCCCGCGGCTGGACGGGCAGGGGGGCTGAGGCCCGGTATGAACACCGGCACCTATATCTCGGGGCTGTTGCACCTGTTGCTGATCGGCTGGGCGCTGATCGGCGGGTGGCTGTCCATGCCCGAGGACGAGCCCTTTGAGGTGGCCCAGGTCTCGATCCTGAGCGGCGAGGAATTCGCCGCCCTGACCGCGCCGCCCTCGGCCCCGCGCGCCGAAACCGAGGCGCCGACTCCGACCCCGCCCGAGCCGGAGGAGCCGGCCCCGGCGCCCGCGCCCGATACCCCGCCCGAGATCGCCCCCGCACCCGAGCCCGAGACCCCGGCCGAACCCGACCCGGTGCCACAGCCGCCCGAGATCGCGCCGCAGGCCGAGGTCAGCGACGCCCCGCCCGTCGCCCCCACGCCGCCGGCCGAGACGCCGGGCGCGGCGCTGGTGACCGACCCCGCCCCGCCGCGGCCCAGCACCCGCGTGGCGCCCACGCCCGCCGCGCCCCCGCCGCCCGAGGCCGAGATCGCCGAGGAGGTGACCGAAAGCGCCACCCCCAGCCCCGATGCCGCGCCCGAGGCCCCGGCCGAGCCCGCCACCGCGCCCGAGGAGGCCACGACCGAGATCGTGACCGAGGCCGAGGAGGGCGAGAACGCGACCCTCGCGCCGCTGGCCTCGGCCCGCCCGCGGGCGCGCCCCGACCGCCCCGCGCGCGTGGCCGAGCCCGCACCGGAGGAGCCGGCCGCCCCGGCAGAGCCCGAGCCCGAGGCGCCCGCCCCCGACGCCATCGCCGACGCGCTGGCCGAGGCGCTGGCCGGCGGCGCGCAGGAGACCACCGGGGTGGGCACCGCGCCCTCGGGCCCGCCGATGACCCGCGGCGAGAAGGACGCGCTGCGCGTGGCCGTGTCGCGCTGCTGGAACGTCGGCTCGCTGTCGACCGAGGCGCTGCGCACCTCCGTGGTGGTGGCTGTGTCCATGCAGGAGGACGGAAAACCGCGGATGGAGACGATCCGCATGATCTCTTACAGTGGGGGTCCCGAGACCGCGGCCTCGCAGACCTTCGAATCGGCGCGCCGGGCGATCATCCGCTGCGGGGCGCAGGGCTATGACCTGCCGGTCGAGAAATACGATTACTGGCGTGACATCGAAATGACATTCAACCCGGAGAAGATGAGGATCAAATGATTGCGCGACTGATGACCCTCCTGCTGGCCCTCGGGCTGGCGCTGCCCGCATTGCCAGCCCTGGCGCAGACCGGACCGCTCCGGATCGTGATCGACGAAGGCGTGATCGAGCCCTTGCCCTTCGCCGCGCCGGACTTCGTGGCCGAAAGCGCCGAGGCCCAGCAATATGCCCGCGAGATCAGCCGGGTGATCGCCTCCGACCTCGCCGGCACGGGCCTGTTCCGCGAGGTCCCCCGGGATGCCTTCATCAGCCAGATCACCAGTTTCGACAGCCCCGTCCAATATGCCGACTGGAAGGCGATCAACGCCCAGGCGCTGGTCACCGGCGCGGTGTCGGTCAGCGGCGACCGCCTGGTGGTGAAGTTCCGCCTGTTCGACGTCTTCTCCGAGGCGCCGCTGGGCGACGGTCTGCAGTTCGGCGGCACCACCGGCGCCTGGCGCCGCGTCGCGCACAAGGTGGCCGACCAGGTCTACAGCCGGATCACCGGCGAGGGCGGCTATTTCGACAGCCGCGTCGTCTACGTCGCCGAGACCGGGCCCAAGGACCAGCGCCAGAAGCGCCTGGCGATCATGGATTACGACGGCGCCAACGTGCAGTACCTGACCGACGCGACCTCGATCGTGCTGGCGCCGCGCTTCTCGCCCACCGGCGACCGGATCCTCTACACCAGCTACGAGACAGGCTTCCCCCGCATCTTCCTGATGGACGTGGGCAGCGCCCGGCGCCGGGCGC
>JBNGCX010000078.1:0-13883 GCA_049974865.1 Paracoccaceae bacterium
GCGCCACCCGGTCGATCAGCCCCAGCCGCAGCGCCTCCGCCGCCGGAACCGGCCGGCCCGCCAGCATGATCTCCAGCGCCGCGGCGCCGCCGGCCAGCCGCGGCAGGCGCTGCGTGCCCCCCGCGCCGGGCACCAGCCCCAGCGTCACCCCGGGCAGGCCGACATGGGCGCCTTCCAGCGCCAGGCGGTAATGCGCGGCCAGCGCCAGTTCGAACCCCTCGCCCAGCGCCCGGCCCTGCAGCACCGCGACCACCGGCTTGGCGCAGGCCTCGACCCGGTCGCACAGCTCGGACAGGGTGGGCGGCGCGGGCGCCGCGCCGTCCTCGGTGACGTCGGTTCCGGTGGAGAAGTTGGGGCCCTCGGCCTCGATCAGGACCACCCGCAGGCCGGGATCTGCCTCGGCGGTCTCCAGCGCGTCCCACAGGGCCTGCCGCACGGCGGGGCCGAGCGCGTTTGCCGGCGGGTTGTTCACGGAGATGCCGACGATGCCGCCGTCCAGAAGGGTCATGCCCACCCGCGCCGTCATCCCGCGGCCCTCGCGGCGGCGGTCGCGACGGCGGCGAGTTGGCCGTCTCCGGCCCCGGTCAGGCGTGCCGCCCGGCCGGCGCGGTCCCTATGAAACAGGCTGCCCATTCAACACATTAGTAGGCAGCCGCCGGCGAAACGCAAGACCGAGGCAAGCGGCGCGCCGGCCGGTCCGGGGTGCGCGCCGCCCCCCGGTGCGGGTCGTCAAACCGGCATGTTGTCGAACATGTCGTCAGCGTCATCCTCTTCCAGCTCTTCCTCGAGCTTCAGGATGTCCTCGGGCACCGGCAGGCCGAGGGAGCGCAGTTCGGCGATCTTCTCGCGCAGCTCCTCTTGCAGGACATGGCGGTCCTCGGGGCGCTTCTCGATCTCCTCGAGGATCAGCGCGATCCCGGCTTTCAACTGTTCAAATGCCATATCGGTCTCCCTTGGCGTCACGGCCGGGCCCGGCCGCAAAAATCTCGTCGGCGCCGAGCGGCCTCACCGCGCGCAGTTGCGGCAGTAGGGGGTGGCGGGCAGCAGGTCCAGGCGCTCCTCGGCGATCTTGTCGCCGCATTTCGTGCAATAGCCATAGCTGCCGTCCTCGATTCGCGTCAGCGCGGCGCGAATCTGGCCCATCTCGGCCTGCTCGGCATTGCCCAGCTCCTGCAACACCTCGTCCTCCTCGCGTTCGAAGAACTTCTCCTCGAAATCCTGCGACGGGTTCTCCTGCGGCTGGTGCTCGTCCAGCTCATCCTCGATGTGGTGAATCCGCGAATCCAGCTCAGCGAGCCGGTTTTCCAAGGTTTTTTTGCGTTCGGCCAGCGTGACCATTCCCCAGTGTCCTCCTTTAAGATCAAGGAACACTCCCATGCTGACGCAACGGCTGCCTTGATGCACGTCAATAATGACGCGGCCCCTATTGAAAGACATATTCAAAATAGCATATGTTTTTCCAAATCCATAGGAGGAGCCATTCGACATGTCACCCGAAGTGAAAGCCTTCTTCGACGAAGCCACCAATACCGTGTCCTACGTCGTGCGCGACCCGATGAGCAAAAAGGCCGCCATCATCGACTCGGTGCTCGATTTCGACTACGCCTCGGGCCACACCGACACCCGCTCGGCCGATGAGATCATCGCCTGGGTCAAGGAGCAGGGATTCGAGATCGAGTGGCTGCTCGAGACCCACGTCCATGCCGACCACCTGTCGGCCGCGCCCTATCTGCAGGAGCACCTGGGCGGCAAGATCGGCATCGGCGAGAAGATCAAGGTCGTGCAGGACACCTTCGGCAAGGTCTTCAACGAAGGCACCGAGTTCCAGCGCGACGGCAGCCAGTTCGACCAGCTGTTCAAGGAAGGCGACAGCTTCCATATCGGCCAACTGCGCGGCGACGTGCTGCACACCCCGGGCCACACGCCGGCCTGCCTGACCTACGTGATCGAGGATGCCGCCTTCGTCGGCGACACCCTGTTCATGCCCGATTTCGGCACCGCCCGCTGCGACTTCCCCGGCGGCTCGGCCGAGACGCTGTTTGAATCTGTGCAGAAGATCCTGGCCCTGCCCGACGAGACCCGCATCTTCGTCGGCCACGACTACAAGGCCCCGGGCCGCGACGTCTACGCCTGGGAATCCACCGTGGGCGAGCAGAAGGCCAAGAACATCCATGTCGGCGGCGGCCACGACAAGACCGACTTCGTCAAGATGCGCACCGAGCGCGACGCGACGCTCGGCATGCCGCGCCTGATCGTGCCCTCGCTGCAGGTCAACATGCGCGCGGGCCAGATGCCCGAGCCGGAAGACAACGGCACGGTCTATCTGAAGGTTCCGGTCAACAAGCTTTGACCTGTTCGGGGCGGTTCGGGAAAGCCGCCCCGTTTTCACGAGACCGCAGCGCCCCGGCCCGCCGGGACGCCGCACACCAAAGGGAGAACCCCCGCCGCCCCCTCGCAACGGGTCGCGCGGGCATAAGGGAAATTTGCGAACATGATTGAACAAGATTGGATCTGGGGCTTCGTCGGCGGCCTCGTCATCGGCACGGCCGGCGCCGTCTACCTGCTGGTCAACGGCCGGATCATGGGGGCCAGCGGCATCCTCGGCGCGCTGGTCGACGGCACCGGCATGCGCACCATGTGGGAGCGCGTCGCCTTCATCGCCGGCGTGATCCTGGCGCCGATCCCGCTCTACCCCCTCTACAGAGAGGTCGACACCCATATCACCGGCAACCTGGTCGCGATCGTGGCCGCCGGCCTGCTGGTCGGCATCGGCACCCGCATGGCCAATGGCTGCACCTCGGGCCACGGGGTCTGCGGCATGTCACGGCTGTCGCTGCGCGGGATCGTGGCCACGGTGTTCTACATCCTGGCCGGCGGCATGACGATGGTGATCTTCAAGCACGTTCTGGGGGTGATCTGATGCGGAACCTGTTTGCCTTTATCTCCGGCGCGCTGTTCGGCGGCGGCCTCTTCATCTCGGGCATGACCGACACCGCCAAGGTGCAGGGCTGGCTCGATGTCTTCGGCGACTGGGACCCGACGCTGGCCTTCGTGATGGGCGGCGCGATGATCCCGATGGCCATCGCCTGGTGGTTCACGCAGGGCCGCAAACCCGCCCTCGGCGGCGATTTCCCCGCGCGCCCCGAGCCCAGGATCGGCCGCAACCTGGTGGTCGGCTCTGTGCTATTCGGCATGGGCTGGGGGCTGGTCGGCCTCTGCCCCGGCCCGTCGCTGGCCTCGCTCAGCTATGGCGGTCCCGGGCACTGGCTGTTCGTGGCCGCGATGATCGCCGGCATGATCGCCGCCGTGCCGCTGCGCCGGCTGCTGCCCGCCACCTGACCTGATACACCGCCCCGGCCCGCGCGTTTCGGGCCGGGGCGCCCTGCCCCCGCGCGACGGTCCCGGCCGGCGCCTTTCGGGGCCCTCCCCCTCACATTTCCTGACGGTCGGCGCCTAGGCCGCCTCGGCCTGCGGGGCCGGCAGGATCACGCGGAAGGCCGCGCCGCCCTGCCCCGGCAGATAGGCGATCGATCCGCCCAGCTTGTCCATGATCTCGCGGCAGATGGCGAGGCCCAGCCCCGCGCCGCCGGCCGAGCTGTGATCGCCCAGCCGCGAGAATTTCTCGAAGATGATGTCCTGGCTCTTCTTCGGGATGCCGGTGCCGTTGTCGATGAAATCCACCGCCGTGCCCTCGGCCAGGCGGCGCACCGCGATGGTCAGCCGCGGCGCCTCGGCATCGCAATACTTGTGGGCGTTGGCGATCAGGTTGATGAAGACCTGGCTCAGCCGGTCGGTATCGGTGTGCAGCGGCACGTCCTCCGAGGCCGGGTCGCGCTCGATCGCCATGCCCCCGTTCTTGTCCAGCGACCCGGTCGCCGCCACCGCCCGGTCCAGCAATTCGCGCAGGTTGCCGCGCTGCAGGTTCAGCGTCACCTGCCCGCGCTCCAGCACGCTGAGGTCCAGCAGGTCGTCCAGCAGGCGCGTCAGCCGGATCGCCTCTTCGTAGATGATCGAGGAATAGCGGCGGAGCTGGTCCTCGCTCAGCGCCGCGCCGTCCATCAGGATCTCCGAGAACGCCCGGATCGACGTCATCGGCGTGCGCAGCTCGTGGCTGATCTGGGACAGGAAGGCGTCCTTCTGCACCGAGATCTCGGTCAGCTTCTCGTTGGCCTCCTGCAGCTGGCGGGCGGTGCGGGCCAGTTCCTCCGACTTGGCCTCGAGCTGGCTGGAATATTCCATGATCTGCGCGGCCTCGTCGGCCACCGCCATCAGGTCCTCGACCGAAACCGACGAGCCGCCCACGATCTGCCCCACCATCGCATGCGCCGTCGCCGCCCCCACCGAGCCCGCCAGCTCGCGCTCCAGCCGTTCGATGAATTCGGGCGTGGGCTCGGGCAGGTAGCCGCCCTTGCCCTGCCGGGCCGCGGCGCGCTGGAACAACGCCTGCGCCTCGCGCGGGCCCAGGATGCGCTGCGCCATCATCAGCAGGTCCTCGGCCTCGGCCGCGCCGTGGCTCCAGCCGCGCGCGCCGCCGGAATGCTCGAACACGTTGACGAACTGGGCGCCCTGAAGCCGCTCCATCGGCGTCGGGAAGCCCCAGAGCGACACCCCGAAAAAGGCGATGGTGTTCAGCGTGATGCTCCAGAACACCGCGTGCACCACGGGGTCGAGCCCGGTAACCCCGAACAGCGCCTGCGGGCGCAGCCAGTCGATGCCGAAGGGGCCGTTGGCCAGCATCTCGGCGCTGATCGCCACACCGGGGCCGAAGCTGGGCAGGAACAGCGTGTAGGCCCAGGTGGCAAAGCCCAGGATCAGCCCCGCCGCCGCGCCGTTGCGCGTCGCCCCGCGCCAGAAGATGCCGCCCAGCAGCGCCGGCAGCACCTGCGCCACGCCCGCGAAGGAGACCAGGCCGATGGCGGCCAGCACCTCGGACCCGCCGGTCAGCCGGAAATAGAGGTAGCCCAGCACCAGAATCCCGGCGATCGAGATCCGCCGCGCCCGCAGGACGATCTTGCGCACGTCGCCCGAGACGGTGGCGCCCGCCTCCTTCCATTGCAGCCAGAGCGGCATGACGATGTGGTTCGACACCATCGTCGACAGCGCGATCGCCGCCACGATCACCATCGATGTGGCCGAGCTGAACCCGCCCAGGAAGGCCAGCGCCGCCAGCCCCTCCTGCCCCTCGGCCAGCGGCACGGTGAGGACGAAGAGATCGGGGTTCGCCCCCTCGGGCATCACCCGCAACCCGGTCACCGCGATGGGGACCACGAACAGGCTCATCAGGAACAGGTAGAGCGGGAAGGCCCAGGAGGCGGTCGCTAGGTGCCGCTCGTCGGCGTTCTCGACCACCAGCACCTGGAACATCCGCGGCAGGGTGAAGATCGCCGCCGCCGACAGGAAGGTCAGCCCCACCCAGCGGCCGGAATTGAAATGGGTGTCGGCCAGCGGCGAGGCCTCGATCCGGGCCAGCATCTCGTCGAAACTGCCGGCCACGCCCCAGACCACGAACAGCCCCACCGCCAAGAGCGCGACCAGCTTGACCACCGCCTCCATGGCGATGGCGGTGACCACGCCGTGGTGACGCTCGTTGGCGTCGAGGTTGCGGGTGCCGAACAGCACCGTGAACAGCGCCAGCCCCGCCGCCACCCACAGCGCGGTGGCGTTGAGATCGCCCGTCGCCCATTGCGCCGGGCTGCGCTCGGCGAAGACGGCGAAGGACAGCGTGACCGACTGCAGCTGCAGCGCGATATAGGGCGTGGTGCCCACCACCGCCATCAGGGTCACGATCACACCCAGCACGTTCGACTTGCCGTAACGCGACGAGATCAGATCGGCGATCGAGGTGATCCGCTGGGTCTTGCCGATGCGCACCAGCTTGCGCAGCGCCACCCACCAGCCGATCAGCACCAGCGTCGGGCCGAGGTAGATGGTCACGAATTCCAGCCCCGAGCGCGCCGCGTAGCCCACCGCGCCGTAAAAGGTCCAGGCCGTGCAGTAGACCGACAGCGACAGCGTGTAGACCGCCGGCGAGCGCAGCCAGTCGACGCGGCCCGCGGCGGCCCGGCGCTCGGCCACGAAGGCCACCACGAACAGCAGCACCACGTAGGTCAGGCAGACCACCACGAGCATGTTAAAGGTGATCATCGGGCGTCCCCGTCCTCGCCGGTCTCTCCCTGCTCGCCGTCCAGCCCCTCATGCGACAGCCGGCGCGCCAGCGCCCAGGCCATCACGATCAGCCCGAACCAGGACAGGAAGAAATAGACCAGGTTGCCGGCGGTGCGGCTGATCCCCTCGGGCCCGCCCAGCAGCGGCAGCATGAAGGCGAACAGCCCCAGCACAGGCAGAAGGCGGGCGAGGTCCATCATGCGGCGGCGGCGATAGTTCTGCCGCTCCAGGAACAGGGGTTCGCCGCGGCGGGGCATGCTCAGCCTTCCGCCAGCTCGCGCACGGCGCTCAGCACGTCGGTGTTGGAAAACGGCTTGGCCATGAAGCGGCTGGCGCCGATCTGCTCGGCCAGTTCGCGGTCCTTGGCCTGGCCCTTGGCGGTCAGCATCAGCACCGGCAGCGCACCGGTCTCGGTCCCGCCGCGGATGTCGCGCAGGATGTCGAAACCGCTCCGCCCCGGCAGCATCACGTCGAGGATCACCACATCCGGCCGCTTGTCCAGCACCGACTGATAGGCGGTGGTGCCGTCGGAATGGGTGTGCACCACCCAGCCGTCACGGGACAGGATGAAGCGGATCGCCTCGATGATATTCGGTTCATCCTCGATCAGAAGGACAGTCCCGCCCATTCAGATCCTCCCTGTCTGGATGCGCGTTGTTTCTCTTGTCGGCGCAACTATCACCAAGATGCCCATCGCTGTCAAAACCCATCCGCCAGGATCGAGGGCTCGCGCCGGGCGACGCAGTCGCGGCGCGGGCAGATCCGGCAGCTCGTGCCGGCGGCCAGGACCTCGCCCTGCGCCGGCGCGTGCACCGGCTCGGGCAGGATCAGCATCGCCGCCTCCAGCACTTGTGGCCCGTCGAAGCTGCTGGTCTGCGCCGGCTGGCAGATGGCGTAGGTCAGGAAGCGGCGCGGGCTGCGCCCGGCCAGCTCCACCACCGCGCGCACCGGCGCCATCGGCCGCGACAGCGCCTGGTAGAGCGGCCAGAGCGGGCAGGCCGCGCCGAAGCGCGGCGGCGAGAACCCCTTGACCGGCTTGCGGAAGGTCAGCGTGCCCGACCCGTCGCACATAACCAGCCCCACCTCGGCCTCGATCCGGTCGCCGGGCATCGCCGCCAGCCGCCGGAACACCGCGCCCAGATCGACCCCGAAGCGCTGCGCCAGGCGCGCCGGGTCGAGCTCCAGCTCGACCGCGGCCCTGGCGAAGTCCCTCAGCGGCATTTGGGCGGCATCCTGCGAATAGCGCTCCAGGTAGCGCCGGGCCAGGTCGCGCGCCGGGCTCGACGACAGCTCGGGCGCCGCGCCGATCAGGTTGTCGATGCGCGGCGGCAGGTTCCGCTCCAGCGCGGCGACGTGGTAATCCTGCGCCTTGAGATAGGCCTCCACCTCTTCCTGGGGCGAGCTGCGCACCCGCTCCTCGCCGGCGCTGTCCTCGTCGAGATAGGCCACCAGCGCCTGCGCCCCCTCGGCCAGCCGCTGGCTCTCGTCATAGAGGTTGCGGTGAAAGCGGTCCTGCCAGTCGCGGTCGATATCCTCGGTCTCGACCAGGATCGACGCGGTGGAGCGGATCGCGGTCACCGTCGACAGCACCTCGTGCAGCGAGGCCGAAAGGAACGGGTCGTGGGTCATGCGATCGGTCAGCATCTCAACGGTGCGCTCCAGTTCGGCCACCCGGCGGTGGCTATCGGCCAAGAGCTGCGCCCAGCCCGGGAAGCGGCCGACCAGCTCCTCGATTCGCGGCAGCTCGCGCGCGGCGGCCTCGTGGCCCACCGCGGCGTCGCGCAGCGCCTCCAGCAGCGCCGCCTCGGCGCCCTGGGTCAGGGCCGAGGGCTCCACGTCCAGCTTGCGCGCAATATCTATCAGCAACTTGCCGCCGATTCTGCGCCGGTTGTGCTCGATCAGATTGAGGTAAGAGGGCGATATTCCCACCGACCGGGCCAGATCGGCCTGGCGCAGGCGCATCCCCATGCGCCGTTCGCGAATCCTTGTGCCCGTGAGCGTGCTGCGGGACATGTCGAAAACTCCGGCTTTTACAAGGGCTTTCTGCGCCTGCGTGATAATGAATTTACAATGCATGCCGTTGCATTGTGTAAATGTTTACAAAAAAATTGTTACTTTGAAAGCAGTTGTTGCGAAATTTTCGACCTGCCCCCGATACTGATAGGGCCTTGTAAAAGGTCGTGTCCCGGCGCGGAGGAGGTGCCGGGTCACAGTTCACATCACGGGAGGATATTCATGTCCAATTCGAAATTCACGCGTCGCGGCGTGCTGAGGACCGGTGCCGTTGCGGGTGCCGGCGTCGCGCTGCCGACCATCTTCACCTCGTCGCCGGCCGCGGCCTTCACCAACGAGCCGACCGGCTCGACCGTGAAGTTCGGCTTCAACGTGCCCCAGACCGGCCCCTACGCCGAAGAGGGCCTGGACGAGCTGCGCGCCCAGCAGCTGGCGGTCGAGCACCTGAACGGCGAAGGCGACGGCGGCATGCTGAACACCTTCTCGTCGAAGGCGCTGGACGGCACCGGGATCCTCGGCAAGAAGGTCGAGTTCGTCACCGGCGACACCCAGACCAAGTCGGACGCGGCCCGCGCCTCGGCCAAGTCGATGATCGAAAAGGACGGCGTCGTGATGATCAACGGCGGCTCGTCCTCGGGCGTGGCCATCGCCGTGCAGGGCCTGTGCCAGGAAGCCGGCATCATCTTCATGGCCGGCCTGACCCATTCGAACGACACCACCGGCAAGGACCGCAAGGCCAACGGCTTCCGCCACTTCTTCAACGCCTACATGTCGGGCGCCGCGCTCGCCCCGGTGCTGCAGAAGGCCTATGGCTCGGACCGCCGCGCCTATCACCTGACCGCCGACTACACCTGGGGCTACACCCAGCAGGAATCGATCGCCTCGGCGACCGAGGCCCTGGGCTGGGAGACCGTCAAGGACGTGCGCACCCCGGTGGGTGCGGGTGACTTCTCGGCCTATATCACCCCGGTTCTGCAGTCGGGCGCCGACGTGCTGATCCTGAACCACTACGGCGGCGACATGATCAACTCGCTGACCCAGGCGGTTCAGTTCGGCCTGCGCGACAAGCAGGTCAACGGCAAGCAGTTCGAGATCGTGGTCCCGCTCTACTCGGAGCTGATGGCCGAAGGTGCCGGCGAGAACATCAAGGGCGTCTACGGCTCGATGAACTGGAACTGGCAGCTGACCGACGCGGGCACCCAGGCCTTCGTCAAGTCGTTCGGCGAGAAGTACGGCCGTCCGCCGTCCAACTCGGCGCACACTTGCTACGTGCAGACGCTGCTCTATGCCGATGCCGTGACCCGCGCCGGCTCGTTCAACCCCTGCGCCGTGGCCGAGGCCCTGGAAGGCTTCGAATTCGACGGCATGGGCAACGGCCCGACGCTGTACCGCGCCGACGACCACCAGTGCTTCAAGGACGTTCTGGTCATGAAGGGCAAGGACAACCCCTCGACCCAGTACGACATCCTGGAAGTGGTCGAAGTCACCCCGCGCGCGCAGGTCGAGTATGCCTCGAACCACCCGATGTTCGGCGGCGACGATGCCACGCTGGGCGAGTGCAACGACGGCACCTGATCGTCTGACACAACGGCTGGCCGCGCTGCGCGCGCGGTCAGCCCTTTCCGGGCCCGCGGCCCGGCGGACCCACACAAGATACTGGTTGGGGAAATGGACGCCATTCTTCTGCAAATCCTGAACGGGCTCGACAAGGGCTCGGCCTATGCGCTGATCGCGCTGGGGCTTACACTGATCTTCGGCACGCTGGGCGTGGTGAACTTCGCGCATGGCGCGCTGTTCATGATCGGCGCCTTTTGCGCCGTCTCGATCCAGAAGCTGCTGAGCCTGTCCTTCGAACAGGTCGACCCGACGCGCAAAGACTTCCTCGGCAACCCGCTGAAGGTCGAGGTGCCCTATGTCGAAAGCTGGTTCGGCCCCGACCTCGGCGCCGCCGTCATCGACTGGTCGGTGCCGCTGTCGATCCTGCTGGCCATCCCGGTGATGATCGTGCTGGGCTTCGCGATGGAGCGCGGCCTGATCAAGCATTTCTACAAGCGCCCCCATGCCGACCAGATCCTGGTGACCTTCGGCCTGGCCATCGTGCTGCAGGAACTGGTCAAGTATTTCTTCGGCGCCAACCCGATCCAGACCCCCGCCCCCGAGGCCTTTGCCGGCTCGTTCGATTTCGGGGCGATGCTGGGCTTCGACCCGAACGTCATCATCTACCCCTACTGGCGGATGGTCTATTTCCTGTTCGCCGCCGTGATCATCGGCGCGGTCTTCGCCTTCCTGCAGTTCACCACCTTCGGAATGGTGGTGCGCGCCGGCATGGCCGACCGCGAGACGGTGGGCCTGCTGGGCATCAACATCGACCGCCGCTTCACCATCATGTTCGGCCTCGCCGCCGCCGTGGCGGGCCTCGCGGGCGTGATGTACGCGCCCATCCTCGCGCCGAACTACCACATGGGGATGGACTTCCTGGTGCTGTCCTTCGTGGTGGTCGTGGTGGGCGGCATGGGCTCGCTGCCGGGCGCCGTGCTGGCCGGCTTCCTGCTGGGCATCCTGCAATCCTTCGCCTCGATGAACGAGGTCAAGGCGGTCGTGCCCGGCATCGACCAGATCATCATCTACCTCATCGCAATCGTGATCCTGCTGACCCGCCCGCGCGGGCTGATGGGTCGCAAGGGCGTGATGGAGGACTAAGACATGCTTGGACTGAGCAAAAAAGACACCCGCTTCCTCCTGATCGTCGTGTTCCTGACCCTGGCGACGCCGATCCTCCTGCAACCCTTCCCGGAAGGCTCGGCGCTGGCCCAGTTCAACGCGGGCTACCCGGACCTGATGCAGCGCTTCGCGATCTTCGGCATCTTCGCGATCGGCTTCAACATCCTGTTCGGCCTCACCGGCTACCTGTCCTTCGGCCACGCGGCCTTCCTGGGGGTGGGCTCCTACACCGTGGTCTGGATGTACAAGCTGCTGAGCTACAACGTGCTGCCGGGGCTGATCCTCGCCATCGTGATCTCGGGGCTGTTCGCCCTGGTGATCGGCTTCATCTCGCTGCGGCGCTCGGGCATCTACTTCTCGATCCTGACGCTTGCCTTCGCGCAGATGTGCTACAACCTGGCCTATTCGGTCCTGTCGAACCCCAAGTTCAACCTGACCAACGGCGAAACCGGCCTGCAGGTCTATATCAACGACCCGCAATACCTGATGGGCGAGAACGCGCCCACCAGCCCGCATCTGTTCGGCATCGTGATGAACGAAAGCTCCAAGCTGGAGATCGGCAACTGGGTCTTCACCTTCAACAACGGCTACTATTTCTGCGCCATCATCGCGATCCTCGCCTTCTACCTCTCGATGCGCATCTTCCGCTCGCCCTTCGGCGTGATGCTGCGCGCGGTCGAGTCGAACCAGCAGCGCATGACCTATACCGGGCTCAACCCGCGGCCCTACACGCTGGCGGCCTTCGTCATCTCGGGCATGTATGCCGGTCTGGCCGGCGGCCTGATGGCCGCGATGGACCCGCTGGCCGGCGCCGAGCGGATGCAGTGGACGGCCTCGGGCGAGGTGGTGCTGATGACCATCCTGGGCGGTGCGGGCACCCTGATGGGCCCGGTGCTGGGCGCCGGCTTCATCAAGTATTTCGAGAACATCTTCTCGAAGATCAACGACAACGTCCTGCACAGCTGGTTCGCCGTCCTGCCCGACGGGCTCGAGAATTTCCTGGTGGACGTCGTGCATCCCTTCGTGGGCAAGGGCTGGCACCTGACCCTGGGCATCCTGTTCATGCTGGTGGTGATCTTCCTGCCCGGCGGCCTGATCGAGGGCGGCCAGCGCATCGCGCGGCTGTTCCGCAAGAAGAAAGGGCCGCGGGGCAAGGACCCCGAGCATCACCCCAAAGAAACGCCCCACGTGGCCGAGTAAGGAAAGGACGGAGAGATGGGAATTCTTGAAGTCAAGGGCGTGAACAAGCGCTTCGGCGGGCTGCAGGCGCTGGGGGACGTGAACCTCAGCGTGGCCGAGAACTCGGTCCACGCCATCATCGGGCCGAACGGCGCGGGCAAGTCCACCCTGCTCAACTGCCTGGTGGGCAAGCTGATCCCCGACACCGGCTCGGTGATGTTCGACGGGCAAAGCGTGCTGGGGCGCAAGCCGCACGAGATCAACCAGATGGGCATCTCCCGCGTATTCCAGACGCCCGAGATCTTCGGCGACCTGACGGTGCTGGAGAACGTGCTGATCCCCTGCTTCGCCAAGCGCGACGGCGCCTTCCGCATGCATGCCTTCGAGACCGTGGCCCACGAGGCCGAGATGATCGACAAGGCCATGGCCATGCTCGAGGACGTCAACATGGCCGACAAGCGCGACATGCACTCTGCCTCGATGTCGCGCGGCGACAAGCGGCGGCTGGAGATGGCCATGTGCCTGGTGCAGGAGCCCAAGCTGCTGCTGCTCGACGAGCCTACCGCCGGCATGGCGCGCGCCGACACCAACAACACGATCGACCTGCTCAAGGAGATCAAGCAGAAACGCGACATCACCATGGCCATCATCGAGCACGACATGCACGTGGTGTTCTCGCTGGCCGACCGGATCACCGTCCTGGCCCAGGGCACGCCCCTGGTCGAGGACACGCCGGAAAACATCAAGGGCCACCCAAAGGTCCGCGAAGCCTATCTGGGCGAAAGCGCCTGACGGGCCGCGCCGCCCGATTTTTCTGCGAAAAATCGCAGCAATTCTTCGCAGAAGAATTGGGCCTGCAAGGAGTTTAGAGACATGAACGTCAAACCCGACTTCTCGAAAAACGCCAACCAGGCGGCCACCGCCCCGGCCTTCCTGTCGGTCTGGGACGTGCACGCCTATTACGGCGAGAGCTACATCGTGCAGGGCGTGTCCTTCAACGTGCACGAGGGCGAGATCCTGGCGCTGCTGGGCCGCAACGGCGCGGGCAAGACCTCGACCCTGCGCTCCATCGCCCGGCTCGACAGCCCCCAGGTGACCTATGGCGAGATCTGGCTGGATCACCAGCCGCTGCACAGCATGAGCTCCCACCAGGCCTCGGCGAACGGCATCGGCCTGGTGCCCGAGGACCGGCGCATCATCCCCGGCCTGACGGTCGAGGAAAACCTTCAGCTCGCCCAGATCGCCCCGCCCGTGGGCTGGACGCTGGAGCGCCTCTACGAGCTCTTCCCGCGCCTCGGCGAACGGCGCAAGCAGGAGGGGGTCACCCTTTCGGGCGGCGAGCAGCAGATGCTGGCCATCGCCCGGGCGCTGGCGCGCGACATCAAGGTGCTGTTGCTGGACGAACCCTACGAGGGGCTGGCCCCCGTGATCGTGGACGAGATCGAGAAGACCCTCATCCACATCAAGGAACAGGGCATCACCACCGTAATCGTGGAACAGAACGCGATCCGCGCGCTGGAACTGGCCGACCGGGCGGTGATCCTCGACACGGGCTCGATCGTATTCGACGGCACCGCGGCAGAAGTGCTTGAAAACGAAGAGCTCCGCGCCGAATATCTGGCCATCTGAGCCAATCCCGCCCCGGGGGACGCCCGCATGCGCCCCCCGGGCGGGATTTCCGACCAAGAGACCGAAGGGGGGAGGACCCATGACCGACGAGGTTTACGCGCCGAGCGCCGAGTTTTCGGCGGCGGCGCATGTTGATGCCGCGAGATACGAAGAGATGTATGCCGCCTCGATCGCCG
>JBNGCX010000079.1:0-13418 GCA_049974865.1 Paracoccaceae bacterium
GGCCATCCGCGCGACCGCGCTGCTGACGGTCGAGGGCGCGCAGGACGATATCGCCGCCCCGGGCCAGACCGCCGCCGCCCACGGCCTCTGCCCCGCCCTCCCCGTGCAGGAGCGGGGCCGGCTGGTGGTCCCGGCCTGCGGACATTTCTCGCTGTTTCACGGCGATATCTGGCGGGCGGAGGTCCTGCCGGTGGTTCGGGAGTTCCTGCTGAAAAGGGGCTGAGGCGCGCGCGGGCGCCGGCGCCTCAGCGGTCCTGTTCCCAGTATTCCTCGTCCCGGGTCAGCAGGTTGTAGATCGCCAGCGCGCGGCCCGTCAGCGGACGCTCCAGCTCGCCCATCACGTCGGTTTCCTGCGCCAGGTGGGCGGCGACCTCGGTCAGTTCGGCCGCGGTGGCGCCGCTGTCGATGATCTCGACGATCTTGTGATCGCTGATGTCACCGAAGAAATGTTTCACCTCGTCATGGGTCACGGGCATGCCGGTTCTCCTTTGGGTTGCGGCGCTCAGGGCGCGACCTGGATTTCGTTGATCACGTCGTCGACGCCCAGCACGCACCAGGCGTCGGCCTCGGCCATGTCGCGCTCGGCGGCGCTGCGCACGGCGCCGGTCAGTCGCACGACCCGGTTGCGCACGCCGATGCGGATCTGGGTGTCGTCCACGTAAGGATTGCGGTCGAGCACGATGCGCGCCGCCTCCTCGATGCGGATCGGCGCATCCTCCTCGGGCGGGACGGGCTCCAGCCCGTTGACCACGTCGCGCACGCCCGGCACCCACCAGGCCATCACGCCCGCCAGCCGCTGCGACACCAGCCCGGGCACCTCGCCGTTGAGGATCACCACGCCCTCGCGCACCTCGTAGTCGATCTTGCCGCGCGGGGCCTCGGGCGCGGCGGCGATCGGGGTGAACTCGGCCACCGAGGGGTCGTCCCCCGGCCGCCCCTCGCGGATCGCGAAATCCTGGAACGCGGGCTCGTTCCCGAAAAGCTCTCTCAAATGGTCGCGGATTTCGCCGTCTTCCATGTGCGAGGCGGGCGTCACGCGCAGCCGGTCGACCACGCCGCGCACTTCGGCCGGCGCGGCGGCCAGTTCCAGCGCGCGCTTCTTGGCGGCAACGCTGTCCACCTCGGCGATCAGCGTCAATGTGCCGTCCGGCGACAGCTCCATCTTTTCCGGCGTGAAACCGGCCCCAAGCCGCGGCTCCTGCCGGAATGCGGCGAGAATTCGCGTGTAAATGTCCGTCCCGGTCATGATCGCTTCCCTCCCGGCCGTTTTCACCGCATTTTCAATAGCGGTTTCTCATCCCGCAAGCCTTGACATGGCTCAAGGCGGGCGGCGGCCGGCACGCTACCCTGATCCTCGGAGGATGGGCCGATGAACGACCCAGCGGACTGGACACATTTCCCGCATCGCGGCGATGTCGGCGTGCGCGGCTACGGCCGGGACATGGCCGAGGCGTTCGAGAACGCGGCGCGCGCGATGACCGCGGTCGTCGCGCCGCTGGACCTGATCCGGGTGGAGCGTGTCATCCCCGTCACCTGCCGCGCCGCGGACCCCACCATCCTGCTGCTCGATTGGCTGAACGCCGTGATCTACACCATGGCGACCGAGCGCATGCTGTTCCACGATTTCCGCGTGCGGATCGACGGTGAGACGCTGGAGGGCGAGATGGAGGGGGAAAAGGTCGATCCCGAACGCCACGAGCCCTCGGTCGAACTCAAGGGCGCCACGCTGACCGAGCTCGCGGTGGAGCAGCAGCCCGATGGCCGCTGGTGCGCGCAATGCGTGGTGGACGTTTGAACGAGGACACCCCATGGAACTGAGCGAAGTCGAACAGATCGCCCCCTATCAATGGCAGCTTCCCCAGAGGGGCGAGATGCGCGTGCCCGCCGTCATCATCGCCGACGAGGAGCTGATCGTCGACATGGACGACAAGGTGGGCCAGCAGATCCGCAACGTGGCCTGCCTGCCCGGCATCGTGCGCGCGGCCTACGCCATGCCGGACGCGCATTGGGGCTATGGCTTTCCCATCGGGGGCGTCGCGGCCTTCGACCCGGACGAGGGCGGCGTGATCTCGGCGGGCGGCGTGGGGTTCGACATCTCCTGCGGGGTGCGCCTGCTGGCCACCGACCTGACCGCCGCGCAGGTGCGCAGCCAGCAGCAGGAGTTCGCCCATGAACTGTCGCGCGCCATTCCCGCGGGCGTGGGCAGCCGGGGCCAGATCCATCTCGACGACGCGGGGATGGAGGCGATGCTCTCGGGCGGCGCGGCCTGGGCGGTGTCGCTGGGCTATGGCGACAGTGAGGATCTCGCCCGGATCGAGGAACAGGGCCGCATGGCCGGCGCCACGCCGGAGCTGGTCTCGGACAAGGCCAAGCGCCGACAGCGCGACGAGATGGGCACGCTGGGCTCGGGCAACCACTACCTGGAGGTGCAGGAGGTGGCCCAGATCTTCGACAAGGAGGCGGCGGCCGCCTACGGCCTGTCCAAGGGCCAGGCGGTGGTGATGATCCATTGCGGCTCGCGCGGGCTGGGGCACCAGATTGGCACCGAGTACCTGCGCGAGATGGCGCTGGCCGCGCCGGGCTACGGCATCTCGCTGCCTGACCGGGAACTGGCCTGCGCGCCCATCGCCTCGGAGCTGGGCCAGCGCTATCTCGGCGTGATGCGGGCGGGGATCAACTGCGCGCTGGCCAACCGGCAGATCCTCACCCACTTGGCGCGCGACGTGATGGAGCGCTTCTTCCCCGGCGTGAAGGCGCCGCTGCTCTACGACGTGTCGCACAATACCTGCAAGGAAGAGTTGCACGAGATGGGCGGCCGGGAACGGCGGCTTTTCGTTCACCGCAAGGGGGCGACGCGCTCTTTCGGGCCGGGGATGGGCAACATGCCGCCGCCGCTGTCCGCCGTGGGCCAGCCGGTGCTGATCGGCGGCAGCATGGGCACCGAATCCTGGGTGCTGGCGGGCGACGAGGGGTCGGAGGCGGTGGCGCTCTCCTCCGCCTGTCACGGCGCGGGCCGGGCGATGAGCCGCCACCAGGCGGCCAAGACCTGGACGGGCAGCGGCATCCAGAAGGACCTTGCCGCGCAGGGCATCATCATCAAGAGCCCCTCGCGCCGCGGCATCGCCGAGGAGGCGCCGGGCGCGTACAAGGACGTCACCCGCGTGGTCGGTGTGGCCGAGAAGGCCGGGCTCGCCCGCCGCGTGGCGCGGCTGCGGCCGATGATCTGCATCAAGGGCTGACGCGCCCGCGCCGAGAACAGAGGAGCCGCATGGACCTACAGATCTTCGCCTTCGAGGCCACGCAGGAGCTGGGCCGGGCCGTGGCCGGGCACCTGGACCGGCCGCTCGCCCCGCTGGCAGAGCGCGAATTCGAGGACCGCGAGCACAAGGCGCGGCCGCTGGACTGCGTGCGCGGCGCCGACGCCTATGTCATCCAGAGCCTGCATGGCAGCCCGGACCAGAGCCCGAACGACAAGCTGTGCCGGCTGCTGTTCTTCCTCGGCACGCTGAAGACCAACGGCGCGGCGCGGGTGACGGCGGTGGTGCCTTACCTCGCCTATGCCCGCAAGGACCGCCAGACCAAGCCGCGCGACCCGCTGACCGCGCGCTACGTCGCCCAGTTGATCGAGGCCGCTGGGGCCGACCGGGTGGTGACGCTGGAGGTGCACAACCTGGTGGCCTTCCAGAACGCCTTTCGCTGCGAGACGGTGGCGCTGGACGCGCGCGGCGTGCTGCTGGAGCGCGCGCTGGAGTTGGCGGGCGACGGCCCAGTCACCGTCGCCGCGCCCGACCCCGGCGGGGTCAAGCGCGCGCAGCTATTCCGCGAGGCGCTGGAGGCGCGGCTGGGCCGGGCAGTAGGCTTTGCCCTGATGGAAAAACGCCGCAGCGCGGGCCAGGTCAGCGGCAGCCTGGTGGCGGGCGATTTCGAGGGCGCGCGGGTGCTGGTGATCGACGACATGATCGCCTCGGGCGGCACGATGGTGCGCGCGGCCCGCGCGCTGCGCGAGCGCGGCGCGGCGGATGTCTGGGCGCTGGCCGTGCATGGCCTCTTCACCGCGGGCGCCGAAGAGGCGCTGGCCGCCCCCGCCATCGCCGGCTGGATCGTCACCGACACGGTGCCGCCCTTCCGCCTGTCTCAGGCCGCGCGTTCGCGGGTCGAGGTGATCAGCGCCGCGCTCGTGCTGGCCGAGACCATCCGGCGGCTGCACGAGAACCTGTCGATCACCGACCTTCCGGCGGCCGGGTCCTGATCTCGGCCTCCTGCGACAGGGCGATGTAGCTCTTCGCCAGCGGACGCCATTTCCCGGGCGTGCGGACCACCTGCTCGGTCAGGTGCAGCAGCGCAAAGCGCGCCCGCAACAGCGCCCTGTAGCGCCAGTAGAACGCCAGCAGCGCCGCTGGCGGGCGGTCCTCCAGCCCCGCGGCCAGCCGGTCGCGCAGCTGCGGAAACACCCAGTCCGCGCCGAGCTGCGCGCATTCCAGCCCCAGGAACACGACCTCTTCGAACGGGTCGATGCGGCGCAGGACCAGGCTGAACTCCAGGCAATCGATGATGGTGGGCGGATCGGTCAGGAACACGTGGTCGGGGCGCAGGTCGCCGTGCCCCTCGACGAACCGCCCCGCGGCGATCCGCCGTTCCAGAAACGGGGCGGCCGCGGCGAGGCTGGTCTCGACCCCCGCGAGCGCCGACTCGGCCACGGCGATGTCGATTTCGAAAACCGGATCGGACAACACCGCGGCGTTCTTGGCATGCTCCTCGCGGTAATGCGCGAGCACGGCCTCCGCCGACAGATCGCAACCCGGCAGCCCGTCGTAGAAGCCGGTCAGGGTCTCGGCCACCCGGTCCACATCCGCGCGGGCCAGCCGGCCCTGCCGGATCAGGGCCTTCATGGTGCGGTCCTCGGGCAGGCGGCGCATCTCGACCAGCCAATCCACGACCCGGCCCGCCTCGCCCAGCGTCAGCGCCCCGCCCGGCCCCTGCCGCAGCGCCCGCGCCCCGAGATAGACCTCGGGCGCCAGGCGGCGGTTCAGCCGCACCTCCTCGTCCACGTTCACCGCGCGCCGGTCGAGGCTGCGAAGGTCGAGAAAGGCATGGCGCGCCGGTTTCTTCAGCTTGAACACCCGGTCGCCGGCGAGGAAGACCATGGACATATGCGTCTCCACCACCTCCACCCGCTCGGGACGGTGGGCGTAGCTGCCCGGGTCGGACAGGAAGCGCACCTTCTCGGCGAGCGTCGGTTCGGATTCCGCCATGAATGCCTGGCCTGCCATGGGCGTTATGTCTCTCCCTCGCCTTTGCACAGCACCGCAAAGCGCCGCCCGCGTCCTTGACGCATATCAAGGGGGCCCGTTATCGGCGCCCGCCACATTATTGCCTCATTAAAGTACGAATGGCGCCACGCTGCCATCCCGCGCCCCGGCTAGCCTTGTGGAAAACTCGGTGAGGCCGGTATGATCAGGACGCTCGTCTTTCTTGTTGGACTATTGCTCATGGCTCTTCCTGCACAGGCGGAGAAGGCCGGCATCGGCGCCTGGGAGAACTCCCGCTACACGATGCTCGACTGGATCGAGGGGACCCCGGCCCTCGGCTGGTACTACAACTGGCGCACCGATCAGATCTGGACCAAGGGCCGGCGCAAGCGCTCGGTCGAGTTCGTGCCGATGATCCACAGCGCCAAGGATGTCGGCAAGAAGATCGAGTCCGACCTGCCCGTGACCACCCTCCTCGGCTTCAACGAGCCGGATGGCAACGGCGGCGACCACCAGGCGGGCCTGTCGGTGGAAAAGGCCGTGGCGCTCTGGCCCAAGCTAGAGGCGCGCGGGCTGCGGCTGGGCAGCCCGGCCACCACGCAGGGCGGCACGCTGGGCCGCAATTCCTGGCAGCGGCGTTTCATGAACCAGGTGGAGGCCAGGGGCCTGCGCGTCGACTTCATGGCGGTGCATTATTATTCGAAGGACGGCAATGTCGCCGCCTTCAGGAAATGGCTTGAGGCCGTCCATGCCGAATACCGCCGCCCGATCTGGGTGACCGAGTTCGCCTATATCGACTGGGGCCGGCCGGGCGCCGTCACCTATGCGCAGAACGCGGCCTTCGCCGAGGCCGCGATCGTGATGATGGAGAAGCTCCCCTTCGTCGAGCGCCACGCCTGGTTCGCGGCGAACCCCTATGAATGGCGGGGCCGTGTGCCGCAGGTCAACCTGATGAGCGACACTCTCAGGCTCACCCAGGTCGGCGAGAGCTTCGAGCGCACCCTGCGCCGGGTCGCCGCGCGGCAGGTGGCCGACCTGGGGCAATAAACCCCCGGCCGTTCCCTGCCCAGTAACGCCTACCCCTGGCCCGCCCAGAGAAGGCCGAACAGGTAGAGCGCCGCAGCCAGCACCGAGCCGGCGGTGCGCACGCTGTTCCAGAAGGTCCAGCGCGGCAGATAGCGGGATTCCCAGAACTGCCGGGCGGTTTCGGACCCGGCCTCGAGCCCCGCCAGCGCGTCGTTCAGCGGGACATTGAACAGCACGGTCACGCCGAAAACCCCAACCAGGTAGACCAGCGCCGCCCCGGCGATCAGCCCGGCGGCGGGCCCGGTCAGGTTGAACCAGGCATAGGCGATCACGACGACGGACACCGCCGCCATGCCCAGGAACAGCGCCATGAAGACCCAGCGGAAGACCTCGCGGTTGACCGCCTGCATGACGTCGATTCCACCCGGGGCCTGCGCCAGCGCGAGCGAGCGCATGATGAAATCCGAGAAGGCCAGGAACACACCCCCGACAAGGGCGAAGGACAGGATGCTGAATTGCGAGAGCAGGAAGAACCAGGTGGACATGATGGGATTCCTTTGCATCGGGTGAGGCGGCGGCGCCGGGGCGCCGCCGTGGATCAAGCTCAGGCCGCCCGCCGCCAGGCGCCAGACGCGGCCGCCTTGCGGCAGAACGCGGCGAAGGAGCGCGGCTCGCGGCCCAGCGCGCGCTGCACGCCGTCGGCCAGGCTCTCGTTGCGGCCGTCGAGGGTCTCGCGGCAGATGCCGGTGAAGACATCGGCGATGAACGCGCCCCCGATCTCGGTCAACGAGGCGTGGAACTGCTCCAGCGTGATTGGCTGGTAGCGGACCTCGCGGCCGATGGCCTCGCCCAGCGCGGCGGCGGCCTGGTCGAAGCCCAGCAGTTCCGGGCCGGTGAGCTCGTAGAGCTGGCCGGAATGCCGCTCTTCGGTCAGGGCGGCGGCCGCGACCTCGGCGATGTCGTCGACATCGACGACCGGCTCGCGCACGGTGCCCGCCGGGAGGGCGACCACGCCCTCCAGCACCGGGTCGCGCAGGTAGCCCTCGCTGAAGTTCTGCGCGAACCAGGCGCAGCGCACGAGGGTGTAGTCGAGGCCGCTGTCGCGCACGATGTTTTCGCAGCGCTGCGCGTGGTGTTCGCCGCGCCCGGACAGCAGCACCAGGCGCTTCACGCCGGCCTCGACGGCCAGTTCGGTCAGCGCCTCGATCTTCTCCGCCGCGCCGGGGAAGGCGAGGTCGGGGAAATAGGAGATGTAGACCGACGAGACGCCGTCGAGGGCCGGCGCCCAGGTGGCGGATTTTTCCCAGTCGAAGGGAATGGGCGCGCTGCGTGCGCCGTGCCGGACGGCATGGCCGCGCTCTTCGAGAAGGCGCACGATCCGGCTGCCGGTCTTGCCGGTGGACCCGATGACGAGGATGGGAGAGGTGGTCATGGCGGTGTTCCTTTTTGATCTTGCGGCAGGCACGGCGGGATCGTCGCCATTCCCACACTGGCCGGGCGCAATCGGCGCCGAGGACGAGATGGCTGGACCGTCTGACCTGTCGCCTTGGGTTTCGGAGTAAGGGGAAGTTACGGCCCGGGCGCTCGTGCGGCCATTTTCGGAACCTTCAAATTCATACGCGTTCGTCTAAACTCTGCCGCATGGACGCCCTGGGGGATCTCTTCGACGGGCCGCGCGCCCGCGGCGCCTTCGCGCTGCGCGCGGTGATGCGCCCGCCCTGGGCGCTGTGCATCGCCGCCGAGTCGCCACTGGAGGTGATCGCGGTGGTGTCGGGCGAGGCCTGGGTGCTGCCCGACGATGGCGCCCCCGTCCGCCTCGGGCCGGGCGACATCGCCGTCGCCCGGGGGCCGGACCACTACACCATCGCCGACGCCCCGGACACCGCGCCGCAGGTGGTCGTCCATCCCGGCCAGCGCTGCTGCGACCTGCAGGGCAATTCCCTGCACGACGCGATGATGCACGGGGTGCGGACCTGGGGGAACGACCCGGAGGGGCAGACCGTCTTCCTCGTCGGCGCCTACGAGGGCCCGAGCGAGGTCAGCACCCGCCTGCGCCGGGCGCTGCCGCCGATCCTGACGCTGAAGGGCGACGACTGGAAATCGCCGCTCGTCCCCCTGCTGCGCGACGAGGTGGCGAAGGACGAGCCGGGCCAGGCCGCGGTGCTCGACCGGCTGCTGGACCTGCTGCTGATCGCGGTACTCAAGGAATGGTTCGCGCGGCCCGAGGCGCGCGAGGCGGCCCGGGCGCAGGGCGACCTGCTCGTCGCGCGGGCGCTGAAGGCGATGCACCGCGATCCGGCGCATCCCTGGACGCTGGAAAGCCTGGCCTCCGAAATCGGCGCCTCGCGCGCCTCGCTGGCGCGCCGGTTCAACGAGGTGGTCGGCGAACCGCCGATGACCTTCCTCAAGAACTGGCGGCTGTCGCTGGCCGCGGACCTGCTGTGCGATCCGGGCGAAAGCGTCGGCACGGTGGCCGAGAAAGTGGGCTACAGCAGCCCCTTCGCCTTCAGCGCGGCGTTCAAGCGCGTGCGCGGGGTCAGCCCGCAAGAGCACCGCGCGGGCGCGCGGTCACCCGGCTGAGCGGCCCGGATCGCCCCGGGCACCCGGCGATCATCCCAGCAGGAAGCCGCGCGGAAGCGGGTCGTCGGGATCGACGACGAATTGATGGATGCCGGTCATGTGGGCGGCGCCGGCGATCTCGGGCCGGACAGCGGCAAAATCCCCGACCCGGCATTCACCGATGAGCGTTCCCGTGAAGGTCGTCCCGATGATGCTCTGCGCTTCGAGCCCCGCGCCGATGGGCAACCTCCCGCGGGCATGCATCAGGGCCATCAGCGCGGAGGTCCCCGTCCCGCAGGGGCAACGGTCAATCTGCCCCGCGCCGAAGGCCGCCACCGTCCGGACGGCCATCGCGGCTGTATCGGCCTCCTCGTAGAACATGGTGAGGGCGACGCGGTCTATGCCCGGGATCTCCGGGTGGCTCAGGGGGAGAACGGCGTTGATCGCCTCGCGGATCTCAAGGCCCAGCCGGCTCAACTCCGCCGCGTTCCCGGGGCCGAGGTCGAGCCCGAAGCGCCGGGCCGGAACAAGCGCGAAGAAATTGCCGCCGAAGGCAACGTCCGCCTCGACGCGGCCGAGACCGGCAATGTCGAGCGGCACACCCCGCGCGGCAACGAAGGCGGGGGCGTTCTCAAGCGACACCGCGCCGGGGCCCGCCCCCTCGCCCGGGACTCGGCATTCGAGCAGGCCGGCGGGCGTGTCGAACCGTATCACAGGGCGGGCCGGCGTCGGGCGCAGTTGCCCCGTTTCCATCAGGGCGCGGGCCGCGCACAGCGTGCCGTGGCCGCACATGTCGAGATATCCGCCGTTGTCCATGAAAAGCAGCCCGGCCCCGGCACCGTCGGACACCGGCGGCGTGACCAACACGCCATACATCCCCGCATGGCCGCGCGGTTCGCGCATCAGGAGTTCGCGGAAATGGTCCAGCCTGCCGGCCAGATCGGCCTTTTTTTCGCCCATCGTCGCGCCGCGCGGCTCCGGCACGCCGCTGAGAACCACCCTGGCGGGCTCGCCCGCGCAATGCATGTCGATCGCGTGGATGATATGCCTGAAGCCGATCATGCGCCTCTCCTCTTGGTTGATTCCGATCAAAGCGGGTCTCTGGGCGAGATGACGACGGGCCCGCGCGCAAGGGTCTCGATGTCCCGGTCGTCCACGCCCCTGAACTCTCCGACGACATGGAACGCGCCGCGTATCCCGCGATCCAGCAGGCCGAAATCGGTCTTGTCCAGGATGCGCCGCTCGATCTCGCCCCGCGGATCGGCCAGCACCGCCGCGAAGGGCAGCCGCTGTTCGGCGAGGACGGCCTCGAGGATCTCGGACACCGACGCCTCGGCCCCTGCCGGGGCATACAGGCTGCCCACGCGCGCGAAGCGCAGGTCCGCCGGGGTGAAATCGCGCCCCAGCAACGGGATATGCGGCAGAACCCGGGTGGCCAGCCGGCCCTGCCATCCCGGAAGCCGCAGCAACTGCCAATGCACGGGGTGTATCTGCGCGCCGGCGACGATCTCCCCGCCCTCGCGCAGGACGAAATAGTGACCGGGGTCGAGCGACAGGTCGAAATTGCACAAGCCGTGGCCGCGATAGACATCCTTCAGGCGGGCCAGCATCCCGGGGCGCTCCTCCGGCGCCAGCCTGCCCACCCGCGCCGAGGGACGGGGGCGCACCCGGCCGAACAGCCGCGTCCGGACCTCGCCAAGGTCGCGATAGCCGATCCCCAGGTTGAGCCGCAGCGAGGCCTCGTTGCCGCTCTCGATATAGCCGTAGAGCAGCCCCGGCTCCCGCAGCGCGGCGAGATAGTAATCCCTCGAAACCTGCGCCAGCAGCGTGCCGTAACCCTGCCGGGTGAAATCCGGGTGCACGGCGAAGAGGGCGAGATGGACCGCGTCATACCGCCGGCCCGCCATGTCGACCTGTTTCCGGTTGCGAACCGCCACGGCGATGGTCTTGTCGCCCCTCAGCAGCCGCAGGAAGCTCGGCCGGGCGAGGCCGCTCAGCATCTCGGCCATGTCGAGCGACCGGAAGACGATCCCCCTCTGCCCCCAGACCGTGGCCTGGAGGAAAGACAGGAGATCGGGGGGCAACTCGGCGTCGTGGAGCACCCGCAGGTCGCGGCGCGGGTCGGAGAATATGATATCCGTCATTATGCCTCCTTGGGTGCCCGGCCCGGCCGAGCCTGCCGCCGCTCCTGTCCGAGGCTTTCGTAAAGCGCCCCGATTTCGGCCCGGTTCCGCGCCTCGATCACATGCCTTCGGACTTTCAGGGTCGGCGTCAGCGTGCCGTCCTCGATGGTCCAGGGCCGCAATTGCGAATGCAGCCCCCGCACGCGGGAATAGGACGGCAGCCCTTCGGTCGCCCGCGCGATGCGCGCCAGCAGGCGGGCGGTCGCGGCGGGATGGTTGGGCGCGCCCGCGTCGAGCCCGGCCTCGCGGGCCAGCGCCTGCCACGCCTCCCCGTTCAGCACGGCGACCGCGACCAGACAGGGCCTGTCATCCCCGAAGACGCAGACCTGTTCGAACAGCGGGTCGGCCTCGATGGCGGCCTCGACCTCGGAGGGCGCCACCTTCTTCGCGGTCGAAAGGACGATCTTGTCGCGCAACCGCCCCCTGATGAAGATCCGGCCCTCGCGGATCTCGGCGATGTCTCCGGTGCGCAGCCACCCGTCTTCGGTGATCGCCTCGGCGGTGTTCCGCGGGTCGTTCCAATATCCCGTCATCACCGACGGAGAGCGGAGTTGCAGCTCGCCCTCCTCCGTCACCCTGACCGCGACGCCGTGGAGCGGCCGGCCGACCGAGCCCGGCAGGTTGTCCTCGAAGGTCGTGGCGGTGACCACCGGCGCAGCCTCGGTCAGCCCGTAGCCCTCGAGAAGCGGCAAGCCGAGCCCGATCAGGAAATGACTGACCTCCTTCGAGAGCGGGGCGCCCCCGCTGACCGCAACCCTGAGCCGCCCCCCGAAAGCCGCGAGGACCGGGCGGGCGACCAACCGCTCCAGCAGGGGCCAGAGCAGGAAACGCGCGATCGGCCCGGGCGCCGCGCCGCGGCCGTGATCGGCCTCGAACCGGCGCCACCCGATATCGGCGGCGGATCGCGCCAGCAGCCGCGTCACCGCGTTCCGGGCGAATTTCCGGGTGATTGCGGCGTGCAGGCGCTCGTACAGCCGCGGAACCGCGATCAGGATCGTCGGGCGCACCTCAAGGATATCGTCACGCAGCCTGTCGACCGAGCGCGCATAGGCGACGCGGGACCCTCCCATCATCGGCAGGTAGCAGCCCATGGTGCGTTCGAAGGCGTGCGCCAGCGGCAGAAGGGAGAGAAAGACATCGCTCTTCAATGGCGGGATGAAACCGGTGATCGCCTCGGCGTTCCACAGCAGCGCATGGTGGGACAGCATCGCGCCCTTGGGGGGGCCGTGGTGCCGGAGGTGTAGATGATCGTGGCGACATCGTCAGGGCGGCACCTGATATCGCCCGTGCCGATCTCTTGGCCGGACTCAAGGTCGGGCGGCGCCGATACCTTCGGCGCCGCGTCGCGGCCCGGGGCGCCGGCGCCGTGCCGCAGCCAGACATGGGCCAGGGCGTCGCAGCGCGCTGCATGGGCCGCCAGGGACATCCAGACCTCATTGCTTTCGGCGAAACACAGTCGCGCGCCGGAACTGGCCAGGATCGCACAGGCATTCTCCGGGCTGTCGTGCAAATAGAGCGGCACGGTGATCAGCCCGTTCGCCATCGCCGCGATATCGAAGGCGACCCAGTCCGGGCTGTTCCGAAGCATGATCGCAACGCGGTCGCCCGGCCTGAGGCCGGCACCGTCCAGTGCGGCCCGGAACCGCCCGACCCGCCGGGCGATCTCGCGCCAGGTGAAATCCGTCCAGCCCGCGTCGCGGAACTCGGAAAAGGCGACCCTGTCCGGGTCGCCTTCGGCCCGGCGGAAGAACAGCCCCGGGATGGTCCCGGCCTGTGCACAACCGATGATGTCAATGTCACGCGGCGATTCGTTACCCATGCCTGCCATTGGAGGGCAGAACGCGCCGTGTCGCTTTGACCCCCATCAAGTGCCCTGCGGGACTGACCCGGCCGGCGCCGGCGAGACGGACATGGCCGGCGCGGGGCGCGGTTTCCGATCAGAGCACCTTCCCGGCCGCCCCCGCCTGGCCCGGGGGTGGGATTCATGCAAGGGTTCCGGCGGTTTCAGAACTCCTGGGTGATCAGCCCCACCTGAGTGGTCCGGTTTGAGTGTTAGTGCATGATCGGCCGCAGCTCCATCTGGACGATGGTTTCCGGTGCTAGTGGGCGGTAGCCCAGCGCGCTGTGCGGTCGTTTCGTGTTGTAGCGTTTCCTCCATTGTTCATCAGGATTTGCGCCTCGCGCAGGCTGCAGGAAACCTCGCCATCGAGCAGCTCATCCCGGAACCGGGCCAATCCAGTGGGGGAGCATCAGCGCCGGCAAGCTCACAGCGCTAAAGCGGCGCATCGAAGCGGAGTCCGACGTGACCGTGGCGCCTCACCCCATCGACCTGACGGCAGCAGGCGCGACCGAGGAATTGTCGGACGCCGTAGGGCAGGTCGATATTCTTGTGAACAACGCC
>JBNGCX010000080.1:0-13325 GCA_049974865.1 Paracoccaceae bacterium
GCCCGGCAAGGGCCGGATGAAGACCACCGGCAAGCTGGGCGACGTGATGAAGGAATCGATCGACGCCGCATCGAGCTTCGTGCGCTCCGTCGCGCCCGAGATCGGGGTGAAGCCGCCCAAGTTCGAGAAGGTCGACATCCACGTCCACGTCCCCGAGGGCGCCACGCCCAAGGACGGGCCCTCGGCGGGCATCGCCATGGTCACCTCCATCGTCTCGGTGCTGACCGGCATCCCGGTGCGCAAGGACATCGCCATGACCGGCGAGGTCACCCTGCGCGGCAACGTGCTGGCCATCGGCGGGCTGAAGGAGAAGCTCCTCGCGGCGCTGCGCGGCGGCATCAAGACGGTGCTGATTCCCGAGGAGAACGAAAAGGACCTCGCCGACATCCCCGACAACGTGAAGGAGGGGCTGGAGATCATCCCCGTCAGCCATGTGCGCGATGTGCTGAAACACGCGCTGGTCGAACAGCCCGAGCCCATCGAATGGGACGAGGAGGCCGAGGAGGCGGCGCAGGCCGCGCTGGCGGCCAAGGCCGAGGCCCAGGGCGGCGCCACCGCCCACTGAGGCTGCCGGGATATTCAAAGCGAAAGGCGCGCCCTGGTGGCGCGCCTTTTTCTATGCGTCCCTTGCAGGCCGCCGCCGGTACAGGCGGGCCGGACGATCCGGTCCGGCGTCTCGCTCGACAGGCGGGGCGCGGCCGTGGCCGGACGCGCCCCGGCCATGCCGGCTCAGTCGCGCGTGCCCTTCCCGTTGCTCAGCCGGTTGCCGGCGCCGGGCTTGGTGTAGGTGACGCCCGAATGCACGGATGTGTAGCTGCCGGTCTCACGGATGGCCTCGTTGATCGCCTTGTTGACCGACCCGTAGCTCTGGCCATGGGCGGAGTTCGGCCCGCCCTTGAAGGTCTTTGAAATGGTCGACCCGGTGCCGCCGGCAAACGCGGGCATGCACATGGCCATCAGGGCCGCAGACGCCAAGACTAGTTTCATCATTTCCTCCCTTGGGAATGGTTGCAGGTACTGGTGATACGCCCGGTGCCGCTGCCAGATCATTTTTCGTCCGTGCGGGTTCCATTTCCCGACAGCGGCACCGCGGGCCGACGGTCCACTTGTCCTGCGGCGGCGCTGTAGCCAGGCCGGTCCATAGCCGTTAGGCTTCCACCAGCACGGCAAGACAGCACGGAGAGGGCGGGCATGACGCGGAGCACGACGAGGCGCAAATCCACCACCACGCGCAGCAAGGCGCGCCCGAAGGGCGACGAAAACCGCCCGACGCCGCCGCCCGCCGATGCGGAGCCCGGCGCCGGGCCGTCCCCGGACCGCTTCCTGCGCAAGAAAGAGCTGATCGAGCGCGTGGTCACCCAGTCGGGGCTGAAGAAGAAAGACGTCAAGCCGGTGGTCGAGGCCACGCTGGCGGTGCTGGGCGAGGCGCTGGCGAAGCAGGAACCGATGAACCTGCAGCCCTTTGGCAAACTGATCGTCAACCGCCGCAAGGAGCAGCCGAATGCCGAGGTTCTGATCACCCGTATCCGGCGCCCGCGGCAATCTGTCGAAGAAGTTGGAAAAGACCCTCTTGCAGACCCCGATGAGTGACGCTATTACGCGCGTCACCGGGTGATTAGCTCAGTGGTAGAGCGCTTCGTTCACATCGAAGATGTCGGGAGTTCGAATCTCTCATCACCCACCATTCTTCCTTTCGCGACAGTCCGCAACTCTCCCGCCCCAGCCGAACGGGGCTTTGCGTCTTAAAGAAACCGCGTCTGTTCCGTGGCCGGGTTTTCCCGGGCCAAGGTTCCACCGGGTCTCAGCACCCCTCTTCGTCGGGGAAGCTGATGTAGCTTGCGTCTACCGCATCGCTGGCATTCAGGATGAGGGTGGAGACCTGGCTTTCGATCGCCTCGAAGCTGGTCGCGTCCTCGACGTTCCAGATCTGGTTCATGCCCTCTTCGCAGGGGTCTGCGGAACCCGGAACGCCGACGACAGCCGCCGACAGGATGGCGAGCATTGCATAAGCGCGGTTGGTTTTCTGATGACGTGCCATTTCAAGATCCTTTCCTGAGTCGCCGGATCGTTGGCCGCTTCAGTATACCACAGTGTGCCCTTTTTGCGGGGGGCGGCGGGGCAGGGCGAGGCCCGCGTCACCGTTGCCGGATTTCGCTTGCCGCCCGCCGCGGGGCGGCGGCGGCCATTTTGCCATGCCGGGGGCTTGCGCGTCCGCCGCGCCGCTTGCTATGAGGCATGGCCCGGAGGGTGATTAGCTCAGTTGGTAGAGCGCCTCGTTTACACCGAGGATGTCGGGAGTTCGAGCCTCTCATCACCCACCATATTTTTCACGCATTCCTCCCATAGTATCATCGGCGCGGCGCGCCTTGGGCATCCCAATGTCGGCGCCCCGCGGGCGTTCGGGCCTTCACGGCGATCATCGTTTGGCTTGATCGCGGGTCGAGAGGCTGCAACTCTAGGCTGTGTCATTGGAGGAGTCGCCATGCCGCAAGCGCGATTGGAAGACCTGATCGACCAGGGGAGCGGGGCCGCGCCGGCCGATATCGTGCTGCGCGGCGGGCAGGTGCTGGACCTTGTCACGGGCGGGATGATTGCGGGCGACGTGGCCGTCTGCGGTGACACCGTCGTTGGCATCGGCGACACCTACGAGGGGCGCGAGGTGATCGACGTCGACGGGCTGACGCTGGTGCCCGGGTTCATCGACACCCACCTGCATATCGAAAGCTCCATGGTCACGCCCTACGAGTTCGACCGCTGTGTCGGCCCGCGAGGCGTGACCACCGCCATCTGCGACCCGCACGAGATCGCCAATGTGGCGGGGCTGGCGGGGATCCGCTATTTCCTCGACGCCGCCGCCCATACGGTGATGGATATCCGGGTGCAGCTGTCTTCCTGCGTGCCCTCGACCGAGATGGAGACCTCCGGCGCGCGCATCGGGGCCGATGAACTGGCCGCGCTGGCCGACCATCCCCGTGTGATCGGGCTGGCGGAGTTCATGAACTACCCCGGCGTGATCCACAAGGATCCCGGCTGCCTGGCGAAGCTGGAGGCCTTCCGCGGCCGCCATATCGACGGCCATGCGCCGCTGCTGCGCGGCAAGGAGCTGAACGCCTATATCGCCGCCGGCATCCGCACCGAGCACGAGGCGACCAGCGCCGAGGAGGCGCTGGAGAAGCTGCAGAAGGGGATGCGGGTGCTGATCCGCGAGGGCTCGGTGTCGAAGGACCTGCACGCATTGGCACCGGTGCTGTCAGAGCGGACCGCGCCTTACATGTGCCTGTGCACCGACGACCGCAACCCGCTGGACATCGCCGAGCACGGGCATCTGGACTACATGATCCGCACCCTGATCGCGCTGGGCGTGCCGCCGCTGGCGGTCTACCGCGCCGCCAGCCTCTCGGCGGCCGAGGCGTTCGGGCTCAAGGACCGGGGCCAGATCGCCCCGGGCAAGCGCGCCGACATCGTGGCGCTGCCCTCGTTGGAGGAGTGCCGGGCCAGGCTGGTGATCGCGGGCGGGAAGGTGATGGACGCGGCCGCCTTCGCTGCGCGCGAGGTGGTGAAACCGGTGGCGCGGCGCTCGGTCAAGGCGCCCAGGGTGGCGGCCGCGGACTTCCGGCATCCGGCCAACAACGAGTCGACCCATGTCATCGGCATCCTGCCCGGCAAGATCCTGACCGAGCATCTGCGCGAGGAGGTGCTGATCGTGGAGGGTGACAAGCGCCCGGACCCGGCCCTCGGCGTCAACCGCATCTCGGTGGTCGAGCGGCACGGCAAGAACGGCAATATCGCGAATGGTTTCGTGCGGGGCTTCAACCTGCTGAAAGGGGCGATTGCGGCAACGGTCTGCCACGATCACCACAACATCGTCGCGGTGGGGGCGAATTACGACGACATGGCGCTGGCGGTGAACCGGCTGTCCGAGATCGAGGGCGGCTTCGTGGTGGCGGCGAATGGCGAACTGAAGGCCGAGCTTGCCCTGCCGGTGGCCGGGCTGATGAGCCTGGCGCCCTTCGAGGAGGTCGAGGCCGACCTGCGGCGGCTGCGCGAGGCGGCCAAGCGGCTGGGCGTGACCCTGGAGGAACCTTTCCTGCAACTCGCCTTCCTGGCCCTGCCGGTGATCCCGTCGCTCAAGATCACGGATCGTGGCATGGTGGATGTCGAGGCATTCGAAATCATCGGCTAGATCGTGCGTTTGCGCACATGAAGTCCTTAAATATTGGTGTTTTGTGCAAGATATAACGCTCTAGAATCCCTGTTACCGCAACAGGAGACAGGACATGAGCTGGAACCCCGCACTTGACCCGCAATGCCCCACCGGCGATCAGGTGGATGCCATCGACACCGTGATCGTACCCCGCGCCCGCGACATCGGCGGCTTCGAGGTGCGCCGCGCGCTGCCCGCGCCGCGGCGGCAGATGGTGGGGCCCTTCATCTTCTTCGACCAGATGGGCCCGGCGGAATTCCTGACCGGGCAGGGGATCGACGTGCGTCCGCACCCGCATATCGGCCTCTCCACGGTCACCTACCTCTACGAGGGCAAGCTGCACCACCGCGATTCGCTGGGCACCGACCAGTGGATCGAACCGGGCGCGGTGAACTGGATGACCGCGGGCCGCGGTATCACCCATTCCGAGCGCACGGACGGCCCCGTCCGCCACGCGCCGCACGGCCTGTTCGGCATCCAGACCTGGGTCGCGCTGCCCGCCCATGCCGAGGACGGCCCCGCCGGGTTCGAACACGCGCCCGCCGAACAGTTGCCGCTGCTGGAAGGCGAGGGCAAGACGGTGCGCCTGATCCTGGGCCAGGCCTATGGCGCGGTCGCCCCGGTGAAGACCCCGGTCGAGATGTTCTATGCCGACGCCCGGCTCGCCCCCGGCGCGGCGCTGCCCCTGCCCGACGGGCACGAGGATCGCGGCCTTTACGTGGTGCAGGGCGCCATCGAGATCGCCGGGCAGGGATTCGAGGCCGGCCACATGGTCACCTTCCGCCCCGGCGACCGGGTCAGCCTGCGCGCCGGGCCGCAGGGCGCGCGGGTGATGCTGCTGGGCGGCGAGACGCTGGAGGGGCCGCGCTATATCTGGTGGAACTTCGTGGCCTCCTCGCGCGAACGCATCCAAGAGGCCAAGGAAGCCTGGCGCCAGGGCGACTGGGAACACGGGCGGTTCCAGCTTCCGCCGGGGGACGCGGCGGAGCATATCCCGCTGCCCGAACGGTGAGGGGCGGGGGCGCAGGCGCAAAATCGCGGCTTTTTGCACTTTGGCCGCTTGACGCCCGCCGAAGCTGGTCATAGAAGGCACCTCACGCCGGGCCGAAGCCCGGGGATAGCAGAGCGGTTGTAGCTCAGTTGGTTAGAGTACCGGCCTGTCACGCCGGGGGTCGCGGGTTCGAGCCCCGTCAACCGCGCCACTTCTCCATCCCCCCGAGGATAGAAATGCAGCAGATCGGCCAGTATCTCGACGAGTTGCCGCTGGGCATGGCCGTGATCCTGGCGCTGACGCTGGGCCTGGCGCCGTTCACGCCCGAGCCGCATATCTGGGAAAAGCTGAAAATGCTGGCCGCGGGCGAACTGAAGCGGGGCATCGACGTCTTCGACCTCGTGCTGCACGCCACGCCCTGGCTGCTGCTGGCCGCCAAGCTGGCGCGGATGGCCACCCGCGGCTGAGGCACGGGGCGCGCGCCCCTCGCAGCAAGAGTTTCTGGCCGATGACCCGCCCCGAGGACGCGGCATTTTCCCCGGGGACGGACCGCAGAGACCAATCCGCAATATCCTCGGGTGCCCTTGGGACGATAGGAGAACCGGGGCTTGCGGTGAATGTCCGGGATGCGGACAAAGCTGACATTCGACCGTGCTCAACGCATGACCGCAAATGCCAGTCAATGTCGCCAGTTGTTTTGCGCCGGCGGATATCCAGCTATGTTAGCATCGTCTGGCCGGGAAGTGGGCACCTATGACAGTTCTTATCATCCTCTTTCTCGTTGCCGCAGGTGCATTTGGTTTCTGGTACCGGTCGAGACAACAGATCCGCACAAGCCTTCTTGAAACCCCGCTTTCGGAATATCAGCGCGCCATCGTCGCGGAAAAGGTCCCTCTGACGCGGAGGCTTCCGTCTGAACTGCGCGAAAAGCTGGAAGGCAAGATCAACGCGTTTCTGAACCAGGTCGAGTTCATCGGGTGCAACGGGCTGGAAGTGACCGATGAAATGCGGCTTTCCATTGCTGCGCAAGCCTGTCTTCTCGTCGTCAATAGCGATGCTTGGTACGACCATCTTCGCACCATTCTCATCTATCCGGGCGCCTTCAGGTCGCGCCGGACAGAGCACCGGGGCTACGTCGTGACCGAACGCGAAACGGTGCGAACGGGTGAGAGTTGGTCGCGGGGCCCGGTCGTTCTTTCCTGGGCGCATACCCAGCAGGGCGCCATCAATGACAGGGACGGCCATAACGTCGTGTTCCATGAATTCGCCCACCAGATCGACGATCTGTCCGGCCACACGGACGGTGTCCCCAATCTCGACCGCAATCAGTCCTTCGCAGACTGGGAGCGCGCGTTCGTAAGGGCATATGAGAGCCACGTTCAACATGTCCGGAAGGGGCGCAAAACGGTATTCGACGCTTACGGCGCAGATGGGCCGGAAGAGTTTTTCGCGGTGGCGGTTGAGGCCTTCTTCGAAAAACCGGCGGCCCTCAAACGCGAGGAACCGGCCGTCTACGAGCAGCTGGCAATGCTATTCCGGCTGGAACCGTCGACATGGGGATAGCCTGACCATCTGACGCCGAAGGGTCAGGCAATCAGCACCTGCCCGTTGAATTGCCGCTTCGGGCTCAGGGCGGGCGCCGAACCAGCCCGTCGAGGCCAGGGTGCTGCACACGCCGGCCTGCAACCGTCACTTTCCCGGGCTGGCCGCGCGCGGCCCCTTTCCTTTCGCCGGGGCTGCAGGCAATCTGGGCGCCTCGCAGCGACAAGGAGCCCCGCATGGCCAGTGACACCGCCCCGCCCGAAGGCGCGCCCACCATCCGCGTGATCGCCATGCCCGCCGACACCAACCCGGCGGGCGATATTTTCGGAGGCTGGCTGATGGCGCAGATGGACCTCGCGGCGGGCTCGGTCGCCTCGCTCTATTCGCGGGGCCGCAGCGCCACCATCTCGGTCGAGCAGATCGAGTTCCACCGCCCGGTCAAGGTGGGCGACGAGGTGTCGCTCTATGCCGAGATGCTGAAGGTGGGGCGCAGCTCGATGCGCATCCGCGTGCGCGCCTTCCGCCGGGCCCGCCACCAAGGGGAAAGCGAGCAGGTGACGCAGGCGGTCTTCACCTTCGTGGCGCTGGACGAGGACGGCAAGCCGCGCCCGGCGCGGCCCGAGTAGGGCAGGGGCGCCCCCGCCGCTCTTCGACGGCTGCGCCATCTCATCCCGCCGGGGCCAGGCCGCGCGCCAAAGCGCGCGGCGGTTGCGCCTAGTCCGCCAGCGAGGCCAAGATGCGGGCCCAGCTGCGGATGCCCTTGTGATAACTCTCCAGGTCGTATTTCTCGTTGGGCGAGTGGATCTGGTCGTCATCCTTGCCGAAGCCGATCAGCATGGCGTCGGTGCCCAGGATCCGCTTGAAATGGCCGGCGATCGGGATCGAGCCGCCGCAGCCCACATAGGCCGCCGGGTTCGGCCATTCGTCGGAGAGCGCGGCGCGGGCCTTCTCGAAGGCCGGGTTCTCGACCGACATCTGCGAGGCCTGCGAGGCGCCGTGGCCCTTGAACTCGACCTCGCAATCGGGCGGCAGCATGTCGCGCACCATGGCGCGGAAATTCTCGCGGATGGCCAGCGGATCCTGCTGGCCAACCAGGCGGAAGCTGATCTTGGCATGGGCCTGCGCGGGCAGCACGGTCTTGAACCCCTCGCCGGTATAGCCGCCCCAGATGCCGTTCACCTCGCAGGTGGGGCGCGACCAGATCATCTCCAGCGGCGTGCGGTCCTGCTCGCCCGCCGGTTCCGACAGGCCGACCTCGCCGAGGAAGGCCTTGGCGTCGAAGCCGAGCGCCTGCCACTGCGCGGCGATCTCTTCGGGCAGGTCCGGCACACCGTCGTAGAAGCCGGGGACAGTGATGCGGCCCTGATCGTCGTGCAGCGCCGCGATGATGCGCGAAAGCACCCGGATCGGGTTCATCGAGATGCCGCCATACATACCCGAATGCAGGTCCTTGGAGGGGCCGGTGATTGTCAACTCCTCGCCCAGCAGGCCGCGCAGCATGGTCACGATGGCCGGCGTGCTGTCGCCGAAAAGCCCTGTGTCGCAGATCAGCGCGACGTCGGATTTCAGCTCTTCCGCGTTCTCCTTCATGAAGGGGACCAGCGAGGGCGAGCCCGATTCCTCCTCGCCCTCGAAGAAGATCGAGACGCGGGCGGGCAGGCGGCCCGTCACGGCCTTCCAGGCGCGGCAGGCCTCGACGAAGGTCATCAGCTGCCCCTTGTCGTCCGAGGCGCCGCGACCGCGGATAACCTTGCCCTTGGGCGTTTCCTCGACAGCCGGGTCGAACGGGTCGCGGTCCCACAGGTTCAGCGGGTCGACCGGTTGCACGTCGTAATGGCCGTAGAACATCAGGTGCGGGCCCTCGCCCTGGCCATGCGCCACCACCATCGGGTGGCCCGGGGTGGCGCGCTTGGAGGCGTCGAAGCCGATGCTCTTCAACTCTTCTACCAGCCAGTCTGCGGCGCGGTCGCAATCGCCGGCATAGGCCGGGTCGGTGGAGATGGAAGGGATTCGCAGAAGCTGCATCAGACGCTCGGTGGCCTGCGGCAGGTCGGCATCGATGCGGGCGAGAACGTTGTCGAGGGTCATGCGGGGCTCCGTATTTTTGAATTGGGCGCGAGCGTAGCAGCCGCGCCGGGCCTGTCCAGTGCTGCCCCGACGGCGGATTTGACCGAAATCAAGGATCGAGGGGCGGGGATCGGCTTATTTGAAGGGGCGAACAGGGCCTTTTGCGGGGCCAGAACCGAAACCGGTGTTTCCGATCGGAACCGAAAGCGGGGAAAAACCATGCAGAGGCCGGCAAAGGTGCTGAATTTGCCCGCGACAAGATGCATCGACATCTTTAGTTTTGTTAATATGAAAATTATGCAAAGAATGGAGGGCTCATGTTGAGGTTTCTGTTCGGAATGCGGCCGCCGACGGAGGACGCGGTGGCCGAAACGCAGAGGGAGGCGCTGGAACGGCTGGTCCGGGATCTGAACGCGGCGATTGCCGCTTTACCCGAAAAGCCGCGATTGATTATAGATCCAGCCACAGGGAAGCTGGAGCTTGATCTGCCCGAGACGTTACCCGACGAGGCACTGGCCCTGCCGGCGCCCGATGCGAAGACGACCGACGACAAGCCGGCCCCGGACAACGAGGCGGCCTGAGCGACAGGGAGAAGGCCGGGGCACCGGCAGGAGAGAGGCCGAAAGGCCGGGGATACGAAGGAGAGACCTGGTGGATTATACCGCGGGACTGGATGCAGCACTGAACCGGCTTCACGAGGAAGGGCGCTATCGCACCTTCATCGATATCGAACGGCGCAAGGGCGCGTTCCCCAAGGCGATCTGGACCCGTCCCGACGGCACCAGGAAGGAAATCACCGTCTGGTGCGGCAACGACTATCTGGGCATGGGCCAGCACCCCGCGGTTCTGAGCGCGATGCACGAGGCGGTCGATGCCGCCGGCGCCGGGTCGGGCGGGACGCGCAACATCTCGGGCACCACCGTCTATCACAAGGCGCTGGAGGCCGAGCTGGCCGACCTGCACCAGAAAGAGGCCGCGCTGGTCTTCACCTCGGCCTATATCGCCAATGACGCCACGCTCTCGACCCTGCCGAAGCTGTTCCCGGGCCTGATCATCTATTCCGACGCGCTGAACCACGCCTCGATGATCGAGGGCATCCGCCGCAACGGCGGCGCCAAGCGCATCTTCAAGCATAACGACGTGGACCATCTGCGGTCGCTGCTGGAGGCCGACGACCCCAAGGCGCCCAAGCTGATCGCCTTCGAATCGGTTTATTCGATGGACGGCGATTTCGGCCCCATCGAGGCGATCCTCGACCTTGCCGACGAATTCAACGCGCTGACCTATATCGACGAGGTGCATGCCGTGGGCATGTATGGCCCCCGCGGGGCCGGCGTGGCCGAGCGGGACGGGCTGATGGGCCGGATCGACATCATCAACGGCACCCTGGCCAAGGCCTTCGGCGTGTTCGGCGGCTATATCGCGGCCAGCGCGAAAATGTGCGACGCAATCCGCTCTTACGCGCCGGGCTTCATCTTCACCACCTCGCTGCCGCCGGCGGTAGCGGCGGGCGCGGCGGCCTCGGTCCGGCACCTGAAGACCGACCAGGCCCTGCGCGAGCGGCACCAGACCCAGGCCAAGATCCTGAAGATGCGGCTGAAGGGCATGGGCCTGCCCATCATCGACCACGGCAGCCATATCGTGCCGGTGATCGTCGGCGACCCGGTGCACACCAAGCAACTCAGCGACATGCTGCTGGAAGATTTCGGCATCTACGTGCAGCCGATCAACTTCCCGACCGTGCCGCGCGGCACGGAACGGCTGCGCTTCACCCCCTCGCCGGTGCACGGGCCCGACGAGATGGACAAGCTGGTGAAGGCGATGGATCAGCTCTGGTCGCATTGTGCGCTGAATCGTGCCGAACTGTCGGCCTGATCGGTTCTGCAGGTGCAATACACGCTTGCGTGTGCTACTAAAGCCTTAACTGTACTGGCGGTTTTTGGGGAATCGCCAGCACATTGGGGGCTGACAACAGGGGCACGGGGCAGAGCAGATGATCAGGCGCAAACAGCCGCCGGTTGAAGCTGAAGACAATCAGCCGAAAGGATTCGATGCGTTCGAGCTGCGGCTCGGCGATATCATGCGGGGCGAGCGCGCCACGCTGGGCAAGTCGCTCCTGGACGTTCAACGCGAATTGAAGATCAAGGCGACCTATATCGCCGCCATCGAAAACGCCGATCCCACCGCTTTCGAGACGCCCGGCTTCATCGCCGGCTACGTGCGCTCCTATGCGCGCTATCTCGGGCTGGACCCGGAATGGGCCTATGAGACCTTCTGCCGCGAGGGCAATTTCGCCAATGTGAACGGCATGGAGGCGGGGGCCTCGCCCAAGCCTGCCGCCAAGAAACCCGCGACTGCCAAGGGCGACCCGCTGGCCGACCCCAACGCCACCTTCGTGCCCCGCGGCGAGGCGCTGCTGGGCCGGATCGAGCCCGGGGCCATCGGCTCCAGCCTGGTCCTGCTGGCGCTGATCGGGGCGCTGGGATATGGCGGCTGGTCGGTGCTCAAGGAAATCCAGCGCGTGAACCTCGCCCCGGTCGAACAGGCCCCCGGCGTGCTGGCCGAGCTCGACCCGCTGGCCGGCGTGGCGACGCCCGAAGCCGAGGCCCAGGACGCGGAGGCGGGCACCGCCGCCGCCAATGCCGCGCCCACGACCGAGGCGCTTGACCGGCTCTATCGCCCGCAGGCGCTGGATGTGCCGGTGCTGGTCGCCCGCGACGGCCCGATCTCGACCCTTCCGCCTGGCGCCATCGGCGCGCTGGCTATGCCCGAGCCGCCGCAACTGGTGGCCGCGGCCGACCCCGTGCCCGAAACGACGCCGGAACTCGACGAAGCGCCGGTGAAGGTGGTCGAGGACCGCATGCCGGAACTGGCGATCTTCGCAACCCGCCCGGCCTGGGTGCGCGTGCGCGCCGCCGATGGCACGGTGCTGTTCGAAAAGATCCTCGATGCCGGCGAGAACTACGTCCTCCCCAAGACCGAGGAACCGCCGGTGCTGCGCGCCGGCAATTCCGGCTCGGTCTATTTCGCGGTGAACGGCGAGGCCTACGGCCCGGCCGCCCCCGGCGCGCAGGTGGTCAAGAACCTGGTCCTAGAACAGGCCGCGCTGAAAGAAAGCTACCGGCCTGTCGACCTGGCCGCGGATCCCGGCGTGGCGACCATGGTGGCCGAGTTGCGCGCGCAATGGCAGGAGGCCAGCGCCGAATAACTGCGCCTGCCGCCGTTGCCAGCGCCCGCCGGGGCGATTATCTAGCCCTCAAACCCGCCTGAAACGGATGGTCCGATGTCGCTGAACCACGTGCGCCCCTGGCGCAACATCTATCGCCGCAAATCCCGCCAGATCCACGTGGGCAGCGTGCCCGTGGGCGGCGATGCGCCGATCTCGGTGCAGACGATGACGAACACCGTCACCACCGACGTGGCGGCCACCGTCGCGCAGGTGCAGGCCGCGGCCGAAGCCGGCGCCGACATCGTCCGCGTCTCGACCCCCGACGAGGCCAGCGCCCGCGCGCTGAAAGAGATCGTGGCCGAAAGCCCGGTGCCGATCGTGGCCGACATCCATTTCCACTACAAGCGCGCCATCGAGGCCGCCGAAAGCGGCGCGGCCTGCCTGCGCATCAATCCCGGCAATATCGGCGACGAGAGCCGCGTGAAGGAGGTCATCAGGGCCGCGCGCGACCACGGCTGCTCGATCCGCATCGGGGTGAACGCGGGCTCGCTGGAAAAGCACCTGCTGGAGAAATACGGCGAGCCATGCCCCGACGCGATGGTGGAAAGCGGCCTTGAGCATATCAAGATCCTGCAGGACAACGATTTCCACGAGTTCAAGATCAGCGTGAAGGCCAGCGACGTCTTTTTGGCCGCCGCCGCCTACCAGGGCATTGCCGAGGCGACCGACGCGCCGATCCACCTCGGGATCACCGAGGCGGGCGGGCTGATGTCGGGCACCATCAAGTCCGCCATCGGGCTGGGCAACCTGCTGTGGATGGGGATCGGCGACACGCTGCGGGTCAGCCTGTCGGCCGACCCGGTCGAGGAAGTCAAGGTCGGCTACGAGATTCTCAAGGCGCTGGGGCTGCGGCACCGGGGCGTGAACATCATCTCCTGCCCCTCCTGCGCGCGGCAGGGGTTCGACGTGATCAAGACCGTCGAGACCCTGGAAAAGCGGCTGGAGCATATCAAGACCCCGATGAGCCTGAGCATCATTGGTTGCGTGGTGAACGGGCCGGGCGAGGCGTTGATGACCGATGTCGGCTTCACCGGCGGCGGCGCGGGCAACGGCATGGTCTACCTGGCGGGCAAGGCCAGCCACAAGATGTCGAACGAGCAGATGATCGACCACATCGTCGAGCAGGTCGAAAAAAAGGCCGCCGAGATCGAGGCCGCGGAAGCGGCAGAGGCGGCCGAATAACGGCGCCCGACCCTGCCGGCCGGCAGAGCCGACGTCAGAGGAAACCTTCACAAGATCGACAGAGGGCCGCGACCGGCCGAGGGTGGGCGCAATCGCGCCCGCCCTGGGGG
>JBNGCX010000081.1:0-12611 GCA_049974865.1 Paracoccaceae bacterium
GCCCACGGGCAGAACCGGCATTCGAAGAAGTCGCGATTGGCGGCGATGCGCGGGAGCAGCTCGCCCGCGTCAGTGGCCCGCAGGATCCGCACGCCGCGGTCCGACATTCGCTGCGCGAGATCGGCATTGAAGGCGACCTGCTCGTGGTGCAGTTCGGCCGTGTCCTTGTTGATCGCGGTGAAGAGCGCGGGGTTCGCGCTGATGCCCGGCACCGTCGCTTCCATGTAGGCCTGGTAGAGCGCGATCTGCGCGGCGTAGACGGGCTTCGCGACCGTCACGCCCTTGGCCACCGTCTCGCGCCAGTTCTTCGCGTTCATGGTCTTGCATTCCCAGAGCGCCGGGGTGCGCAGCCCGAGCGCCGCGGGCGCCTCGGAGATGATCCCGTCGACATGGCCGCGGATGCGGCCGCCCGCGACCGAGAAGCCGAACTGGCCGCCGTCACGTTTCTGGCTGACCAGATCGAGCCCCGCCGCCCGCAGCCAGCGGATGGCGAGACCCTCCAGTTCATGCCCGATCGCGAAGATCCGCAGCGACCGGCCGGAGAAGTCTTGGCCCTCGTCCTTCGGCGCGCGCGCGAACTCGAACTGCAGCGCGCGTTCGCAGGGATGACCCAGCCGAGAACCGCCGAGGTAGTCGCGCGCCGGCGTGTCCGCGCGCTCCGCTTCGAGGGCCGCGTCCACGGCCGCGTTGATGCGATCCCCCATGGATGGGCGTTTGTTGAAGTCCAGCATCAGAACGGGATCTCCGACTCCGCGGCGATCTCGGCCATCTCCGCGCGGAACGCCTCGACGGTGGTGACGATCAGCCGGTGCATGTCGTTCTGGGTCAGCTGGCCTAACGGCCGGTCCCAGCCGATCCGTTCCATCTCGGGGGCGAGCGCGCGCATGACGGCGGGCAGCGCCTGGGTTTCCTCTTCGGTGAAATCGACCATGCTCAGTCCTTTCTTCGCTTTGCGGGTGAAGGCCGCCTGGCAAGCCATGGAGCAGAACCAGTGGCGGGTGCGGTGGGGCCGCGGCCGGTGGGGATCGAACCAGCCGAAGCCTCGGGTGCGCGCGGTGCAGACGGCGCAGAGCACCGGGCGCGGATGCCAGAGGCGATCACAGCCCGGTCGATCCGGAGCCTCTGCGGGCGGGGATGGGACTTGCGTGACATGGTTCACGCCGCCCTCCGCTCGGGCGTGGCCGACAAGACGAGCCGCCGGATGTCGCGCCGGTTGAACTGGAAAGTGATCAGCGCAGACGCCCTGTAGCGGGTGAGCCCGTAATCCTGCTGCTGTTCGGGCGAGAGGTATTGCAGCTGTTTCTCGGTCGGCGGCTGCGCCAGCCAGCGCCGGGACTTGAAGGCGCTCTCGTCGGTCTCGTGGGTGTTCAACCAGTCGTCGGCCTGCGCGAGGCAGACCGTGCGCTCGCCGACACCGAGAAGGCGCGTCCGCTCGTTCTTTGCGCCCCCCACGGCATGCCAGCGCCCCTCGAGGAAGAACACGCCGCCCCAGGCATTGAAGCCGCTCGCCATGAGCGCGGACTCGTCATCGAACAGATCCTCCCAGGCGAAGCTGGAGCGCTTCAGCAAGTCGATCTCGGTCAGGACGACGGTGTCGAGCGGCTGATGGCCATTGCTCAGGAACTCGTGGCCGCAGATCGGGCATTGGCGTGCTGCGAGCGGGACCGTCGCCTCGCATTCCGGGCAGGTCTTCGTCGGCGCGTCGCACGGTGTGGGATCGCGGCCGTCGAGATCGACGTCCTGCTCCAGCGTGCCGTGGGTCAGGCTGGAGATCCCGAAATCCAGCACGATGCAGTCGGTCTTGACGATGCCGGGATGCTCGGCGGGATCGACCGTGCGCAAGCCGCGCCCGACCATCTGGATCATGGTCGACTTGCAGGAACTGGGGCGCAGCAGCACGACGCAGGAGGTGGGCGGGTGGTCCCAGCCCTCGGTCAGCACCGCCACGTTGACGATCACCTGGATCTCGCCAGCGGCATAGGCTGCGAGGATCCGGCGGCGCGTCTCGGAGCCGAGATCGCCGTGGATGACGCCAGCGGGTATCCCGTGGCCATTGAAGGCTTCGGCGACATTCTCGGCGTGGGCGACCGTCGAGCAGAAGACCACGGTCTGCCGGTCGCCGGCCTTTTCGCGCCAGTGCCGGATGACCTCGTCCGTGATCGGCGCGCGGTTCATGATCTCCGCGACCGCGCCCATGTCGTAATCGGACGCGGTCTTGCGGACGGCGCGCAGTTTCTCCTGCACGCCCACATCGATCACGAAGGTGCGCGGCGGCACGAGGTGACCCGAGGCGATCAGTTCGGCCAGCGTGACCTGGTCACCGACATTATCGAAGACCTTGCGCAGACCCTTCCGGTCGCCGCGGTTGGGGGTCGCCGTGACGCCGAAGATGCGCGCTTCGGGATTGGCGTCGCGCACGCGGTCGATGATCCGACGATAGCTGTCGGCCACCGCGTGATGCGCCTCGTCGATTACCAGCAGATCAAGCCTCGGCATCGCCTTAAGTCTCGACGGGCGGGAAAGCGTCGGCGCCATGGCAAAGGTGACTTGTCCCGCCCACGACTTGGAGCCGGCATCCACAACGGATGTGGTCACTTCCGGATTGACCCGGCCGAACTTCGCGCGGTTCTGGCTGGTCAGCTCGTCGCGATGGGCGAGAACGCAGGCCGTGGCCCCGGTGTCCGCGACCAGGTTGCCGGTGACGGCGGAGAGCATGATCGTCTTGCCGGCGCCGGTCGGCGCGACGCCGAGCGTGTTGCCGTGCTTCGAGAGCGCAGCGAGGCTGCGCTCCACGAAGGCTTTCTGGCGGGGACGAAGCCGCATCGGACGCCCCTCACTGCGCCCAGGCCGGGCGGCCCGGCACTGCCGGAGCAGTCGGCTGCTGCGGGATCGACGGCTGCGGCGCAGCTGGCTGGTAGCCGAGGCCGGCCGCACCCATGACCTGCGCATAGTCGCGATGGTCGGGCGTCACGGCCGCGCGGATCTCGTTCTTGTCCTCGCCCATCGCATCGGTGCCGATGTCGATGCGCGCGACGAACTCCAGCCCATCGAGATCGGCGAAGCCGTTGATCCGCCGTGCCGCCTGCGCCTCGGGCGAGGTGTCCTTGTCCGAGATCCCGCGCGCCGAGTTCAGCATGCCGCGGACGAGGCTTCGGCCCATGTTGGCCCAGTCCGGCCCCTTGGGGCTGTGCAGCCCGATCAGCGTGAAGATCTTGCGCCGGGCATAGGGGCCTTCGAGCACGGTGAACTCGCCGTTGAGATACACGGCCCCGGTGGAGCCGCGGGTCGCATAGCCCCCGGTCCAGCCCTGCGACGGGTCGTCGAAGCCGCCGGGGCGGATGGTCAGGCGCACCTTGGCGAGCGTGCCCTTGGGGATGAGGTTCGTGTTGCTTTGCGCGTCGTTGAAATCGTTCCAGAGACCGGTCATGGCGTGGGGTCCTTTCAGTTGGTGGGATCGGATTGAGGGGTCGCGGCGGGCGCCGGGATGCGCGGCGCATCCGTCACGAGCGGGCGCGCATCGATCGGCAGGGGCTGGCGGATCTTCTCGATGAGTTGGCCGAGATGCGGCGGCTCCAGCAGGTCGAGACGGCCGGAGCGATCCTTGGCCGGATAGCCCCAGCTGTTCTGCGTGTGGCAGACGAAGACCCGCTGTGGCACGCCCTTGTCGTCGGGCAGCGAGGTGAGCGTCAGCACCTCGTCGACGATGCCGGGCAGCTCGAGCCCGGTCTTCGATCCGTCGATCTGCGGCGCGAAGACCTTGCGATTGAAGTCGTCGAACTTCTCGTCGAGGATCCCGACGAAGATCACGTTCTTCGCCCGCGTGTGCTGAAGGTGCGTGAGCCAGGCGATCATCTCGCGCCCGTGCAGCCCGTAGGCGCCGCGGACGTCCGGCTTGCCGGTCTTGTCGGAATGCGCCTCCGGCTGGCCCTTGCACCACTGGAAGCAGAGCCGCCCCGCCACGGTGATCGAGTCGATGAAGACCGTGTCGTACTTCTCCAGCACCCGTGGATCGCCGTACTTCTGGCAGATCGCCTGGTAGTGGTCCTCGCTGTAGGGCTGGTCCTTGCGCAGCGCCGGGTTCGGGCCGCCGATGAACACCGCGAAATCGCGGCATTCCCGCCAGGTGCGCGGGCGGATCGTGTCGATAGCCAGCCCCTCGATGGCGAGATCGCCGGCCTCGAGGTCGAAAAACAGCGAGGTGGTCGAATTGAGCGTGCGCAGGAGCGTGGTCTTGCCGATGCCAGGCGGTCCGAAGATGGCGGCTTTCACGCCGCGCACCTCGGCCAGCCGCTCGTCGGCGGTGATAATCGGGAGCGCGGATATCATGCCGACACCCCGCTGGGCATCGGGCTAGCACCGGGCCGCTGGTACCAGGATGGGACCGGCTCACCGCCGTCGCTCCTCGCGATGACCGCCTCGTAGAGGACGTCGAGACGATCGGCCTCCGCGAGGCATTCCATGCCCTTGCGCCGCATGAACCGGCGGGCGGCATCGAGCTCGTGCGGGGCCGCGATCAGTTCGGGAACAGGCACCTCTTCCTCGCGCTCCGGCACGTAGTAGGAGGGGCGTTGAAGGGGCGCGACATAGGGCCGGAACGACGGATCGATGTCGTCGAAAGCGGACTGGGCCTCGTCCTGCGGCCTCGTGCGCAGCACGCGCTTGACCTCGGAAATGCAGCCGGTGCGCAGAATGGTTGCAGCACCCTCGGCATCGGCCGCGCCGGTCGTCTCGGGGAAAACATCGCGCAGGATGTGATCGACGATCCGCGGGGCGCTGCGGCCAAGCTGCGCGGCAGCCTGCCAGACATGAGCGGCGAATTCGGGGGAATGTTTATCGGGCATCGGCGGCCTCCAGGAGGGTGGTGAGAACATCCCGGCCGCGGCGCATCTTGGCGATGCTGCGCTCCTGCATCGCCTGGTCCACGTAGCCGGACAGGATGAATTCGGTGCCATGGGCATCGAACTGCTGGGCGATGCGCGTGCAGCAGCCGTCGATCGCTGCGACCGCGTCGAAGGCGGGGTTGGGTTGGTGATGGGGATTGACCGGACGTCGAGTGCTTCCAGCGCCGCGCAGCCCCCGCATGGCGGCATCGACCACCATCTTGCGCAGGGCCGCGCGGGTTGGTTCCTCGCCGCGTTCGAGGCGCTCATCGAGGGTGCGGCGCACGAGGCCGGGCTCTGCAGCCTCGGCGTCCCGGATCTGCCGGGCCTCATGGATCTGGTCGCGGCGCATCCCGAGGTCGGCCGCGGTGGCAATCTGGGCGTTGTCGCGTGCAACGCCCAAGCCCCGACCTTCTCGCCCTCGAGCTACCTCGCCGCGCGCCTGAGCGGCGTCGTATTCGTCGGCCAGCCTACGCTTCGCACGCGCCTCGATCTCGAGGGCATGGGCCTGCGCACGGTGCGCTGCCGCGACGAGATCGTCATGGGCGCTCTTGGCGCGCTGCAGCCGAGCGGCACGTTTCGCGACATCGTAGGCGAGGCCCGCCATGTCGCGCGCCTCAAGCACCTCTGCGGCGGTCTTCGCCCCCGTGAGCATGCTGGCGGCGCGGTCGATCAGGCTGGGCAGATCCTGCGTGTTCGGAGAAATCGGAGCGAGGGAGGTCATTGCCGCTCCCCCTGCGGCCGGATCTCGACCTTCAGCGCGCCGGTCTTCACGGTCCGCGCGGGCTCGAAGCCCTGGCGGATCGCATCGGGCCAGGCCGCGTATTTGCGCTCGGGCACCTTGAAGGCGATGTCGACATATTCGGCCGGGTCGTCCCCGGCGGCGCGGATCCGTTCGACCATGGCCGCGAGCTGGGACTGGTCCCATTCGCGTTTCGGCAGATCGGCGACCACGGTGAAATCGCCGTCATCGAACCGGACAGCGCCGGTATCCTTGGCCTGCGCCTGCCGCTCTTCGGCGGCACGCGTGGCGTAGCGGACGGTCAGCGCGGCATCGAGCCGGGTCTTTGCGGCCTTGTCGCGCTTCAGGCGCTCGTCGAGCTCGCGCTGGAGGATGGCCAGCAGCTCTACGGGCAGCCCGGCGATCTCCTGCGGGCTGAGGCCCGGCAGGTCATCGGGCGTGGGTGTGTTCTCGGGATAGGGCATTGGGGTCTCCAGAATGGGGGATGGGGATCAGGCGGCCTCGAGCAGGCGCATCGAGAGCGCGGCGCCGGGCGGGCCGGGCTTCGGGCGGGCGACAGCGATGTAGGCGAACGCGTCGGGGCCGAGCCGGCACTGAACGAGATGGACGAGGTTCTGCTCGGCCGCGCGCCGTGCGGCGGCCGCCACCAGTTGCAGCGTGCGTTGCCGGTCCGCCGGCAGCTTCGAGATGACCGACGTGGCATCGACGGCGAGAAAGCCGCGGTGATAGACCAGCGCCTCGCCGGGCTCGGCCTGCGCGATCCAGGCGGCAAGCCCGACCTCGTCGAGCCCCGGCCCGTTCGCGCCGTGCAGCTGCACGACATCGGCCTCGGTGATGGGCGACAGGCGTCCCATCAGGCCGCTCCCGCGCGCGGCTGGGTATCCATGGTGTGCTGGAGCTGGTCGCGCTCGAAGGCGACGATGTCCTCGAGCCGGTAGACCACTCGCCCACCGATCTTCATGTAGGCCGGGCCTTCACCCGCCCACCGCCAGCGCTCCAGCGTGCGATGCGAGATCGTCCACCGCCGGGCGAGTTCCTTCTGGTTCAGGCAATGCTTCTGCTGCATCGGCTCTCTCCGTTTGCGTGTCCTTCGGAGAGAGATTGCGAAATCCCGCTATGGGATGTCGTCAGGATCGCAGGGGGATGCAGAGGGGGATGGATATGGCCTTGCAGGACAGGCGCAGACGGCGTGGTGGGGGATCGTCATCCCCCTCCATCCCCCAGCCGATCCCACACCGAGCGCGATCAGGGACCCCGCATGGGGGACCGGAAGCGAGTCAGTCGATGTTCAGACGGTAGCCGCCGCGGCGGTCGGAGCGGATCAGCTGCCGCCAGTCCTTCTGCGACTTGAAGACGTCGGCCATGCGCAGGCTCTTCGAGCCGGCCGAGGACAAGATGGCCTTGCCGCTCTGCCACGGCTCGCCGCGCTGCGCGGCCTCGTGCAGGGCGCGGACGACCTGCGCCTGGATCGGGCCGAGGCGGAAGCGGTAGCCGTTGCACCGCACCTCCTGGTAATCGGCCGAGGCGATGAAGGTGCTCTCCTCCATCGCCGAGCCGCCCGAGGAGAAGCCGGACTGGAGCTCGAAACGATCGCGTTCCTCGCGCCTTAGCAGCAGATCGCCGATCATCACGAAGACCGGCTTGGCCTCCCCATAGAGCGACGCATAATCCGCGCGCGGCGTGCGAAACTCGCTGACATGGATCTCGCCGCAGCGGAACAGCTGGAAGACGTCACAGGCGTGCAGGTCGAGCAGCCCGCTGAAGGGCTTCTGCTCCCACGGCACGCGGAACCGCTCGCCGTCCTGGCCCTCCTCGTAGTCGCCGAACTCGACCGGCTCGCCGAAGACGCGCACCGACAGCCGGAGCTTGTCGTTCTCGGCCAGGTAGACGAGGTCCGTCTCGGAGATCCGCCAGCGCTCGAGCACCTCGGGGAGCGTGAAGTACAGCTTGTCGATGTGCACGCGCCCCTCCGATTCCCCTACCTGATGTTTACCTTCTGTTCTTATTCGCTTGACGGCCGCCGATCAATCCGATTTTATCCTATTTCATCCACAGATGGGTGGGGAAACATGAACGAGCACCACACGCTTGCCGACCGTCTCAGGGCCCGGGCCAACCAGCTCGGCCTCAGCCCCGCCCACGTCGCCGAAATGGCCGGCGTGAACCGCTCCTTCGTCTACGACATACTGCGCGGGCGATCATCCCGCCCCGGCATCGACCGACTGGCCGAGGTTGCGCGCGTTCTCAAGGTCGACCGCGACTGGCTGATCCACGGGATCGGCGATGTCGAGGGCACGCCCCCCTTCATCGAGAACCCGGACGAGGCCTTCGTCTCGATCGCGCACGCCAGCCCGCGCCCGTCGATGGGCGGCGGCGCCGTGGTCCTGGAACAGGACGACCCCGCCGGCCGCGCCTACCACTTCCGCCGGTCCTGGATCCGTCACAGCCTGAAGGCCAGCCCCTCCCAGCTGCGGATCATGCACGTCGAAGGCGACAGCATGGCGCCCACGCTGCTCGACGGCGACACGGTGCTGGTAGACATGGCACGCCGCGCGCCGAACCCGCCCGGCATCTTCGTGCTGGACGACGGCATGGGGCTGGTGGCCAAGCGGCTCGAGCATATCCCGAACAGCGACCCGCCAGCGGTCCGCGTCATCTCGGACAACGGCTTCTACACCCCCTACGAGCGAACGGCCGACGAGATCCACATCGTCGGCCGCATCCGTTGGTTCGCGCGGGAGATTTGAGGTGATTGAGTTGAGGGAGATCGACGATACCGACACGGCGCTGGCGTTTTCGCCGCTGGTGCGCGGGATCGAGAAGACCTTCGCCTGGATCGGCGAGCATGGCGGCATTCCCCTGACGCCGTCCAAGGCGTTCAAGCGGGTGTTCGTGCACTGGGCTGCGGCCGAGTTCGACTGGCCGGGTCACACCGAGGCGGACCTCTTCGCCGTCAACAAGGTGCTGAATGAGCCAGACTTCGCCCCGCTCATGGTGCTGCACGACCTGATGATCGCGATGAAGCTCGGGCGCCACTACAAGGGCGAGTTCCGCCTGACCAAGGCCGGCCAGTCGCTGATCGGCCATCCCGGTCGGATCTTCGGCACGGTCGTCCCGTTCTTCCTGTTCCGCATCAATCACGCCAGCATGTCGCGCTTCGAAGATGCGCCGATCCTCGGCAATTGGGATGTGTTCCTGAACGTGCTGAACATCGAGACCGAGGACGGCGCCACCGGCGCACATCTCCGTCGCATGCTATTTGGAGAACCCGACAAGGGACCCTTGCCGCGCTACGACGAGGTGATGGGCCAGCTCTACATCCAGGTGCTCCGCCCGCTCTGCTGGGCGGGCCTGCTGCAGCAGGAGCGCGGAAACCCCAGCTATCGATTCGAGGACGCGGTGTTCATGAAGACGCCGCTGTGGCGAGCGGCGCTGCTGCTGGAAAGGGATGGGATGGTTGGGAGGGCGACGCGGCACTGAACAACGCATCCGCTTTTCTGCTCCCGGCTTCGCAAATCTACGACAACCCCATGTTTTCGCTTGATATCTAATATCGCTCGCGGCGAACACGGAGCAAACCGCCTCAGGAGGTTCGCTCCCCATGCCCCACAACATCGTCTTCGCCACACCCGCCGAGACGCTCACCTCAGATGAGCGACTGACGGAGCTGGCCGCCATCCTCGCCAGCGCCATCGCGCGCAGCAACCCGCAGGAAATGAACGAGAATTCTCCGGTCGACGGAGACAGTTCGCTGGACATTCTCGCCCTCAGACGCCGTCGTCGGAAACAGGTTCGCAACCGAGTTGGAGACGACACATGAGGAAAAGCAAAAGGAAATCAGACGCCAAGGCCGCGCCCGCACGCCAGGCCGCCGGGATCGACGTCCTGGCCGAACTGGCTGCGCTGAAGGTGATGACTGTGCCCGAGTTGCAGGAAAAGTGGCAGGCCATCTTCGGGGAGCGCGCGCCGAATGCCAGCCGCGGCAACCTCGAGCTTCGGCTTGGCTACCGCATCCAGGAACTGGCCCATGGCGGTCTGCGCCGCGAGACGCGCCGGACGCTCGATGCACTGGCCGACGAGGTCATGAGCGGCAAGCTCGGCGGCATGGTGGCAGACCCGCGCAAACCCGCCCCCGGCACGAAGCTGGTCCGCGAATGGGGCGGCGAAGAACACATGGTCACCGTTCTGGCGGACGGCTTTGAATGGCAGGGCCGGCGCTTCAAGTCGCTCTCGGCCGCGGTCCGTGCGATCACCGGGGCGCACTGGAATGGCTGGCGGTTCTTCGGACTCGACCACACCGGAGGCGCCCGATGACCAGAAAGACCCGGACCGAACCGGCGCGCCGCCTGCGCTGCGCCGTCTACACCCGCAAGTCGAGTGAGGAAGGGCTCGACATGGAGTTCAACAGCCTCGACGCACAGCGCGAGGCCTGCGAGGCCTACATCGCCAGCCAGCGCGCCGAGGGCTGGGCCTGCCTGCGTGAGCGCTATGACGACGGCGGCTTCTCCGGCGGCACGCTGGACCGCCCCGCGCTCAAGCAGCTGATCGCCGATGTCGAGGACGGGCTGATCGACGTGGTCGTGGTCTACAAGATCGACCGCCTCAGCAGGGCGCTGATGGATTTCTCCAAGCTGGTCGAGATCTTCGACCGCCACGGGGTGACCTTCGTCTCGGTCACGCAGTCCTTCAACACCACCACGTCCATGGGCCGGCTGACGCTGAACATCCTGCTCAGCTTCGCCCAGTTCGAGCGCGAGGTGATCGGCGAGCGGATCCGCGACAAGGTCGCCGCCTCCAAGAAGAAGGGCATGTGGATGGGCGGCTACGTGCCGCTCGGGTACGATGTGGTCGACCGCAAGCTGATCGTGAACGAGGCCGAGGCCGCGCAGGTCCGGACCATGTTCGAGCTCTTCGCGCGCTCCGACTCCACCGCCGCCGTCATCCGGGAGTTGAACGCCCGCGGCATCCGGTCCAAGCGCGGCCGGCCCATCGACCGCGGGGCGCTCTACAAGCTGCTGCACAACCGCATCTATCGCGGTGAGATCACCCACAAGGGCGATACCTATCCCGGCATGCACGAGCCCATCGTCGATGCAGAGCTTTGGGACTCCGCCCACACTGTACTGGCCGGCAACCGGAACCAGCGCGCCGGACGTACCCGGAGCACCGAGCCGGCGCTGCTGCGCGGGTTGATCTTCACCCAGTCCGGCGCGGCGATGACCCCGCACCACACGAAGAAGGGCAACAGGCGGTACTGCTACTACGTTTCAATGGACGTCATCCAGAAACGGCCGACGGCCGAACTGCGTGGGCCCCAGCGGCTCCCCGCGGCCATGGTGGAGGAAGCGGTGATCGGCGAAATCCGGCGGCTGCTGCGCACGCCGGAGGTCATCGCGCGCACGGTGCGCGCTCTGAAGAAGGAGCGGCCCGACCTCGACGACGGCACCGTGACCGCGGCACTCACGCAGTTCGACGATCTGTGGAAGGCACTGATCCCGGCCGAGCAGGCCCGCGTCGTTCAGCTGCTTGTGGCGCGCGTGACGGTGGGCGAGGACGGGCTCGACATCGACCTGCGCCATGACGGGCTCGGCGCGCTGGCGAACCTGATGACGCCCGCGCAGGAGGACGCCGCCTGATGCCTGCGAACGACACCATCCGCGTCCACATCCCGCTCACGGTCCGCAAACGCGGCGGCCGGCCGCGTATCTTGCCGCCACGGGATGTCGGTACGTCGGACCCGCCGGCGGGACAGGATCCCCGCGTGCTGCGCGCCATCGGCCGGGCATGGGCGTGGCGGCAGCGGATGGAGCGCAGCGAGGTCACCACCATCGCCGATCTCGCCGCCGAGGAGGGGCTGTCCGACCGGTATGTCAGCCGCCTCTTGCGCCTCGCATGGCTGTCGCCGGACGTCCTCGAGCGGCTGGTCGTGCGCCGCGAACCCTGCGCGATCAGCCTCTACGACCTCTGCTTCGTCGCCTCCCTGCCGTGGGCCGAGCAGCCGGCGCGGGTGTTCGAGTAAGAGCAGACCGTTCTCGCTCTCGAGCCGTGTTTCCGCGCGCCCACCCAGTCCACCTGCCATGTTCGCTTGCGCGCGCAGCGTTTCTTTCCGCTGTGCAATTTAGTGTTCTGCATCTAGGGTCTAACCCGAACAGCTTGAGGTATTGCGACACCGATCCGTCCATCTTATCGATTGAATAAACCTATAGTCAGCTCGACATGACCCGCACCTTCACCAGCGCGACCGACGAAAGCGTAATCGAAATGATCCGTGCTGCGAGCAGTCGGCTCGCTGTGATTGCACCTGGGGTGACGACGCCGGTAGCGAAGGCGATCGCAGAGCGGATGGCAGACCTTCCCTCTCTGTCGCTGACTGTGGTTTTGGACGCCGACCCGGAAGTCTATCGCATGGGCTACGGTGACACCGAGGCACTGTCGATCATTCGCCACGCCAGCAAGGAATCGATGTTCGACCTGCGCGAACAGCCAGGCGTCCGAATTGGCGTCATCATCTCGGATGAGCGCACGATGGTCTATGCGCCCGTAAGTCGGAACGTTGAAGCGGGTTCAACCTCAGCCGAGAGACCAAACGCCATAGTTCTCGGCGGCCCTGCAGCGGAGACGCTCGCGGTTGCCTCCGGCACTACCCCGCCGCCCGAAGCGCACCAACCAGACACCGAAACAGATCAGCAAGTTGATCAAGAGATAGGGCACGAGGCGCTGCAACCCACCAGAGTCGAGGAGATGGAGGCAGACTTAAAGGCGAACCCGCCGCGCCCATTTGACCTCACTCGTCGGCTGACGGTGTTCGTCTCGGAGGTGCAATTTGTTGAACTTCGTCTCACGAACGCCATTCTCAGCTCGCGGAAAATTCGACTTCTTCCTCATTTCCTGAAGTTTGAGGATGCCGGGTTGCGTCAAGAGATTGAGTCCACCCTTAAGATTCCCGTCGATCTCACTAACAAGCTCGATGTGACCTTCGAGTCTTATCG
>JBNGCX010000082.1:0-12109 GCA_049974865.1 Paracoccaceae bacterium
GGCCGAGCGCGCCCGCGCCGCCGCCGCCACCCGGGTCGAATTCTTCACCATGTCCCGCGAAGGAGGGCGCTGATGGCCTATGTCCCGGTCAAGGGCGGCGAGACCGCCATCCTCAACGCGCTGGCCCAGGTCGCCGAGGATCGCCGCGGCGACCCGGAACTGCCCGAACTGACCATCGCCCAGATCCGGCAGCAGCAGGGTCGCGCCGTCGACCGCGTGATGGCCGAGGGCTCGCTCTACGATCCCGACCTCGCGGCGCTGGCGTTGAAACAGGCCCAGGGCGACGCGACCGAGGCCGCCTTCCTGCTGCGCGCCTACCGCACCACGTTGGAACAGTTCACCACGGCCCGGCCACTGGAAACCGACCGCATGGCCATCCGCCGCCGCATCTCGGCCACCTACAAGGATCTGCCGGGCGGGCAGGTGCTGGGCCCCTCGGTCGATTACAGCCACCGCATGCTGGATTTCGACCTGATGGAAGAGGCGCCCCGCCCGCCGGCCCCGCGGGCCGAGACCCCCGTCGACGCCACCATGCCCCGCGTCCCCGACCTGGTGGCCAACGAGGGCTTCATGGAACCCAGCCTGCCGCCCGCGGGCGACCCCGCGCCGGGCGACCTGACGCGCGAGCCGCTGAGCTTCCCCGCGGGCCGCGACGTGGCGCTTCAGAACCTCGCCCGCGGCGACGAGGGGTTCCTGCTGGGGCTGGCCTATTCCACCCAGCGCGGCTTCGGCTCCAACCACCCCTACGCGGGCGAGATCCGCATGGGCGAGGTCCCGGTCCAGGTCGTGCCCGAGGAACTGGGCTTCGCCGTCGATATCGGCGAGGTCACGGTGACCGAAAGCCAGATGATCACCTCGATCAAGGGCGCAGGCGGAGACAGCCCGCAATTCACCCGCGGCTACGGCCTCGTCTTCGGCCATTCCGAGCGCAAGGCGATGTCCATGGCGCTGGTGGACCGCGCATTGCGTGCCGACGAGTTCGGCGAGGAACGCAAGTTTCCCGCCCAGGACGCGGAATTCGTGCTCTACCACAGCGACAACGTGGAAAGCTCGGGCTTCGTCCAGCACCTCAAGCTGCCCCATTACGTCGATTTCCAGGCCGAGCTGCGCATGCTGCGCGAAATGCGCGCCGAGCGCCGGCAGGAGGCCGCCGAATGACCGCCCCCTTCTTCTTGGCAAAAATACTCCCGCCGGAGGCGCCGAATTTTCGGAGAAAATTCGCCTCTCTCCCCGATCCGAAAGGACCCCGCCCATGAGTGCTGCCCCGCGCCGCTACAATTTCGGCTATCTCGACGAGGGCACCAAGCGCATGGTGCGCCGCGCGCTGCTCAAGGCGGTGGCGATCCCCGGTTACCAGGTCCCCTTCGGCTCGCGCGAGATGCCCATTCCCTACGGCTGGGGCACCGGCGGCATGCAGATCACCGCCTCGCTGATCACGCCCGACGACCGGCTCAAGGTCATCGACCAGGGCGCCGACGACACCACCAACGCGGTCAACATCCGCCGCTTCTTCGCCAAGGTCGCGGACGTGCCCGCCACCGCGGCCACGCGCGAGGCCACTATCGTCCAGACCCGCCACCGCATCCCCGAGGAACCGCTGACCGAGGGCCAGACCCTCGTCCTGCAGGTCCCCCAGCCCGAGCCCATGCGCCGGCTGGAGCCGCGCGAGACCGAGTGTCGCAAGATCCACGCCTGGGGCGAGTACGGGCTGATGCACCTGCGCCTTTACGAAAGCGTGGCCCGGACCGGGCGCATCGCCATCAACCATTCCTACCCGGTGCTGGTCGAGGGGCGTTACGTGATGTCGCCCACCCCGATCCCGCGCTTCGACAACCCCAAGATGGAGGACAGCGCCGCGCTGATGCTGTTCGGCGCGGGGCGCGAGCGCCGGATCTACGCCGTGCCGCCCCACACCCGGGTGAAATCCCTCGATTTCGAGGATCACCCCTTCGCCCCGCAGCATTTCCCCGACCCCTGCGGCCTTTGCGGCGCCACCGGCGTCTACCAGGACGAGATCCTGCTCGACGACACGGGCGGGCGGATGTTCGTCTGTTCCGACAGCGATTTCTGCGCCCGCCGCCGCGACGCGGGCCACAAGGGCCCGATGGCCGACTGATCCCTCAATCTTCGGAGATTTTCCCCGTGTTCGACCAACCCGCCCCCGCCAGCTTCCGCCTGTCCAACGCCCGGATCGTCACGCCCGACGCGGTGATCGAGGGCTCGCTCGATATCGAGGACGGCCTGATCGCGGGTATCGGCCCGGCCGGGGCCCGCGGCATCGACTGCGGCGGCGACTACGTCACCCCGGGCGTGGTCGACATCCATACCGACCACGTGGAAACCCATGTCTTCCCCCGCGCCTCGGTGCGCTGGGATTTCCTCAACGCCCTGATGGCCCATGACATGGTGGTGATCGGTGCCGGCACCACGACGGTGTTCGACAGCCTGTCGGTGGGCGCCTCGATGAAGCGGCCCGAGCGGCGCGAGATCCTCGGCCCGCTGGTCGATGCGCTGGAGGAGGGGATTTCAGACGGCATGTTCCGCGCCGAGCATTTCCTGCACATGCGCTGCGAGATCTCCGACCCCGAGACCATGGCGCTGACCGATGCCAATATCGGCCGCGCCGTGACCCGGCTGGCCTCGGTCATGGATCACACGCCGGGCGACCGGCAGAGCCTGGACGTCACCCGCTGGACCGAGCGCATGGCGCGCGAATTGAAGATCGGCACCGACGAGATGGCCGGAAAACGCGAAGAGCTCTTCGCCCGGTCCCGCCGCGTCGGCGCGCAGGTGCGCGCCCATGTGGTCGCGGCGGCGCAGGCCCGCGACCTGCCGCTGATGGCCCATGACGACCGCACGCTTCCCCATGTCGATCAGGGCGTGGAGGAGGGGATTTCGATCTCCGAGTTTCCCTGCACGCTGGAGGCCGCGCTGCACGCCCGGGCGCTGGGCCAGACCATCGTCGCCGGCGCCCCGAACTACCTGCGCGGCGGGTCGCAATCGGGAAATGTGGCGGTGGCCGAGCTGCTGCGCCACGGGCTGGTGGACGTGCTGGCCTCGGATTACGTGCCGCGCAGCCCGATCGACGCGGCCTTCGCCATCGCCGAGGATCCCGCCTTGCCCCAGACCCTGCCGCAGACCGTGGCCATGGTCACCCGAAGCCCTGCGCGGCTGGCGAGGCTGGCCGACCGGGGCGAGATCCGGCCGGGGCAGAGGGCGGACCTGCTGCACATCCGCCGGCGCGGCGGGCGCAACCACGTCGCCGCGGTCTGGCGCCGCGGGGCGCGCGTTCTCTGACGGCGGCTCTGCGCCATGTTGGGAAGGGCCGCGGCCCGGTGAGGCGCCAGGCGCAGCAGGTGCGGCCGGGGGCGGCACCCGCTCATTGTGCGCGCGTTCTGCCCGTCCGCCGGCCGGGAAGGGCGGGCTCAGCCCGCCTTCAGCCCCAGTGCCTCGAGCCTGGTGGTCGCCTCGGCCTTCCAGCGCGTGCGCAACTCTTCGCCGGTGGACCGGCGCAGGCCCATCGCCGTCAGCGCCGCGAATTTCTTGGCGTCCGCCGCGCCGAAGCTGGCGGAGACCCGTGGCCACCAGTAATCGACCGAGGCCTGCAGGGCGTCGCGGTCGGCGGGCTCTGCGGCCAGTTTCGCCAGCCCTTCCTCGGCCAGCTCGGCATGGCGCGCCTCGCGCGGGGCGATGGCGCGGAAGGCCTCGGCCAGCGGCTGGTAGCTGACCATGGCGAACTCGGCCAGCTGCACCACCACGGCGCGGCCCATCAGCAGGTTCATCACCACCGCGTCGGCCCAGCCCTGCAGCGGGTAGTTGAACACCGCCAGCCGCATGTCGTGCTCGGACCGGGTGGCGGCGATATCGGCGTCGCGGGGCAGGCGGGCCGTCCAGGGGTGGTGGTTGGCGTAGCGCGCGGTGTCGGCGCCGAACTCGCCCATCACCTTCAGCACGCGCTCGGCATGATCGGTCTTTTCAAGCACGATCCGGGCCGCCGCGATCCGCTCCTTCAGGCCGGGTGCCGCGTTGATGACGTCGGCGAAGCCCGCCGCGCCCGCCAGCTCGCTGTCCACGAAGGTGGCCATCAGCTTCAGCAGCTCGGCGCGGTAGCGCGGCGGTACGTTGGCGGGGTTCGACAGGATGCCGCCCGCCGCCAGATAGCTTTCGATGCTCATGTCCTCGGCCATGGCGCTTCCTCCCTTACTGGTCGTAATCGACGACGACCTTGTCGGTCACCGGGAAGGACTGGCAGGAAAGGACATAACCCTTCTCCACCTCGTAATCCTCCAGCGCGTGGTTGGCGACCATCTCGACCTCGCCCTCCAGCACCCGGCAGCGGCAGGTCGAGCAAACCCCGGCCTTGCAGGCATAGGGCGCGTCCATCGCGTTCTCGAGCGCCGCGTCGAGGATCGTCTGGTCCTTGGGCATGGTCACGCTCTGCGTGGCGCCGTCCAGCGTGATCGAGGCCGTGGCCTGGTTGGCCGAACTGGCGGCGTCCTGCGACACGGCCTTGCGCTTCAGCCGGCCCGGCTGGGCGCTGGCGAACAGCTCGAACTTGATCTGGGCGTCATCCAGCCCGTGGTCGCGCAGCGCCTTGGCGATGCCCAGCATCATCGGCTCCGGCCCGCAGATGAAGGCGGTGTCGACGTTCTCGATATCGATCCAGTGCCTGAACAGCTCGGCGCATTTCTCCTCGGTCACCAGCCCGGTGAAGAGGTCGATTTCCTGCGCATCGGTTTCCAGAACGTGGATCACGTTCAGCCGGCCCATGTAGAGGTTCTTCAGGTCCTCCAACTCCTCGCGGAACATGATCGTGTTCACGCCCTTGTTGGCGTAGACGAGGGTGAAGTTCGACTTCGGCTCGCGCGCCAGCGTGGTCTTGAGGATCGACAGAACCGGCGTGATGCCCGAGCCGCCGGCAAAGCCCAGGTACTGTTTCTCGGCCTCCGGGGTCAGATCGGTGTGGAAGCTGCCCATGGGCGGCATCGCCTCCAGCCGGTCGCCGACCTTCAGCTCCTCGTTCGCCCAGGTGGAAAAGGCCCCGCCATCGACGCGCTTGATGCCCACCTGCAGTATGCCCTCGTCTTTCCCCGCGCAGATCGAGTAGCTGCGGCGCAGCTCCTCGCCGTCGAAATCGCGGCGGAAGGTCAGGTACTGGCCCTGGATGAAATCGAAGTCCTGTGCCGCGCCGTTCGCGGGCTTCAGGGTCACCACGACGGCGTCGCGGATGGTCTTGTGCAGGTCGGTGACGATCAGTTCGTGAAAGCGCGCCATCGGTTCCTCCCTAGATGCACTTGAAATAGTCGAAGGGTTCGAGACAGTCCTTGCAGCGCCAGCTGGCCTTGCAGGGGGTCGAGCCGAACTGGCTGACCTTCTCGACATTCTTTGAGCCGCAATGCGGGCAGTGATCGGGGCCGCCGGCGGGCTGGGGCGGCGCGATGCCGTATTCCTCCAGCTTCCGCTTGCCGTCCTCGGTCAGCCAGTCGGTCGTCCAGGCGGGCGAGAGCTGGCGCTTCAGCTCCAGCTTCTCGATGCCTTTCTCGCGCAGGGCGGTCTCGATATCGAGATTGATGATCGAGGTCGCGGGGCAGCCCGAATAGGTGGGCGTCACGGTCACGACCAGCGTGTCGCCCTGCCATTCGACATCGCGGATGATGCCCAGGTCGGTCAGCGAGATCACGGGGATCTCGGGGTCCGGGACGGCCGCCAGCCAGTCCCAGACCTGTTCAACGCTCGGATGTTGCATGGCTCTTACCAGCTGGCGCCGGGATAGGCGCGTTGCAGCCACTGCATCTGGGTCAGCAGGTGGCCCAGGTGCTCGGTATGCATGGTGCCGGTCTTGCCGCCCTTGTGGGCGAACCGGCTGTCGGGGATGTCCAGCGTCGCCTCGGCCAGCACCTTGCCCACCAGCGCGTCATACTCCTCGCGCAGGCTGGCCGGGTCGGGCGCGATGCCCGCATCCGCCATCTCGGCCTCCACGGCGTCGCCGGTGAACATCTCGCCCACGTAGGGCCAGAGATACTCCAGCGCCGCCTGCATGCGGGCGTGGCTTTCCTCGGTGCCGTCGCCCAGCCCCACCACCGTGTCGGCCGAGCGTTCGAGGTGATAGCTTACCTCCTTGCTGGCCTTCTCGGCGATCTCGGCCACGCGGGGCTCGCTGGATTTCATCAGCTTGCCCAGCAGGATCGAGTGGAAGGCGTCGAACAGGAACTGGCGCATCAGCGTCTGGCCGAAATCGCCGTTGGGCATCTCGACCAGCAGGATGTTGCGGAAGTCCCAGGCGTCGCGCAGGAAGGCCAGCTTGTCGGCGTCGCGCCCCTTGCCCTCCACCTCGCCGGCCAGCCCCAGCCAGAGCTGGGTCTGCCCGATCAGGTCGAGCGCGGTGTTGGCCAGCGCGATGTCCTCTTCCAGCACCGGCGCGTGGCCGCACCATTCGGAAACGCGATGGCCGAGGATCAGCGTGTTGTCGCCCAGCCGCAGCAGGTATTCGAAAAGAGCTTCGTCCCGGGTCATCACATCGCCCCCACGTCTTCGGGAATGTCGAAGAAGGTCGGGTGGCGGTAGACCTTCGACTGCGACGGCTCGTAGAGCGGGCCCTTGTCGCTGGGCGAGGAAGCGGCGATATCGGCGGCCTTCACCACCCAGATGCTCACGCCCTCGTTGCGGCGGGTGTAGACGTCACGGGCGTTCTTGATCGCCATCTCGGCGTCGGGCGCGTGCAGGCTGCCCACGTGACGATGGCTCATGCCGTGCTGGCCGCGGATGAAAACTTCCCACAGGGGCCATTCGTTCTTCATGTCTCGTCCTCCTCGAGAAACTTACTCGGCCGCGACCTTGGCGGCGCGCTTGCGGGCGTGGGCCAGCAGGCCCTCGCGAACCCAGGCGCCGTCGTCCCAAGCCTTGTTGCGGGCGGCCATGCGGTCCACGTTGCAGGGGCCGTTGCCCTTGATCACGTCGAAGAATTCCTTCCAGTCGGGCTGGCTGAAGTCGTAATGCCCGGTCTCCTCGTTCCACTTGAGGTTCTCGTCCGGGATGGTCAGCCCGAGGTACTCGGCCTGCGGCACCGTCTGGTCGACGAATTTCTGCCGCAGCTCGTCATTGGTGTTGATCTTGATCTTCCACGCCATGGACTGGGCGGAGTGCACCGAGTCCTTGTCCGACGGGCCGAACATCATCAGCGACGGATACCAGAAGCGGTTCAGCGCATCCTGCGCCATGCGCTTCTGCTCCGGCGTGCCCTGCGCCATCTTCATCATGATGTCGTAGCCCTGCCGCTGGTGGAAGCTCTCTTCCTTGCAGATGCGGATCATGGCGCGGCTGTAGGGGCCGAAGGAGGTGCGCTGCAGCGGCACCTGGTTCATGATCGCCGCGCCGTCCACCAGCCAGCCCACCGCGCCGATATCGGCCCAGGTGAGGGTGGGGTAGTTGAAGATCGAGGAATATTTCATCTTGCCCGACAGCAGGTCCTCGGTCAGCTCGTCGCGCGAGACGCCCAGCGTCTCGGCCGCGCAGTAGAGGTAGAGGCCGTGGCCCGCCTCGTCCTGCACCTTGGCCAGCAGGATCGCCTTGCGCTCCAGCGTCGGCGCGCGGGTGATCCAGTTGCCCTCGGGCAGCTGGCCCACGATCTCGGAATGCGCGTGCTGGCCGATCTGGCGGATCAGCGTGGCGCGGTAGTCGTCCGGCATCCAGTCCTTGGGCTCGATCTTCTCGCCCGCGTCGATGCGGTCCTGGAACTTGCGTTCCTCCTCGGTCATCTCCTCGCGGGATTTCACGCCCGTCGAGGCGGTCTTGATCATCTGTGCATACATCTCAGGGTCCTCCCGTCAGATCCGTTCGAGGATAATCGCCGCGCCCTGGCCCACGCCCACGCACATGGTGCACAGCGCATAGCGCCCGCCGGTGCGTTTCAGCTGGTAGGCCGCGGTCAGCACCAGCCGCGCGCCCGACATGCCCAGCGGGTGGCCCATGGCGATGGCGCCGCCATTGGCGTTCACATGCGCCGCGTCGTCGGGCAGGCCCAGCTCGCGCAGCGTGGCGAGGCTTTGCGACGCGAAGGCCTCGTTCAACTCTATCACATCCATCTGGTCCAGCGTGAGCCCCGCGCGCGCCAGCACCTTGCGGGTGGCGGGCACCGGGCCGATGCCCATGACGCGCGGCGGGACGCCCGCCGTGGCCATCGCCACCACGCGCGCCATCGGCTGCAGACCGTTCTTCGCCGCCGCGGCCTCGTTCGCCAGCAGCATTGCCGCCGCGCCGTCATTCACGCCCGAGGCGTTGCCCGCGGTCACGGTCAGGTCGGGGCCGTTGACGCCGCGCAGCTTGCCCAGCTTTTCAACCGTGGTGCCGGGGCGGGGGTGCTCGTCGGTATCCACGATCACTGGCTCGCCCTTGCGCTGGGGCACGGTGACGGGGACGATCTCTTCGGCAAAGATCCCGGCCTCCTGCGCCGCGGCCCAGCGGTCCTGGCTGCGCACGGCGAAGGCGTCCTGGTCTGCGCGCGAGATGTCGTAGTCCTCGGCCACGTTGTCGGCGGTCTGCGGCATGGAATGGGTGCCGTACATCTCGTCCATCTTCGGGTTGACGAAGCGCCAGCCGATGGTCGTGTCGTAGACCGCGTTGGACCGGGTGAAGGCGCTGGTGGCCTTGGGCATCACGAAGGGCGCGCGGCTCATGCTTTCGACCCCGCCGGCGATGGCGAGGTCGTAGTCGCCCGCCCGGATGCCGCGGGCGGCCATGCCCACGGCGTCCATGCCGGAGGCGCAGAGGCGGTTGATGGTGGTGCCCGGCACCTCGACCGGCAGGCCCGCCAGCAGGGCGGCCATGCGCGCCACGTTGCGGTTGCTCTCGCCCGCCTGGTTGGCGTCGCCCAGGATCACGTCATCGACGCTGGCCCAGTCCACCTGCGGGTTGCGCTCTTTCAGCGCGGCGATGGGGGTGGCGGCCAGGTCGTCGGTGCGGACCGAAGACAGCGCCCCGCCATAGCGCCCGATGGGTGTGCGGATAGCGTCGCAGATGAATGCGTCCATGCGGCGGACCCTCCCTGATCTCAGAATAATAATCGACCGTATGGTCGGTATATGGCCTTCGGTCCCGATTCGGCAACCAATAAGTTACAGGTTATCGGGAAAATGTGAAAATCTGTAACTATAATCGCCTGCCGCGGCGTCATTGGCCCTGCCCCCCGCCAAATCCCGTCCGCGGGTGTTATATTGGCCCCAGGGATAAACGCCGCAGGCGGGGAGGCAGCGTATGGAACTGACGGTCAACGGCGTGCGCCACGAGGTCGATGTCGAGGAGGACATGCCGCTTCTGTGGGTGCTGCGCGACGAATTGGGGATCACCGGCCCGAAATACGGCTGCGGCATCGCCCAGTGCGGCGCCTGCACCGTGCATATCGACGGCGAGGCGGTGCGCTCTTGCCAAGTGGCGGCGGGCGATGTCTGGGGGCCGGTGACCACCATCGAGGGGCTGGGCACACCGGACGCCCTGCACGCGGTGCAGGCCGCCTGGGTCGAGCACCAGGTGGCGCAATGCGGCTATTGCCAGTCCGGCCAGATCATGCAGGCCGCGGCCCTGCTGGCGGAAAACCCGTCGCCGGGCGATGCCGAGATCGACGACGCGCTGTCCGGCAACCTGTGCCGCTGCGGCACCTATCCGCGCATCCGCGCGGCGGTGAAGACCGCCGCCGCCAAGCTGAGGGAGGGCTGAGCCATGAGCCGCATCGGAAAACTCACCCGCCGCAGCTTCCTGGTCGGCTCGGCCGCCATCGCCGGGGGCGTCGCCTTCGGCTATTACCGCTACAGGCAGCCGCTGCCCAACCCGCTGCTTGACCACGTGGCCGAGGGCGAGGCGGCGCTGACGCCCTTCGTCAAGATCGACGCGCAGGGCGTCACCCTGATCACCCCGCGCGCCGAGATGGGGCAGGGGGCCACTTCGGTGCAGGCCCACCTGCTGGCCGAGGAACTTGACGTCGACCCGCTCAAGGTGCGGCTCGACCCGGGCCAGCCCAGCCCGGCCTATTACAACAGCGCCGTGCTGGCCGAGGGGCTGCCCTTCGCCGCCACCGACACCGGCTGGCTGGCCGAGCGGGCCCGGGCCTTCACCGACGTGCCCGCGCGGCTGCTGGGGATGCAGATCACCGGCGGCTCGTCCACCGTGCCCGACATGTTCGACCGGCTGCGCCACGCGGGCGCGGTGGCCCGCGAGACGCTGAAGGAGGCCGCGGCGCTGGAGACGGGCATCGCGCGCGACCGGCTGGGCACCGATGACGGCGCGGTGGTCCTGCCCGACGGCCGGCGCCTGTCCTACACGGCCCTCGCGCCCCGCGCCGCCACGCTGGAGCCCATCACCGACGTCGCCCTGCGCCCCGAAACCGCCTGGCGCTATATCGGCAAGCGCGTGCAGCGCACCGATATCCTGGCCAAGTCCACGGGGACCGAGACCTACGGCATCGACCTGGCGCTCGACGACATGCTCTATGCCTCGGTCCGCACCAACCCCGGGATCGGGGGCTTCGTGAACGGGATCGACTCCGGCGCGGCCGAGGCGATGCGCGGGGTGCTGCAGGTGGTGCCCGTCACCGGCGGGGTCGGCGTGATCGCCGACAACACCTGGCGCGCCTTCCGGGCGGTCAATGCGATCACGCTCGACTGGGGCGCGCCTGCCTACCCGGCGACCTCGGGCGAGATGCGGCAGGCGCTGGCGGGTGCCATGACCGCCGAGAACCGCGACAGCCGGTTCAGGGATGACGGCGACGTCGAAAACGCGCTGTTCGAGGGCACGGCGATCCTGGCCGAATACAGCGTGCCTTACCTGGCGCATGCGCCGCTGGAGCCGATGAACGCCACCGTTCTGGTCAGCGATGCGCGCGCCGATATCTGGACCGGCACCCAGATCCCGCGCTTCGTGCAGCAGCATGCCGCCCGGCGGACCGGGCTGAGCGAGGAGCAGGTGCATGTCCACGTCCTGCCCATGGGCGGCAGTTTTGGCCGGCGGCTGGAGGATGTCCATGTCATGCAGGCGGTCGAACTGGCCATGGCCGTCAAGGGCCGGCCGGTCAAGATGACCTGGACCCGCGAGGAGGACATGACCCACGACTTCCCCCGCCCGATGCAGACCGCCCGCGGCCGCGGCACGGTGCGCGGCGGCAGGGTCGAGGCGCTGGACCTGTCCGTGGTCAGCCAGTCGGTGACGGCCTCGTGGATGGGGCGGATCATGGTCGCCCCGCCGGGGCCCGACGTGACCATCGTCGCCGGCGCCTGGGACCAGCCCTTCGCCATCCCGCATTACCGCGTCACCGGCTACCGCGCGCCCGAGATGGTGCCGGTCAGCTCCTGGCGCTCGGTCGGGGCCTCGGCCAACGGCTTCTTCCACGATTGCTTCCTCGACGAGTTGATCCATGCCGCCGGGGCCGACCCTCTGGCCGAACGCCTGCGCCTGTGCACCGACCCGCTGTCGCGCAAGGTGCTGGAGGCGGTGGGCGAGATGTCGGGCTGGAGCGGCCCGCGCATCAGCGAGACCCGCGCGCGCGGCGTGGCCTTCTGCCTGTCCTTCGGCGTGCCCGCGGCCGAGGTGGTGGAGATCAGCCAGACCGCGCAGGGGATCCGGATCGACAAGGTTTACGCCGCCTGCGAGGTGGGCCGCATCGTCGATCCCGACATTTTCGAGGCGCAGGTCTCGGGCGGGATCGTTTTCGGCCTGGGCCACGCAATGAATTGCGAGCTGACCTATGCCGATCACGCGCCGGAACAGGCGAATTTCGACGGCTACCAGGGGATGCGCCTCTACCAGGCGCCGCAGATCGAGGTGCGGGGGCTGGAAAACGGCGACCGCATCCGCGGCATCGGCGAGCCGGGCGTGCCGCCCGCGGCCCCGGCGCTGGCCAATGCGATCTTCGCCCTGACCGGGCAGCGCATCCGCGAATTGCCGCTGAACCGGCACGTGCAGTTCGCCTGAGCGCGGCGCGGTGGCTGCCGCGCGGTCCCGTCCTGTCGGTCTGGAGAGAAATTGGAGCGGGCGATGAGATTCGAACTCACGACCCTTACCTTGGCAAGGTAATGCTCTACCCCTGAGCTACGCCCGCGTCCGTTGGGTGGGGAGTATCTAGCGC
>JBNGCX010000083.1:0-11873 GCA_049974865.1 Paracoccaceae bacterium
CCGCAACGTGGTACTGATCATGACCTCGAACGCCGGTGCCGCGGAACAGGCGAAGTCGGCCATCGGCTTCGGCCGCGACCGTCGCGAGGGCGAGGATACCGCCGCCATCGAGCGCACCTTCACCCCCGAATTCCGCAACCGCCTGGATGCCGTCATCAGCTTCCAGCCGCTGCCGAAGGAGGTGATCCTGCAGGTGGTCGAGAAATTCGTCCTGCAGCTCGAGGCGCAGCTCATGGATCGCGGCGTGACCATCGAACTGACCCGGCCCGCCGCCGAGTGGCTGGCCGACAAGGGCTACGACGACAAGATGGGCGCCCGCCCGCTGGGCCGCGTGATCCAGGAGCACATCAAGAAGCCCTTGGCCGAGGAACTGCTCTTCGGCAAGCTCGCCAAGGGCGGCGTGGTGAAGGTCGGCGTCAAGGACGGCGAGATCGACCTGCGCATCGAGGAACCGGGCAAGCGGCAGATCTCGTCCAAGCGTCCGCCGCTGCTGACCGCGGATTGATCCGGGCGGCGCTCACCCTGCTCCTCCTCGCGGCCCCCGCGGCCGCGGGGAGTTTCATTTTGAACCCGCCCGCCGACTGCACGATCGGCGAGACCTGCTTCATCCAGAACTTCGTCGACCGCGACCCCGGGCCGGGGGCCGCGGATTACACCTGCGGCCCGATGACCTATGACGGGCACAAGGGCACCGATTTCGCCCTGCCCTCGATGGAGGCGATGCGCCGGGGCGTGGACGTGCTGGCCGCCGCCCCCGGCACGGTGATCGCGCTGCGCGACGGGATGCCCGACACCGGGGTCGAGACGCCCGACATGGACGGCCGCGACTGCGGCAACGGCGTGGTGATCCGCCACGGCGGCGGCTGGGAAACCCAGTATTGCCACATGAAACAAGGCTCCCTGCGGGTGGCGCGAGGGCAGCGCGTGGCCAAGGGCACGGTGCTGGGCCGGATCGGTCTCAGCGGGCGGACGGAGTTTCCCCATGTCCACCTGTCGGTGCGGCGCGACGGCGCCGTGATCGACCCCTTCGCGCCCGGCGCGGGGCCTATCACCTGCACCGAAACGCCCGGCCCCGGCCTGTGGCAAGAGGCCCTTCCCTACCAGCCCGGTGCCATCCTCGCGCTGGGGTTCACGGCGCAACCCCCAAGCTATGCGCAGGTGAAGGACGGTCTGGCCTCGCCTGACGCCCTGCCCGGGCGCGCGCCGACGCTGATCCTCTGGGCACATGCCTTCGGGGGGCGGGCGGGCGACGTGCTGGCGCTGCGGATCACCGGGCCGGATGGCCAGACCGTTCTGGCCCATGAGGCCAAGGTAGAGCGCGACCAGGCGCGATTCTTCCGCTACGCGGGCAAGCCGCTGCGCGGAACGGCCTGGCCGGACGGCCGCTATCGCGGCGAGGTGGCGCTGCGGCGCGACGGCGAGACCCTCAGCCGCCGCTCGGTCATGCTGCGCATCGGCGGGTGATCAGCGCTCGGTCAGCTTCAGCTCGATCCGGCGGTTCTGGGCCCGCGCCTCGGGCGTGTCGGCGGGGTTGACGGGGCGGAACTCGCCAAAGCCGGTGGCGGCCAGCCGCCGCGGCGGGAAGTTCAGCCGGTTGACCATGTAGCGCACCACCGACAGGGCGCGGGCCTGGCTGAGTTCCCAGTTGTCGGCATATTGCGCGCCCTCGATCAGCGGCACGTCGTCGGTATGGCCGTCGACCCGGATGATCCAGTCGATCTGAGGCGGAATCTCGTCCGCCACCTCCTGCAGGATCGACGCGACCTTCTCGATCTGGGCGCGCCCGCCCGGCGACAGGTCGGCCGAGCCCTGCTCGAACAGCACCTCGGAAGAGAAGACGAAACGGTCGCCGACCACGCGCACGCCCTCGCGCCCGGCCAGCACCTCGCGCATCCGGCCGAAGAATTCCGAGCGGTAGCTTTCCAGCTTCTTCGCCTCTTCGGCCAGGCGCCTGGCCTCTTCCTCCAGCCGCTTGCGCTCGGCCGCTTCCAGCTCGGCGCGGGCGCGCTGTTCGGCGGCGACCTGCGCCAGGGCGCTGTTCAGGCGGCTGCCCAGCGCCTCGATCTGGACCTGCGCGGCGGCGTCGCGCTCGGCGGCGTCGTCCAGCAGGGCCTGCAGGCTGCCCAGCTGCGCGCGCAGCGCCGCCATCTGCTGGTTCAGCAGCGCCACCTTGCGCGCGCTTTCGGCGGATTTCTCCTGTTCCGCGGCCAGCTTCTCGCGTGCCGTGGCCAGCAGGGCCGCGCGCTGTTCGGCTTCGGTCAGGCGCTCCTCCGCGTCCTGCTCGGCGGCCAGTTTCGCGGCCAAGGCCGCGGCGAGCCTTTTCTCGATCTCGGCGGTGTCGCCCGCGGTGGCGCGCAGCGCCTCAAGCTCGGCTTCGGCCCGGGCCAGCGCGGCGCGAGCCTCTTTCAGGGCCTGCTCATCGGCGCGGGCGGCCTCAAGATCGGACTGCAACGCATCGCGCGCCGCGATCGCGGCCAGCAACTCCTCCTCGGTCGCGGCCCTGTCGGCGCGGGCCTGGGCCAGTTCGTCCTCGGCCGCCTGGCGCGCGGCCACCGCCGCCAGCAATTCCTCCGAGCTGGCCTCGCGCGCGGTTTCGGCCTGATCCAGCGCGGCCTCGGCCGCCAGCAGCGCCTCGGCCTGGTCGCGCGCCTCGGCCCGCAGCCGCTCCAGCTCGGCCGCCATGCGGTCGCGCGCGGCGGCCGCCTCGGCCAGACGGGAGGCAAGGTCGTCACGCTCCGCCTCGGCCTGCTCCACGGCCTTTTCCAGGTCGGCCTGCAACTCTTCCTGCGCCAGAAGGGCCGCTGCAAGTTTCACGTCCAGCCCCTCCTTGGCCTTCTCGGCGGCGGCGAGCATGGTCAGCGTTTCCTCGGCGCGCCTGCGCTGTTCCTCCAGCGCCAGCGTCATCGCCGTCAGCTCGTCCTCGGCATTCTTCAGCTTCTCGCGCAGGGCCTGCGCCGCGGCGGCCTCGGCCAGCCGCGCGGCCTCTTCCTCGGAGAGGTCCGCCTCCAGCCCGGCCACCTGCTGGGTCAGGGCGACATTGGCCTCGCCCGCCTCGGCGTTGCGGGCGCGCAGATCGGCGATCAGCGCCTGCAGCGCCTCGCGCCGGGCGGCGGCCAGCCGCGCGGCCTCTTGCTGCGCGTCCACCTCGTCGCGGGCCGAGGCGAGCGCCAGTTCCAGCCGCTCCTGCTCGCTCAGCAGGCGGGTGCGCTCATCCTGCAAGGCCTCCAGATCGGCGGCCAGCGCCGCGCCCCGTTCCCGCGCGGCGTCGCGCTCGGCCAGCAGGGCGGCGACCTGCGCCTCGAAGTCGGTGATCCGGGCGCGGGCCGAGGCCAGCTCCTCTTCGCGCGCATTCACCTGGCTGGTCAGCGCGGCGATCAGCGCGGCCTGCTCGTCTGATTGCGCCTGCATTTGGGACAGTTCGGAATCCAGCTCTCCGACCTCGGCCTGAAGCTGGGAACTCTTGCGCTGCTCCATGCCCAGCGCGTCGGCCAGCGCGGCCAGCTCGGCGTTGAGTTCGTTCAGCTCGCTTTCCTGCCCGGTGATGGTTTCGCGCAGCATGAACTGCACGATCATGAAGATCGACAGCACGAACATCAGCACCAGCAGAAGCGCGGTCATCGCGTCGACGAAGCCGGGCCAGATCGAGGCCTGGAAGCGTTGCCCTGTGCGTCGCGTCAGGGCCATGGGGCTAGTCCCCCCGCCCGGTGTTGCGCTGGCGGATGGCGCGGGTCAGCGCGGCGAGGTCGCCGCGCAGGTCGCTGAGCGTTTCCTGCCGCCCGGCCGAGATTTCCTCGAGAATGCGCAAAAGCTGCACGTCGATCGAGCGCAGGCGCATGCGGCTTTCGGCATCCAGATGCGCGCCGCCCTCTTCCTCTCCACGCCCTTCCAGCGCCGAGATCATACGCTCTTGCCCGTCGGCGATCTGGGCCAGCGCACGGGTGGTGGCGCCGGTGCTCTGCGCGTCGGCCTCCAGCCGTTCGGACATCCGTTCCGACAGCCGGTCCATCGCCTGCGCCAGCCCGGCCAACCGGTCCTCGCCCTCGGCGCGTTCGGCCTCGGACCGGGCCACAACGGCCTGCAGCGCGTCCATCTGCTGCGCCATCTGGTCCAGTACGCCCACCAGGGCCGCGGTCTCGCCGGCCTCGCCCGCATCCGCGGCCTCTGCGCTAGAGAAGCCCAGCCGGGTGATGGTTGAGAGCCATTCCTCAAGCTCGCGGTAGAAGCGGTTCTGACCATGCCCGGCGAACAGCTCCAGCAGCCCCACCACCAGCGAACCCGCAAGGCCCAGCAGCGACGAGGAAAAGGCCGTGCCCATGCCCCCTAGCTGTGCCTCGAGCCCGGTCATCAGCCGGGTAACGACCTCGACCCCGCCCTCGCCGTCCTGCGGCGCGAGCGAGCGGATGGTCTCCACCACCGCGGGCACGGTCGTGGCCAGGCCGTAGAAGGTGCCCAGCAGGCCGAGGAAGATCAGCAGGTTGACGATGTAGCGCGTGATGTCGCGCGCTTCCTCGATGCGGGTGACCACGGACTCGAGGATCGAGCGCGCCGAGGAACTGCTGATCTGCATCCGCTTGCCGCGCGCCCGCAAGAGCGAGGCCAGGGGCGCCAGCAGCCGCGGTGCGCGGGTGATCTCGTGCCCCGGGCGGCCCTCGATGAAACCTTCGATCCAGTTGACCGAACTCACGAGCTGGATCACCTGCAGAAAGCAGGTCAGCACGCCGATCAAGAAGACGAAGGCGATCACGCCGTTGAGATTGGGGTTGGCCAGAAACACCGAGGCCACGCGCGGCAGCGCGACATAGGCGCCGAAGGAAAAAAGCCCGACCGCCACCAGCATCATGAAGATCTGGCGCACCGGCTGGGAAAAATGCGGCTTGGCCTCGCGCTCGCTCAGGTCCATGTGACGCGTCCTGCCCCCTTTGGTTCTGGCCGCAATCTAGGCCAAGGGCCGCACCCCCACAACACGCAATGCTGTGGAAGGAGGTCAGTTGCCCCGCAATGTGTTGATTTCACGCACGCGAAGGGTGAGCCAGCTCAGTTCTGCGTCCTCGATGCCCAGTTCGGCCAGATGTTGGGCGGTATTGTAAAGGTATTCGGTGTTCGGCCCGCGCCCGCCCACGGCGCGGGCGATGATCCCGGCCTGGTCCTCCAGCGGCAGGCCGCCGCAATACTGGTCATGCTCGGCGTCGATCACATAGGTCAGCGCGGGCACCTCGACGCCACCCTCCAGCACGATCACCTGCTCGGTCTCTAGGTAGGCCGAGGAAATCAACTCGCGCTCGCGCAGATAGGCGATGGTTTCCTCTTCCGCACCGCCCTCGACGCGGAAGCCCAGCCCGTGGCAGCTTGCCCCCTCGGCCGCGTCCAGCGCCAGCACGAGGCCCGGCGCCTCGACCGTGCCCCGGTGATGGATCGAGCGCATGCAGAAGGAGCGGTGCCAGCCGTCGAGCCGCGCGATGCGCCGCTCGGCCACCGGGAAACCCGGGTTCCACATCAACGATCCGTATCCGAACACCCAAAGCGGCTGTTTCGTCATGTCTGGCCCTCCTGTCCGTGGCTCTATAAACACCGATCAGGGCCAAGGAAAAGGGGCGGAAGGATGCGCAGGCTTTTGGTGCTGGTGGTGACGGCGGCGGCGCTGTGGGCGGGCTGGTGGCTGGTGGCCTCGCGCAGCCTGGAGGGCGCGCTGACCGCGTGGTTCGAGGCGCGCCGGGCCGAGGGCTGGCAGGCCGAATACAGCGCGCTCGGCGTGCGCGGCTTCCCCAACCGGCTGGACACCACCATCAGCGACCTGGCGCTGGCCGACCCCGAGACCGGGCTGGCCTGGAACGCGCCGTTCTTCCAGATCCTGTCGCTCAGCTACAAGCCCAACCACGTAATCGCGGTCTGGCCCGACGAGCAGCTTTTGTTCACGCCCAAGGAAAAGATCACCGTCACAGCCGACAAGATGCAGGCGAGCGTGGTGTTCAAGCCCGACACCGCGCTGGAGCTCGACCGCACCTCGTTCGAGCTGGAGGGTTTCCGGCTCTCCTCCGACCGCGGCTGGTGGGCCGAGTTCCCCACCGCCCGGCTGGCCAGCCGCGCCGTGCCCGCGCGCACGGACGTGCAGGAAATCGCCTTCAGCGCCACCGAGATGCGCCCCTCGGCCGACCTGATCGACCTTCTGGGCGACACCGGCCTGCCCGAGGTGTTCGAGGCGCTGCGCCTCGATGCCGAGTTCGGCTTCGACGCGCCCTGGGACCGGCGCGCGATCGAGCAGCGCCGGCCGCAGATCACCTCGGTCAAGCTGCGCATGCTGGAGGCGCGCTGGGGCGACCTGGAGTTGCAGGCCGCAGGCGACCTGGCGGTGGATGCCGAGGGCTTTCCCGAGGGCGAGATCGGCATCCGCGCCACCAACTGGCGCGAGATGCTGGAGATCGGGGTCGCCACCGGCACCCTGCCACGCGGCATGGCCGACACGCTGGCAAGCGCCTTCGAGGTGCTGGCCGGGCTGAAGGGCAACCGCGACACCCTGGATGTCGGGCTGCGTTTTGACCGTGGGCGGGTCAGCCTCGGCCCTGTGCCGCTGGGTCCGGCGCCGCGCCTGACAATCCGCTGACGCGGGCGGCCGGACGCCATCGCGTTGCCCGACCCCGCACAACCGCCTATAGGCATCGGGTCTTTCCTGCACGGAGCGTTGCGTGCCCTTCGTCCTTGTCAAAACAATCGCCACCGTCTTCGCGGCCATGTGCCTGATCGTTGGCGGCGACACGGCCGGGAAACTGCTGACGGCGGCGGGTTTCAGCCCGTTTTTCGTCGCCTGGGCGCGCTTTGCCATCGCCGCGGTGTTCCTGCTGCCGCTGAGCGGCCTGCGGCGCGCCGAGCTTCCCAACCTGCTCGACCGCGGGATCCTGTTGCGCGCGGCGCTGATCGCCGGGGGGATCTCCTGCATCCTGACCGCGCTGAGGACCGAGCCCATCGCCAATGTCTTCGGCGCCTTCTTCATCAGCCCGGTGGTGTCGTATTTCCTGTCGGCCCTGCTGCTGAAGGAACAGATTTCCACCAGCCGCACGGTGATGCTGCTGGCGGGCTTGGCGGGCGTGATCCTGGTGGTCAAGCCGGGCTTCGGCGCGACGGCGGGCATGGGGTTCGCCCTGTTGGCGGGGTGCCTGCACGGCTCCTACCTGGTGGCGACCCGGTGGCTGGCGGGGGACTACCGCCCGCGCTTCCTGCTGGTGTCGCAGCTGCTGATTGGCGCGCTCATCCTGTCGCCGCTGGCCGTGGGGGCCGAGACAGGCCCCTTCGACGCCACCGCCCTCGGTCTGATCTGCGTCAGCGCGCTGGGATCGGCAGCCGGGAACTACCTGCTGGTGATCACCAGCCGGTCGACACCGGCCAGCCTGATCGCCCCGCTGATCTACACGCAGCTCATCGCGGCGGCGGTCGCCGGGTACCTGGTCTTTTCCGAATGGCCCGATGCCGTCGCCTTCCTCGGCCTGTCGATCATCCTGGCGTCGGGGCTGCTGTCCTACTGGAGCGCGCGCCGGGCGCATGCGTGAGGCGGGCATCGCCAGGGCTAGGCGGCGCAGACCGCCGCCGGTATAACGCGGCCGATCGCTCGGGCAGCACAGAAGAACAAGCAAGGGACAGGCATGATCAAAGCCCTTATCGCGGCGCTGGCGGCAGCGCTGATCGTGGCGCAACCGGCCGGGGCCGAGGGGCGCAGCACGCTGGGCTACGGCCGGCTGTTCAACAACGACGCCCTGGGCGATGGCGAGGACCGCTGGCGCACCGGCTCCTACGCGTTCAGCATGGTGACCGGCCCCGCCGGGTGGGAGGGCACGCTGCCCGGCGCCGTCGGCCAAATCCTCGAATACCGGCTGCGCAGCGAGTTGATCGTGCCCGAAAGCCTCAGCGCCCCGGTGCTGGGCGACCGCCGCTATGTCGGCACGCTGTCCTTCGGCCTGCACAGCCATTTCCGCCGCGGCAATACCGATTTCTCGCTGGGCGGCGACCTGGTGGTGGTGGGCCCGCAGACGGGGCTAAGCCGCCTCCAGCGCGAGGTTCACGACCGGGTAGGCGCCACCGCGCCCTCCGCCGCGCGCAACCAGATCGGCGACAATGCCTATCCCACGCTGCTGGCGCAGGCGGCGCACCCGCTGCAGCTTTCGCCGCGCGTGCAGGCGCGCCCCTTCGTCGAGGCGCAGGCGGGGGCCGAGACCCTGCTGCGCGCCGGCGTCGACCTGATCGTGGGGCGGATCGGCCAGACCAACCTGAAGCTGCGCGACGTCGCCACCGGGCATCTCTACCACGCCACCCGGCCCGACGGGCCGGGGGCGTCGCTGGTGCTGGGCGGCGACGTGGCGATGGTGGCCGACAGTTTCTACCTGCCCTCCTCGGACGGCTATAGGCTGACCGACAGCCGCACGCGGCTGCGCGCCGGCGTGCATTGGGAAGGCGAACGCGCCGGGATCTTCTACGGGCTGACCTGGCACGGCAAGGAATTCAGGGGCCAGCGCGAGGGGCAGCTCAGCGGGTCGCTGCGGCTGCGGCTGAGGTTCTGATTGCGGCGGGGCCGCGCCGCTTGCGACGCATGCCAGCAATTGCATGGGCCGGGTGCGCGTGGTAACCTGCGCAGAATAAACAAGAATACGAGGCAGGCTTAAGAGCATGAAAACGGGCTTTCGGGGCGCGTTCGTCATCTCCTGGGCACAGACAGAAGTGGACGGAATCGTCGGGGCGCCCGTGGACGCGCTGGCGGTCGGGTCGACCTGGCGTTGGGCGGGTCGGACGACGCGGGTCGATGGCCCGTCGGACCTGCTGCTTCTGGATGGCTCCGAGGGCGTGGCGAACCTGCGCAAACGCGCGGCCAGATCGGTGCAACGGCTGGTGGGGGCTGCGCTCTATTCCGCGAAGACGCCGGAGGAGGCGCCGGACGAGCCGCTGCTCGACCGCGGTTTCGTGCTCACGGACGGGCTGAACAGCTACACCGCCACCGAGATCGGTGCAGGCCCCGGCCACGCGCCGCTGCTGCTGTTCCTCAACCAGGTTCCGCCGGTCGAAACCGACCTCTGGGTGGTGCGCCTGATCGGCGAGGCACGGCCGGCGCCCCCCCACTCTGACCTCGCGCCGGGGGTCATCTGCTTTGCCACCGGTACGCGGATCGCGACCCCCACGGGGCCGCGCCCGGTCGAGGAGTTGCGCGCGGGCGACCTGGTGCAGACCAAGGATGACGGCGCGCAGGAGATCCTCTGGACGGGGCAGAAACGGATGACCGGCGCGCGGCTCTACGCGATGCCGCATCTGCGGCCGATCCGCATCCGTTCGGGCGCGCTGGGGCTGGACATCCCTGACGGCGACCTGATCGTGTCCCCCCAGCACCGGCTGCTGATCAAGGGCCGCGCCGCCGAGGCGCTGTTCCGGACCCCCGAGGTCCTGATCGCGGCGGAAGACCTGGTCAACGACCGCTCCATCATGGTCGACCACGCCCTGCGCGAGGTCACCTATGTCCACCTGTTGCTGGAGCGTCACCAGGTGCTCTGGGCCAATGGCGTGGAGAGCGAGAGCTTTCACCCCGCCAACACCGCGCTCGACACGATCAGCCCCGAGCAGCGCGACCGGCTGCTGCGCTGCTGGCCGGAGTTGGAGCACGACCCCTATTCCTACGGAGATTTCGCCCGGCGCAACCTGTCGGCGCCCGAGGCCGCGATTTTGCAGCACGAGTTCGGCCTGCGGCATTGACTCTGCCGGCCCCGGCTGTATAAGCCCGCAATCCCGGTCCGAAAGGGCCGTGGTTTTCATTGGTGTTGGTGGCCCCCGCAAGGGGATGCCTGTCTCCCGCAAGGGAAAGGACAACGCCCTTCACAGGCGCCGACGGGCGTCGCATTAACGAAGGAGATCAGCCGTGACCAAACGCACGTCTGCCAAGTACAAAATTGACCGCCGGATGGGCGAAAACATCTGGGGCCGTCCGAAATCCCCCGTCAACCGCCGCGAATACGGCCCCGGCCAGCACGGCCAGCGCCGCAAGGGCAAGCTGTCGGATTTCGGCATCCAGCTCCGAGCCAAGCAGAAGCTGAAAGGCTATTACGGCGACCTGACCGAGAAGCAGTTCCGCCGCATCTTCGCCGAAGCCGAGCGGGTGAAGGGCGACACCGGTGAAAACCTCATCGGCCTGCTGGAGCGCCGCCTGGACGCCGTCGTCTACCGCGCCAAGTTCGTGCCGACCATCTTTGCCGCGCGCCAATTCGTGAACCACGGCCACGTGCTGGTCAACGGCAAGCGCGTGAACATCCCCTCCTACCGCGTGAAAGAGGGCGACGTGGTCGAAGTCCGCGAGAAATCGAAGCAGATGGCCGTCCTGCTGGAGGCCGTTCAGCTGGCCGAGCGTGACGTTCCCGACTACATCGAGGCCGACCACTCGAAGATGACCGCCACCTTCGTGCGCACCCCGGGCCTGGCCGATGTGCCCTACGCGGTGCAGATGGAACCGAACCTGGTCATCGAATACTACGCGCAGAACTGATCTGCGCCGATCCACGGAATTCCAGAACCCGCCGCGCCTTGCGTGGCGGGTTTTTTCATGTTTCGCTCGGTGCGGGAGGGTGACGCCATGCCTTTCACCGAAACCGAGTTCTTCGCTGTTTTCGCGCGCTACAACGCGGCCATCTGGCCCTTGCAGATCGCGGCCTTCGCGGCGGGACTGGCGATCGTGGCGCTGCTTCTCTTCCGCCCGCGGCCGGCCTGGACTGTCTTCACGCTTCTGGCCGCGCTCTGGGCCGTGAACGGAATCGGCTATCACGCGATGTTCTTTTCGCAGGTCAACCCGGCAGCCTACGGCTTTGCCGCGCTGTTCCTGGCGCAGGCCGCCCTGCTGGCGGCGGCCCCTCGGCTGCTTCCCGACCTGTCCGTACAGCCCACGCGCGACCTGCGCGGCGGCGTGGCCCTGGGCCTGATCGCCTTTGCGCTGATCGTCTATCCGCTCTGGGGCTACCTGGCCGGGCACCGCTACCCGGCGGTTCCGGCCTTCGGCGTGGCGCCCTGCCCGACGGTGATCTTCACCCTCGGGGTGCTGATGACGGTCCGGGGGCGGCGCGGGCTGTGGCTGTCGGCGATCCCGATGCTCTGGGCCGTCATCGGCGGCTCTGCCGCCGTGCTGCTGGGGGTGCCGCAGGATTTCGGCCTGATCGCGGCGCTTCTGCTGTCGCTGGCCTTCGCCCTGCGCCGCGCCTGACCCATTTTGCCGCCTTGCGCGGGCCGGCGGCGTTATCTATTCCAGCCCGACCACAGGCAAGGAGACGAGGGCCATGGCCGAGAAGCCGGCGATCGAGTCGAAATTCGAGCAGGGGCTGTTCGCCGCGCGCTGGCTGATGGCGCCCATGAATCTGGGGCTGGTCGTGTCGCTGGGCATGCTGACCGTCGTGTTCTGCCGCGAGTTGGCCTATTACGCACCGCAGGTCCTGAGCATGAGCAGCGACAAGGCGATCCTGGTCATCCTGACCCTGATCGACCTGACCTTGGCCGCGAACCTGCTGCTGATCGTGCTGTTCTCCGGTTACGAGAATTTCGTGTCTAAGCTGGATATCGACGACGGCGGCGATCGCCCGTCCTGGATGGGCACGGTCGATTTCGCCGGGCTGAAGATGAAGCTGATCGCCTCGATCGTGGCGATCTCGGCGATCCACCTGCTCAAGCAGTTCATGGAGATCGGCAAGTCCGACATCCCCGTCGACCGCGACGCGCTGTTCTGGCTGGTGGTCATCCACATGACCTTCGTCGGTTCGGGCGTTCTGATGGCGGCGATGGACTGGCTGGTGGCGAACGCCAAGAAGGGCAAATACTGAGCTACGGGCAGGCCGCGATACGCCCGGGCATTATCACCGGCGCGGCGCCGG
>JBNGCX010000084.1:0-11568 GCA_049974865.1 Paracoccaceae bacterium
CCGAGCGCCAGCCGCGCCCGCGCCCCAAGGGATCGTGCCATGGTGGTCTCCTTTCGTCGTCTAAATGGACGGATCGCATGAGGCGGCGTTGCTGCCTCGCTACGCCGGGCCTAGTCTGCCCCCATTGGGCGGGGAGCAAAGCTGCTATGGATTTCAAGGATCTGCTGCGCATTCAAGGATACGACCCGGACGCCAGGGAGCGCATCGTCCTGCTGCGCCATCGGCCCTTCGAAACCCGGCTCGCCCGGGCGATGCCGTGGATAATCGAAGAACGCCCAGACCTTTTTGAGACCTACCAGTCCGTCCCCGGCCGACCCGAAACCGCCCTGCGTCGGGCCGAGTACGTGGCAAGCTTCTTCGGCCTGTCGCCGGGCAAGGCGCATTTCGTCGGGCTTTATCGCATCGGTGAGGCGCGCGAACTCGACCATGACGCCTTCTGGCGGATACCGGAGAACCTGATCCTCCGGGACATGGGATACGAGGGCTTCACCCCTGAAGAGGCCGAAAGGTTGGGTTCGCGCCTTCAGTTCGATCTGGAACGCCTGCCGTTCTACAGTGACTGGCGCGGGCGGCTGGTCATTGATTTTCCGCCGCCAGAGCGCTCATGGTTCCGGTGGGTGGACCGTGGCACCTTCCCCGTGAGCGCGATCCTGGAGGAAAGCGCGTTCGCAGCCCCACCGCCCGACTGGCGTGACATCGATCTTACCTTCGCAGAGCTCGCAACCCTGCCAGGCTCGTGGCGGGCGCGGCTGGCCGAATGGCGCGGGATTTACCTCATCTTTGATGAAAGCGACCGCCGCACCTATGTCGATTCTGCCTATGGTCGCGACAACATCCTCGGTCGGTGGCAGGCCTACGCCCGGGATGGTCATGGCGGAAACCGTGACCTCCGCGGTCGTGACCCACGCGATTTTCGGTTCAGCATTCTCGAACGCCTCGCACCGGACCTACCGCCAGAGGACGTCATCGCCCGGGAAAACAGCTGGAAGCTACGGCTCCATTCCCGGCAACCGTTCGGGCTCAACGCCAACTGAGTCACCCACCGAGAGGATCGTCTGTCGAGTAGTGCAGCACCACCGCGATGGTCGCCGCCTTCAGGCTCGCCGCGCCCTCTACGGCCAAATCGACCGGGCGCGGCGCTTCCGCCTCGACCCAGTCGCAGAGCCCGCCCAGCGTCCGGTCGGCCGCGAGCGCCGTGCCGATACTGGCTGTCAGCGTGTCGAATGCGGCGTCACGGTCCGCGCCTTGGATCACCGCCTCGATCTCCGCGCGGTGCTGGTAGTGGTACCGCAGCGGCGACAACGTCACCTCGGGATCCCCCGGCTCGCCGTCGCGCAGGATCAGCAGGCCCTCTGTGGGCACGCGCTCGGGCAGCACCTCGCCGCGTAGGGCGGTGGCGGGCGGCGCCGAGAGCCGCGCGTGTAGCGCGATGAGGATGGTTTCGCGTGGAGTGGGCATTGCGAGTGGCTTCGAATCCTCGCCCACGCTATCGACGCGCAAGCATTCCTACTGATCACGCAGATGAACTTGCGCTCGATCAGCCATCTTCATGGTTTTTCATGTTAGGTGATCAGACACACAGGAGAACCGACATGCAGTTCCAACTGAATACCGACGCCAATATCGAGGGCGACGACCGCCTCGCCGAGGTCGCCGAGCAAACGGTCGCTTCGGCGCTCGGACATCTGACGGACCGGCTGTCGCGGATCGAGGTGCACCTGGCGGATGTGAACGCCGCCAAGGGCGGCAGTGATGACATTCGCTGCACCATCGAGGCCCGGCCCGAGGGGATGCAGCCACAGACAGTCACCCATCACGACGCGACTGTCGAAGCAGCCCTGCGCGGTGGCGCAAGGAAGATCCGGTCGCTGCTCGACAGCGAATTCGGCAAGCTCGGTCGCCGCTGAGCCGGAGCACCTTTGCCGCGTCTTGCGTCGACGACGATACTAAGCGCCTACAGCGTCGCCTCCACCCAGTTCGCCACGATCAGGCCCGTCACGCTGTCGAGCGCCCGCTCGGCGTCCCTGTCCAGGTCCAGCCGCTTCGGCAGCTTCACCTGCGGCACCAGCAGGAAGATCGGGACAGTGGCGCGGCCACGTCCGGTCTTTGATCGTGACGCCACGCCGAGACCCCGGTTGTTCAGACGCCCATCGGCGACCAGCAGGCTCGGCCCACGGCGGCGATAGACGAAGCGCAGGCGCAGGCCGCGGCGGCGCTCCCATTCGCCGGGGGTGATCTTGCCCCCGCGCAGGCCCCGTCCGGCGGCTGGCGTCGGGATCGTGAGCCAGAAGCCGGTTTTCGAGCGGATCAGCGGGCCGGTGTCGTGGGCGCCGACGATGGCGGGCGCCTTCGACCAGACCAGCGCCGCCGCGCCGATGCTGGTGGTGCCCTTGGGCCATGTCTCCGCGCGGATGCTCCGGGCGAGCCGCTGGCCCAGCCCCGCGCCGGTGATCTGGCGGCGCCAGTCGGTCTTGAGCTGCCCGCCGGCCTCTCGCATCGCCGTGGTCACCGCGCGCTCGCCCGCCTTGATCTCCGCGGCCATGAGCGCGGCGAGGTCCGGCGTGACGTCCAGTTTCAGCTTCATGTCGGCCGCAGATCCACGGTCCAGACCAGCCGCTCGCGGTCGCGAACGGGCTCGCCCTGGATGAGGAAAGGCTCGCCATCGATCTCGACGCGGTCGCCCGGTCGCGGAGTCGGGACTTCCGCAACGCGCAGATCCAGCCGTGTGGTTTCCGACCAGATGCGGGCATCGCCGAAGCCGGTGGTCTCGTCCGCGCGGCGGGTCACCGCTCGGACGAGGACCGGCGCGCCTCCCGCGGGCGTGTAGACGGCCTCGTGGGCGATGTTGTCATCGGCGAAGAGCGCGTCGAGCGCCATGGCAACGGCGGTCATCAGGTCCGCCGCGCCGAGCGGAGCACCTGCGGGCGGGTGCAGATCGGCAGCGGGTTGCTCTCGATCTCGAGCCGCACCCATTCGTCGCGGTCGCGGTCGGGGATCATGCGGGCGTAGAGCGGCAGGCCCACGGTGTTGACCGTCTCGAACGTGTCGGCAGGCGCGTAGTATATCTCGAACAGTCCCTCTACGCCCTCGGGATAGAAATACGCCTTGTCCGTGGGCACGCCGAAGCCGAGGCCACCCCGATAGCGGCGGAAGGTGATGCCGCCGAAGCTGACCTCCTCGCCCACGCGCCCGCGCAGATCGGCCGCCGCGGCGGTGTTCAGGTAGGTCTCGCGCACCTCCTTGTGGGCCACCAGGTCGGCGAAGAAGGCCGAGCCGCATTCGGCGCGGATCTGCACCTGACCCGCGGCCAGCCCGCCGAGGCTGTCCTCGACGCTCTCGATCAGCGCCTGGCAGCGCTTGCGCAGCGCGCCCGAGGCGGGGCTCGTGTTGTCCAGATCGAAGTCGACCTCCGGCGCGGGCGTGATGCCGAACTCGGCGTGGTAGTCGATGACCGTCGCGCCGTCCTTGGGGTCCTTCACCACGCCCTGGATGCCGTTGAAGAGGTGGAACTCGAAGGTGGCCTCGGCGTCGTTGCGGAGCCGGCCGAGCTTGCGCGCGACCTCGGCCTGGACCTGCTGCACGGCGGTTTCCGAGCCGAAGTCGCGGATGGACTGGATTTCCGAGGCCCAGAGCACGTCCTGCTTCTTGAACTGCCGGCAGACGAAGGCGCGCATCTCGCGGCGTTCGGGGATCTGGGACTCGTAGGCCGAGCCGCGTTCCGAGAACGGGATCAGCGACAGCGTGCCGTCGCGGCTCTCGATCATGACGGTGCGGCTGCGCACGCCGCGGGCGCCGAAGAGGTTCGCGCCCGACAGGATCGCGGGCTTGTAGGGGATGTTTTCGAGCGCGCGGGTGAGCTCGACGATGGTGAAGGCATCGCCTTCGAAGATGTCCATGGTCGCCATGTTGATGCCTCCGGGTCAGGGATGGTTGTGGGGATGCGCGGTCAGCGGACGAGTATGCCCGCGGCGAGGAGCGCCGTGTGGGCCGCGGCGATCTCGGGATCGCTCGGCGTGCCGGTAAAGACGAGGTCGTGGCGGTTGACGATGGCCGGGCCGCGGACGACAGCGACGGCCGGGGCGTCGCCGCCCGACGCATCGGCCTTGCCCCAGAGCACGGCGACCGCGGTCTCGGTGCCGTCGGTGGCATTCGGATCGTGGGCGGCGTATTTGCCCGAGGCCGTGATCTGGCCCAGCACGGTGCCGGGGGCGAGCGTTCCGGAGGCGACGGTGATTGTCTCGCGGGTGTAGTCGCGATGGGCTTCCCAGACGAGGAAGCCGCCGGGATGCGTGGACTCGGAAAGCGTGGTCATGGTGTGTTATCCCTTGAGCTTGAAGGTGCGGGCGATGACGTCGCCCCAGGGGCGGGTCGCGGCGCTGCGCCCCGGTTGCGGGTGATGAGGCGTGATCTCGGGCGCGGCCTCCGCCTTTGCGTCCAGCAGCGCGGCGCGGACCGCCTCAAAGCTGGCGTCCTCCTCGAGGAACCGCCCGGCCATCTGCGGCTGGCCGGCCAGGCGGCAGAGATCGACGACGGCCCTCGCATGGGCGATGGCCTCGGCGCGGATGGCCGCGGGGTCCGGATGCGTTCTGGCATCTGCCGCTCCGCCGTCCGGATCGTGCGCCGCGGGCTGCGGTGCGGCATCGGGCGGCGGCGCGACATCGTTGGCGTCTTCAACGATGTCCGGCCCCCTCTCCGCGCTCTCCGGATCGGCGGTCTCGACCGCTTCGACCAGCGCGGGCGGCGCGTTCCGGAAGCGCGCGATGTCGAAGCTGGCGGCGATGCGCACGGGCTCGGCCAGTTGCGTTGCGAGCCCCGCCTCCAGCGCCTCGGCGGCCGAGAACCAGGTCTCCGCCGCCATCAGCGCCGCGATCTCGTCCTCTGGCTTGCCGGACCTTGCCGCGTAGCCGCGCAGCATGCTGCCCGCGATCTTGTCCAGCGTCCCGGCCATCTCGCGCATGTCCGAAGCCGTGCCCATCACCAGGCCGGAGGGGTCGTGGATCATCAGGAAGGCGTTTTCGGGCATGACGATCGCGTCGCCCGCCATGGCGACGTAACTCGCCGCCGAGGCCGCGATGCCGTCGATCCAGACGGTGACCGTACCGGCATGGCGGCTCAGTGCATTGTGGATGGCGACGGCATCGAAGATCGACCCGCCGGGGCTGTTGAGGCGCAGATCGATGGCCGCGTCATCGGCGAGAGCGCCCAACTCGGCCAGGAACCCCTTGGCGGAGACGCCGTAGGCGCCGATCTCGTCATAGATCAGCAGCTCTGCGCCGCCGTCGCGGGCGCGGATCGTGTACCAGCTCTTCATGATGTCACTCCTGTTCGGTGGCACCGTCACTGCCACTGCCACTGCCGTTGTCCGCCCCGTCCCCTGGATCGGGCCGCGTCGCCGGGGTCGCCCGCGCGCCTTGCGTCTCGCCCGGGCTGGTGCGGTAGCGCAGGCCGAGCCCCTCGGCGCGCGCCGTGTCCGTCGCGTTCTCGCGATCCACTTCCTCGACATCGTAGCCGGTGGCCTCGACCACCTTGCGCCGCGAGGTGATGCCGGCCTCCATCGCGAGCACCTGCGCCTGGATGTCCTTCAAGGGATCGACCCAGTCCCAGCGGGGCGGGATCCACTGCACCATGCGCGCGGCCGCCGGGTCGGGCAGATCCAGCCGGCCCGCCAGCCGCGCGGTCTCCAGCCAGCGCGCCCAGACCGGGCGGCAGAGCTGATGCGCGATCACTCCGTGCTGGAGCTGCCGCACCCGCCGGCGAAACTCCACGAGCTCGGCCCGCAGGCTCGAATAGTTGGCCTGGCGCACGTCGCCGGTGACCAAGTGGTAGGGCAGCCCCAGCGACGCCGAGACGCCCAGCAGCGTCCGGTACTGGAACGCCTCGTAGCTGCTCCCGACATCCGCGGGGCTCGCGAACTTCACGTCCTCGCCGGGCAGCAGCACCTGCAGCGTGCCGGGCTCCAGGCTAGCGATGGCCGCGCCGTCGGCCTCAGACTCCTCCGGGCCCATCATGGGCTCTTCCGGCGCGGTCTTGGTGATGAAGCCCGCGAACATCGCGGCGGTCTTCTTCCGGTCGAGCTCGGCGTCGTCGTACTGATCCAGCAGGAACAGCCGCACCATGGCGGGCGCCACATGCGGCAGGCCCCGGATCTGGCCGGCATCGAGCGGGCGGTAGATGTGCAGCACGTCCTCGGCCGGCACGCGCACCGTCTCGGGCACCGCCACGCGCCGATCCGTGCTGTCGCCGGGATGGGTGCGGCGGAAGTGATAGGCCACCCGCCGTCCGATGGCATCGAACTCGATGCCGCAACGGATGCGGTTGCCGCCCGCTGCCGTCTCGGTCTTCTCGAAGGGCAGCATCTCGGACTGCAGGAGTTGCAGCTGCAGCGGCACCAGCAGGCCATCTTCAGCCCTCCGTGGCCGCAGCCGGACGAAGCACTCGCCGGCGACAAACATCTCGCGCGCGACCATGGCCTGCAGGCCGTAGAAGTCGGTCAGCCCATCCGCATCGGCCTCGTCGGTCCAGGCCAGCCAGAGCCGCTGGGCTTGATCACGCAGCTCCGCGTCGTCGATCAGGGAGGACGGCTTGATACCGTCGCCGACCATGTTGGAGGCAAATGCCTCGCAGGCATTGGCCGCGTAGCCATTGGTGACGACCAGTTCCCGCGCCCGGGCCAGCAGCTTCGGGCCGCCGGAGGCGACCAGCGTGTTGATGTTCTCCAGCGGCGGATTCCAGCCCCGCAGCCGGCGTTTGGACATGGCGCCTTCGAGCCGGGCGCGCACGGCAGCGGGACCGTCCCGGGTGGGACGGCGAAACCTGTCGAACAGCCCCATGGATCACAGCCCCTTCGCGGTCGTCACGCGCAGCTGCCGCACGATCCGTCGCCCCTCGAGGCCCGCGATCTCACGCTCCAGCGCCTCGATCACCCGGTCGATCTCCGCCACGCTGCGATACTCGACGGTCTTGCCGTCATAGCTGACCCGCGCCACGCCCGATGACCGCTGCGCCGACAGCATGTCGCGGCGGGCGCGCAATTCCGACGGTGCGGGCATGGCGATTGACCTGTTCCTGTTGCACGGTTCAGTGCAGATCAGAGCCAGGGACTCGGACCAGCGACATGACACCCGACGAAATCCTGCGCGACTTCGCGCGCGACGACATCTTTCCGAAGGCGGCCATGGCCTGCGCGCGCACGGATCGCGAGACCATGGCCCCGGTCTTCGTCGACCTCGTCCACCGGCTTTGCAACCGGCGCATTGCCGACATGGACGACGCCGACGTGATGGCCCTGATCCCGGTCTTCCACCTCCTCGGGGAATGGCAGGAGCCGAGCGCTCATCGCCCGCTCGTGCACCTCTTGCGCCGCCCGACCGAAGTCCTCGACTACCTGCTTGGAGATGCCGTCACCGAGACCAGCTTCCGCGTTCTGGCAGGCACCTTCGACGGCGATCTCGAACCGCTGTTCGCGGCCGTCGATGACAGCAAGGCCGACGAGTTCGCGCGCTCATCCTGCATGCACGCACTCGTGCTGATCGCACACCTCCAACCCGAGCACCGCGACGCCATCGTCGGGTTCTTCCGGTCCTTCCTGACCGGATGTCCCGCACCTCCCGAGATCGTGCTGACCGGCTGGATGGATGCGATTGCCAATCTCGGGCTCGAGGACATGACCGAGCAGGTGCGCGCGTTGTTCGACGACGGGCGGATCTCGCCCGAGTATTGCGAGTTCGAGCACTTTCTCGAGGACCTGCGGGCGACGCTGGACGCGGGAGGGGCCCCGGCCGACCGCCGCTACCGCAAATCCCTGATCATCGACGCCATCGACGAATTGTCGAAATGGCACTGTTACACGGATGCGTTCTTCGCCGAGCAGAAGCGCCGCAAGGTCAGCAACGAATTCCGCGTGGCGCCCTGGACCGAGAGCTTCGCGCATCCGGCACCGAAGATCGGACGCAACGATCCCTGTCCCTGTGGTAGCGGCAGGAAGTTCAAGAAATGCTGCCTGCACTGATCGGCCTCATTCGCCGTTATCACCCCATGTAACTCGATCGCCGCGTCTGCCGCCGAGGCACCGGACGGGGCGCGGGCCGGGCCGGCACCTCGCCGTCCGTCCCGGTCGTCTTGACCGCCAGTTGGCGCTCCAGGTCCTGCCAGCGCGCCTCGGACCATCGGTCGGCGCCCGCGATCCAGGCGGCTGCGCGGGCGTAGACCCGGCAGTCCAGCGCCTCGTTGCGCTCGCGCAGCTTCTGCCATTCGAGCTTCGAGAAGCCGCGCTTGCCCTTGACCGTGACCAGCTGCTCGGCGGTCAGCTGCTTGAGCCATTCGCTGTCCGTCCAGGACGGCAAGTGGACCGTTCCCGGCGGAAACGGTGCACCGGCCGTGACCTCTTCCGCCGTGGGCCGATCCTGTCGCAAGAAGCGGTAGGTCTCGGCCTTGAAGGTCGCCGTGGCGACGGACCACAGCCGTGCGCCGCGGCGCAGGCGCTTGCCCGCGACGGTCGCGTCGACATAGGTCGGGCCCGTCACCGGGCTCGCGCGGTTGAACCCGTCGAGCCCCTTCACGGGTGCGACCTGCGCGAAGCCCACCTGCCGCGCCCAGCCATAGACCGCGCTGGTCTCGAACCCGGTGTCGATCGCGAGCCGTGCGATCGCCAGATGTTCGCCGGAGGCATGGGACCATGTGCGCCCCAGCAGATCGGTCAGCTGCTGCCAGCAGGCCGGATCGCCGGGGCCGCCGTCGATCACGACATGATCGACGAGCCAGCTTTCCAGCCCACGGCCCCAGGCCCAGACGTCAACCTCGATGCGGTCCTTCTGCACGTCGGCCCCGGCGGTCAGGAACAGGCCGCCCGCTGGCACCGTGCCCGGTTTCCACGACTCACGCCGGTCCGCCAGCCGCTGCCAGTCCGGCGCGTCGCCGGTCTCGATCCAGGTCTCGCCGAGCACGGTGTTGCGGAACACGCGTTCCGCCTCGTCGGACCCGGCCGCCGTCTCCTTGTCGCGCGCGATGTCGGCCCAGCTCTTCCACCCCGGCGGCGAATAGAGCGCCGAGAGATGAAACCCCACCGTCCGCGCATCTCGGGGCTCCGCCGTCGCCCGCCATTCGCCGGCCGCCAGCATCGCCGGCTTGTGGTGCTCCTCGATCCGCTCGTCACAGGCATCGCAATGGTACGCCGCCGTCTCCGGTTTGCCCTTCTCCCAGCGCAGCCGCTCGAACTGCAGCCACTGCATCTCGCCGCAATGCGGGCACGGCACGAAGAAGCGGCGCTGGTCGCTTGCCTCGTATTCCCGCTCGATCCGGCTGACGCCGCGGATCGTCGGCGTCGAGACCAGCAGCACCTTGCGCCGGTGCGCGAAGGTCAGCGAGCGGGCCTCGGCCAGCCCGACCGGATCGCCTTCCTCGTCGGCCGAGGCGGGATAGGCGTCGACCTCGTCCAGGAAGATGTAGCGCGCCGGCGTCGAGCGCAGCCCGACCGCCGAGTTCGCGCCCGTCATGATCAGGATGCCGCCCGCGAACTCCTTGGACAGCATCGTGTTGCCCGCGTCGCGCGAACGCGCCGGCTTGATCCGCTCCCGCAGCTCCGGGCTTTCCTCGATCAGCGGGTCGATCCGCTGGCGCGAGTTCCGCTTGGCCAGCTCGACCGTCGGCTGGACCGCGAGCATCGGCCCCGGCGCCTGGTGGATTGCGAACCCGATCCAGTTGTTGCCGGCCTCGGTCGCGCCGACCTGCGCGGCCTTCATGAACACCACCCGCTGGGTGGGGTCGCCGGGCGAGAGCCGGTCCATGATCTCGCCCATGTAGGGCGTACGCAGCGTGCGATACTGGCCGGGCTCGGCCGAGGCGCGCGACGACAGCTTGCGGTGCCGGTCGGCCCATTCCGACACGGTCAGGTCCGGGTCGGGCCGCAGGCCCGCGAGCCAAGCCCGCAGGACGTCCCGAGCGCCGTCGAAGGCGAGCGCGTCCGAGTCCTCAGCGGAGATCGGGCTGGATCTCGGCGAGGTCGTCGAGCTGGGATCGGACATGCTTTTCCAGAGCCTTCTGCATCGCGGCGGGCTCCACGACGATTTCCTGGCCTAACGCTTCGCTGCATGAGGCCGAGAGATCGGCCGCCATTAGTGCGGCCACCCGGGCGGGCCAGTTGACCCAGACATCGCGCTCCTGCCGCGCCAAGCGGAACACCAGCGCCAGCGCGCGGGCGCGGTCGATCAGCTCGCCCTTCAGCTTTTGCAGCCGGATGCGCCGCTCCTGCGCCTTGAGCACCTCGTTGGCCGTCTTTGCCTGCAGGAACGTCGTGCCGCCGCCCGTGGCCGGCGCGGCCAGGCCCTGTTCCTTCAGCGTGTCGCCGACGGCCGAGACGGCCGCCTCCGGCACGGGCTTGCGCTTCGGCTGCGGTGGCTTGCGGGTCTTGGACGGATCCGTGGTCTCGGCGCGCCGCGCGTCGCTCGCAGCAGCGTCGATGCTCCCGTCTGCGTGCAGCACGAGGCGGCCGGCGGCCTTCGCTTTCTGGATTGCGCCGCGCGAGAGACCGACGCGGGCGGCGTATTGGCGCTCGCTCAGACCCTCCATGCCGCGCTCCGATTATCATGCGAATTCATGTGCTTATTGAGTTGATAAGCCTCCGCGCCGGAGCGAACGTGGATCCACAAGGACGATGCAACTCAGCACCGCGCTCAAGCAGCGCAGCGATAGCGCAGACCCAAGGAGCCACCCCGATGACCACGCGCCTGAACCCGATCACCACCCCGCGCCACCAGCTTCGCGCCGAGAAGGCGCGCCGGAACAAGGAAGCGGCACTCGCTGCCTTCATCGGCAGGAAAGCCGAGATCGACGAGATGCTCGCTCGGTTGCAGACGCTCAGCGACGACCACTTCAACGCCAACCCCGACGAGGTGAACTGGGGCCATGTCGGCACCCTCGAACACTACGCCAGCCTTCTGAAGCGCATCACCGACAGCGCCTTCGGCGAAGGCGAACACGCCGAGTGATCTCCGGCCCAGCCGGAACTCCCGCCGCGCGCCCTGCGCGGCTTGGGGTCGTAGGAGGGTCGCGATGGTCGCGGCCCCGACCAAGGAGACGACCCCATGACCAAGCTTTCCGACACGCAAGCGATCATCCTCAGCGCCGCTGCGCAGCGCGAGGACCGCAACGTCCTGCCGCTCCCCGGTTCTATCCGCGGCGGCGCCGCCACCAAGGTTGTCGGCGCGCTGCTGAAGCGCAGGCTGATCGCCGAGACGGCGACTGACAACCAGACCAAGGCCGACGCCGCGCTCAACCGCATCTGGCGCAACGACGAGGACGGCAACGCCATCCTCCTGCACATCACGAATGCGGGCCTCGCCGCCATTGGCGTCGAGCCGGAGAGCGGCGACAGCGCGCCCACGGGCGCCGACGAGGAACCGAGCGCGGAAGCCCCGCAGGACGCCCCCGCCGAAGCCGACCCCGCGCCCAAGGCGCACACGCCGCGCACGGGCACCAAGCAGGCGAAGCTGATCGAGATGCTCCGCGCCGAAGGAGGCGCGACCATCGACGAGATCGTGGCCGCAACGGGATGGCAATCTCATTATGCCGATG
>JBNGCX010000085.1:0-10637 GCA_049974865.1 Paracoccaceae bacterium
GGTGAAGGAAATCGCCGAAGCGAAGATGAAGGATCTGAACGCCAACGATATCGAGGCGGCGATGCAGATCATCCTGGGCTCGGCCCGGTCGATGGGCATTGAGGTGAAGTAATCATGGCAAAGCTTGGAAAACGTACCCGCGCCGCCCGTGAGGCCTTCGCCGGCAAGGAAGATGTGACCGTCGAAGAGGCCGTCGCCCTGGTCAAGGGCAACGCCAAGGCCAAGTTCGACGAAACCGTCGAGATTGCTCTGAACCTGGGCGTCGATCCGCGCCATGCCGACCAGATGGTGCGCGGCGTCGTGAGCCTGCCCAACGGTACCGGCAAGACGGTGCGCGTGGCGGTTTTCGCCCGTGGCCCGAAGGCCGACGAGGCCAAGGAAGCCGGTGCAGATATCGTCGGCGCCGAGGACCTGATGGAAACCATCCAGGGCGGCACGATCGAGTTCGATCGCTGCATCGCGACCCCGGACATGATGCCGCTGGTCGGCCGCCTGGGCAAGATCCTGGGCCCGCGCAACCTGATGCCGAACCCGAAAGTGGGCACCGTCACCATGGACGTGAAAGCCGCTGTCGAGGCCGCCAAGGGCGGCGAGGTTCAGTTCAAGGCCGAGAAGGCCGGCGTGGTGCATGCCGGCGTGGGCAAGGCCTCGTTCGACGAGGCCAAGCTGGTCGAGAACGTGCGTGCCTTCGTGGACGCCGTGCAGAAGGCCAAGCCCTCGGGCGCGAAGGGTGCCTACATGAAAAAGGTCTCGCTGAGCTCGACCATGGGCCCCGGCGTGTCCGTGTCGATCGAGAGCGCGACCGGCAACTAAGAATTCCCTGGGTCGCGAGACCCGGCGAATGGCGGGGCGGCAACGCCCCGTCCTGTCCGAGACGGAGGGTGCCCCTCGGGGCTTAATTTCCTTCCTGAGATGGGGAACGAGACGCATTTCTCTGAGGGAGGTTCCCTCGGGCGATCGTGGGCTCGGGACCCTTACGGACCCGAACGCAGGGCGCAAGCCCTGCAAATATGAGCCGGGGGGCGAAAGCCCTCCATACTTGGAGTGAAACTGTGGATAGAGCCCAGAAAGAGAAAGTGGTCGAGGAACTCGGCCAGATCTTCGAAAGCTCTGGCGTGGTTGTGGTTGCACACTACGCGGGTCTTACGGTTGCCGAGATGCAGGATCTGCGCGCGCGCATGCGCGCGGCGGGCGGGTCCGTGCGTGTTGCCAAGAACAGGCTCGCCAAGATCGCCCTGGAAGGGAAGCCCTGCGAAAGCATCGCTGACCTGCTGACGGGCATGACCGTTCTGTCCTACTCGGAAGACCCCGTGGCAGCAGCCAAGGTCGCCGAGGCCTTCGCCAAGGATAACTCGAAATTCGAGATCCTGGGCGGGGCGATGGGAGAGACGTTCCTGGACCGGGCCGGTGTCGAAGCCGTGTCGAACATGCCGTCGCGCGAGGAGCTCATTGCCTCGATCGCCGGCTGCATCGGCGCACCCGCTTCGAACATCGCCGGTGCGATTGGCGCGCCTGCATCGAACATCGCAAGCATCCTCTCGACTGTCGAGGAGCGCGCGGAAGCCGCTTGAGCAATCTGAAGTCCCGCGTGGGGTCGTCAACTTCGCCCGCGTTGGAACACATCTGAATAGAACGGAAACAGTGAAATGGCTGATCTGAAAAAACTGGCAGAAGAGATCGTCGGTCTGACCCTGCTGGAAGCACAAGAACTGAAAACCATCCTCAAGGATGAATACGGCATCGAGCCCGCCGCTGGCGGCGCCGTGATGATGGCTGGCCCGGCCGCCGGTGGCGAAGCCGCCGCTGCCGAGGAGAAGTCGGAATTCGACGTTATCCTGAAGTCGGCCGGCGACAAGAAGATCAACGTGATCAAAGAAGTCCGCGCCATCACCGGCCTGGGCCTGAAAGAGGCCAAAGAGCTGGTCGAGGCCGGCGGCAAGGCTGTCAAGGAAGGCGTCGAGAAAGCCGAGGCCGAAGAGATCAAGAAGAAGCTCGAAGAGGCTGGCGCCGAAGTCGAGCTCAAGTAATTGCCCGCGGCCACAGCCGCAGGTTAGAAAATGGGCTGGGTCCGGGGAAACTCCGGGCCCAGCCGAACCTGTCTTAGCAAGGGCTTGCCGCAAAGCCTTTTCTAAGGCGCGGTTCGAGGTTCGGGAGCGGCCGGTGGGACGGCACGCAGGAATGGAACCTGACCCCCTTCATTCGTGAGCGGCGCGCAGCCGGGGCCCGACGGCTGGCGCGGCGCAAAAGACGAAAGGTAATGACGCACATGGCGCAGATGTTTGCAGGCCAGAAACGCATCCGCAAATTCTACGGCAAGATCCGCGAAGTCCTGGAGATGCCGAACCTGATCGAGGTCCAGAAATCCTCCTACGACCTCTTCCTGAAATCCGGCGACCAGCCCGAGCCGCAGGACGGCGAGGGCATCATGGGCGTGTTCCAGTCGGTCTTCCCGATCAAGGATTTCAACGAGACCGCCGTGCTGGAATTCGTCCGGTACGAGCTGGAAAAGCCGAAATACGACGTCGAGGAGTGCCAGCAGCGCGACATGACTTACAGCGCGCCGCTGAAGGTCACCCTGCGCCTGATCGTGTTCGACGTGGACGAGGATACCGGCGCCAAGTCGGTGAAGGACATCAAGGAGCAGGACGTGTTCATGGGCGACATGCCGCTCATGACCCAGAACGGCACCTTTGTCGTGAACGGCACCGAGCGGGTGATCGTTTCGCAGATGCACCGCTCGCCGGGCGTCTTCTTCGACCATGACAAGGGCAAGACCCACAGCTCGGGCAAGTTGCTCTTCGCCTGCCGCATCATCCCCTATCGCGGTTCGTGGCTCGACTTCGAGTTCGACGCCAAGGACATCGTCTTCGCCCGCATCGACCGCCGCCGCAAGCTGCCGGTGACGACGCTGCTCTATGCCCTGGGCCTGGACCAGGAGGGCATCTGCGACGCCTATTACGACACCGTCGACTTCAAGCTGGAGAAGAACAAGGGCTGGGTCACCAAGTTCTTCCCCGCGCGGGTGCGCGGTACGCGCCCGACCTATGACCTGGTGGATGCCGCCACCGGCGAGGTCATCTGCAAGGCCGGCGACAAGGTCACCCCGCGCGCGGTGAAGAAGATCATCGACGAGGGCAAGATCACCGAGTTGCTGGTGCCCTTCGACCAGATCGTCGGCCGCTACGTGGCCAAGGACATCATCAACGAGGAAACCGGCGCGATCTATGTCGAGGCCGGGGACGAGCTGACCTGGGATGTGGACAAGGACGGCGAGGTGATCGGCGGCACGCTGAAAGAGCTGCTGGACGCAGGCGTCACCGACATCCCGGTGCTGGACATCGACAACGTCAATGTCGGCCCCTACATCCGCAACACCATGGCGCAGGACAAGAACATGAACCGCGAGAGCGCGCTCATGGACATCTACCGCGTCATGCGCCCGGGCGAGCCGCCCACCGTCGAGGCCGCCACCACGCTGTTCGAGTCGCTGTTCTTCGATCCCGAGCGCTACGACCTCAGCGCCGTGGGCCGGGTCAAGATGAACATGCGCCTGGCACTGGACGCGCCGGACACCCAGCGCACCCTGCGCCGCGAAGACATCATCGCCTGCATCAAGGCGCTGGTCGAGCTGCGTGACGGCAAGGGCGAGATCGACGACATCGACCACCTCGGCAACCGCCGGGTGCGCTCGGTCGGCGAACTGATGGAGAACCAGTACCGCGTCGGCCTGCTTCGCATGGAGCGTGCGATCAAGGAGCGCATGTCCAGCGTCGAGATTGACACGGTCATGCCGCAGGACCTGATCAACGCCAAGCCGGCCGCGGCCGCGGTGCGTGAATTCTTCGGTTCGTCGCAGCTGTCGCAGTTCATGGACCAGACCAACCCGCTGTCCGAGGTCACCCACAAACGCCGCCTGTCGGCGCTTGGCCCGGGCGGCCTGACGCGTGAGCGCGCGGGCTTCGAGGTGCGCGACGTACACCCGACGCATTACGGCAGGATGTGCCCGATCGAGACGCCGGAAGGCCCGAACATCGGGCTGATCAACTCGCTGGCGACCTATGCCCGCGTGAACAAGTACGGCTTCATTGAGACTCCGTATCGCATGGTGGAGGACGGCAAGGTCACCGACGAGGTGCACTACATGTCGGCCACCGAGGAAATGCGCCACACCGTGGCGCAGGCCAACGCGCAGCTCGACGAAGAGGGCAAGTTCGTCAACGACCTGGTCTCGACCCGCCAGGCTGGCGAATACATGCTGGCGCCGCGTGAAAGCGTCGACCTGATCGACGTGTCGCCGAAGCAGCTGGTTTCGGTCGCGGCCTCGCTGATCCCGTTCCTGGAAAACGACGACGCCAACCGCGCCCTGATGGGCTCGAACATGCAGCGCCAGGCCGTGCCGCTGCTGCAGGCCGACGCCCCCTTCGTGGGCACCGGCATCGAACGGATCGTCGCTCGCGACTCGGGCGCAGCCATCATGGCCAAGCGTGCCGGCGTGATCGACCAGGTCGACGCGACCCGGATCGTGGTTCGCGCCACCGAGGATCTCGAGCCGGGCGATCCCGGCGTCGACATCTATCGTCTGCGCAAGTTCCAGCGGTCCAACCAGAACACCTGTATCAACCAGCGCCCGCTGGTGAAGGTGGGCGACCGCGTGGGCAAGAACGAGGTGATCGCCGACGGCCCGTCCACCGACATGGGCGAACTGGCCCTCGGCAAGAACGTGATCGTCGCATTCATGCCGTGGAACGGTTACAACTACGAGGACTCGATCCTGATCTCGGAGCGCATCGCACGCGATGACGTGTTCACCTCGATCCATATCGAGGAATTCGAGGTCGCGGCCCGCGACACCAAGCTGGGGCCGGAAGAGATCACCCGCGACATTCCCAACGTGGGCGAGGAAGCGCTGCGCAACCTCGACGAGGCGGGCATCGTCTATATCGGCGCCGAGGTGCAGCCGGGCGACATCCTGGTGGGCAAGATCACGCCCAAGGGCGAATCGCCGATGACGCCGGAGGAGAAACTGCTCCGCGCGATCTTCGGCGAGAAGGCCTCGGACGTGCGCGACACCTCGCTGCGGGTGAAGCCGGGTGACTACGGCACGGTCGTGGAAGTGCGCGTGTTCAACCGCCACGGCGTGGAGAAGGACGAGCGCGCCCTGCAGATCGAGCGCGAAGAAGTCGAGCGCTTGGCGCGCGACCGCGACGACGAGCAGGCCATCCTGGAGCGCAACATCTATGCGCGCCTCAAGGACATGCTGCTGGGCAAGATCGCGGTGAAGGGGCCGAAGGGCGTCAAGCCCAAGTCCGAGATCACTGAGGAGCTGCTCGACACCCTGGGCCGCAGCCTGTGGTGGCAGCTGGCGCTGGAGGACGAGGACGACGCCAAGATCGTCGAGGCCCTGCACGACCAGTTCGAGGCGCAGAAACGCGCGCTCGAGGCCCGCTTCGAGGACAAGGTCGAGAAGGTCCGCCGTGGCGACGACCTGCCGCCGGGCGTGATGAAGATGGTCAAGGTCTTCATCGCGGTGAAGCGCAAGCTTCAGCCGGGCGACAAGATGGCCGGCCGCCACGGGAACAAGGGTGTCATCTCCCGCGTGGTTCCCATGGAGGACATGCCCTTCCTCGCCGACGGCACGCCGGTCGACTTCTGCCTCAACCCGCTGGGTGTGCCCTCGCGGATGAACGTCGGTCAGATCCTGGAAACCCATATGGGCTGGGCCGCGCGCGGCCTGGGGATCAAGGTCGACGACGCGCTGCAGGAATACCGCCGCTCGGGCGACCTGACGCCGGTGCGCGAAGCCATGCGCATCGCCTATGGCGACGACGTCTATGAAGAGGCGGTTGCCCCGATGGACGAGGACCAGCTGGTCGAGGCCGCCGGCAACGTAACCCGCGGCGTGCCGATCGCGACCCCGGTCTTCGACGGCGCGAAAGAGCACGATGTGAACGACGCGCTGACGCGCGCCGGATTCGACACCTCGGGTCAGTCGATCCTCTATGACGGCCGCACCGGCGAGCAGTTCTCGCGTCCGGTCACCGTCGGCGTGAAGTACCTGCTCAAGCTGCACCACCTGGTGGACGACAAGATCCACGCCCGTTCGACCGGCCCGTACTCGCTGGTCACCCAGCAGCCGCTGGGCGGCAAGGCGCAGTTCGGCGGTCAGCGCTTCGGCGAGATGGAGGTCTGGGCCCTGGAAGCCTATGGTGCCGCCTACACGCTGCAGGAGATGCTCACCGTCAAGTCGGACGACGTGGCAGGCCGGACCAAGGTCTACGAGTCGATCGTCAAGGGCGAGGACAACTTCGAGGCCGGCGTGCCGGAATCGTTCAACGTTCTGGTCAAAGAGGTCCGTGGCCTCGGCCTGAACATGGAACTGCTGGATGCGGAGGACGAATGAGCCTGATGTCTGAGATCGAAATCTCGGCGGCTCAGCGGGTGGCGCCCCCCGACGGGGGGCGGCGCTACGCCTTTGTCGCCGGGTGCTCCAGAAGCGGGACGACCGCGTTGACCCGCCTTCTGAACAAGCACCCGGAGATCTGCATCGGCTTCGAACGCTTCGCCAAGGTGCATCGCCGCCGCGAGCTGACCCCCAAGCATTTCCAGCCCGAGCGGTTCTGGGACGTGCGGCCCGACGACACCCATTACGACGCGCTGACCGGCTTCCGGGCGTTCCACGCCCAAAAGATCGGCGAGGCCAAGGTGGTGGGCGACAAGAACCCGCACCTGTCGAACCGCTACAAGGCGCTGTTCCGGGCCTTTCCCGACGCCAGGGTCGTCTACATCCTGCGTGAGCCGTTCTCGGTCGCCGAGAGCTTCGAGCGCCGGGCCGGCGACCCCAGGGACGGGTGGTCGGAAAAACGCGACTACATGGCCGCGATCGAGGAATGGAATGAAAGCCTGAAGCGCACTGCGGGCGCGTTGGAAAAGCGCCCCGACCAGATCGGTGTCTTCTGCTTTCAGGAGTTGATGGTCGAGGGCAACAGCCTGTCGCGGCTCTACGCCTTCCTCGGGGTCGACGCACCCGCGACCGACCAGCGCGACGCCGAGATCAGCCTGACGCCGCCCGCCCGCGTCAACCCCGCCCTGCGCAAGGCCGTGGCCGAGAAAGCGGATTTCAAGACCTACCGGCGGCTGCTCAGCGCGGCCGCCGCCCAGGAACAGAGTTTTGCCTGACACGTTCAGGAAAGGAACGATCATGAACCAGGAACTGACGACCAACCCGTTCAACCCGCTGGCCTCGCCCAAGCAGTTCGACGAAATCAAGGTCTCGCTGGCCTCGCCCGAACGGATCCTCAGCTGGTCCTACGGTGAAATCAAGAAGCCCGAGACCATCAACTACCGGACCTTCAAGCCCGAGCGCGACGGCCTGTTCTGCGCCCGGATCTTCGGCCCGATCAAGGACTACGAGTGCCTCTGCGGCAAGTACAAGCGCATGAAGTATCGCGGCGTCGTGTGCGAGAAATGCGGCGTCGAGGTGACGCTGCAGAAGGTGCGCCGCGAACGCATGGGCCATATCGAGCTGGCCGCGCCGGTCGCGCATATCTGGTTCCTGAAATCGCTGCCCTCCCGCATCGGTCTGATGCTGGACATGACCCTGCGCGACCTGGAGCGGGTCCTGTATTTCGAGAACTACGTGGTGATCGAGCCGGGCCTGACCGACCTTACCTACGGCCAGATGATGTCCGAGGAAGAGTATCTGGATGCCCAGGACCAGTACGGCGCCGACGCCTTCACCGCCGGGATCGGCGCCGAGGCGATCCGCGAGATGCTGTCCCAGATCGACCTGGAGGCCGAGGCCGAGCGCCTGCGCGAGGAACTGAAAGAGGCCACCGGCGAGCTGAAGCCCAAGAAGATCATCAAGCGCCTGAAGGTGGTCGAGAGTTTCCTGGAATCGGGCAACCGCCCCGAGTGGATGATCATGACCGTGATCCCGGTCATCCCGCCGGAACTGCGCCCGCTGGTGCCGCTGGACGGCGGCCGTTTCGCCACCTCGGACCTGAACGACCTGTACCGCCGGGTGATCAACCGGAACAACCGCCTGAAGCGGCTGATCGAACTGCGCGCGCCCGACATCATCGTGCGCAACGAAAAGCGAATGCTGCAGGAATCGGTGGACGCGCTGTTCGACAACGGCCGCCGCGGCCGCGTCATCACCGGCGCCAACAAGCGCCCGCTGAAATCGCTCTCCGACATGCTCAAGGGCAAGCAGGGCCGCTTCCGCCAGAACCTGCTTGGTAAGCGGGTCGACTTCTCGGGCCGTTCGGTGATCGTAACCGGTCCCGAGCTGAAACTGCACCAGTGCGGTCTGCCCAAGAAGATGGCGCTGGAGCTGTTCAAGCCGTTCATCTATTCGCGGTTGGAGGCCAAGGGCCTGTCCAGCACCGTTAAGCAGGCCAAGAAGCTGGTCGAGAAAGAGCGCCCCGAGGTCTGGGACATCCTGGACGAGGTGATCCGCGAGCACCCGGTTCTCCTGAACCGCGCGCCCACGCTGCACCGCCTCGGCATCCAGGCCTTCGAGCCCACGCTGATCGAAGGCAAGGCGATCCAGCTTCACCCGCTGGTCTGTTCGGCCTTCAACGCTGACTTCGACGGCGACCAGATGGCCGTGCACGTGCCGCTGAGCCTCGAGGCCCAGCTCGAGGCGCGCGTCCTGATGATGTCCACGAACAACGTTCTGTCGCCCGCCAACGGCGCGCCGATCATCGTGCCGTCGCAGGACATGATCCTCGGCCTTTACTACATCACGATGGAACGCAAGGGCATGAAGGGCGAAGGCATGGTCTTCAGCTCGATCGAAGAGATCGAGCACGCCCTGAACGCCGGCGAAGTGCACATGCACGCCAAGATCCAGGCCCGCGTCAAGCAGATCGACGAGACCGGCCAGGAGGTCTACAAGCGCTACGAGACCACCCCGGGCCGCGTGCGGCTGGGCAACCTGCTGCCGCTCAACGCCAAGGCGCCCTTCGACCTGGTCAACCGGCTGCTGCGCAAGAAAGAGGTCCAGCAGGTCATCGACACCGTCTACCGCTATTGCGGCCAGAAAGAGTCGGTCATCTTCTGCGATCAGATCATGCGCATGGGCTTCACCGAGGCGTTCAAGGCCGGCATCTCCTTCGGCAAGGACGACATGCTGATCCCCGAGCAGAAGTGGCAGATCGTCGACGGCGTGCGCGAACAGGTTAAAGAGTTCGAGCAGCAGTACATGGACGGCCTGATCACCCAGGGCGAGAAGTACAACAAGGTGGTCGACGCCTGGTCAAAATGCTCGGACCAGGTGGCCGGCGCGATGATGGACGAGATCTCGGCCGTGCGCGTGGATGACGCCGGCGCCGAGATGGAGCCCAACAGCGTCTACATGATGAGCCACTCGGGCGCGCGGGGTTCGCCGGCCCAGATGAAGCAGCTGGGCGGCATGCGCGGCCTGATGGCCAAGCCCTCGGGCGAGATCATCGAGACCCCGATCATCTCGAACTTCAAGGAAGGCCTGACCGTGCTGGAGTACTTCAACTCCACCCACGGCGCCCGTAAGGGCCTGGCCGACACCGCGCTCAAGACCGCGAACTCCGGCTACCTGACCCGCCGCCTGGTGGACGTGGCGCAGGACTGCATCGTGCGCCTGCAGGATTGCGGCACCGACAATGCGATCACCGCCGAGGCGGCCGTCAACGACGGAGAGGTCGTGGCCTCGCTGGCGGAGCGCCTGCTGGGCCGTGTCGCCGCCGAGGACGTGCTGCGCCCCGGCACCGACGAGGTGATCGTGTCGCGCAACGAGCTGATCGACGAGCGCAAGGCCGATGCCATCGAACAGGCCGGTCTGGCCACCGTCCGCATCCGCTCGCCCCTGACCTGCGAGGCCGAGGAAGGCGTCTGCGCCATGTGCTATGGCCGCGACCTGGCGCGCGGCACCATGGTGAACGTGGGCGAGGCCGTGGGCATCATCGCAGCCCAGTCGATCGGCGAACCGGGCACCCAGCTCACGATGCGGACCTTCCACATCGGCGGCATCGCCCAGGGTGGCCAGCAGTCCTTCCAAGAAGCCAGCCAGGAAGGCAAGGTCGAGTTCCGCAACGCCAACCTGCTTGAGAACGCTGCGGGCGAGCAGATCGTGATGGGCCGCAACATGGTCGTTGCGATCATCGACGAGAACGGCGTGGAGCGCGCGAGCCACAAGGTCGGCTACGGCACCAAGATGCACGTTGCCGACGGCGACAAGGTCGCGCGCGGTGACAAGCTGTTCGAGTGGGACCCCTACACCCTGCCGATCATTGCCGAGAAGGCCGGTAAGGCCAAGTTCGTCGACCTGGTCTCGGGCATCTCGGTCCGCGAGGATACCGACGATGCCACCGGCATGACCCAGAAGATCGTGTCCGACTGGCGCGCCGCGCCCAAGGGCAGCGATCTCAAGCCCGAGATCCTGATCGTCGATCCGGAAACCGGCGAGCCCGCGCGCAACGATGCCGGCAACCCGGTGACCTACCCGATGTCGGTCGACGCTATTCTGTCGGTCGAGGACGGGCAGGAGATCAAGGCCGGTGACGTGGTCGCGCGTATCCCGCGCGAGGGCGCCAAGACCAAGGACATCACCGGCGGTCTGCCGCGGGTGGCCGAACTGTTCGAGGCACGCCGTCCCAAGG
>JBNGCX010000086.1:0-10485 GCA_049974865.1 Paracoccaceae bacterium
CGCGTGCCCTGCTCCGACACCGAGCACGACGACGGCCGTCGCCCAGGCGCCGGACTGAAAATTCAGAATGAGCAGGGAGAAACCCGCGAGTGCCGCGCCGACAAGTGCGAGGAGCGCCGTGCGATGGTCATGCCGGCCGAGCGACCCTACGACTGGTCCGAGCAGGATCGCGGCCAGATAATAGAGCATGATCACGCGGGCGATGTCGGCGGGCCTCTGTCCGTCGGCGTGCAAGGAGATGGGCACGTAGTACCATATGAACGCCGCGGTGACGGCGCTGAATGGCATCGCCACCCCAATGAAGAGCGCGGCGAGACGAGGCCTGTCGGCCTCCATGCGCACGCCCCCGACGTGCCGAGCCGGCGCCGCAGCCGGATCGCCGGCCGGACCGCCCATCCCGACCTTGCAGGTTGCGCCCCCCGCAAGGATGAAGACTGCGCCCAGCAGGATTGCGGAGGAAAAGCCAAGACGGCTCGATACGACGCCGCCGATCACCGATCCACAGAAGGTGCCTCCGAGGATAAGGCCCATGAAGACGCTCATCGTGGTCACGCGGGACGTCGCTGTCTCGGCTCGAAGCGCGTAGTCTTGCGCGGCCACCGTCGCGAGAGCGTAGGCTAAGGCCACGAGGCCGCGGGCGAGCGAGATCTGCGTCACGCTCTCTCCGGCGGCCATCCAGATCAGCGCCACGACCGCGATCGGGACTGAGCTCAGGAAGAGCGGTTTCGTTCCGAACCGCCGCCCCAAGGCGCCAACGAAGGGAGACAGAATGCCGACGCAGACCAGATAGACGATCAGCGGTGTCGCCGCCGCCGTGTCGGCTGTCAGCCAAGGCGGGCGCGCCGCACCGCCGGCCAGAATGGGCAGGAACGAGGCCGTGATCTCCGAGCCGAGCGCGAAAAAGAAGAGAGGCAAGCGGATATCCGCGCTCTCGGAGGCCCGCAGCAGCGTCGGCGAAGGGCGGTGGCCACCGCCGCGTGCCGCCACGTCGCGCGCATAGGCATTGAGCCGCGCTGCAAGACGGCAGACCATCTCCGGGCCGCGCTCGCGCATCACGTGGATGAACCTGCCCCGACGTTGTTCTTCCAGGAGCTGCATCAATTGCACGTGGGGCTTCCAGACAGCAGCGCTGACGGAGGCGAGGGCTATCTCGACGCCGATCAGCAACATCGCGATCGCAAGGATCGATACGTCGAGCATGACATCACGCAACCGCGTATGAACGAATACCTCGCTCCCCTCGATCCGGATCGTTCCCACGACTTCGCTTCCAGTGAGGATTGGCAGTTCTGCCGTTCCGGCACCTATGCCAATCGCCGCGGCGAGGGTCGAGGTGAGCGGCCTGCCCGTGGTTGCGCTCCGACTGGCCTCCGCAATCGGCTCTCCGTTGACCGATAGGATCGCAATGCTCGATATCTCCCGAAAATCTTGGAGGACGCCTTCGACATAGGGCGAGAGGCCACCGAGCGCGGATATGGGAATGCCGAGTTCGAGCGTGCGCTGCACTTCGTGCTGGATCAGATCCGCCACGACGGTCGCCCGGCTTTCAAGCTCGGGCTCGATGGCCTGCTCAAAGGCGAACAGAACCAGGACCGAAAAAGCCATGAAGGCGGCCGTGATGTAGGCGAATAACGCCAGCGCCAGCCGACCACGAAGACCGGGCGACGCCGGAGTGGCCGGATGCGGCGGACCAGGAGGCTCAGCTGCGCTCAGATTCGGCGGGACGGAGGAGGCCGGTGGGCTGCCCTCGCCCACTGCTGCGCGGTAGCGCTTCTCCGCCGAATCAAACCGCTCCGCGAGCGACTCTGACAGGCCCGAACATGAGGGGCTCACCGGGCCTGACGCGTTTCGCGAAACCCAGCTCCGGACATCGATCTCCCTGAGTTCGCCGTCTAACCTTTCGTAGGTTGCCGTCAAGCCGTGCAGCGCCCATCGCATGGTGAGCCAGATCAGCGGGACACCGAGAACGGCGAAGATCAGCGCGGTGGACAGAAGTCTCCCGATGATCGCCCATGACCGGGCGGCGCCTTCGCGTCCGGAATAGGCCAGCAAAACCCCGCCCGCGAGACCGTCGTCCGCACCGAAGATCCGGACGCCTGCGTAGTATCCGTTGGTGGTGTCTCCGGACCAAGTCCGACCGGCTCCGGCACCGTCACGCACCGATGCCCCCAGCGATGCGGCGTCGAGGCTTGCGGGGGCGGCAGATGCCAGCAGAGTGCCGTCCGCGCCGAACAGGAAGGCCCCTTCTATCGCGCTATCGAGTTGTCGAGACCGCTCGAGCAGCACGTTCGTGTTGCGTACCGAAGACAACGGCAGCCCGATGTTGGCCGCCGCCTCGAAAGGGGCGGCCACCCGCTTGGCGAGAATGTTGATTTTCTCGCGCTCCAGTTCCGAGTTGATCTGGTTGAACTGGAGGACGGCCAGCGCGACGAATGCAAGAAGGGATGCAACGACCACCGAATAGATCGCCGGAAAAATATGTCGCAGCATCAGCAAGTTCGTCGTCCTCCCTATCGGACAATATCAGGAAAAGGGTCAGGACGGACAACGAGTTTGCGGTGCTACGGCCCAAGTGCCGGTTCACGCTCAATGGGCAAATTGTCCGCACTGCCGCCGTCTGCAGGACTTTTCATGCTGCGCGATGGATGAACGACCGGTTCCGCGACGCTTCAGTGCGGCCCTTGGGCACAAGGCGCAGGTCAGCTATGGGCCGCCCGTGAAGGCGGCCCAAGGCGTCAAATTTCCACACTTTCTGAGATCGTCAGGGCGTCTTCCAACTCGACGCCGAGGTAGCGGACGGTGCTGTCCGTCTTGGTGTGCCCAAGCAGGAGTTGGACGGCCCTTAGATTTCCCGTCTTACGGTAGATATGCGCGACCTTCGTCCGGCGCATGGAATGCGTGCCATGGGACGTGGGATCCAGCCCGATGGTGCTCACCCAGTCCCGCACGAGACGGGCATATTGGCGAGTCGAGATGTGTAAGCGTTCGTGAAACCGGCCGGGCCAGAGGTACTCCGATCCGACCACCAGCGGTTCCTCCATCCAGCGCGCGAGCGATTTTTGCGTGCCTTCAGTGATCTCGAACCGGACCGGCCGCTGGGTCTTGCTCTGGATGATCGAGGCGCGTTCCTTAACCTGGCCCGAGGCATAAACGTCGGCGACCTTTAGCTTCACCAGGTCACAACCTCGGAGCTTGCTGTCGATGGCAAGGTTGAAAAGGGCGAGGTCACGATGGTTCTCGGCGATTTCCAGGCGCACGCGGATGGCCCAGACGTGTTTGGGCATGAGGGGGCGCTTCTGACCGACAACGCGCCCCTTGTTCCAGGCGGGGCGGCAGGCGCGAATGGCAGGTAAATTGGCAGTGGGCATAGCAGGTCCTCCGTTTTCCCAAACATGACGGCGGACCACTTCATTGGGGGAGGATCAGGGCGGTTCTGGTTGGCGGGACCTTACCGAACTGACGCAAGCCGAGACCGCCAAGATTGTGGCGGATAGGTTTTCGCACGAACTCGGCTACGATTTCGTTCAGTATTACCCGATTTTCCAAACGGACAACGGGAAGCGGCTGGCCTTCCACTTGATACATGCCAGTGATCACCCGGAGGCCCCTAAGCTCATGAACAGGGCTTATTTGAAATTTGAAAGTGGTCGGCGACATCGCTGGCACACCTACCGACAGTCAAGGGTGTCTATTTTGACATCCGCCCAAATGTCGTCTGCTGCAATTATCTCTGTCAAACACTGAAAAAATCCGTGGCGAGCTACAGCCCTTGTTGGTTGACACAGTTTCTTGCAGTGGTCTCGGAAGGCCAAGAATGCCCCGAAGGAACGCTCGCTCCCTAAATTTTCTGAAAACCGCCTTTGTTCGAAAAGTTGGGAAGGAGTTGGCGGAACGAAGAGGTCGATGAAATCACCTGCCCCCTTCTACAACCCGGGCCCGTCCCGGGTCTGTCAGAACTGGACGCCGCCGATGGTGTCCATCCACGCAGGGAGACGAAGATCCAAGCCCTCGTATGCCTTTTTGAACGAGGCGATCAATTCGTCATTCTGCGACCAGAAGGCGTAGGCAATATTCCAACGAAGCGAGGTCAATGTCAGGCGGCATATCGGCTGGCCCAGCCCCTCCGCTGCGCGCGGCGATACCGCGGCACACCTCCTGAGTTCTGCAGTTGCCATACGTTCGAGGAATTCCGATTGTGCCGGGCTGATGCGGCCGAGCGTTGTCTTTTTCAGGCGCTTCACATCCGCCTCGAGGGCTCTGCGGTAGGCGTCGATTTCGGTGCCGTCACCACGTTCCATGACCGCCCTGCGGTCTCTGATCTGGCACTTGAGAACCTGCTCGTGTCCAGCCAGATCGGCCCCGGGATACCACGCACAGGGGGCGCCAAGGGATTCAGCATAGGCCGCTGAGAAGAAACAAAGAAACACAAAGCCTAGGAAAATCCGCAATGAAAAACGCTTCCCGTGATCAGGTGTTGCCTTGGAATACCGCCCCCACCTCGGCCCGGATGATGCGGGCAATCAGGGTGCAGTCGTCGGGATTGAAGGTCAGCGGCAGGCGCAGGTCCAGCAGGCCCGCCAGCACCGCCTCGGTCTGCGGCAGCGGCTCGGGCGTCGCATAGCGCCACTGGTCGTATTTCGAGGTAAAGCCCGCCGGCTCCCCCGCCCCGAACCATTTCAGCTCCACCCCCCGCGCGGCGCAGCGCGCGAGCACCTCGCGCACCCCCTCGGCCGGCCAGCCGGGCAGCAGGAACTGGAAGGAGGAGCCGACATAGCGCTCCTCCGCCGGGCGCGGGATCAGGCGCAGGCCGGGGGTTTCGGCCAGCCCCTCCTCCATCGCGCGGTAGAGCCGGTTCCAGCGGACCAACTGCTCCGGCAGGCCTCTGAGCTGCGGGCGCAGGATGGCGGCGCGCAGGTTGTCCATCCGGCCCGAGACGTTGGGGACCTCGTAGCGCAGCATCTCAAACACCTCGGGCGGCGGCGCGGCGCGGTGGCGGTCGTAGAGCATGTAGGAGCCCGACAGCAGGATCGCGCGCGCCATCAGTTCGGCATCGTCCGAGATCAGCAGGCCGCCCTCGCCCGAGTTCATGTGCTTGTAGGTCTGGGTCGAATAGCAGGCCATCACCCCGTGCCGCCCCGAGGGCACGCCGTTCCATTCCGCGCCCATGGTGTGCGCGCAATCCTCAACCACCTGCACGCCCGCCCCGTCGCATAGCGCCATCAGCTGTCCCATGTCGCAGATATGGCCGCGCATGTGGCTGAGCAGCAGCACCCGCGCGCCGGTCTCTGCGATCCGGCGCTCGAGGTGGGCCAGGTCGATGGTCAGGTCCTCGGTCACCTCGACGAAGACGGGGGTGGCGCCGAGGCTGGCGATGGCGCCCGGCACCGGGGCGAGGGTGAAGGCGTTGGTCAGCACCTTGTCGCCCGGCCCCACGCCCAGCGCCCGGAGCGCGCAGCCCAGCGCGTAGCCGCCCGAGGACACCGCCAGGCAGTAGCGCGCGCCGGTGAAAGCGGCGAACTCCTCTTCCAGCAGGGCGGTTTCCGCCACCTCGCCGGGGGCGGTATTGTAGCGGTGCAGGCGGCCGTGACGCATAACGTCAAGCGCGGCCGCGATCCCCTCTTCGGGGATGGGTTCCTGCTGGGTGAAGCTGCCGGTGAATGTCTCGCGCATGGGGCCTCCGTCACGGCCAAATTGAGGCCGCGCGCGGGCGAGGTCAATCCGGCGCGCCCCTGCCCCTGCGTCAGGCGGGCGGAACGCGATGCGCGGCCTCCGGCGGGGATATTTGTGAACGGAAGAAGGGGTCAGTCGCCCAGGATCGCCCCGGCGAGGTCGTAGAGATCGGCGAAATCGTCGAGCAGCGCCTCGGGGGCGAGATCGGCGACGGCGCGGCCCTCGGGGCCGAAGGTGACCAGGGCGCAGGGCACACCGGCGGCGCGGGCGGTGGCGCGGTCGGTCTCGGTATCGCCGAGCAGCATGGAGCGCGCGGCGCGGCCGCCGGCGCGCTCCACCGCGGCGCGATAGGGGGCCGGGTCGGGTTTGCGCACCGGCAGCGTGTCGGCGCCCACCAGCGAGGCGAAGAGGCCGCGCACGCCGAGGCGCGAGAGCAGGGTCTCGGCCAGCCCCTCGGGCTTGTTGGTGCAGATGCCGAGCGCATAGCCGCCCGCGCGCAACCGCTCGGCAGCCTCGGCCGCGCCGGGATAGAGCGTGGTGTAGCGGTCGATATGGGCGCCGTAATACTCCAGCAGCAGCGGGAATTGCGCGTCGACATCCGCCTCGCGCCAGCCGGGACGGGTGCGCTCGAATCCCAGCCGCAGCATGGCGCGCCCGCCGTGAAATGCCGTGCCCTGGTCGCCCGCGGGGTCCAGCGGCGCGCCCAGGCCCAGGCCTTCGAAACAGGCATTCGCCGCGGCGATCAGGTCGCCGCTGGTATCGGCCAGCGTGCCGTCGAGATCGAAGATGACCGTGCGCATATCTCTCCTCTTGGCGTCTTTCCGCCGATCGTTGAAACTTGGCGAAACGCCTTTTGATCCGCGCCGCCCTTGCAGACGGGCCCCACCCCGATAAAAGGTGCGGCGACGGAAGGAAAGAGGGGCGCATGGCCACAGCACTGATCATCCTGGCCGCGGGCCAGGGCACGCGGATGAACTCGGACCTGCCCAAGGTCCTGCACCAGGTCGCCGGCGCGCGGCTGCTGGCGCATGCGATGCAGGCCGGCGGGGCGCTGGCGCCCGAGCGCGTGGTGGTGGTCGCCGGCCACGGCGCCGACGCGGTGGAGGCGGCCGCGCGGGACCATGACCCGGAGGCCGTCGTCGTGCAGCAGGAGGAACAGCTGGGCACCGCCCATGCGGTCGCCCAGGCGCGCGAGGCGCTGGCCGGGTTCGAGGGCGATGCCGTCGTCCTCTACGGCGACACGCCCTTCATCCGGCCCGAGACGCTGGAGGCGATGGCCGCGGCGCGCGCGACGCATGACGTGGTGGTGCTGGGCTTCGAGGCCGCCGATCCCGGGCGCTACGGCCGGCTGGTGACCGAGGGCGACGCTCTGGTCCGGATCGTCGAGTTCAAGGATGCCAGCGCGGACGAGCGCGCCATCACCCTGTGCAACTCGGGCCTGGTGGCGGCCGACTGCGCCACGCTGTTCGCGCTGATCGAGGCGGTGGGCAACGACAATGCCGCCGGAGAATACTACCTGCCCGACATCATCGAGATCGCCCGCGCCCGCGGCATGTCGGCCGGCGTGGTGCGCTGCGAGGAGGCCGAGACGCTGGGCGTGAACACCCGCGCCGAGTTGGCCGCGGCCGAGGCGGCGTTCCAGGCCCGCGCCCGTGCCGCCGCGCTGGAGGACGGCGTGACCCTGGTCGCGCCGGACACGGTGCATTTCGCCTATGACACGGTGATCGGCCGCGACGCGCTGGTCGAGCAGAACGTCGTCTTCGGCCCCGGCGTGACGGTCGAGACCGGCGCGCGCATCCGGGCGTTCTCGCATCTCGAGGGCTGCCATGTCTCGCGCGGGGCCATCGTCGGCCCCTATGCCCGGCTGCGCCCGGGCGCGGAACTGGCCGAGGACGTGCATGTGGGCAATTTCGTCGAGATCAAGAACGCGGTTCTGGACCAGGGCGCCAAGGCCAATCACCTGAGCTATATCGGTGACGCCCATGTGGGCGAGGCCACCAATGTCGGCGCGGGCACCATCACCTGCAATTACGACGGCGTCTTCAAGCACCATACCGAGATCGGCGCGCGCGCCTTCATCGGCTCGAACACCATGCTTGTGGCGCCGGTGCGCGTGGGCGACGAGGCGATGACCGCCTCGGGCTCGGTCATCACGCAGGACGTGCCGGACGGGGCGATGGCGCTGGCGCGCGCCCGGCAGGAGGTCAAGCCGGGCCTCGCGCGACGGTTCTTCGAGAAACTGAAGGCCGCCAAGGCGCGGCAGCAGCAGCAGGAAAGCGGTTCATAATGTGTGGCATTGTCGGAGTCCTGGGCCGCCACGAGGTGGCGCCGATCATCCTCGAAGCGCTGAAGCGGCTGGAATATCGCGGCTATGACAGCGCCGGCATCGCCGCGCTGGACGAGGGCCGGCTCGACCGGCGCCGCGCGGTGGGCAAGTTGGTCAACCTGTCGGACCTGCTGGTGCACGAGCCCCTGCGCGGCAAGGCCGGCATCGGGCACACCCGCTGGGCCACCCATGGCGCGCCCACCGTGGTCAACGCCCACCCCCACCGGGCGGGCCGCGTGGCCGTGGTGCATAACGGCATCATCGAGAATTTCCGCGACCTGCGCGCCGAGCTTGCCGCCGAGGGAATCGATTTCGAGACCGACACCGACACCGAGACCATTGCCCTGCTGGCGCAGCACTACCTTTCGCGGGGCCTGTCGCCGCGCGAGGCGGCCAAGCGCACCATCGCCCGGCTGGAGGGCGCGTTTGCCCTGTGCTTTCTCTTCGAGGGCGAGGAGGACCTGCTGGTCGCCGCGCGCAAGGGCTCGCCGCTGGCCATCGGGCATGGCGAGGAGGACGGCGAAATGTATGTCGGCTCGGACGCCATCGCGCTGGCCCCGATGACCGAGCGCATCACCTACCTGGAGGAAGGCGACTGGGCCGTCATCACCCGCGCCGGCGCCCAGATCTACGACGCCGACGGGCGGCAGGTCAGCCGCGAGATGCGCACCATCCAGGCCGAGGCCACCCGCGTGGAAAAGGCCGGGCACAAGCATTTCATGGCCAAGGAGATCGCCGAGCAGCCGGTGGTGCTGGCCGATGCGCTGACCCATTACCTGGACCCCGACGGGCGCGGCATCGCCCTGCCCGAGGACGGCATCGACTTTTCCAAAGTGCAGCGCATCTCGATGGTGGCCTGCGGCACCGCCTACCTGGCCTGCCTAACCGCGAAATACTGGTTCGAGCAGATCGCCCGCCTGCCGGTGGACGTCGATATCGCCTCGGAGTTCCGCTATCGCGAGCCGCCGGTGCCCGCGGGCACGCTGGCCGTCTTCGTCAGCCAGTCGGGCGAGACCGCCGACACGCTGGCCGCGCTGCGCTACGCCCGGGGCAAGGCCGAGCGCATCGTCTCGGTGGTGAATGTCGCCGAAAGCTCCATCGCGCGGGAAAGCGACCTGGCGCTGCCCATCCATGCCGGGGTGGAGATCGGCGTGGCCTCGACCAAGGCCTTCACCTGCCAGTTGACGGTGCTGGCGCTGATGGCGCTGAAGGCGGCGAAGGCGCGTGACGAGATAACCGCGGACGACCTCGCCGACCGGCTGTCGGCGCTGCGCAACCTGCCGGGGCTGATGAACATCACGCTGGGCCTGGGCGCCGAGGTCGAGGCCGTGGCCCGCCGACTGGCCGAAACCCGCGACGTGCTGTTCCTGGGCCGTGGCGAGATGTTCCCGCTGGCCCTGGAAGGCGCACTTAAACTGAAAGAAATCAGCTATATCCATGCCGAAGGTTATGCATCGGGTGAACTGAAGCACGGCCCTATCGCGCTGATCGACAAACACGTCCCGGTGATCGTGATCGCCCCGCGCGACCGGCTGTTCGACAAGACCGTGTCGAACATGGAAGAGGTCATGGCCCGCGGCGGCAAGGTGGTGCTGATCACCGACGCCAAGGGCGCCGCGGCCGCCGGCGACGGGGTCTGGCGCACGGTGGTTCTGCCCGAGGTGGAGGAGATGTTCGCCCCCATCCTCTACGCCTTGCCCGCGCAGCTCTTGGCCTATCACACGGCGGTGGCGAAAGGCACGGATGTCGACCAGCCGCGCAACCTGGCGAAGTCCGTGACCGTCGAATGACCGTCGACGACGCCCTCTCCGCGTTGAAGGCCGAGGCCGAGCCGGGCAAGGCCGAGGAGATGGCCGCCTATCACAAGGTGGACCGCCCCTATCTGGGCGTGGCCAACCCGGTGATCGACCGGCTGGCGCGGGACTGGCGGCAGGCGATCACGCTGGAGGAGCGGCTGGCGCTGGCCGGGGAACTGTGGGACACCGACATCCACGAGGCGCGCATCGCGGCGGCCAAGCTGCTGACCCAGGCGCGCATCCGCCCCGACGACAGCGCCGCCTGGGCGCTGATCAAGGCCTGGGTGCCGGAATTCGACGCATGGGCGGTGGCCGATCACGCCTCGATCGCCGGGCAGAAGCGGCTGCTGGCCGATCCCGACCGCGTGGACGAACTGGAGGACTGGACGCGCTCCGACCACCTCTGGACCCGGCGCGCGGCGCTGGTGATGACCCTGCCCTGGACCAAGCAGAACCACCCCAAGCCCCGGGATCTGGAGATCCGCGACCGCGTGCTGGGCTGGGCCGCCGGCTATGTCGACGACCCCGAATGGTTCATCCAGAAGGCGGTGGCCTGGTGGCTGCGGGAGTTGTCGAAGCACGACCCCGAGCGCACGCGCGCCTTTCTGGAAAAGCACGGCGACCGGATGAAGCCCTTTGCCCGCCGCGAAGCGGGGAAATATCTGCGTTAGCAGCACGTCCGCCCGCTCAGAA
>JBNGCX010000087.1:0-10090 GCA_049974865.1 Paracoccaceae bacterium
TTTCCGGCCCGCCGCGCAAATGGGAGGGAGACACACCATGAGCGATCGCATTTTCGGGGTCTTCGGGATCTTGCTGGCGCTGGGCTATGCCTGGGCGACGCTGCAGATCGAAGAGAGTTTTCTGTCCGACGCGGTAGGGCCCAAGGCCTTTCCGCTGATCATCGCGGCCATCCTGGCGCTGTCATCGCTGGCCATCTTTTTCCGTCCCGACGAGGAGCCGAAATGGCCGGCGCTGGGCCGGCTGGCCGAGATCGCGGCGGCCGTGGTGGTGATGATCCTCTATGCCGAACTGCTGCCGGTGGCGGGCTTCGTCATCTCAACCGCATTCGCCGCCACCTACCTGACCTGGCGGCTGGGCACGGCGCCGCTGGCGTCGGTCCTGACCGGGGTTCTGACCTCGGTCGGCATCTATGTCATTTTCCACCTGGTGCTGGGGCTGTCGCTGGCCCGCGGCCCGCTGGGTTTCTGAGGGGGACGGACCATGGACATGCTGGCATCTCTCGGCGACGGCTTCGCCATCGCACTGACCTGGCAGAACCTGCTGCTGGCGCTGCTGGGCTGTTTCCTGGGCACGGTGATGGGGGCGCTGCCCGGGCTGGGCCCCTCGAACGGGGTGGCGATCCTGATTCCGCTGGCCTTCACGCTGGGGCTGGGGGCGACGCCCTCGCTGATCCTGCTGACCTCGGTCTATTACGGCGCGATGTATGGCGGGCGGATCAGCTCGATCCTGCTGAACATCCCCGGCGACGAACCGGCGATGATGACCTGCCTCGACGGCTACCCGATGGCGCAGAAGGGGCGCGCGGGGCAGGCGCTGTCGCTGTCCGGGATCGCGTCCTTCGTGGGGGCCTTCCTGGCGACCTGGGGGCTGATCCTGCTGGCGCCGCAACTGGTCAAGATCGCGCTGCTCTTCGGCCCGGCGGAGTATTTCGCGCTGTTCGCGCTGGCCTTCGCCACGCTGGGGGGCGTGTCCTCGACCAACCAGGCGAAATCGGCCTTCGCCGCCATGCTGGGGCTGGGGTTGGCCATGATCGGAGTGGACACCCAGACCGGCGTGCCGCGGCTGACCTTCGGCGAGGTGCATCTCTATGACGGGCTGGATTTCCTGGTCGCCATCGTCGGCCTGTTCGCGCTGTCCGAGGTGTTCATCTTCCTCGAACACCGCCACGGCAGCGCCGAGGCGCAGGGCGGTCAGGTGCAGGTCGGGCGGCTGACGCCTTCGTGGTCGATGTTGAAAAGCTGCACGCCGACCATGCTGCGCACCTCGGTCCTGGGTTTCATCGCCGGGGTGCTGCCGGGGGCCGGGGCCTCGCTGGGCTCGTTCATCTCCTACTCGATGGAGAAGCGGCTGGTCGACCGCGAGGGCACCTTCGGCACCGGCGACCCGCGCGGCGTGGCCGCGCCCGAGGCCGGCAACAACGCCGCCGCGGGCGGGGCGCTGGTGCCGATGCTGGCGTTGGGCGTGCCGGGCTCGGGCACCACGGCCGTGCTGCTGGCGGTGCTGCTGGCGCTGAACATCACGCCGGGGCCGCTGCTGTTCGCCAACAACCCCGACGTGGTCTGGGGCCTGATCGCGGCGCTGTTCATCGCCAACTTCATGCTGCTGGCGATGAACATCCCCATGGTGGGCCTGTTCACCCGCGTGTTGATGGTGCCGCCGCGCATCCTGATGCCGGTGGTGGCGATGGTCAGCTTCGTCGGGATCTACGGCATTTCCGGCTCGTCCTTCGACCTGCTGGTGATGATCGCCTTCGGCGTCGCGGGCTGGGTGCTGCGCAAGCTCGACGTGCCGCTGGTGCCGGTGATCCTGGGCACGCTCTTGGGCAACACGATGGAGAACAACCTGCGCCGCGCGGTCACAATCGACAACGGCGACTGGTGGACGCTGATCGACAGCCCGCTCGCCATCGCGCTGTGGTCCATCGCGGCCATCGGCTTCATCCTGCCGCTGTTCCTGGGCCGCGTCGTCAAGCGCCGCATGCATGAGCGCCGCGACGAGGAAGGCGCCGTCCAGGACTGACGCGAAAGGGTCGTGCCCCCGCGGCCCGGCGGCCGTGCCGGGGCAGGGCTCAGGGCCAGGCGGCGTAGGACTGATCGCCCTGCGCGCGGCGGGCCTTGGCCCGCCGCCGGTACTGGCCGGGGCTGGCCCCCGTCTGGCGTGAGAAGAAGCGGTTGAAATAGGCCGGGTCCGCAAAGCCGAGGCGAAACCCCACTTGGCTGACAGGCATCCCGGTATTGGCCAGTAGCTCGCAGGCCTCTCGGGTCAGTTCGCGGTGCAGGTAACCCTTGGGCGACAGGCCCGTCGCCCGGCGCACCGCGGTCCCCAGCCGGTCGCGGCTGACGCCCAGGCTCTGGGCATAGTCGCCCACCTGCCAATGCTCGCGCGCGTGCTGGCCGGCCAGGATGACGAAGCGCTCGGCCAGGCCCTGCGGCGCCCGGCCGTGGGCGATCAGGTCGGCTCGCGAGACACGCCACAGTTGCAACAGGATCAGGGCCAGGTAATGCTCCTCGGCCACATCCGCCCCCAGCGCACCCGACTGCCGTTCGGCCTCCAGCCCCTCCAGCAGCCGCACCAGTTTCTCCGGCTCATCATGGGGCAGCGACAGGTCCTGTCCCAGCGTGCGCCGCATCTGGTCGCCCAACGGCGTGGCGGGCAGGGCGCGCATCAGCGCGAGGCCGGGGATCGACAGCAGCGCCCCCCGCGTGCCCGCCTCGGCAAGCAACTCGCCGGCCCCGCCGTCGGCCAGCCAGAGCAGCCGGGGCGCCTCGACCGTGGCGCGGGGTTCGTCATCCCGCCCTGCGCGGCGGCGTGCCACCGTGCCGGCCTGCAGCACGACCAGATGCGCCGCGCCCGCCGCCAGGCCATAGCCGACCCGCATCAGCGGGCTGCGAATCCGCTGGATCGAGGCATGGGCGCGGCGGTCGGGGCCGGGGGGCAGTTCCGGTGTCATGGCGGCGAGAGGCTGGCCTCTGCGCCATTGGAAATCAAGCAAATGTGCAATTCTTGGCCGTAACAGTGCATTTTTTGTGCCTGAGCCTTGGGACTAAGCTTTCCTGACCGGCGCCGTGGCCAGACGCGAAGCGCCTGCGCGGCAGCCGGAAAACAAAAGGCCACAGGGGAGAGTGGCCGCCAAGGGAGGACGCCATGACTGATTTCACGCGGCGCGCGGGCCTGCGCGCCATCGCGCTCGGACTGACCTCGGGCCTGGCCCTGAATGCCGGGGCGGCATTCGCGGCCGAGGATACGGTGACCATCGGCTACGCCGTGCCGCGCACCGGGGCCAACGCCACCGGCGCGGGGATCACCACCATCCCCAATTACGAATTGTGGGTGAAGGATGTGAACGCCGCCGGCGGGCTGAAGATGCCCGACGGCAGCCAGCGGATGATCGAAGTGGTCGAATATGACAGCCGCTCGTCCAACGAGGACCTGGTGCGCGCCATCGAGCGGCTGGCCACCCAGGACAAGGTGGACCTGATCCTGCCGCCCTGGGGCACCGGCGCCAACCTGGCGATCGCGCCCTTGATGGCGCGTTTCGGCTATCCGCAACTTGCCGTGACCGCGGTCACCGACAAGGCCCCCGAATTCGCCAAGCGCTGGGACCGCAGCTTCTGGCTGCTGGGCGGCGGGCATGACTATGCCGAGGGGCTGGCCGAGGTGCTGAGCGCGGCGCGAGACGCGGGAACGATCAACGACAAAATCGCCATGGTCTCGGTCGCGGACGGCTTCGGGATCGACCTGGTGAAGGGCGCGCGGCCGGCCTTTGACGAGGCGGGGTTCGAGGTGGTCTATGACGAGAGCTATCCGCTGGGCACCTCGGACTTCGCGGCCCTGCTGAGCGAGGCGCAGGACAGCGGCGCCGACAGTTTCGTGGCCTTTTCCTACCCGCCCGGCAGCTTCGGCATGACCAAGACGGCGCAGTCGATGGGTTACAACCCCAAGGTCTTCTATATCGGGGTCGGCGGCGCCTTCCCGATCTACCCGGGCATCGCCGACGGCAAGGAGGCGGGCGTGATGTCGATCGGCGGAGTCAACGCCGCCTCGCCCGCCATCCAGGGCTATTTCGCCCGCCACACCGACAGCGCGGGCGCGCCGCCCGACAGCTGGGCCTCGGCCATCACCTACGCCTCGCTGGAGATGCTGGCCCAGGCGGTGGAGCGCGCGGGCCTCGACCACGCCGCGCTGGCCAAGGAGCTGTCCAACGGCACCTTCCAGACCGTCGTGGGCGAGGTGAAGCTGGAGGACAACCAACTGCGCGACCTGTGGTGGGTCGGCCAGTGGCAGGACGGCGCCTTCGCCGCGGTGAACCCGGGCGACAAAAAGGGCGCGGCCAGCCCCGTGATCCCGAAACCCGAGTGGTAAGCGGCACCTGATACGCATGGGCCGGACCGATTCCGGCCCACGCGCCAAGAAATTTCCGCACGAGACACGGGACGGCCATGATCTTGACGACGCTCATCCTGGGCCTGGTGCTGGGCGGCACCTATGCGCTGCTCGCGCTGGGCCTGACCCTCCAATACGGCATCGCCCGAATCATGAACCTCGCCTATGGCGAGCTGACGCTGCTGGCGGCCTTCGTGCTGGTGGCGCTGTTCAAGGGGCTGGGGCTGCCGCCGCTGGCCGCGCTCATCCTGATCGCGCCGGCGGGATACGTTCTGGGCTGGGTGCTCTATGCGGTGATGATGCGGCCGCTGGTGGCGCGCTCGGGCGGCTCGGGGCGGCTGGAGGTCGACTCGATCCTCGCTACCTTCGGCCTGCTGTTCCTGATGCAGGGGATCATGCTGGTCCTGTTCGGGGCCAATTTCACCTCGATTTCCTATCTCGACCGCGGCGTGGATATCCTTGGCGTCTCGGTCGCGCTGAACCGGCTGATCGCCTTCGGCATCTGCGTGGTTGTCGGCGGCGCGCTGACGCTGGCGCTGAGCCGCAGCCGCTGGGGGCTGGTGATGCGCGCGGTGGCGCTGACGCCGGGCTCGGCGCCGCTGGTCGGCATCGACGTGAACCGGGTCGCGCGGCAGGGGTTCGCGCTGGGCACGGCGCTGGCCGCCACGGGCGGCGCGTCGATCGCCATGTACCAGACCTTTTCGGCGACCGACGGCGTGGTTTTCACCATGCGGGCGCTGATCATCGTGATCATGGGCGGCGTGGGCAATGTGACGGGTGCGCTGATCGCCGGCTTCGCGCTGGGGCTTGTGGAAACCTTCGTGGCCACCGCCATCGATCCCGGCCTGACGCTGGCCGCCACTTTCGCCATCTTCCTCGCGGTGCTGCTGTGGCGCCCGCAGGGCCTGTTCGGGCGGGCCTGAGATGATGCGGTTTCTGCCTGCCCCCGCGCTTGCGCTGCTCGCCGCCCTGCCGCTGTGGCTGTCCGATTACGGCCTCGGCCTGATGATCGGCATGGTGACCTATGTCACCCTCGCCTCGGCCTGGGCGCTGTTCTCGGGGCATACGCGCTACGTGTCGCTGGCCACGGTCGCGTTCTACGGCACCGGTGCTTACACCGTCGCCGTGCTGAACGAGGTGCTGCCCTATCCGCTGGTCCTGCTCTGCGCGGGCGGGATCGGGGCGGCGCTGGCGCTGGTGGTGGGCCTGTCCACCCTGCGGCTGGCCGGGGTCTATTTCGTGATCTTCACCTTCGGTCTCGCCGAGCTCGTCCGCCAGCTCATCACCTGGTACGAGGTCAAGGTCACCGGCACGCTGGGCCGCTATATCTTCCTCGAGGTGACGCCGCGCGGAATCTACTGGCAGATGCTGGCCCTCGGCGTGGCGACCATCGGGCTGACCGCCTGGATCCATCGCCACCGCCTCGGCCTCGCGCTGCGGGTGATCGGCGATGACGAGGTGGTGGCGGCGCATTCGGGGATCAACCTGGCGCGCACCAAGCTGATTGCCTTTACCCTCTCGGCCACGATCATCACGCTGGCCGGCGCCATCGCTTCGCCGCGCTGGGTCTATGTGGAGCCCTCGATCGTGTTCAACCCCACGGTCAGCTTTCTGACGGTAATCATGGCGCTGCTGGGCGGCGCGCACCGGCTGTGGGGGCCGCTCTTGGGCGCGGTGCCGCTGTTCCTGCTCTTCGAATGGCTGTCGGTGCATTTCCCCGACACCTACCCGATCTTCCTCGGGCTGCTCTTCATCGGCGTGGTCTTCGCCTTCCCCCACGGCGTGCTGGAAGGGATGGAAGCGCTGCGCCACCGGCTGAAGGAGTGCCGCGCATGAGCTTCCTGAGTATCGAAAACGCGACCAAGGCCTTCGGCGGGCTGAAGGCGGTGAACGACGTCTCCTTCACCGTCGAGCGGGGCGAGATCGTGGGGCTGCTGGGCCCCAACGGCTCGGGCAAGACGACGCTGCTGAACCTCGTCTCGGGTGCGCTGCCCGCGACGGCGGGACGGATCGCGCTGGAAGACCACGTGCTGACCGGCCAGCGCCCCGACGTGATCGCCCGTGCGGGCGTGGCGCGGACCTTTCAGCTGGTGCGCATCCTGCCCTCGCTGACGCTGGAAGAGAACGTGATGATCCCCGCCGTCTTCGGCACCGTGGCCCATTGGGGCGCGGCGGCCGAGGCGGTGGCGCGCAGGGCGCTGGAGACCGTGGGGCTGACGGACGCCGGCCGCCGCGCGGGCGACCTGACCTATATCGACCAGAAGCGACTGGAACTGGCCCGGGCGCTGGCCGCCGAGCCCGGGCTGCTGCTGCTCGACGAGTGGCTGGCGGGGCTGAACCCGACCGAGCTGGCCGAGGGCATCGCGCTGATCCGCAGCCTGCGGGAGACGGGGATCACCATCGTCATGGTCGAACATATCATGGAGGCGGTGCGCGCGCTGTGCCCGCGCTGCCTGGTGATGAACTCCGGCGCGCTGATCGCGGACGGGGAGACCGAAAGGGTGCTTTCCGACCCGCATGTGATCGCGGCCTATCTGGGCGAGGTCGAGGATGCTTGAGATCAGCGATCTGATTGTGGCCTACGGCAAGCACGTGGCGCTGGACGGCGTGTCGCTTTCCGTGGGGCGGGGCGAGATGGTGGCGATCCTGGGCGCCAACGGGGCCGGGAAATCCTCGATACTGGGGGCGGTGGGCGGCCGCATTTCCCCCGCCGCGGGCGAGATCGTCTATCGCGGCGACAGCCTGCCAGGCCTGCCCCAGCACCGGCTGGTGGAGATGGGGATCGCGCTGGTGCCCGAGGGGCGCGGTATTTTCCCCGGCCTGAGCGTGGCCGAGAACCTCGCCCTCGGCGCCCATCCCGCCCGCGCCCGCGCCGGAATGGCCGCGCGCCGGGCCGAAATCTTTGACCTCTTCCCCCGCCTCGCCGAACGGCAGGGCCAGATCGCGGGCACCATGTCGGGCGGCGAGCAGCAGATGGTGGCCATCGGGCGCGCCCTGATGTCGGCCCCCGACCTGCTGCTGCTGGACGAGCCCTCGCTGGGCCTGGCCCCCATCGTCGCGCAGGAGGTCTTCGCCGCGCTCGCCCGCATCCGGGCCACCGGCCTGACCGTCATGATCGTCGAGCAGAACGCCCGCGCCACGCTGACGCTGGCCGACCGCGCCTATCTCATCGAGGCCGGCCGGATCACCGGCTCCGGCCCCGCATCCGAACTCAGAACCGACCCCGCGGTCGTGCGCGCCTTTCTGGGCGGCCCGGCGGCGGAACAGACCTGAAAGGAACAAAAATGGAAAGTCTGAACCTCTATATCGACGGCCAGCACGTGCCGGCCGAGGGCGGCCGTAGCTTCGCCCGCGAGAACCCGGTGACCGGCGAGGTGGTGACCTCGGCCGCCGCCGCCTCGATCGGCGATGCCGCCCGCGCGGTGGACGCCGCGGCCCGCGCCTTCCCGGAATGGGCCGAGACCGGCCCGGGCGCGCGGCGCCAGGCGCTGCTGAACGCCTCGGCCTCGCTCAAGGCCCGCGGCGACGACATCGTGCAGGCCATGAAGGACGAGGTCGGCGCGACCGAGGCCTGGGCGCGTTTCAACGTGATGCTGGCCGCCGACATGCTGCTCGAGGCCGCGGCGCTGACCACCCAGATCAAGGGTGAGATCGTGCCGTCGAACCGCCCCGGCTCCATGGCCATGGCGATCCGCCAGCCCGCCGGCGTGGTTCTGGCCATGGCGCCGTGGAACGCGCCGGTGATCCTCGGCGTGCGCTCCATCGCGACGCCGCTGGCCTGCGGCAACACCGTGGTCATGAAAACCTCCGAGCTCTGCCCGCGCACCCATGCCCTGATCGTCGAGGCGGTGGCCGAGGGCGGCTTCCCGCCTGGTGTGCTGAACGCCATCTCCAACGCGCCCGAGGATGCGCCCGGGCTGGTCGAGGCGCTGATCGCCAACCCGGCGGTGCGGCGGGTGAACTTCACAGGCTCCACCCGCGTGGGTAAGGTGATCGGCGAGTTGGCCGGGCGTCACCTGAAACCCGCCCTGCTGGAGCTCGGCGGCAAGGCCCCGATGATCATCCTGGACGACGCCGACATCGACGCCGCGGTGGCCGCCGCGGGCTTCGGCGCCTACATGAACCAGGGGCAGATCTGCATGTCCACCGAGCGGATCATCACCGTGGGCGAGATCGGTGACGCCTTCGTCGAGGCCTATGCCAAGAAGGTCGCCAGCCTCACCGCCGGCGACCCGCGCGAGGGGGCCTGTCCGCTGGGCTCTCTGGCCACGCAGGCGGCTGCCGACCGGGTGCGCGACCTGATCGCCGATGCCGTGAACAAGGGCGCGACGCTGATCGCCGGGGGCGGCGAGGGGACCATCCTGAATGCCGCCGCGCTGGATCATGTCACCCCCGACATGCGCCTTTATACCGAGGAGAGCTTCGGCCCGGTGTCGGCGATCACCCGCGCGGGCTCCATCGACGAGGCGGTGCGCATCGCCAATGACAGCGAGTTCGGCCTGTCTTCGGCCGTGTTCGGGCGCGACGTCATGCGCGCGATGTCGGTCGCCCGCCGGATCGAGAGCGGCATCTGCCACGTCAACGGCCCGACCGTGCATGACGAGGCGCAGATGCCCTTCGGCGGGGTCAAGGCCAGCGGCTATGGCCGGTTCGGTGGCACATGGGGCGTGGCGGAATTCACCGACCTGCGCTGGATCACCTTGCAAGACGGCGATCTGCACTACCCGATCTGAGGTTTTCAGTGCCGGGCGGACAGCCGTTCGATCACGGCTTCCGCCTGTGCCTGCGCCGCGGCCGGGCTGGCCGCGAGCGAGATGAAATGCAGCCCGCTGCCTTCTTCGAAGCCGGCGGGCGTCAGGAAGATGACGCCCCGGTCCGCGCCGGGCGACCAAAGAAGATCGCCGAGGATTTCCCTCCCCTGGGCAAAGCTGCGGCGGGGCAGGTCCAGCCCGGCTTCATGCGCGATCCTGTAGTCGGGCAGGTCAGCCTTGCCGAACAGCCGGTTGAGCAGGGTCATCGGGATGGAAACGCCGCCCCAGCGGCCGTTGCATTCCAGCCAGTGCAGCGCGGGATCGTCGAGGTCGGGCCCCGAGAGCACGGCGTCGAAGCTGCACCGTCCGAAATAGCCCAGGTCCTGGAAGACCTGGCCCAGCATCAGGCCGTCATGGCAGAACCGTGCCACCCAGCCGTCGCCGGGGTCGGCGGGGACGGCGCCGGCAAAGCGCCCCTCCGGCCCGGTGAGGCGCTGGTGGAAGACGCCCTCGACCACCGGCGGCCCGTCCGCCTCGTCCGGGATCCAGAGCTGCAGAGAAGGGCTGGTCAGGACGTTTTCCTGCCAGCTCTGCACCAGCATCGGAAAGCTGGGCGGTGCGCCCGTGCGGGCGAGCTGCGCCATGAGGTGACGATGCAGCGCCTTGGGGGACAGGCCCGCCACATCCTCGGAGACGATCGGGAAATTGCCCGCCGATCCGGCGCTGTCCGGCAGCTTGAGCACCAGTTGCCGGCACTCGCGGGCCAGCGCGTGCACCCGGGCGGTCAGCGCCGCGGCACTGTGGGCCAGCACCTCGCGCGGGGTCGCAGCCTCGCCGAAGAGGGCCCGGACGATCCGCGAAAAGGCCGCCTTGTCATTGGCGAGGCGGGACAGCGACGGCAGCGGCCCCGCCACGGAGACCCGTGTGCCGGTTTCCACGCCCAGCCGCCGGGCCA
>JBNGCX010000088.1:0-9905 GCA_049974865.1 Paracoccaceae bacterium
GCCTCGGCCAGGTCGGAGGTGTTTTCCCCCTCGGCGGCGAAATGACGCCGCTCGATGCCCGAGCGGGTGCGAATCCACTCATCCGTGGTGTCGATCTTGCCTTCGAATTCGCTGTTGGGGACGACGCGTTCCGGCAGGTAATGCCCGACACCTCTGACCACGGCGCGTTTTGTCATTGTTTTCAACCGTTATTCGCCTCGTGTTGCGGGGCATTCTGGCCCGCGGTCGTTGCGGATGCAACCCGCGCCGCCAACCGTTCGGAAAAGCCGCTCTGCGCCAGCTGGAACGCCAGCTTGACAGCGGCGGAAACGCCCGTGGCGTCGGCCGATCCGTGCGATTTCACCACCGTGCCGTTGAGCCCGAGGAAGACCCCGCCATTCACGCGGCGCGGGTCGATCCGCTTCTTCAGGCGCTGCATCGAGGTGAAGGCCAGGAGGGCCGCGATGCGCGACAGCGGCGAGAACTTGAACGCCGCCTTCAGCAATTCGCTGATCAGGTTGGCGGTGCCCTCGGCCGTCTTCAGTGCCACGTTGCCGGTGAAGCCGTCGGTGACGATCACATCGACCTTGGAAGAGGGGATGTCGCCGCCCTCGACGAATCCGACGAAATCGAACTCGTTGGCCGGCGCCGCGGCGTCGATCAGGTCATGGGCGGCCTTGAGCTCGGCCCGGCCCTTGTGCTCTTCGGTGCCCACGTTCAGCAGGCCCACGCGCGGATGCGGCAGGTCCAGCCCGTTGCGGGCATAGGAGGCGCCCATCTGGGCGTATTGCAGCAGGTCGTGCTCGTCGGCGCGGATGTCGGCGCCCACGTCCAGCATCACGTTGAATCCCTGCGGATTGCGCGAGGGCCACAGGCAGGCGATGGCGGGGCGGTTGACCCCTGGCAGCTTGCGCAGGCGCACCATGCTCAGCGCCATCAGCGCGCCGGTATTGCCGCAGGACACGCAGACCGTGGCCTCGCCGTCGCGGACGCTCTCGATGGCCGACCACATCGAGCTGCCCTTGCCGTGACGCATCACGTGGCTGGGCTTGGCATCCATGGTGACCACGTCCTCGGCATGGCGGATCTCGCAGCGCCCGGCCAGCACGCGCCGCCGCCCGACAAGCCGCTCCAGCTTGGCCTTGGGGCCGTGCAGGATGAAGCGGATATCGGGATTCTTCGCCGCCGAACGCGCGATACCGGCGACCACGGCCGCCGGTCCACGATCGCCGCCCATGGCGTCGACCGAAATCACGGTGCTCGGGGCTTTGCTGACACTGCGCGGGTGATCTGTGGTCATGATCCGACGCCAGCCAAGCCTGTCCGCTTATGCCGCGTCTTCGTCCAGATCGATCTCGTCGGCCTGGGCAACGACCTCGCGGTCGGCATAGGTGCCGCAGGACGGGCAGACGTGGTGGGGACGCTTCAGCTCGCCGCAGGAGGGGCACTCGGCCGGGTTGCCGGCGACCAGCGCATCGTGCGAACGGCGGTTTCCGCGGCGCGACCGCGTGACTTTATTCTGAGGGACAGCCATGTCTCAACCTCGGTGTTTGGGGGCGCGCAGGGCCCTGTTTTTCTTGCGAATGAGCGGTGGGTGCGCCCTGTGGCGCGTGCTCCGGCCCAATATGTAAACGAGGCCGGGAACATACTCGGATTCGGCCCCGGCGCAAGTGTTTTCTCATCACTATCTCATTCCCGCTTCTGCTTTTTCAGCAGCTCGGCCAGCCCGGCCAGCGGTTTGGTGTCCTCGTCGGTCATCGGGCGCTGCCCCGGCTCGGTAAAGACGGCCTCGCCCAGCTCGGCGCCCTCGGCCCGCGGATAGAGCGGCAGCGCCAGCGCCAGCGCCTCGGCCATCACCTCTTCGAGGTTCAGCGCCTCGGGCAGCGGCTCCAGCGTTTCGTCCTCGGGCATCTCGACCTCCTCGCCCTCGGGCTGGGCGGGCAGGTCGGCGAGATAGCGCCGGGTGATCTCTTCGTCGATGCGGGTGGTGACGGGCTCCAGCGTGACCACGCAGGGCTGCACCACGGTGGCGCCGAGCTTGGCCTCCAGCCGCCAGTCGCGCTTGCCCTCGGGGACCAGCTCGCCCTCGAAACGCAGCTTGCGCAGGGCGATCAGGCCCAGGCGCTCGGCCAGGGCGGCCCGCGCCTCGGCGCCGGGGATCAGCGAGAACGGCACCGAGCGGGCGTCGCGCAGGGCGGCGAAACGGATCAGGTGCGGGGTGTGGGCGTCGTCGGACATGGTCGGTTCCATTCTTGAACAGGGGGCGAACCTTCTGTAAGCGGATACGAGGCGTAAGGCGGCATGGCAAGAGGTGGGTATGCGCAAGCCCGGTGGAATCGCGAGAATGGTGGCGGCAGGTGTCCTGGCCGCGGCCATTGCCGGTTGCTCTCCTATCTACCGCAACCACGGCTACGCGCCCAGCGACCAGGACCTGGACGAGATCGTGGTGGGCGTGGACACGCAATCCACCGTGGGCGACGTGATCGGGCCGCCCGCGGCCTCGGGCGTGATGCGCGACGAGGCGTGGTACTACGTCTCCAGCCGCTGGCGCACGCGCGGCGCGCTGGCGCCCGAGATCCTCGACCGCCAGCTGGTGGCGGTGAGTTTCGACGCCGACGGCGTGGTGCAGAACATCGAGCGCTTCACCCTCGAGGACGGCCGCGTCATCGCCCTGAACCGCCGGGTGACCGACGACAACATCAAGGGCGTCACCTTCATCCGCCAGCTGCTGGGCAATATCGGCAACTTCACCGCCGAGCAGTTCCTGGATTAATCCGCCGGTTCGAACTCCAGCGCGACACCGTTCATGCAGTAGCGCAGCCCGGTCGGCGCCGGGCCGTCGGGGAAGACATGGCCGAGATGCGCGTCGCAGCGGGCGCAATGCACCTCGGTGCGGCGCATGAACCAGCTCCGGTCCTCCTGTTCCTCCACGGCCCCGGGCGCGATCGGCTGGCAGAAGCTGGGCCAGCCGGTGCCGCTGTCGAATTTCGCCGCCTGGTCGAACAGCGGCGCGCCGCAGCAGGTGCAGCGGAAGGTGCCCGGGCCCTTGGGGAAGTCGTCATGGCTGAAGGCGCGCTCGGTGCCGTGCTTGCGGGTGACCCTGTAGGCCAGCTCCGAGAGTTGCTCGCGCCACTCGGCGTCGGTCTTCACGATCTTTTCGGTCATGCTGCCTCCCGGCCTGTCAAAACAGTGTCACATCTTGTGTGGTACATCCCCACGCAGCATATTTAAGCATGGCGCCGGGCGCGCCAAGTCAGATGAGGAGCCTTGGGCCATGCTGTCACTTCGCAAGGGGCGCTACGCGGCGCGCATGGCCGAGGACGCGGTCGACCTGCGCGCGGCGCAGGAGCTGCGCACGCTGACCTTCCGCGGCGGCGCGGGGGGCACGCTGGACGCCGACGCTTTCGACGCCGAGTGCCGCCACGTGCTAGTCGAGGACAACCGCAACGGCGAGCTGGTCTGCACCTTCCGCCTGATGCCGCTGGGCACCGGGGCCGAGATCGGGCGCAGCTATTCCGCGCAGTATTACGAGCTGTCGGGGCTGGAAAGCTTTGCCGGGCCGATGGTCGAGATGGGGCGGTTCTGCATCCATCCCGAGCGCAAGGACCCCGACATCCTGCGGGTGGCCTGGGGCGCGATGACCCGGTTCGTCGACGACGAGGGGGTGGAGCTGCTGTTCGGTTGCTCGTCCTTCAAGGGCACCGAGGCCGAGGCCTATATGGATGCCTTCGCCCTGCTGAAGGAGCGGCACCTGGCGCCCAAGCGCTTCCTGCCGCGGGTCAAGGCGCCCAATGTCTTCCGCTTCGCCCAGAAGCTGCGGCGGCGCAAGCCGGACGCCAAGCGGGCGCTGTCGGGCATGCCGCCGCTGCTGCGCAGCTACCTGATGATGGGGGGATGGGTCAGCGACCACGCGGTGGTGGACCGCGACCTGAACACGCTGCACGTCTTTACCGGGCTGGAGATCGGCGCCATCCCGCCCGCGCGCAAGCGCCTGCTGCGCGCCACGGCGGGCTAGGCGAATTTTCTGCGAAAATTCGGATCAGATTTTCGCAGAAAATCTGGGCCCGTCCCGCCGCGGCGCCGGTCGTCGCCGGATCATTTCGCCTTCTTGACCTTGATCTTCTTGGTTGCCTCCACCTCTTCGGGCGGTTTGGGCAGGGTCACGGTCAGCACGCCGTCCTTGACCTGGGCCTCGACCGAGTCGGGGTCGATCTCGAAGGGCAGGGTCATCATCCGCTGGAAGGAGCCGGAATAGCGCTCGACCCTGTGGAACTTGCGCCCCTCTTCCTCGCTTTTCTCCTCTTCCTCGGATTTCTTCTCGCCCTTGATGGTGATGCGGTTGCCGGTCACCGAGATGTCGATGTCTTCCTCGGTGATGCCCGGCAGCTCGGCCGTGATGCAGACCTCCTTGTCGGTCTCGCTGACATTGCTGCGCACGGTGTAGCCGCCCTTGCGCTCGAAGAGGTCGTCATCGAACTCGTCGAAAAGCGAGTCGATCTGCTCGCGCAGCGCGGCAAAGGGATGTTCCGCCCCCTTGCCGCCGAACCAGGTCGCGGGAAGCCAATCGCGGTATGCCATAATGCGTTTCCTCCGGAATGGATCGTATACCGGCCGCAGTCTGCGACCATGCTGCCGGCGGCGCCTTGACGCAGGTCAAAACCCGCGGGTGCGGCGCCGGTCCACGCAGCCCGTTGACGCCGCGCCCCCCGCGCGCTAGCCCGCCTGCCATGGCACAGGCTCCGCTTCTCCAGCTTTCCGACATTTCGCTCACCTTCGGGGGCGACCCGGTGTTTTCCGATCTGTCGCTGGTGATCCAGCCCGGCGACCGCGTGGCGCTGGTCGGGCGCAACGGCTCGGGCAAATCGACCCTGATGAAGGTGATGGCCGGGCTGGTGGAACCCGATCACGGCTCCCGCGTGCTCTCGCCCGGGACCACCGTGGGCTACATGCACCAGCACCCCGACCTCGGCGGGTTCGAGACGCTGGGCGATTTCGCCGCCTCCGCCCTCGGCCCGGAAGAGGCCTACCGGGTGGAGATGGTGGCCGAGGGGCTGAAATTCGATCCCGCCACCCCCGTCGCCAACGCCTCGGGCGGAGAGCGGCGGCGCGCGGCGCTGGCCAAGCTCTTGGCCGAGGCGCCCGAACTCATGCTGCTGGACGAGCCGACCAACCACCTGGACATCGAGGCCATCACCTGGCTGGAGCAACAGCTCAAGGAGACCCGCGCCGCCTTCGTCCTGATCTCGCACGACCGCGCCTTCCTGCGCGCGCTGACGCGGGCCACGCTGTGGATCGACCGCGGCCGGGTGCGGCGGCAGGAAAAGGGCTTCGAGGCCTTCGAGGCCTGGCGCGACAAGGTCTGGGAGGAAGAGGACACCGCCCGCCACAAGCTCGACCGCAAGATCAAGGCCGAGGCCCGCTGGGCGGTCGAGGGCATCAGCGCCCGGCGCAAGCGCAACCAGGGCCGCGTGCGCGCCCTGCAGGGCCTGCGCGAGCAGCGCGCGGCGATGATCCGCCGGCAGGGCGCCGCCGACATGGCGCTGGAAACCGGCCAGAAATCCGGCAAGCGGGTGATCGAGGCGCGCGGCATCTCCAAGCGCTTCGGCGACCAGGTCATCCTGCGCCCCTTCGACCTGCGGGTGCTGCGCGGCGACCGGGTGGCCTTCGTCGGGCCCAACGGCGCGGGCAAGACCACGCTGCTGAAGATGCTGACCGGCGAGATGGAACCCGACAGCGGCGAGGTGAAACTGGGCACCAACCTGCAGATGGCGGTGTTCGACCAGAACCGCGCCGGGCTCGACCCCGACATGACGCTGTGGGAAAGCCTGACCGGCGACGCGGAGATGCGCGTCTCGGGTCGGGCCGACCAGGTGATGGTGCGCGGGGCGCCGCGCCACGTGGTTGGCTACCTCAAGGACTTCCTGTTCGACGAGGCCCAGGCGCGAGCGCCGGTGCGGTCCCTGTCCGGCGGCGAGAAGGCGCGGCTGCTGCTGGCCCGGATCATGGCGCGCGAAAGCAACCTGCTGGTGCTGGACGAACCCACCAACGACCTCGACGTCGAAACGCTGGACCTGCTGCAGGAACTGCTGGACGAGTTCGACGGCACGGTGCTGCTGGTCAGCCACGACCGCGACTTCCTTGATCGCGTGGCCACCACCACCATCGCCATGGAGGGCGACGGGCGCGCCACCGTCTATGCCGGCGGCTGGAGCGACTACCAGGCCCAGCGGCGCGAGCGCGCGCAGGAGGAAAAACCGGCCCGGGAGAAACCCGCCAGGGCCAAAGCCGCGCCCCGGCCCGCCCAACCCGCCCCCAAGCCCGAGGCGGGGCTTTCCTTCACCGAGAAGCACCGGCTGGAGGAGCTGCCGGGCCTGATCGAGCGGCTGGAGGCCGAGATTGCCAAGCTGGAGGTGTTCCTGTCGGACCCCGAGCTGTTCTCCAGGGAGCCGAAGAAATTCCAGAAGGCCACCGACGCCCTGGTCGAACGCCAGCAGGCGCTGGCCGCGGCCGAGGAGGAATGGCTGGACCTGGAGGAAAAGGCCGGGGGCTGACCCCCGGCCGATCCTCTCTCACGCGCCTTTTCTTCTGTTCGAAAATATCCCCGCCGGAGGGATGAAAGTCCCGGCCCGCAGGGCCGGAACCCGCTCACTGCATGCGCAGCGCGCCGTCCAGCCGGATGACCTCGCCGTTGAGGTAACCGCAGCTCAGGATGAACTTCACCAGGTCGGCATATTCCGAGGGCTCGCCCAGTCGCTTGGGGCAGGTCACGTCGGCGGCCAGCCCGTTCATGATCTCCTCGCCCAGTCCGATCAGCATCGGCGTGCGGAAGATGCCCGGCGCGATGGCCATCACCCGGATGCCGAGGCTGGCGAGATCCCGCGCCATGGGCAGGCTCAGCCCGGCGATCCCAGCCTTGGAGGCGGCATAGGCGGCCTGGCCCTTCTGCCCGTCGAAGGCGGCGATTGAGGCGGTGTTCACGATCACCCCGCGCTCGCCGCCCGCGTCCGGCTCGTTCTTGGCCATCTCGGCGGCGGCCAGGCGGGCGATGTTGAAGCTGCCCACCAGGTTGATGTCGACGGTGCGGCGGAAATTGCCCAGGTCGTGCGGCCCCTCGCGGCCCACCGTCTTTTCGCCGGTGGCGATGCCGGCGCAGTTGATGCAGGCGGTGATTCCGCCCATGGCCCCGGCGGCGGCCTCGATGGCGGCGGCGGCAGAGGCCTCGTCGGTCACGTCCACGCGCTGAAAGCCGGCGCCGATCTCCTCGGCCACCGAAGCGCCGCGCTCTGCGTCGCGGTCGAGGATGGTGACCGCGGCCCCGGCCTCGCGCAGCGCCCGCGCCGTGGCCTCGCCCAGCCCCGAGGCCGCGCCGGTGACGATGGCCTTCGTGTCGGTGATCTTCATGCGATCCTCCCATTAATTGAACGCATGTTCATTATCGGTCCCAGGATCGGCAATGTCCAGCCGCCGCGGGCGTCACGCCCTTGTGAGACAGGGTGAGGAGGTTCATAGTTTAAAGAAAGATTAAAACGATAGATCCATCGCGAGGGACAAGTCTTTCAGGGAAAGGAGTTTGCGATGAAACATCTGGGACATTCCGTGCTTGCCGCGCTGATGGGGCTTGGGGCCGCAACGGCGGCCCAGGCGGGCGGCCCCGCGCCGGCCCCGGCCGAGCCGATGGTCGCCGCGCCCGCACCGGCGCCCGTGCCCGGCACCGACTGGACGGGCTTTTACGCGGGTCTCCAGCTCGGCTTCGGGGAAAGCGATGCCTCGGGCGCGGCCACGGGCGATGCCGACGGCGCCCTGGGCGGCGTGCATGCCGGCTACAACTGGGATTTCGGCAATTACGTCGTGGGCGCCGAGTTGAGCTACGATGCCAGCGACATCAAGCAGGGCGGCGGCGGCACCAAGGTCGACAACCTCGCGCGGCTGAAGCTGCGGGTGGGGGCCGACATGGGGCAGAACCTGGTCTACGCGGCGGGCGGCCCGGCCTGGATGGATATCTCGACGCCCGGCGCGGGCAGTTCCGACGACAACGGCTGGTTCCTGGGCGCCGGCCTGGAACACGCGCTGCGCGAGAACATGACGCTGGGCGGCGAGATCCTGTATCACCAGTTCGACAATTTCAGCAAAAGCGGCGTGGATTACGAGGTTCTGACGATCCAGGCCCGGGTGTCGTTCCGGTTCTGAGCCGGGCAAAGGCGCGGTTGCGCGCCATGCGAGAGCGGCGCGCCCCGGCGGCGCGGGAGGCGGGCGCGGGTCCGCCTCCGGCGGGAGTATTTTGGCCAAGAAGAAGGGGGCGTTGCTGCCCCGGACGGCCGGCCGGGCTTGGCAGCCGGGCGGCAAGCTGTTATGCCCGCGGCATGACCGACCGCACCAACATCATCTGCTGCATTACCCGCTGACATCGTCAGGCGGGCCGGTCATCTGTTTCCAATCTCTTGGTAAGTTGCTAAAGCCCGCCGCGGGACGCGCGCGAAGGATTTTGCCATGACCGAGATCAGGCTGCACAACACCAGGACCCGAAAGAAAGAGGTCTTCACCCCCATCGATCCCGATAACGTGCGGATGTATGTCTGCGGGCCGACGGTCTATGACCGGGCGCATCTGGGCAACGCGCGGCCGGTGGTGGTGTTCGACGTGCTCTATCGGCTGCTGCGCCACGTATACGGCCCCGAGCACGTCACCTATGTGCGAAATTTCACCGACGTCGACGACAAGATCAACAACCGCGCCAGGGAGACCGGCCGCCCGATCGGCGAGATCACCGAGGAGACCATCCAGTGGTTCCTCGACGACATGCACGCGCTGGGGGCGCTGGACCCCAACGAGATGCCGCGGGCGACGCGCTACATCCCGCAGATGATCGGGATGATCGAGGAATTGATCGCCAAGGGCCATGCCTATGCCGCCGACGGTCATGTGCTGTTCGACGTCAAGAGCTACCCGGCCTACGGGCGGCTGTCGGGCCGGTCGCTGGAGGACATGATCGCCGGCGCACGGGTCGAGGTGGCGCCCTACAAGCGCGACCCGATGGATTTCGTGCTGTGGAAGCCCTCGACCCCCGATCTGCCGGGCTGGGACAGCCCCTGGGGCCGCGGGCGGCCGGGCTGGCATATCGAGTGCTCGGCCATGTCTTACGAACTGCTCGGCGCGTCCTTCGACATCCACGGCGGCGGAAACGACCTGATGTTCCCGCATCACGAGAACGAGGTGGCGCAAAGCTGCTGCGCCCATCCCGAGGGGGATTTCGCACACTACTGGCTGCACAACGAGATGCTGCAGGTCGAGGGCAAGAAGATGTCCAAGTCCCTGGGCAATTTCTTCACCGTGCACGAGCTGCTGGAGCAGGGCATCCCGGGCGAGGTGATCCGGTTCGTGTTCCTCTCCACCCATTACGGCAAGCCGATGGACTGGACCGCCAAGAAGGCGGCGGAGGCCGAGGCGGTGCTGCGCAAGTGGCGCGCGTTGACCGACGGGGTGGAGCCGGGCGCGGTTTCGGAAGGCGTGGTCGCGGCGCTGGCCGATGATCTGAACACCGCGGGCGCGATTGCCGAGCTGCACAAGCTGGCGGCGGGCGGCGACGCGGCGGGACTGAAGGCCTCGGCTGCGATGCTGGGGCTGCTGACGCCGGAGCTGGGCGACTGGGTGAAGGGCGAGGAGGCGGACCTCTCGGCCTATGCCGTGAGGCTGGCCGATCTGCGGGCCGCGGCGATGGAAAGCAAGGATTTCTCGGCTGTCGACGCACTCAAGACCGCGCTGTTGGAGGCCGGTGTCGAGGTGCGGATGAGCAAGGCCGGGGTGGAGCTGTCGCCGAAGCCCGGCTTTGACGCCGCCAAGCTGGAGGGGCTGCTGTGAGCTGGGCTTGTGTCAGAACAGAGGGCCGCGCCGGACCCGAGGGGTGGGCGCAATCGCGCCCGCCCCTGGGG
>JBNGCX010000089.1:0-9856 GCA_049974865.1 Paracoccaceae bacterium
TGCTGGAGCGGCTGGAGGCCGACCCCGACAAGATGCCCGCGGCCGAGGCCATCGAGGCCGATGTGAACCGGCTGAAGCGTCAGCGCGACGCGCTGGGCGCGGTCAACCTGCGCGCCGAAGAGGACGCCCGCGAGGTGCAGGAGGAGCACGACACGCTGCTGGCCGAAAAGCAGGATCTCGAAGAGGCGATCAAGGCGCTGCGCACCGGCATCGCCGGGCTGAACCGCGAGGGGCGCGAGCGGCTGCTGACCGCGTTCGAACAGGTGAACAGCAACTTCGCCATGCTGTTCACCCATCTCTTCGGCGGCGGCGAGGCCAAGCTGGTGCTGGTTGAGTCCGACGACCCGCTGGAGGCCGGGCTGGAGATCATGTGCCAGCCGCCGGGCAAGAAGCTGTCGACCCTCAGCCTGCTCTCGGGTGGCGAGCAGACGCTGACCGCGCTGGCGTTGATCTTCGCGGTGTTCCTGGCCAACCCCGCGCCGATCTGCGTGCTCGACGAGGTGGACGCGCCGCTCGACGACGCCAACGTTACCCGCTTCTGCGACATGCTGGACGAGATGACCCGCCGAGCCGACACCCGCTTCCTGATCATCACCCATCACGCGGTGACCATGGCGCGCATGGACCGCCTGTTCGGCGTGACCATGGCCGAACAGGGCGTCAGCCAGCTGGTTTCGGTCGACCTGAAAAAGGCCGAACAAATGGTGGCCTGACCCCACGTCTCCTTCTTCTGTTCAAAAGTATCTCGGGGAGTTTGAGGGGGCAGCGCCCCTCAACCCGCAAAAGGAAATGCGCCGAAGGCGCGCATTTCAAGACCCGGTCACAGTCGGTTCAGCAACTCCCGCGTGGGCCAGGAATCGGCCGGCATTCCCAGCCGATGCTGCTCGGCCTGCACGGCGAGGCGCGTCTTGGCCCCGAGGATGCCGTCGATGCCGCCCACGTCATGGCCCCGCCCGGCCAGTTTCTGCTGCAAAAGCTTCATCTCCGCTCCGCTCAGCCCCGGATCGGGGTTGCGCGCGTCATAAACCGGGGCGCCCTCCAGCCGCGTGGCGAAATAGGCGGCCGAGGTGACGTAGACGAAGCTCTGGTTCCATTCGAAATAGACCCGGTAGTTCGGGTAGGCGAGGAAGGCCGGGCCGTGCCGCCCCATCGGTAGCAGGATCGAGGCCTGCAAGTTACCCGGCCCCAGTTCGCCGTTGCGCGCCCGCACGCCGAGCCGCTCCCAGTCGCGCACGCGTTTTTCGTGGTCGAGGCCGGTCTCGGCCCAGTCGAGCCTTTCGGGCAGGACGATTTCCTGAAGCCAGGGTTCGTTCGGGCGCCAGCCCAGGCTGCGCAGCATCTTGGCCCCCGACATCAGCGCATCGGGCGGCGAGGTCTTCAGCCGCACATGACCGTCGCCGTCGCCGTCGACGCCGTTGGTCAGGATGTCCTCGGGCAGCATCTGCACCATGCCGATCTCGCCCGCCCAGGCGCCCGTCGTGGTGGCCGGGTCGAAATCGCCGTGTTCGAACAACTCAAGCGCGGCGAAGATCTGCGGCCGGAACAGCTCGGGCCGGCGGCAGTCATGCGACAGAGTCACCAGCGAATTCAGCGTGTTGAAATCGCCCTGCACCGCGCCGTAATCGGTCTCCAGCGCCCAGAAGGCCAGCAGCACCCCGCGCGACACGCCGAACTCGCGCTCGATCCGGTCGAAGATAGCATCCCATTTCGCGGCGTTGCGCCGCCCGTTGTCCAGCCGGTTCTGGCTGATGATCCGGCGCGAGAAGGTCAGGAAATCGAGTTGGAAGATGCCCTGCGCCCGGTCGGCGCGCAGCGTGGCGGGATCATGCCGGACCGGGGCGAAGAAACGGTCCACCGTGGCACGGTCATGGCCCCGTGAGACGGCCTCATTCTTCAGGTCGTTCACGAAACCGGAAAAGGGGCCGCCGCAGGGCACTTGGGCATGGGCGAACCCCGCCGCCGCCAGCGCCGCGGAAAGCAATAGGGCGAAACGCATCTGGTCCTCCGAAATCTTTGGGACGACCTTAGCAGCCCTGCGTTGCGAGGCAACAGCCCGGCTCAGGCTGCCGCCAGCCGCTCGCGCCCATGCGGCTCATGCCAGTCGATCGCCGGGGCGATGGGCAGGATCCGGTGCGGGTTAATCATGTCGTGGCTGTAGTGGTAATGGCGCGCGATATGGTCGAAATTGGTGGTCCTGGCCACGCCCGGCCATTGGTAAAGCTCGCGCGTGTAGGCCCAGAGATTGGGGAAATCGACCAGCCGGTTGCGGCTGCACTTGAAATGCAGGTGGTAGACCGGGTCGAAGCGCAGCAGCGTGGTCACCAGGCGCCAGTCGGCCTCGGTCACCCGGTCGCCCAGCAGGTAGCGGTTGCGCGAGAGGTGATCCTCCAGCCAGTCCAGCGCGCCGAAGAGCCTGGTCACGGCCTCGTCATAGGCGGCCTGCGAGGTGGCGAAACCCGCCTTGTAGACGCCGTTGTTCACCTCCGAATAGATCCGGCTGTTGAAGCCCTCGATCCGCTCGCGCAGGTGTTCGGGCCAGTAGTCGTCGCGGTTGCCGGTGATCGCGTCGAAGGCCGAGTTGAACATGCGGATGATTTCCGAGCTCTCGTTCGACACGATGGTCTCACGCGCCTTGTCCCACAGCACGGGCACCGTGACGCGGCCCGATACGTCGGGTTTCGCCTTGGTGTAGATGTCGCGCATGAAGGGCAGGCCGTAGAGCGTGTCGCCCGTGGCGCCGGGAAAGCCCGTGTCGAAGGTCCAGCCATCCGACAGCATGTCTGGATGCACGACCGAGACGCCGATGTGTTCCTCCAGCCGTTTCAGCGCGCGGAAGATCAGCGTGCGGTGCGCCCAGGGGCAGGCCAGCGACACGTAAAGGTGATAGCGTCCGCTTTCCGCCCCGAAGCCGCCCTCGCCCGAGGGGCCGGGGGCGCCGTCGGGGGTGATCCAGTTTCGGAAACCGGCGGTGGAGCGGACGAATTTGCCGCCGCTCGATTTCGTGTCGTACCAGACGTCCTCCCAGACGCCATTCACAAGCTGTCCCATGTGTCTCTCCTGTTCGCGGGGCATCACCTAGGGCCTGCGGGCCGTGCTGCGTAGTCGCAAATCCCGCGCAGTGCCCCTGCATCAACGCACGACGCGAAAAAACCGCGCAGGCAGGGGAAGTGCTTGACGGAGACCGCGGGGGCGCCATGCTTGAATGCAGGAGGATCGTGAAGAATGCCGGAATTCTTGCCGAAAGAAGTGCGCGAGGGGCTGGAGCGGGCCCGCAAGGCGGAGCTGCGCAAGAAAAGCCGCCTCCGGGTTCATGCGGATGACGCGGTCTACCCGGTGCTGCGGTTCTGGGACAGCGGCTTTGCGCTGGATGCCGAGGCCGCCCCGCATCTGCGCGGCCTCGTCGACATCTACGAGGGCAGCCGGCATCTCTACCAGGCGCTGATCGTGACGTCGTCCGAGGAGGACGGCGAGTTGCACTTCGAATTCAAGCGCAACACCGCCGCCGCCGACCGCGCGCCGCTGGATTACGACCGGCCCGACGACGCGCCGATCGCTTTGCTCGGGCGCTGAGCGCGCCTATTGCAGGTCGCCGAACGCGTCCTGAAGGCGCGACACGGCCTGTTCCACCACCGCCCTGGGCGTGGCCAGATTGAAGCGCAGGAAGGTTTCGCCGCCGCTGCCGAAGCTGGCGCCGTAATTGACGGCGATGCGCGCGTCCTTTTCCACGCGGCGGGTGAACTCCTCGCGCGACATGCCGGTGCCTGTGAAATCCACCCAGGCCAGGTAGGTTGCCTCAAGCGGCATGGATTCAAGGCCGGGGATAGCATTGATCCCCTCGTCGAACAGGCGGCGGTTGCCGTCCAGGTAGGCCATCAGCGCATCGACCCATTCCGCCCCTTCCGGCGAATAGGCCGCGGTGGCCATGACCAGCCCGAAGGAATTGGGCGACAGCCCCATCGCAGCCATGCGGCCGGCGAATTTATGGCGCAGCGCCTCGTCGGCGATGATCACGTTGCCGGAATGGCTGCCGGCGATGTTGAATGTCTTGGTGGTGGCGCTCATCATCACCAGCCGGTCCTCGATCCCCTCAATCAGCGCCATCGGGATATGCGTGTTCGGGGTGTAGACGAGGTCGTGATGGATTTCGTCCGACACCAGAACCAGGTCGTGGCGTCTGGCGAAATCGGCCACGTCCTGCAGTTCCTCGCGCGTCCAGACGCGGCCGCCGGGGTTGTGCGGCGAGCACAGGATGACCATCTTCTCCTTGCCGGTCATCAGCCCGTCATAAGCCGCGAAATCCATCTCGTAGCGGCCGTCGTTGTTGACCAGCGGGCATTCCACCACCTGGCGGCCGGCGGCTTTGATGACCCGGGCGAAGGCGTGGTAGACAGGGGTGAACAGCACGACCCCGTCGCCGGGGGCGGTGAAGGCGTCGACGCACATGCCGGTGCCGTTCACCAGCCCGTGGGTGGTAAAGATCCACGACGGGTCGATTTGCCAGCCGTGGCGGTTTTCCATCCACCAGCCGATAGCGCCGCGATAGTCGGTATCGTTGCCGAAATAGCCGTAGATCCCATGATCGACCATGCCCTGCAGCGCGTCCGAGATGCATTGCGGCGGGCGGAAGTCCATGTCCGCCACCCACATCGGGATGCCGCCATCCTTGGGCACGCCGTAGATCGGCTCCATCATGTCCCATTTCATCGAATGTGTGCCGCGGCGGTCGATGATCTCGTCGAAATTCATGGATGCGTCCTGTCTGGCTTGCTGTCGTCGGCGGATTGCAGTGGTAGCTATTCCTGCATATCGTGTGTTATTCGGCAAAAAGTCCCAAATCAATGAAAATTTATGGGAAAATATTCCAAATTCATTGTTCAAAATAGAACAAGCATATCATTGCGCGCCGTCGCGGCGCACTCCGCCGCAGCCCATTGCGCCGCAAATGCCCATCGCCTAAATGAGCGCCATGACGATACGCCCTATCCTGATCCATCCCGATCCGCGCCTCAAGAAGGTTGCCGAGCCCGTGGCCGAAATCACGGCCGAGATGCGCGCGCTGGCCGAGGACATGCTGGAAACCATGTATGACGCGCCCGGCGTCGGGCTGGCCGCGCCGCAGGTCGGTGTGCTCAAGCGCCTGATCGTGATCGACTGCGTCAAGGAAGAGGGCGAGCCCCCCCGCCCAATGGCGCTGTTCAACCCCGAGGTCACCTGGGCTTCCGAGGATATGAGCACCTACGAAGAGGGCTGCCTGTCGATCCCCGAGCAATATGCCGAGGTCACCCGCCCCGCCGAGGTGCGCGTGCGCTGGCAGGATCTCGACGGGAAGGTTCAGGAGGAAGAGTTCGACGGCCTCTGGGCGACCTGCGTCCAGCACGAGATCGACCATCTGAACGGCAAGCTCTTCATCGACTATCTCAAGCCGATGAAGCGCCAGATGATCACCCGAAAGATGCAGAAGCTGAAGCGCGAGCGGGCCCGGGCGTGAGCCTGCGGCCGATCCTGACCCCGCCCGATGCGCGGCTGCGCCAGGTGGCCGCGCCGGTCATGTTGTTCGATGCCGCGCTGCGGGAGCTGGCCGACGAGATGATTGCCATCATGTACGCCGCTCCCGGCCGCGGGCTGGCCGCGCCGCAGATCGGAGAACTCCGGCGTCTCTTCGTCATGGATGCCGGCTGGAAGGACACCGGCCGCCGCGCCCCCCGCGTCATGGTGAATCCCGAAATCGTCAGTGCCGGCGATGCCACCCGGGTGATGGACGAGGGCTGCCTGTCGCTGCCCGGCGTCATCGTGCCCGTTCAGCGCCCGTCCGAGGTGACGCTGCGCTGGCAGGACCTCGACGGCACGCCCCATGAGGAAACCTTCACCGGCTTCGCCGCCCCCTGCGTGCAGCACGAGCGCGACCATCTCGACGGCATCCTCTGCACCGACTACCTCCCTGAAGACGCCCGTGCCGCCGCGCTCGATCGACTGGAGCCCCGCCCATGATCCGCCCCTTCGTCCCCTGGCCCGATCCGCGCCTGAAGACCTCCGCCGAGCCGGTGGAGGAGATCACCGACGAGATCCGCGCGCTCTGGGACGACATGGTGGAAACCATGGACGCGATGCCGGGCTATGGCCTCGCCGCCCCGCAGATCGGGGTGATGCTGCGCCTGGCGGTGGTTGACTGCTCCGAGACGCGCGGCAAGGCGATCCGCATGGCCAACCCCGAGATCCTGCACGCCTCGGTCAAGCTGCGCGCCCATGACGAGGCCAGCCCCAACCTGCCCGGCGTCTCGGCGGTGATCGAGCGCCCCCGCGCGGTGACGGTGCGATACATCAACGAGCAGGGCGAAACCGAAGAGCGCGATCTCGTCGACCTCTGGGCCACCTCGGTGCAGCACCAGGTCGACCACCTGAACGGAAAGATGTATTTCGACCGCCTGTCGAAACTGAAACGCGACCGCCTGCTGAAACGGGCCGCGAAGCTGCGGAGGCGCTGACATGCGCGTGGTCTTCATGGGAACGCCCGATTTCTCGGTCCCGGTGCTCGACGCGCTGGTCGAGGCCGGGCACGAGATCGCCTGCGTCTACTGCCAGCCGCCGCGTCCGGCGGGCCGCGGCAAGAAACCCCGCCCCACACCGGTGCATGCACGGGCCGAGGCGCTGGGCCTGCCCGTCCGTCACCCCGTCAGCCTGCGCGACCCGCAGGCGCAGGCGGATTTCGCTGCCCTGAACGCCGACGTGGCCGTGGTGGTGGCCTACGGGCTGATCCTGCCCCAGCCGGTTCTGGACGCGCCCGAACACGGCTGCCTGAACATCCATGCCTCGCTGCTGCCGCGCTGGCGCGGGGCCGCGCCCATCCACCGCGCCATCATGGCCGGCGATGCCGAGACCGGCGTCTGCATCATGCAGATGGAGGCGGGCCTCGACACCGGCCCGGTGCTGCTGCGTGAGGCCACCCCGATCGGCGCGGAAGAAACCACCGGCGATCTGCACGACCGCCTCTCGCAACTGGGCGCGCGCCTGATCTGCCGCGCGCTGGACGGTCTCGACGACCTCACGCCCCAGCCCCAGCCCGAGCAGGGCGTCACCTACGCCACCAAGATCGACAAGGCCGAAGCCCGCATCGACTGGACCCGCCCTGCGGCGGAGATTGACCGGAAAATCCGCGGTCTCTCGCCCTTTCCGGGCGCCTGGTGCGAGATGGATGGCGAACGCATCAAGCTGCTGCGCTGCCACCTGGCCGACGGCCGCGGCGACCCTGGCGAGGTCCTTCACGGTATGACCGTCGCCTGCGGTGACGGCGCCATCGAGGTCACCGAGGCGCAGCGCCAGGGCAAGCGCCCCATGCCCGCCGACGCCTTCCTGCGCGGGTTGCACAGCTGCCCCGAGCGCCTGGACTGAAACCCTTCCCAAAGCCGGCCGCGGCGGGCATAGTCGGGCCATGCCTGTTCTCTGTCTCATCATCGTCGGCGCTGCCGCGGGCTTTCTGGCCACGCGGCTGATGGACGTGGAAACCGATGTCATCACCACCGTCGCCATCGGCATCGCGGGCGCCCTGATCGGCGGGCTGATCCTGCGTTTCCTGCTGCTTCTCACCGGCCTGGCCGCCGGCTTCATCGGCGCGATCCTCGGCGCCGCCCTGCTGATCTGGCTCTACCAGACCTATATCCAGAGGCGCTGAGCCGCCCCGCTTCTTCTGTTGAAAAATATCCTCGGGGGTCCGGGGGCAGACAGCCCCCGGTGCTCTCGGCCAGCGCCCGGCACGGTCACTTGAACGGCGCCATCCCCTCGCGCGCCAACTCGTCGGCACGCTCGTTCTCGGGGTGGCCGGCATGGCCCTTGACCCATTCCCATGTCACGTCATGGCGCGCCTGCGCCGCGTCCAGCCGCTGCCACAACTCGGCATTCTTCACCGGCTTCCTGGCGGCGGTCTTCCAGCCGTTGCGCTTCCAGCCGTGGATCCACTGGGTCACGCCGTTCTTCACATAGGCGCTGTCGGTGACCACGGTAATGGCCGAGGGCCGCCCCAGCACTTCCAGCGCGTTGATCGCGGCCAGAAGCTCCATCCGGTTGTTCGTGGTCGATGCCTCGCCGCCGCACAAGGTGCGCTCCTTCAGCACGGTCTCGCCCTGGCGCGCCTGCAAAAGCACCCCCCAGCCGCCGGGGCCGGGATTGCCGCTGCACGCACCGTCGGTATAGGCATAAAGGTCAGACATGGATCCTCATCAGGGTCGAAGGGGCAGGCGCCGTTATGCGCGTTCCACCGCCAGGCGCGCGGCGAGGGCGGCGAAGATGGCGGCAAAGCTGCGGTTGATCCAGCGCATCGCGCGTTCGCTGCTCAGCACCAGGTCGCGGGCGCCCGCCGCGAAAATGCCGTACAGGGTGAAGACGGCAAAGGTCATCCCCATGAACACCGCGCCCAGCGTCAGCATCTCGGCGGTGGCGGTTTCGGCGCGGCCGGACAGGAAGGGCGGCAGCAGTGCAAGGAAGAAGATCGACAGCTTGGGGTTCAGGATGTTGATCAGCGCCCCGCGGCGCAGGATGGCAAGGCCGGTCTGGCGCGCACCCTCGGCGCCGATGGACAGCGCGCCGCCCTGCGACAGCGCCTGCCAGGCGAGATAGAGCAGATAGGCGACGCCTGCGAATTTCACGACCTGGAACAGCAGCGCGCTGGTGTGCAAGACCGCCGCGAGGCCCAGCATCGCGGCCAGCAGATGCGGCACGATCCCCAGGGTGCAACCCATGGCGGCCAGCGCGGCGGCGCGCCGACCCTGCCCGAGGCCCAGCATCAGCGTGTAGATCACGCCCGTCCCCGGTGCGATCACGACGACAAGGGCGGTCAGCAGAAACCGGGCGGAGATCATGCCGGTTCCCTCAGGACGCGGGGCACCTTGAACTCGACATTCTCGGTGGCGGTTTCCACTTCGGTCAGGGTCACGTCGAAGCGGTCTCGGCAGGCGTCGATCACCTCGTTGATCAGCACCTCGGGGGCCGAGGCGCCGGCGGTCAGGCCCAGGGCCTTGATGCCGTCGAGTGCGCGCCAGTCGATCTCGTCCGCGCGCTGCACGAGTTGGGCATAGGCACAGCCATTGGCCGAGGCGACCTCGACCAGCCGACGCGAGTTCGAGGAGTTCGGCGCGCCGATCACCAAGAGCGCATCCACCCGCGGCGCGATCTCCTTGACCGCGTGCTGGCGGTTGGTGGTGGCGTAGCAGATGTCTTCCTTGTGCGGCCCCACGATGGACGGAAAGCGCGTCTTCAGCGCCGCGACGATGCCCGCGGTATCGTCGACCGAAAGGGTGGTCTGGGTGATGAAGGCCAGCTTCTCCGGATCGCGCACCTCAAGCTCGGCCACATCCGCCTCGGTCTCCACCAACAGAACCTCGCCCGGCGGCAGCTGGCCCATGGTGCCGATGGTCTCGGGGTGCCCGGCATGGCCGATCATGACCATCTGCAGCCCGTTCTGGTGATGCCGCCCGGCCTCGATGTGCACCTTGCTGACCAGCGGGCAGGTGGCGTCGACATAGACCATGTGGCGCCGCGCGGCCTCGGCCGGCACGGATTTCGGCACACCGTGGGCCGAGAAGATCACCGGCCGGTCGTCGGGGCATTCCTCCAGGTCCTCGACGAAGACGGCGCCCTTCTCGCGCAGCTCGTCGACCACGTATTTGTTGTGGACGATCTCGTGGCGGACATAGACCGGCGCGCCCCATTTCCCCAGCGCCATCTCGACGATCTTGATCGCGCGGTCCACGCCGGCGCAGAATCCGCGCGGCGCGGCGAGGTAAAGGGTCAGCGGCGGCTTGGTCATGGGCGGCTCTCCTGTTCGCGCCAACAGGTAAGGCCACGGCGGCTGGGCGTCCAGCCCCCC
>JBNGCX010000090.1:0-9202 GCA_049974865.1 Paracoccaceae bacterium
GCTCTACAACAACAACGGCGACGGGGGTAGCGGGGGTAGAGACGGCCCGGTGGGCCGTCTGGCGGCGCAGGTGGCTGGCTGGCGGGAGCCGCGGCACCGCCGCGGCTCTACAACAACAACGGCGACGGGGGTCGTGGGCGGGCGCCTAGAGGGCCGAGGCCAGGTTGAACCAGAGGTGCACGAGGATCGGCGCGAGGAGGTTGCCGTTTTTGTGGAGGACGTAGCCCAGTAAAAGGCTCAACGGCAAGATCTGCGCCACCTCGACGATCGCGGGAAGCCATTCCATCTGATAGGCGATGAGATACTGGGGGAGATGCAGGGCAGCCATCACCAACGAGGCCCCCAGCCAACCGACCCACCACCCGGCGGCGGCGACCCAGCGAACCTGCAGGTAGCCCCGGGCGAACACTTCTTCGGCCAACCCGACCACCAGATACTGCAGGGCGGCATAGAGGCCCCACCACGCCCAGAGCCGCGGTGCCGCGTCGACCTTACCCTGAGCCACGAAGAAGATCGCGCCGATCACGACGGACAGCGCGATGGCACTCAGCCAACGGCGCCCGTGGAGCTGCAGATCGGCCAATTTGAGCTGGTGATGACTGGCACCGAGGTACATCGGGATCAGCACCAGCGCCCACGCAAGGGCCTGTCCCACGACGTCGATGAGCTCGTAGCTGCGTGAGTCCGTCGGCGCGGCGTAGACCGTCGGCATGCGAGCCAGCAGGGCAAAGACGAGGCCGAGGATGATGATGGCGACGAGAACCGCCGTCTGCGCCTGGCCCGGGGCCTCGTGCTCCGACGGGTAGCGCGGTCGCGCGCTCCATCGCTCGGGCCACGCGGCGGTCACCAGCCCCGCAATCAAGCTGGGCAGGAGCGTCTCGCTGAGGAACTCGATGGGCATAGGTGGGTTTCTCCCTTGTGACCGTGTGTTGTGCTGGCTACGTCGCCAAATCTGTGCCGTCCCGGCTCATGCCTCCTCACCCCACGCGAGGAAAATGAGCTCAAGCGCGTCGTCCCCCTCCGTCCAGACCACGTGATCGGCGCCTGGTGGGATATAGTAAGCCTCATCGGCTTTCACCGGCACGGTCTCGTCGCCGATCTTCGCGACCCCGGTGCCCTTGATGAAGATAAAGGCCTGGGGGAAGGGGTTGGTGTCGCCGGGCTCGTTTAAGCGTTCGCCGGGATTCACCCGGTACCAGGCGCTGCGAAAGCCCGGACAATAATAGAGGGGGATGGCGTGAGCCCCGTGGACCAGGCGAGCGTGCGCTTCACCCAGCGGCACGCGCTCCGGCACGCTGGGATTGAAGAAGTGCTGCAAGAACGCGTACATCGCGGTCAGGCGCTCGCGCGTCATCTCGACGCCGTCGCCTGGGCGTATGTCGAGGGGCGCGGGCTGGCTGAGGTGCTCGCGTCCCGCCGCCGTCAGCGCCGTCAGCTCGCCGGCATCGATCCGGCGCAGCGTCTCGGCCGACGTCTGCAGGTCGAACTGGGCGTCGGCGGCGCGCCCACGGTGGAGTGCGACGTCACCGCCGGGCGCGACGATGACATGCCACGTGCGCGATCGCCCTGACTCGTCACTGATCTCGAGGTTAACGGTTAGCGCCAGATCCTGCCGGACCTTCGCCCGGTAGCTCTGGCCCAGGGTGGTGAGGATGTGTTCAACGTCCGTCATGGGAGCTCCTGGTTGGATGCTGGATGTTGGATGTTGGTGGCGCTTGTGGCGCCTCCGGGCCGTGGGGGATGAGGGCGCGGAGACGTTCTTGGATAGCGGCCAGGTCGGAGGCAGCTTCGGCGTCGAGGCGCTTGCGCAGTGCGAAGAGCTCCTGGAAGACGGGCAGGACAGCGGGCTCGTCGACACGACTGAGCAGGATCGCGGTCTCGATCGCGTAGACGAGGTCGACGAAGGCCTTCTCGGGGCTTTCGGGCAGTGCTTCGTTGAGGATGCGGGCCACCGAGGCCTGCTGTGCTCGCGCCAGCCGCGCGTCCTCCTGCGCTAGAAAGCCATCCAGTTCGGCGAGGGCCTCCTCGGGGAAGCGCCACCCGCTGGCGGCTACGTTCTCCTCCACGTGAGCCACCGTCGATGGCCCGGTCAGGGCGCAGAGCACGCGAGGCTGGGCGAGGACCCAGGCGATGGCGACCTGGACGGGCGTCCGCCCGTGTTGCTCGCCGATCTCGGCGAGCCGCGCGGCCACCCGCAGGCCCGAGTCGAACCGCTCCCGTTGGAAGAGGGGGTCGAGAGCGCGGATGTCGCCGGGCGCGAAGGGCGGCGGGTCATCCCGACCGGCGAAGGCGCCGGTCAGCAGGCCGCGCCCGGTGGTGCTGAAGGCGATGGCGGCTGCGTCGTACCGCTCGCAGAGCGGCACCAGCGTCCGTTGTGCGTGACGCGCGACGGCGCTGAGCTCCATCAGGATCGAGAGGACGTCGCCGGCAGCCAGGAAGTCGGCGGAGCGCTCCGGCGAGAGGTGGCCGAGACCGTAATGCCGGATCTTGCCGGCCTGCTTCAGCCCCTCCAGCGTGTCGATGATCGCGGGCACCGGTGTGGCGGGATCGTCATAGTGGATCTGGTAGAGGTCGATGCGGTCGGTCCCGAGGCGGCGGAGGCTCTCCTCGCAGGAGGCAACGATGATCTCCCTTGTTAGGTCGGCCGCGGCGCCCTCCTTGACGCCGATCTTGGTGGCGATGGCCACCTCATCGCGGAAGGGCGCGACCGCCTCGCCGAGGACGCGCTCCGCGTCTGCCACACCAGAGGCATAGGCGGGGGCGGTGTCGTAGAAGGTCACGCCCAGCTCGTAGCCGCGCCGCAGCGCCTGCGTGTAGGCGGCGACGTCGGGCGGGCCATAAGCGCCGCTCAGGCCATAGCAGCCGAGGCCGATCTCAGAGACGGTGAAACTGCGATGCGTGCGTGTCCTCACGGATAGCTCCTATGGAACTCGATGCGCGCGGATGGTGGGGTGGGTGATGCTCCGAGATTACATCCACGCCCATTGTGTGCTGATCTGCTTGATGGCGAGCGCCATCGCATCGAAGTCCGCCTGCGTGATGCCGAGGATGTCCGGCGTGAAAGCATCGCTCTCGGCGATCAGGCGGAGGACGTCGGCCCGCTGCGCTTTTCCGGAGGCACGGATCGCCTCGGCCAGCCGCAGGCGGATGTCCATCAGGTGCGCGGCGCCGTCGGGTGCGTAAGGAATCAGGGCAACGTCGGTCCGGAAGCGCATAATCGGATCCTCAAGCGCGTGGGCGAGCTCAAACACCTCATCGCTCAGGTCGGGCGCAGCGCGCAGGAGGGGAATGAGGGCGATGAGGGCCCGCGAGCGGGCGCGCTCGGTGGTGAACTCCCGGGTGATGATCAGGGCCTCAGCCAGATGTTGCGGCCCGAGTTGGGGCGCCAACGCGACCAAGGCCTGCTCCGGCCGATCCTCGTCGACGATGTCGATCTCGCCAGCCGCCACGAGGGCCGTCGCGGCGATCTCCCGGTATGCCTCACTCTCGAGGAAGGGGAGCAGCTCGGTGAGTGCATCCGCCCAGAGCCCATAGTCGTCGATGTCGGGATCGCGCGCGAGGTCCACGGTCGTCTCCAGCAGCTCCGCCCGCTGCTTGCCCGCAAGCTCGGGAAGCAGGGCTGTGGTCGCGAGAAGGCGCAGGTAGGGGTCCTCAATGGCCTCAAGCGCGTCGCTCGCCGCCGTGACGGCCCGCGCGCGGGCGCGCCAGCCGTCGTGCCAACTGACCTGGCCGGCGATCGCGGCCCACGCCAGCGCGGCGTCGTAGGGGCTGTCCACGAGGCGGGCGTTGGCCATCGCGGTCCTCAAAGCGCGCCGCCGCGATCCGGCGGGCAGCCGGGGGACGAGCGCGAGCAGCGCGTTGACGGCGTCGGGATCGCGCATCAGGCGGCTAGCCAGCTTCTCCTTGAGGGCCTGCACTTTTCCCCGGATGCCCAACGGCAGGGCGCAGAGGACCGCGCAGCGGTCCGCGTCATCGGGTAGCTGCTCAAGGGCCTCGGCCATAGGGGTGGACAGCCGCTCGGTACAATAGGGCGCCACCTGGCTGAGCAGCTCAGTCCGCGCTGCGCCGTCAAAGACCCGGTTGGCGTTAGGGTCGGTGACGAGCGCCAGCAGCGCCTCCACAAGCGGCGTCCGCGCATCGGGGCCGGTCTCCGGCAGGAGGGCCAGGAAGGCCGCGGCCTGCGACGCCTGATCGGGGATCTGCTCCGGTTCGAGAAGGTGGGCGAGGTACTCGGCGGCATCGGGGAGCGTCGGGAGGCGGGAGGCCAGCATGGCCACGGCCCGCGACCGTGCCTCGGGTTGGGTGAGCGCCAAGGCCAAGGGCATCGCCTGCCGGATCAGGGGCCCGCTCAGCTTTGGGGCGAGCGCCACCAGCGCGTCGGCACGGTCCAGCTCATAGCGAAGGGCCGCGACGGCTTCGAGCGCCTCGCCGAGTGTCGCGCTGCGCTCGGCACCCTCGCAGCGGATCGCGAGCGTGCCAAGGCCCTTCGCGCGCGCGGCGGGGTCGCCGATCCCGCGGATGACGGCAGCGGCCTGCGGCAGGAGATGCTCGGGCAGCCGCGGGATCAGCCCGTCGAGCAGCCGCACCTGAACGTCGGGGCGCTCAGCGCTCGCGGCCCGGTCGAGCGCTGCCGGTAGCATGCCCTCGGGTAGGTAGGGGGCCAGCTCGGCCCACAGCGTCGGTTGGTCGGAACTGGGGCCGATCAGCGCCGGATCGAGCGCCACCTGCTCGGCCATATCGGGGGGCAGGGCCGGCGCCAGGTCCGCAAGCGCCTCCATCCGGTCGAGCTCCCACGCCATGCGGGTGACGGTGCTGAGCAGCTCCTCGAGCAAGATCTGGCGCTGCCCGTCAGGCAATCGGTGCGCCAACGCCGCTAGCGCTTTCACCCGCGCGGGTGCATCGAGAAAGCCCCGCGCCGCCTGCAGCGCCCGCTCGATCTGAGCATCGTCCAGGTGAGGCGCCAGGGCCGCGAGGACCACGGCGCGGTCGCGCTCGCCGTCCAGCCGAAGGGCTTTCGCCAGGATGCGCTTCATGTAGCGCGCGGCATCGGGCCGCGTGGTCACGTAGCCGACCAGCGCCGTCAGTACCCGCGCCAGCACATAGCTCCCCTCGATCAGACAGGTCGTGTCGAGGGCTCGCAACAGGGCGTCGGGCGAGTCATAGCTGGCGGAGAGCGCGGGGATCAGCCGGCGCACCGCCTCGCCGCGTTCCCAGTCGTCGGGGAGCGTGCAGGCGATGGCGAGCGCCTGACAGAGGTAATCCGGCGTCAGCCCCGGCGCGAGCGCCGTGAGGGCATAGCCCAGGGCGCTTGGCGCCATACGCGGCGACCTGGGCGGCGCGGCCTCGCCCGTCTCGGGACCGACGGCGGCGGCGATCTCGGAGAGCGTGGTCGCCTGCACCCGGGCCTGGAGGTCGGGCTCGAGGTGAGGAATCACGCCGGCCAGCGCCTCGGCCCGGAGATGGAGGGTGGGCAGGGTCTGCGCCAGGTCCAGGGCCTGGTGGAGCCGCGCCGGATCCAGATAGGGTGCGATGGCGGCCAGCGCCTGGGCGCGCTGGGCTGCGCCCTCGAACGGGTCGTTGTCGAGCCCCCGAATCGCGTCCAGGGCGGCCTCCGCCGCCGCTTCCTGTCCTTCCGCATCGGGGGGCACTGCCATCAGCAATCGGTGCAGCGCGCGCACGCGCTGGGAGAGCGGCATACGCCGCGCGACGCTCAGGACCCGTCTGACGGTCCAGACCCGATGGGCCACGGCCTCGGCGATCAGGGGAGGCGGCGTCTGTGTGGCCAGGCTGTTGATGCTGGCGCGGATCAGGGCGTAGCGCAGGGCGTCGGCCAACGCTGTGAGGGAGGCCGATGCCTCGAACTGGACCCGTACCTGCTCGTCGGCCCGCATTCGGGCGAGCTCGAGGTCGTCGAGGTAACCGTCGTAGCGCCCATCGCGGCTGGCGACCCGAGCGCGGAGCCATGTGTCGTCTTGGAAGAGCTGATCCACGGCGTCGCGGCTCCCGCCGCGGTCGAGGTGGTAGGCGAGGTGCGCGTGCAGGTAGCCGTCGTCGGGGATCTCAGACCAGCGCACGATGTCGACGTCCCGCGCGTACGTTCGCAGGAGCAAGCGATGCGCGCCGCGCAGGCCCTCGCTGCCCAGCGGCGTCATCGCAAAGTCGCGCATCAGAGCGTGCAGCCTGATCTCATCGGCGTGCGCGCCGGGCTCGATGAGGGCACGATCGAGGAAGTCCTGCAGACGCTCGCGGCAGGCCAGGTCGTCGAGCGCCTCGTGATCGAGCGCGGCCTGTGTTTGCCAGAGCTTCGTGACGACGCCGATAGGGATAGGCTCGCCCTCGCGGAAGATCGCCAGGTTCTTGAAGGCTTGACGGACGGTAGCGGGGAGGTCGGCCAGGCTCAGCGATAGCGTGTCGAAGAGGTTGTCCTGATCCGACTCGGGACGCAGGCTGCGCAGTTTCTGGGCATCGAAGGCCTCCAACCAGTCGGAGAGATCCATACGGGTCCGGCTGAGCTGGGCTCCGGCCAGTCGCAGCGCCAGCGGCAGCCGGCCGAGCCGGCTGGCCACGCGCGCCTGAAGCTCGTCCGATGCGGTCGTCACCGTCTCGCCGCCCCAGCGCGCCAATAGGCTCTGCGCCTCTGCCATCGACAGCGGTTCGACGGTGTGGATGTCGAGCGCGAGCTCGCGGGCCACAGCCGCATCTCGGGTGGTAATCAGGAGGCGCGGGCCGGGCCGGCGTGGCGCGCCGCCTGGGTCGGCGGCGGTCATCGCCGTCACGAACGGGGCTGCGTCGGCGCGCCGCCAGACGTCGTCGAGCACCAGAAGGCAGGCCCGGTCGCACAGCTGCTCCGCGAGCGCGTTCTGGAGCTGCGCGAGGCTGGGGGCCGGGCCATTGGGGACGGTTGGGGCGCCGAGGGCCGAGAGCCACTCGCGAAGGCGGGTCGGCACGTCGGCGTCGCGCCCCAGGGTGGCCCACAGAATACCGTCGGGAAAGGCCACGCGCACTTCGGGGTCTTCGCAGAGCACGCGGGCCAGCACCGACTTGCCCGCGCCGGGCATGCCGTGCAGGGCCAGGCCGCGCGCGCCTTCCCCGGACAGGAGCGCTGCGCGGATGGCGTTCAGCGCCTCCGTCCGGGCGACGTAGCGCTCGGGCGCGGGCAGTGGCACGTGACGGTAGAAGTCCCTGCGGGGCGGTAGATCCCAGAGCTGGCCGGTGGGCAGCCGGCTGATGAGCACGGGCACCGCGGCATCGGGGCGCTGACCGGTCTGGAGGGCGTGGCGCGCCTCGTTCACGGCAAGATCCAGCACCCCGTGACCGGCGAGTTGCCGGTAGAAGCTGGCGGCGAAGCGCCCCGCCGACGCGGTGGTGACCTCGCCCTGCATGGCGACGACGGCGGGGATGCCGGCGCCGAGCAGGCGCGGGGCGATGCCGCGCAGGGCGCCACCCGCGAGCTGTCCCCCCGCCTGGTAGCCGGCGGTGTGACAGGCCATCAGCACGATGCAGTCCGGCGGCGCGTGCAGCCCCGCCAGCATGTCCCCGAGGCGATCCTCGGACACCCAGTCAAGCTGGCGTTCAGCGGTCTCCAGCAGCAGGCCGGCGGCGCCCCCGGCGGGCCGTCTCTCACCGTGGGCGACGATGTGGAGGACGGTATAGGGCGCGGCGGTCGCGCCTTGCAGGGCCGACTCGATCGCCGCAAGGGTGGTGGGCGGCGGCAGGATCTCGGCCTCAACATGGGGGAAGTCGCGAAGCGCGTCCTGGATCGCGGCAGCCTGGGCCTCGAAATCCAGCTCCACGAGGCCGCGCTCATTGAGGCCGTGGGGGTTCGCGATGGCCACGAGCAGCCGGACCGGACGCCGGGTCGGGCGTGTGTGCACCGGCTGATCAGAGGGGACGAAACGCGAGAAGGGGGTGTGGGCATCCGCCGCGAGCGCGCGTCCCTCGTCCCGCAGCAGCTCCCAGGGTAGCGCGTGGAGCTCGGCAGCCTCGGCGTCGATTCTGATCCGCACGCGCCGCTGTGGTGCGGCACCCTTTGCCTCCCGCCAGCTGTCCCTGGCCGGATCGTCGGCGAGGAGGCAGGCGAGCAGGCGGCGTCCGTCCTCTGCCGGGTCCCCGGTCGGGCGCCAGGACGCGACCTCGGCATCCATCACGCCCGAGGGGAAGACACGGACACGGTTGAGGATAAGCTGGACGGGGTAGCCCTGTCCAACCCGGTGGGCACCGATATGGACCTCGAGATCGTGGAAGACGTCTATGGCCATTGGGGGCCTCTGCTCCTAGGGAGGTTGATCACGCCGCCGATCCCTCGCCGTCGCGCGCTCGGCCTAAGGCGAGTATACGCGCTGGTGGTGGAACCGCAAGCGCCTTGGCGGCGTGGGGCGTGTTTCGCGTTGGGGGCGGCTTGTCGATCAGGCCCCGTACAAGCCAGCGTGGGCTTGGCTTTGCCCAACGCGAAACACGCCCTCTTGCCCCAGAGATGAAGTGCACCCGCGGCGTGCGGGCGGCAGTGCTTGACCCTGGCAACCATCCCTGTATCCTACGGCATGTTTGGCGCTGACCTAGGAGGGTAGACACTGATGACGACGAGCCAGCAGATTGAGCTGCGCCGAAAGATCGCCGCCCGCGCGGCTGCGTTGCTGCGCGAGGGTTACCATTGCTCCGAGGCTGTGGTCAAGGCGGTCGGGCCGAGCGTTGTCCGGGACTGGTGCCCGGCGTGCACGCGCATGGCCACCGGCTTCGGCGGCGGCGTAGGTGGCACGGAAGAGGAGCTGTGCGGCGCGCTCGCCGGCGGGATCATGGTGATCGGCGCGCTCTTCGGTCGCACGACGCTGGAGGATGACACATTGGTGCAGCGCCTTGCGGCGAAGCTGCGCCAGCGCTTCGCTGAGACCTTCGAGACGACTCAGTGCGTTCGCCTGCTTGAGGATGTGGTGAGGCCAGCGGAGGGTGGATTGGGCTCCTGCGCCGTCGTGGTGGAGCGGGCGACGATGATCCTCCTGGGCGTCCTCGCCGACGCTGGTGTCTACTTGCAGGATGGGGCCGTGGCGGAGTCGACAGCGACAGCTGCCGACGAAGAGGAAGAGGACGTCTAGGCCGGAGACGCGGCGGCGCCGCGTCTCTACATACGATACGCGTGTGGGCGCGTTGGGTCGGCGACCGGTCTCCCGGATCGGTAGTCGCCGCCGCACTGGGTATTTGCGCTGCG
>JBNGCX010000091.1:0-8657 GCA_049974865.1 Paracoccaceae bacterium
GCACAGCGCGGCGGCGCCAAGCGGGTGCTGGGGCCCGATCTGCGGCAGACCGGCTGACGCGCGGGATCCACGCTGGTCGACATAGCGCATTGACTGGCATATATTGCCAATGGGCCGAGGGAGATTCCGATGCCGACCCGCAATGTCGTCCTGACCGATAGCCAGACCGACCTGATCGAGCGGCTGATCGCCGATGGCCGCTACCAGAATGCGTCGGAGGCGCTCCGGGCCGGCCTTCGCCTGCTCGAGCGTGAGGAGGCCGAGATGACCGCCCTGCGCGCGCGGCTCGCCGCGGGGCTCGACGAAGCGCGCTCGGGCACGCTCGCCGAGGGCTCCGGTGAGGACGCGATCCGCAGGTCATTCGCCGCCGCGCGCACCGCGTCCTGATGCCGAAGCCGTGGCGGCTGACGCGGCAGGCGGAACGGTCGCTCGTCGAGATCGCCCGCTGGACGCTGGAGACCTTCGGGCCGCGCCAGGCCGAGGCCTACGAGGTCGACCTGATCGCTCGCTGCGCCGCCATCGCCAAGGGTGAGGTACCCTCGCAGGATTGTCGTCGGCTGATCGATCCCGACCTGCCGGAGGATCTGCGCTTCACGCGGGCGGGGCAGCATTTCATCGTGTTCGTCGAGATGCCCGACCAGGTAATCGTGGTGGACATGCTGCACAGCCGCTCGGACCTGCCGCGCCGGTTGGCGGCACTGGGCTCGCCGAAGGATCCGGAAAACCCCTGACAGTGGCCATCTCCGAGAGGTGAGCCCGCGGCGATGGCAGCCCGATAAAGGGGTGAACCGTTCACCCCGTTCGCGCGGACGAGGGGTCACCCCCCTGATCGGCTGCGGCCGCTGAAGGCGCTCCACAGGGGTCGTTGGGCCCGTTGGGGTCCACCCATTAATTGACTTTATTTCAAAGCCTTGGCGGAAGGGGTCACCCCTTTCCGCAGAGGCTTCGCGTGACCGGGCGGACCGGTTCCGACGTCGCGAGAGTGGCCCTAAGGGCGGCAGAACCGGGGGCAACAACGCCCCTCATATGGTTCCCCAGCCCCCGTGTCCGCCCGTCTCCGCCACCTCCTGCGCCCTGCCACCTCGGCCAACCGGCCGACTGGCGTGCATGCGCCCGTTCCGCGGGGGCGGCGATGAGCGGGCGGGATTGGCGGGCCTTCGATGCGGAGCTGCGCGCCCGCGTGCCGGAGCTGGCAGTGGAGCTTCTGGGCAAGCCGACCTTCCGGGCGGGCCATGAATGGCGCTGGGGCCGCAAGGGCAGCCTTTCGGTCGTCATTTCCGGCGCGCGGGCGGGCATGTGGTTCGACCACGAGGAAGGCCGCGGCGGCTGGTTCTCGGATCTCGTCGGCCGCGATCTCGGCATGGCGCGCGAGGATGCGACCGACTGGATTGCCGACCGGATAGGGATGGGCGAGCGTCACCGCCCGGTGCGCCAGCGCCCGGCACCACAGTCCATGCCGGCGAACGATCTGGCCGCGCCGCCATCGGCACCGGGCACGGCACATCCCGGGACGGGCCCCGATGACGATACCGCGCCTGCGCTTGCCCGGACGGATGACGCCGCCGCGCGCGCCACCCGGATCTGGGACAGCGCACGCGGCGCCCCGGAGGATCATCCCTATCTCGTTGCCAAGCAGGCAGCGCCGCTCGCCCTGCGCATGGACGCGAGGCACCGACTCGTCGTGCCGCTGCAGGACATCGACGGCCGGATCCACAGTCTCGAGACCATCGCACCGGACGGGGCCAAGCGCTACCTCGCTGGCGGCGCGAAGCGGGGGCATTTCGCGGTGGTGGGCGCGGAGCCGGGGCCACTCGCGGAGCCCAACGGCCCCGTCCTGATCTGCGAAGGTTGGGCGACCGGCGCGAGCCTGCACATCGCCACAGGCCACACCGTGATCGCGGCGATGGACGCGGGCAACCTGATGCCGGTCGCCGAGGCGCTGCGGGTGCAGTTCCCCGCGGCCGATCTCGTCCTCGTCGCCGACAACGACGCGAAGCCCGACCGCGACGGCAATCCCGGTGTCGAGGCGGCCCGCAAGGTCGCACTCGCGGTCGACGGCCGTCTTGCCGTGCCAGAAGTGCCCGGTGACGCCAACGACCTGTTCTGCGCCGAGGGGCCGGACGCCGTTGCGGCGCTGGTGGCTGGTGCCGCCAAGATACCGCCGCCGCCGCCGACATATCCCGCGCCAGTCCTCACGCCCGACGAGGCGCGTGCCAGCCTTGCCGAGGCGATCACCGGTTTCATGGCCGCGATCCCGGACTACTGGGCGGCCGTCGAGGCGGCGCAGGAGGAGGTCAAAAGTACAGACGCCAATCGCGATCCTCTGGATTTCAACATCGTCGCAAGAGCGGCGCTGCCGCCGCTCCTCGGCCTGCCGGTCGACGTGGGCCTCGGCAAGACGTCGAGCGCGCGTGCCGCCATCGCCGAGCTGATCGGCTCGGGCGGGCTCGGCACGCGCAAGGTCGTCTACGCCGTCCCGCGCCACGATCTCGGGGCCGAACAGGTCACGGCCTTCGAGGCATTGGGCCTCAGCGCCATGCTCTGGAAGGGCCGCACCGCGCCCGATCCCACCGAGACCAATCCCGACCAACTCATGTGCCTCGACCCCGAAGCTACCTTCGACGCGCTCGAGGTCGAGCATCCGGTCGAACAGAGCTGCTGCAAGGTGAAGAACGGCGCGGAGCTGCTGCTCTGTCCCAGGTTCCACGATTGCGGTTACCAGCGCCAGAAGCCGCTGGCGCAGGCGGCGCAGGTCATCGTCTGCGCCCACGACAGCCTCTTTCACATGAAGCCCGAGGCCATCGGCGCGGTCGGACTGCTCGTCATCGACGAGGCCTTCTGGCAGTCGGGCCTGCGCGGTCTCGATGGCAAGGCCACGCTCACACAGGACGGGTTGGAGCCCGGCCGCACCTCGCTCACATGCTACAACGGCAAGGGGAAGATGGATGTCAGCGCCACGGCCGACTTGATCGCGGCCCGCGAGCGGCTGTGCAAGGCGCTGCGGGTCACGGAGCCCGGTCCGCTCCGCCTCGGCCTTCTGGAAGCAGTCGGTCTCACGCCGGACGACTGCCGCCACGCCGCGACGCTGGAACGCCGCCGGATGCGCGATGCCGGTCTCCGCCCTGGCATGTCGCCGGTCGAGCGGCGCAAGCGGATCGAGGCGGTCCTGCCGCAAGCGGGCGAGCCATGGGCGCCGCCAGGTCGTTGCGCCACGCTCTGGCTGATCCTCGCCGAGGCGCTGGAGAACGGCCACGATGTCGCCGGTGCCGAGCTCGTCCACGAGATGACCGAGGCCGGTTCGGTCCGCGCGCTCCGCCTGCGCTGGCGCAGCCCGATGCGGACCGGCTGGGCGGCCCAGGCGCCGATCCTGCATCTCGACGCGACGCTGCGGCCAGAACTCGTGCAGACCTACCTGCCACGGATCGATATCGGCGCGCCCGTCGCCGCGCGCCAGCCTCATGTCCGCGTCCGTCAGGTGACCGGCAGCCCGACCTCGGCCCGCGCGCTGACGCCCTCGGCCGATGCGCCCGAGCGCGACCGCAAGGCCGCCGCCACCCGGCTGCGCGACCTCCGCGCCTGGATCGACCTCCGCGCGCGCCAGTGCCATCGCCCCAGCCAGCCCATCGATCTGCTCGTGGTCGGACAGAAGGCCGCCATTGAGGCGCTCAGGTCCGCGGGGCTGCCGTCGCGGGTCGAGGCGGTGCATTTCAATGCGCTGAGCGGGCTCGACCGCTGGGGCGGGATCGGCGGCATGGTGGTCCTCGGCCGCACGCTTCCCGCGCCGCGCACCGTTGAACTGATTGCCACGGCGCTGACCGGCCGCGTGCCCGCGCCAAACCCAGAGGATGCGGGCTGGTGGTATCCCACGGTCGAGCGCCGCATCCGGCTCGCGGGCGACCGGACCTCGCCGTTCGCGATGGAGGGACACGCCGATTACATCGCCGAGGCGGTGCGCTGGAGCATCTGCGAGGGCGAGCTGATCCAGGCCATGGGGCGCGGGCGAGGCGTCAACCGCACCGCCGCCACGCCACTCGAGATCGAACTGCTCACGGATGTCGTCCTGCCGGTCACCGTCGACGCGCTGGTGCCGTGGGCCGACCTCCGCCCGACCCGGCGCGACCTGATGGCGCTCACCGGCATCGTGCTCGAGAACGCCGCCGACATGGCCGCCTGCTTCCCGGAGCTCTGGCCGACCCGCGAGGCCGCGAAGAAGGACGGCCAGAGGAAGGGGACAAATGACTATTATAGAGACCTCTATAATAGCAGAATGTCCCCATCCTCGGCGGAGGTGATCTACCGCCCGGAGGGTCCCGGCCATCGCGCCCGCACCGCCCGCGTCGATCTCTCCCGCATCCCCGATCCGGAAGCCTGGCTCACCAACCGCCTCGGGCCGCTCGCCAGCTTCGAGATGCGGCACGACGAGCTTTCGGACGCCGACGCGCCCGATCCCGCCGACGCCGCGCGGCTCGACGCTCTCGCATCCCGCCTGACCGCCAGCATGCAGGCCGTGCTCGCCGCGCGCCGCGCCGCGCTCGATGCGCTGTCCGCCCGGCTCGAGGCGGCCAGACCTGCCGCCCTGCGGCGACCCCATCACCCCCAACCAGAACAGGAGACCGAGGCATGAGTTACGACAGATTGCGCCTCTACGACGCCGGGCGATTTTACGACACGGAGTTGCCCGACTGGTATCATGCGGCCGTGCGCATCAGCGAAACCGAACGCGTGGACTGGCATCGCGCGCTCGAGCGTGTCCTCGACTGCGAATACACGCTGCTGACCGAGGAGGGCTTGCTGGGCGGTGCGCTCGAGATCCGGTTCTGGCCGAGCGAGATCCACGGCATCTTCGTGCTGATCGAGACCCCACTAGCCTTCGTCGAGCAGGTCGTCGTCCCGAACCCGGCCGACTGGCTGCCGTTCCTTTCCCGCCACCTCGCGCCGATCATCGCGATCTCCAACCAGAGTTCCCTGATCGCGCTGCATGACAAGATCGGGAACGCCTTCATCGCCTGGGCGCGCCACGGCGAAGGCAGCCATATCGATCGCGAGACGGGGTTGAGCCGGATCGATCTCGACAACGACCGGGATCGTCGCCGGGCCCAGCAGGCGCGCGCGGCGTTGGAAAGAGAGCGGCAGGAGGGGCGGGCATGAAGACCATGCGCTGGCATCCCCCGGGCTATGGTGGCGAACGGCGGGACGCGGACCGCGTCAAACGGGACGGGTGGCGTGACCAGGGCATGCTCGCCGTCTCCATCGACGACGAGCGTCTGAGCTGGCCAGAGCGGGAGCAGGTCCGACAGCTGGGCGAGAAGCTGTATGGACCGCGACACCGCGAACCCGAGGCGCCGGACCCGTGACCGGATTCTCTGTGGACCCCGGAATCCGCGCCGGGGTCCATCTGGGGTCCAGGGCCCAGCCGGGGAGTTTCTGGTTCCTTTCCGGGCACTTACGTATACGGGAGGGCGCAGCGCGAAATATCGCCAGCGACAGGGCCGATTTTTTGGGAAGCCACCCGGAATCCGGAAGCCACCCGATCTGCCTGAAAGCTGCGTAAAATCAAACACCTGACCGGCTGCCCGGGGTGGATACCCCGCGGATGCCGGAATCCAGCCGGAAGCCAGGGTATCCACCCCGGTGGAGTCTACGCCGCGGGAGCCCAGCGCGGCGAAGGCCACCGCGCAAACAGCATCGACAGGATCACGCATGACGCTGAGCTTCGCCCCAGAGCGGATCGAGACCTGGCCGCTGGCCAAGCTCCAGTCCTACGCGAAAAACGCGAAACAGCACGGGGCGGACCAGGTCGCCAAGCTCGCCGCCAGCATGGCCGAGTTCGGTTGGACCGTGCCGTGCCTCGTCGGTGAGGACGGCGAGTTGATCGCCGGGCACGGGCGGGTGCTGGCGGCCGAACAGCTCGGTCTGACCGAGGCGCCGGTGATCGTGCTGGAGCACCTGACCGAGGCGCAGCGCCGGGCCTATCGGATCGCGGACAACCGACTGGCTGAATCGCCCTGGAATGAAGAGCTGCTCTCGGCGGAACTGCAGGACCTGCTGGCTGATGACTACGACCTGTCGCTGGTCGGGTTCTCGGATGGCGAACTCGACAAGCTGCTGGCCTTCGATCCGGACGTGGGCGGTCAGGAAGAGGGAGGCGCCGGGGGCTCCGTGCCGCCGGTGACCATCCCGGAGCCGCCGCGCAACCCGGTGTCGCGGACGGGCGATCTGTGGATCCTCGGCGATCACCGGCTGCTCTGCGGCGACAGCACTACCGCTGCCGATGTCCGCCGCCTGATGAACGGCGAGCGGGCGATCCTGTTCGCGACCGACCCGCCGTATCTCGTCGATTACGATGGCTCGAACCATCCGACGCGCAACAAGGATTGGAGCCAGAGCTACGGCACCACCTGGGATGACAGCAGCCAGGGCGCGGAACTCTACGACGGCTTCATCGCCGCCGCCGTCGCCGAGGCGATCACAGAGGATGCGGCCTGGTACTGCTGGCACGCCTCCCGCCGCCAGGCGATGCTGGAAGCCTGCTGGGAGAAGGCCGGCGCCTTCGTCCATCAGCAGATCATCTGGGTGAAGGACCGCGGGGTTCTGACCCGGTCGCACTACCTGTGGAAGCACGAGCCCTGCTTCATGGGCTGGCGCCGCCCGAACCGCCCGCCGAAGGTCGCCGAGCAGACGCTGCCCTCGACCTGGGAAATGCCGTCCTTCGCAAAGGATGAACGCCCCGACCATCCGACGCCGAAACCGCTGGACGCCTTCGGCATTCCGATGCGCCAGCACGTCGCCCGCGGCGGCCTCTGCTACGAGCCGTTCTGCGGCTCCGGCTCGCAGATCATGGCGGGCGAGGCCAATGGCCGGCGCGTCTTCGCGATGGAGATCAGCCCGGCCTATGTCGATGTCGCCGTGGAACGCTGGCAGGCCGAGACCGGCAAGAACGCGATCCTCGACGGCGACGGCCGGACCTTCGCCGAGGTGAAGGCCGAGCGGCAGGGCGAGACCCCGGCTGCGGCCGAGGGGGCCCACGCGGCCTGACGACGTGGATGGCGTGGCTCTACCTTCCTCCGGCCTGCCTGCCGGAGCCGGCGACGCGTGCCTCTTCGGCCTCTCGCTCTGCTCCGGCGCCGGCGGGCTCGACCTCGGGCTGCACCTCGCATGCCCCGGATATCGCACTGTGGGTCACGTCGAGCGGGATGCCTACGCCGCGGCCATTCTCGTGGCGCGGATGGAAGACGCGTCCCTGGATCGGGCGCCTGTCTGGGACGACGTTGCAACCTTCGACGGCCGTCCGTGGCGCGGCGCGGTGGACATCGTCACTGCGGGCTATCCGTGCCAGCCGTTCTCCGTCGCGGGCAAGCGCAGAGGCGCGGACGACCCGCGCCACCTCTGGCCGCATGTCGCCCGCGTCATCGGCGAGTGCGAGCCGCCCTTCGTGTTCCTCGAGAACGTCGCCCATCATCTCCGCCTCGGCTTCCCCGAAGTCGCCGGAGGACTGGTCGGCATGGGCTTGTCTTATGACTTCCTGCGGCTTCCTTGCGATAAGGGAGCCGCTGCCCGGCACCCCAAATATGCCGGGCAGCGGCGGGGGACGGATCGAGAATGGGTCGGCCGTTGCGGGCCGTGCGGTAGTGTGATCGCCCCCGTCTTTTCTCATGACCTGAACGGATAGCAGGGCTTCGGGCCTGCATGACAAGCAGAGGTAAGGAAAAGACGGATGCAGGATATCATCGGCATCGACATCTCGAAAGACCGGCTGGACGCGTTCCGGCTCTCAAGCCAGCAGCATGCCGCCTTCGGAAACGACAAGGCCGGGTTCAAGGCGCTGCTGAAGTGGATCGGCAACGCCGAAGGACTGCGGATCGTCTATGAGCCGACCGGCCCCTATCATCGCGGAATGGAGGAAGCGCTCGCGAGGGCGGGGCATGCGCTGGTCAAGGTCAACCCCCGACAGGCGCGCCGCTTCGCCGAGGCCACGGGGACCCAGGCGAAGACCGATCGGGTGGACGCGATGCTGCTGGCGCGGATGGGGCTCGCACTCGACCTGCCGCCGCGCCCGGTTCGTGGCGAACTCATGAACGAACTGAGGGAGTTGCACGTCGCGCGGCTGGCGCTGATCAAGGACCGGACGGCTGCGGGGAACCGCGCCGACACAGCGGCGATCAGCTTGATCCGCCGCCAGGCGAAGGCGCGGCTGGCAATCATCGAGAAGCAGCTCGCCGAGGTCGACGAAACCATCGCCACCCTGATCGCGGCGGACCCCGCCCTGGCCGAGCGTCTCGACATCCTGACCTCCATCCCCGGCATCGGCGCCGTGACCGCCTGCATGCTGCTGATCGAGATGCCGGAGCTCGGAACCCTCGAGCCGAAACAGGCCGCGAGCCTCGCCGGGCTCGCGCCCTTCACGCGCCGTTCGGGCAAGTGGAAGGGAAAGGAGATGATCCGCGGCGGACGCGCCAGCCTGCGCGCCGCGATCTTCATGCCGGCCCTCGTCGCGATCCGCTTCAACGCGGACCTCAAGCGCAAGTACCAGCAGCTGCTCAACGCCGGCAAGGCACCCAAGCTCGCCATCACCGCCGTCATGCGCAAGCTCGTCCTGCTCGCCAACGCGCTGCTGCGCGACGGCCGAAAATGGGCCGACAGACCCGCTTGACCAAGAC
>JBNGCX010000092.1:0-8419 GCA_049974865.1 Paracoccaceae bacterium
GGCCAGCACCGCGGGCAGCCGCGCGGCGACCTGGTCGCGCGTCATGCCGTTACGCAGTTCCGGCGCGTAATAGGCGCGCAGGATCAGCATGTCGAAGCCGGTCAGCACGGTGTGGAAGTTGTCGTCGTTGAAGATGCTGTCGGGCAGCCTGTAGAGGTCGTTGAGCGGCCCCAGCGCCTGGGCCAGTTCCTCGTGGAGGCAGTCTCGCACCTCCTGCGGGCTGACATCGCCGGGCAGGAAGATGGCGACCTTGTCGCGCCGGGTCAGCGCCGTCCAGTCCACCAGTTGCGAGCGCCGCGCGCGGCGGTACTCGGCCCAGCTCGCCACGCGCGGGGCGACGAAGCAGGCCGCCTGCGGCACCAGCGATTGCAGCGTGGCGCGCGGCACAACCTGGATGGTGATATTGGCCGCCTCGGCCTCGGTGCGGCGGATGTCGATCCCAGCCTCGCGGCGCAGCCGCTGCAGCAGCGCGGCCAGATCGGGGCCGAGGCTGGCCGGGGCGGACCCTGCGACGCGCACCATGACGGGCGGCTCGAACCGCGTCATCAGCGGCACCGGGCGGCCGCTTTCCATCTGGAAGGTGAGGTCGAGGAAATCCTGGGCGATCTGGGCGTTGGGCCGGGTGGCCTGCGGCACGGCCACCTCGGAAAACATCTTCATCGGCGGCAGCGCCTCGTCCGGGGCGCGCCGGTCGGGGGGCGGCGTGGCGGGCGCCCCGGCGCAGGCGGCCAGCGCCAGGCAGGCGAGAAGGGCCAGCGCGCGCACGCCCGTCACCCCCGCTGATACTTGATGAAGGGCGTCAGCTGCCCGACCCGGTCATAGAGGTGGCGCGCCGTGGTGTTGAAATCCTGCGTCAGCCAGTAGACCGAGGGCGCACCGGCGGCGTCCGCCCGGGCATAGACCGCCTCGATCAGCGCCCGGCCGATGCCCCGCCCGCGCACCTCCGGGTCGGCATAGAGGTCCTGCAGGTAGCAGACATCCTCGATCTTCCAGCCGTGGCGGTGGAACAGGTAATGGGCCAGCCCCACCGGCCGCCCGTCCAGCACCGCCAGCAAGCCGTTGTAATCGCGCGGGTCGTCGCCCAGCAGGCGCCGGAAAGTGGTGGCATAGACCTCTTCGGGCACGGAGGATTCGTAGAATTCCAGATAGGCGGTCCACAGGCGCCGCCAGTCGGCCTCGTCCTCGGCGCGCAGCGGGCGGATCGTCAATTCACTCATTTCAATGGTATCCCTTTTGGGGTGTAGGCCAGCCTACACCCGTTTTCCAAGGCTTGGAAAGCGGACGGCAAGGCGCCGCTCAGCGCTGCCGCCGGGCCATGAAGGCCAGGCGTTCGAAAAGCTGCACGTCCTGCTCGTTCTTCAGCAGCGCGCCGTGCAGCCTGGGCAGGGCATCCGAGCCCTCGCGCTTGAGGTCCTCGGGGCTGAGGTCCTCGGCCAGAAGCAGCTTCAGCCAGTCCAGCACCTCCGAGGTGGAGGGTTTTTTCTTCAGACCCGCGGTTTCGCGAATCTCGTAGAACTGCGTCAGCGCGGTGGTCAGAAGCCGGTCCTTGATGCCGGGGAAATGCACCTCGACGATCCGCTTCATCGTCTCCAGGTCGGGGAATCGGATGTAGTGAAAGAAACAACGCCGCAGGAAGGCGTCGGGCAGTTCCTTTTCGTTGTTCGAGGTGATGATGACCACCGGCCGAGTCTGCGCGCACACCGTCTCGCCGGTCTCGTAAACATGGAACTCCATCCGGTCGAGTTCCTGCAGCAGGTCGTTGGGGAACTCGATATCCGCCTTGTCGATCTCGTCGATCAGCAGGACCGACTTGGTGGGCGATTCGAAAGCCTGCCAGAGCTTGCCCTTGCGGATGTAGTTGCGCACGTCATGCACGCGTTCCTCGCCCAGCTGGCTGTCGCGCAGGCGGCTCACGGCGTCATATTCGTAAAGGCCCTGCGCGGCCTTTGTGGTTGATTTGATGTGCCATTCGATGATCGGCATATCCAGCGCACCGGCCACCTGCTTGGCCAGTTCCGTCTTGCCGGTGCCGGGTTCGCCCTTGACCAGCAGGGGACGCTCCAGCGCCACGGCGGCGTTGACGGCCACGGCAAGGTCCTCGGTGGCGACGTAAGAATCGGTTCCGGCAAATTTCATCGGTTTTACTAGCTCCTAGCGCTCGTTTCTCTACCCGCGGGTTTTGTCACAAAAAGCCACAAAGCGGGACCATATGCTAGTGACATCCCTGCCGCATTGGGATAAACGCAGCCGCATAATCGCCGGGTGACTGACTGCCAATGACAGACGGGCCCGCGCTGCGAGAGGAACAAGGTATGAAAGCCGAAGTTTTTCTGCCGGAGGATTATCGGCCCGCGGAAGACGAGCCGTTCATGAATGAGCGGCAGCTCGAGTATTTCCGCCGTAAGCTGATCGCGATGAAGAACGAGATCCTCGGCGAAAGCAAATCCACCATCGAAGGGCTGCAGGACGGCACCCGCAACATTCCCGACGTGGCCGACCGTGCCAGCGAGGAGACCGACCGGGCGCTGGAGCTGCGAATCCGCGACCGCCAGCGCAAGCTGGTGGCCAAGATCGACGCCGCGCTGCGGCGAATCGAGGAAGGCGAATACGGGTATTGCCGGGAAACCGGCGAACCGATCTCGCTTAAGCGGCTGGATGCCCGTCCGGCCACCACGCTCAGCCTCGAGGCGCAGGAGCGCCACGAGCGGCGCGAGAAGGTCCATCGCGACGACTGACCCGGACCATGCGCCGGACCGCTAGAAGGCACCGGGGCCGCCGTGCCCCGGTGTTTTCGTCTCAAGGAGACCGCCCGTGCTGACAGGCCGCGACATCACCGTTCTGGGCGGCGGCATCGCCGGGCTGACCGCCGCCATAGCGCTGACCCGCCGGGGCGCGCGCGTCACCGTCCTGGAACAGGCCGAGGCCATCCGCGAGGTCGGCGCCGGGCTCCAGATCAGCCCGAACGGGGTGTCGGTGCTGCGTGCGCTGGGGTTGGGCGACGGGGTGGAGCGCATCGGCCTGCGCGCCGCCGCGGTCAGCCTCCGCGACTACGCCGCCGGGCGCGAGGTGCTGCGCCTGGACCTTGCGCAGGCCTCCGGCCCGTATTTCTTCATTCACCGTGCAGACCTCGTGCAGATGCTGGCCGATGCCGCCCGCGCCGCGGGGGTGAAGCTGCGGCTGCTGCAGCAGATCCGCTCGGTCCGGGTCGGGGCCGAGGGCGCCAGCCTGACCACCGCGCAGGGCGCGGTCCTGAACACCAGGCTGCTGGTCGGGGCCGACGGGTTGCATTCGGTGGTCCGCGGGGCGCTCAACGGGACGGATCGTCCGTTCTTCACCGGGCAGGTGGCGTGGCGGGCGCTGGTGCCCGCCCGGGGCGAGGCCGGGGCCGAGGCGCGGGTCTACATGGGGCCCGGGCGGCACATCGTGTGCTACCCGCTGCGGGGCGGCGAACTGATCAACCTCGTCGCCGTGCAGGAGCGCGACCTGTGGGCCGAGGAGGGCTGGTATCACCGCGACGACCCCGCCAACCTGCGCGCCGCCTTCGCCGATTTCGGGTCCGAGGTGCAGGCGCTGCTGGAACGGGTGGAGGAGGTCTATCTCTGGGGCCTGTTCCGCCATCCGGTGGCCCCGGTCTGGCACCGCGGCGCGGCGGCGATCCTGGGCGATGCGGCCCATCCCACGCTGCCCTTCCTGGCTCAGGGCGCCAACATGGCGCTCGAGGACGCCTGGGTGCTGGCCGCGGCGCTGGAGGCCCATGACGGGGTGGAGGCGGGACTGGCCGCCTACCAGGCGGCCCGGCGCGACCGCTGCGCGCGCATTGTCGAGGCCGCCAGCCGCAACGCCCGCAACTATCACCTCAGCTTCCCGCCGCTGCGCGCGGCGGCCCATGCGGCGTTGCGCCTGGGCGGGCGGCTGGCGCCCGACCGGATGCTGGGGCGGTTCGACTGGCTCTATGCCCATGACGTGACGCGCGCCCACCCCTGATTGCGCTTTTCTTCGCCGCGCGGCCCGCTAATCTGGCGCGGAAAACGAGGGAGGAACGCATGGCGCTCGAAGACGCGAAGACCCAGGTCGACACGGCAATCACCCGCAAGGGCTATCGCGGGCTGTCCTACGAAAACACCTTCGGCGGCGCGCCCAGCTTCCTGCGACGGACTTATTCCAAGGACCTGACCGGGGTCGACCTGGCCATCACCGGCATCCCCTTCGACCAGGCGGTGACCAACCGCCCCGGCACCCGCCTCGGCCCGCGCGCGATTCGCGAGGCCAGCACGCTGCAGGCCTTCGACCCGCCTTACGGCTGGGGCTACAACCCGCTCGACGAGTTCAACATCGCCGACTATGGCGACATGGCCTTCGACTATGCCAACGTGCCCGGCTTCCCGGCCGCGCTGCAGGCCCATATGGCGGGTATCCTGACCGCCGGGGCCGGGGCGATCACGCTGGGCGGCGATCACTACATCACCTTCCCCATCCTGCGGGCCCATGCCGAGAAATACGGGCCGATCTCGCTGCTGCAATTCGACGCCCATACCGACACCTGGGCGGATGATGATTTCGACCGCATCGACCACGGCACGATGTTCTACAAGGCGGTGAAATCCGGGATCGTGGACCCCAAGACCTCGGTCCAGGTGGGTATCCGCACCGAGAACCCCGACACGCTGGGCGTCAACATCATCGACGCGCGCGAGGTGCATGAAAAGGGCCCGGCGGCCACGGTGGAGAAGATCAAGTCGATCCTTGGCGACCGGCCCGCCTACGTCACCTTCGACATCGACGCGCTGGACCCCGCCTATGCGCCGGGCACCGGCACGCCGGTCTGGGGCGGGCTGACCTCGGCGCAGGCGTCGATCATGCTGCGCGACCTGGCGGGCATCAACATGGTCGGCGGCGACGTGGTCGAGGTCTCGCCGCCCTTTGACACCACCGGCGCCACCGCCATCGCCGGCGCCCATGTGGCGATGGAGTTGATCTGCCTGTGGGGCTGGACCCGGCGCAAATGAAGGCGAGGCTGAGGCAGTTCGTGATCAACACGCTCATCCTTCTGGCGCTGATCGCGGCCTCGGGCGCGCTCTATATCCGCGTGGCGCCGATGGACCCGGCCGAGTTCCACCGCACCTTTCCCGGCCACGGCCCGGGCGACTGGCCGATGCCGGGAGGGTTCGAGGCGGTGCGCGAGGTCGGGGGCGATCCGCAGGCGGTGCTGTCCCGCCTCGACGCGATCATCCGCGCCACGCCGCGCACCAAGGTCTTGTCGGGGTCGGTCCAGGAAGGACATGTCAGCTACGTCACCCGCTCCGTCTTCTGGGGGTTTCCCGACACCACCAATGTCTGGCTGGAGGCCGACATGCTGCACATCCACGGCCACCTGCGCTTCGGCGGCTCAGATCTGGGCGTCAACCGACGCAGGATCGAGGGCTGGCTGCAGGCTCTGGGGCAGCTGTGACGACACGCAGCCCTTACCCGTGTCGCGCCAGATCGGGTTGTTCAGCGCCATCTCGCAGCGCGCCATGAAGGCGCGGCCGTCGACGAACAGGCAGATCTCCTCGCCCATCTCCACGCGGCCGCCCTGGCTGTCGGTGCAGTAGCACTCAACCGTCCTGCCGCTGGGCGAGGTCACGTCGGCCAGCGCGGGCGGGGCGAGCAGCCCGAGGATCACGATCAGGCGCATCATGCCCCAGCATAGCACGGATGCGCCCCTTGACCATGCCCGCGGCTTGGGCAAAACAACCGCATGGTTCCCTTGGACAAACTCGACCAGATCACACAGCGCTTCGAATATCTCGAGGCCCGCCTTTCGGAAGGCGGGGCCGGGGATTTCGCACAGGTCAGCCGCGAATATGCCGAGCTGAAGCCGGTGGCCGAGGAAATCGCCGCCTATCGCGCGCTGCTCGACGCGCAGGCCGAGGCCGAGGCGCTGCTCGACGACCCCGAGATGCGCGATCTCGCCGAGGAGGAGCTGCGCGAGGCCAAGGCGCGCCTGCCCGAGATGGAGCAGAGCCTGCGCCTGGCCCTGCTGCCCAAGGACGCCGCCGACGCCCGCCCCGCGATCATCGAGATCCGCCCCGGAACGGGGGGCGAGGAGGCCGCGCTCTTCGCCGGCGACCTGCTGCGGATGTATCAGCGCTATGCCGAGGCGCAGGGCTGGCGCTTCGACATCCTCGAGATGGCCCAGACCGAGCTGGGCGGCATCAAGGAGGTCGTGGCCAACGTGCAGGGGCAGGGCGTCTTCGCCCGGCTGAAATACGAATCCGGCGTGCACCGCGTGCAGCGCGTGCCCACCACCGAATCGGGCGGGCGCATCCATACCTCGGCGGCCACCGTCGCCGTGCTGCCCGAGGCCGAGGAGGTGGATATCGACATCCCCGCCGCCGACATCCGCATCGACACCATGCGCGCCAGCGGGGCGGGCGGGCAGCACGTCAACACCACCGACTCGGCGGTGCGGATCACTCACCTGCCCACCGGCATCGTGGTCACCAGCTCGGAGAAATCGCAGCACCAGAACCGCGCCATCGCCATGCAGGTCCTGCGCACGCGGCTCTACGATCTCGAACGCCAGCGCGCGGCCGAGGAACGCGCCGCCGACCGCAAGGCGCAGGTCGGTTCGGGCGACCGGTCCGAGCGCATCCGCACCTACAATTTCCCCCAGGGCCGCATGACCGATCACCGTATCAACCTGACGCTCTACAAGCTCGACCAAGTGATGCAGGGCGACCTGGACGAGGTGATCGACGCGCTGATCGCCGACGACCAGGCCCGCAAGCTGGCCGAGGTCGAGGGGTGAACGGAAACGCCGCCCTGGCCGCCGCCGTGCGCCGGCTGCGCGCCGCCGGCATCCCCGATGCCCCGCGCGACGCCCGCCGCCTGCTGGCCCATGCGCTGGGGATCGCGCCGGGCCGCCTGACGCTGCACCTGCCCGACGACCTGAGCGACGAGGCCGAGGCCGCGTTCGAGGCCGCGCTCGCCCGCCGCGAACGGCGCGAACCGGTCTCGCATATCACCGGCAGGCGCGCCTTTTACGGACGCGATTTCCTCGTCACCCGCGACGTGCTCGACCCGCGCCCCGAGACCGAGACCCTGGTCGAACTGGCCCTGTCCGCGCCGTTCTCCCGCGTGCTGGACCTGGGCACTGGCTCGGGCTGCATCCTGCTGACCTTGCTGGCGGAACGCCCCGAAGCCACGGGGCTGGGCGTGGACCTGTCCGAGGCGGCGCTGGCCGTGGCCCGGCGCAACGCCGAGACGCTGGAGATCGTGCGGGCGGACTTCGCCCGCTCCGACTGGTGCGCGGGCGTCGGCGGCCGGTTCGACCTGATCGTGTCGAACCCGCCCTATATCGCCGCGGACGAGATGCCCGGCCTTTCCCCCGAGGTGCGCGACTGGGAGCCGGGCATGGCCCTCAGCCCCGGCGGCGACGGGCTGGACGCCTACCGCGCCATCGCGGCCTGCGCGCCCGCGCACCTGGCCCCGGGGGGGCGGCTGATGGTCGAGATCGGGCCGACCCAGGGCGCGGCCGTCTCTGCCCTGTTTCGCGCGGCGGGGCTTGAAAATGTCGCCATTCACAGCGATATTGATGGACGTGACCGGGTGGTTTGCGCGGAAAAACCGTGACATCTCCGCCCACAAAGGCGCAAAAACGCCGCCGAAACGGTCTTCAACATACATTTAGCCCTTGTCTTGGCGGGCTTCGCATGTTTATTCGGACGGGCGAGCGGCGGGATGCGATCAGCGGTCCCCCTCGCGCGAAAGCCAAGAAATCGCAAGGACCCGGCGTTGCCCGCAAAGGGCAAAGACAGGGTCGCAACATGCCACAATAAGGCTGGAAACCAGAACCAAAATGAGATCATCGAAGTCACGATCGCGGTCGAAGTCGAACCGCCAGCGTTCGGTCGGGAATATCGTCAACCGTGTGTTCGACAGCTCCGGTCCCGAGGGCAAGGTGCGCGGCACGCCGCAACAGATCATCGACAAGTACAACCAGCTCGCCCGCGACGCGCAGCTGGCCAATGACCGCGTGGCGGCCGAGAACTTCCAGCAGCATGCCGAGCACTACGCCCGCATGCTGGGCGAGGCCCAGCGCGAGCAGGAGGCCCGCCGCGAACAGCAGGAACAGCAAAAGCGCGAGCGCCAGGAGCAGCAGCAGCGCGAGCAGCAGCAGCGCGAGCAAAAGCGCGAGCAGCAAGCCGAGGACAAGGAGCAGCCCGCGGCCGCCGCCGACGTGATCGACATGAGCGGCGACGAGGGCGACAGCGGCCTGGTCGACACGCCCGAGCAGAAATCGCAGCCCAAACGCCGCGCGCCGCGCAAGCCGAAGGCCAAGCCGGACACCGCGTCCGACGAGACCGCGGAGACCGACGGCGGCGACGTGGGCAAGCCCACTCCGCAGGCCCCGGCCGCCGAGTGACAGGGGCAGGGG
>JBNGCX010000093.1:0-8374 GCA_049974865.1 Paracoccaceae bacterium
GTTAATAAAGGTTAATTCCCCGGGCCGGGGTGCCTCGCTGCGAGGCTGGTGAAGTTTGTGAGAGGATCGGTAATGGCCGGAAAGCATATGTGGTTCAAGCTGATGGGCTTTGAGCGGAAACCTGTCAACGGAGATGACGGCGACAACACGATCGACCTGTCGGACAGGGGGCACGGGGCGCGGATGAACGGCGGTGATGGGAACGACTTCCTGGTCGGCACGGCCTTCCGCGACCGCATCAATGCCGGGGACGGCGACGACACGGTGACGGGCGGCGAAGGCAATGACAGGCTGTTCGGCAATGGCGGCACGGACACGGCCGTCTATGCCGGCTCGGTGCTCGATTTCTCCTGGGCCGAGCAGTGGGGACACCGGCTGATCGTCACCGACCAAAACGCCGGTGACGGGGACGAGGGCACCGATATGCTGAAGCATTTCGAGGTGCTGCAATTCGGCGACTACAGTTTCGACCTGTCGGGAAACAACGCCCCCATGGTGCGCCTGGGGGATCAGGGCACTGACGAGGAGACGGCATTCGATTTCAGCTTCGACGCCTATGATTTCGACGGCGGTACGCTGACCGTGGACAGCCTCAGTGTCACCGGGGGCGGTGCGGTGACCCTGGTGCCGGGCAGCACCGCCCTTTCGCCGGGCACCGGCACCGGGGCGCAATTCACGGCGCATTTCGACCCCGGCGCGGCCTATCAGCACCTCGCCGAGGGCGAGAGCGCGACCGAAACGGTCGAGGTGGTGGTGTCGGACGGGCAGGGCGGCAGCACCACCCGGACGGCCGATATCGTGATCGACGGGGTGAACGACGCGCCCACCGCCAATGACGACAGCGGCGTGGTCGGAGAGGACGGCCCGGGCATCGTGATCGACCTGCTGGGCAACGATACCGACCCCGATGGCAGCGACGTGCTGGCCGTCGACAGCTTCGATTTCTCGGGCCTGCAGGGCAGCGTGACCGACAATGGCGACGGGACGGTCACCTATGACCCCGACGGCGCCTTCGAGGACCTGGACAGCGGCGAGACCGCCCTGGACAGCTTTACCTACACCGTCGGCGACGGCCACGGGGGGGCTGACACGGCCACCGTGAACGTGACCGTGGAAGGCGCGGACGACACGCCGACGGTTTCCGTCGTGGTGGCGGATTTCGACGGCGTGGCCGAGCGCTTCCCGCGGGATTACCTGGGCCTGAATTGGTCGCCGCGCTGGAACGCCCTGCCGGGGGACGACCATGGCACGAATTCGGGCTACTACAACGGCCTGGTGTCGGGCGACCAGATCGCCTTCAACGGCGGCGGGCTGAGTGTCGAGATCACCGGCAACGACTTCGATTTCGAAAGCGGCTATTTCACGGCCGCCTGGCGCGACGGCCTGTCGCTGCGGGTGAGCGCCTTTGACGACGGCGCGCAGGTCGGCCAGGAACTCTTCGTGCTGGACACGTCCGGGCCCTCGTTCATCGAGTTCGACGACGCGATCTTCGACTCGGTCGACCGCGTGCTGTTCGAGACATTCGGCGGCACCGTTGCCGGGCTCGGCGGCACGGGCACCCAGTTCGCCGCCGACGACCTGAGTTTCTACCTCTGACAAAATCGAGCAGAACCGGGCAGGGGCCGCCATCGCGCGGCCCCTGTTCCTTTGCGGGGGCTCAGTGCCCCAGCAGACCCAGCCAGACCCAGACGGTCAGCAGCGAGGTGGCGGTGCCGATCAGCACGCTGGAGGCCGCCACCCGCTTGGCCGCGCCATACATGTTGGCGAAGATATAGGTGTTGACCCCCGGCGCCATCGCCGCGGTCAGCACCGCCGAGCGGAACTGCCCGGTGGAGAGATTCAGCGCGCTGCCCATGCCCCAGACGATGGCCGGGTGGATCAGCAGCGAGACGCAGACGGCGAAGGCGATGGTCCTGAGATCGCCCTCGGGCCGGTATCGGTAGAGCACGCCGCCCAGCCCGAACAGCGCCGCGGGCAGCGCCGCGCGCGTCATCAGGTCGATCGCGTCGGTCAGCGCCCCCGGCAGCGGCAGGCCCGAGAGGTTCACGATGAACCCCGCCGTGATCCCAAGCACCAGTGCGTTGGAGAACATCGCCTTGACGATCGCGCCCGAGGTCCCCGCCAGCCCCTTGCCGCGGTTGCGGATGACCTCCATCACCGTGATGCCGATGCCGTAGCAGAAGGGCGAATGAATGGCGATGATGGCGTAGTTCGGTTCCAGCGCGTCGGGGCCGTAGGCGCGCTCGGTGATGGGCAGGCCCAGCAGCAGCGAGTTCGAGAACAGCCCGATGAAGCCGATGGCCACGCTGTCCTCCCAGCTGCGCTTGAACAGCAGCCGCGCGCCGGTCATCCCGATGACGAAGCCCGACAGCGCCCCGGTGTAGAAGCTGACCAGCAGCCGCAGGTCGAAATTCTGGCCCAGGTCCAAGGTCGAGATCGCGCGGAACAGCAGGAAGGGGATGGCGAATTGCTGGGTGAAGCGCATCAGCGCGTCCACGCCCGTGTCCGAGAACAGCCCCCGCCAGACCGCCACATAGCCGAAGCCCAGTACCAGGAAGACGGGCAGGATGACGTCCAGCAGCGCCTGCATCTAGAGGTCGTAGCCGATGGTCATCCCGTCATAGGCGGGGACGATATGGTCGGGGGTCTCGGCGGCGACGGTGGCATAGTCGAGGTCGATATGCATGTTGGTCAGCACCGCGCGGGTGGGCGCCAGCCGCGCGATCCACTCCAGCGCCTTGTCGAGATGCAGGTGCGTGGGGTGCGGCGAGCGGCGCAGCGCGTCGAGCACGAGGCAGTCCAGCCCCTCCAGCTTGGCCCAGCTCTCGTCATACATCTCGGCCACGTCGGGCAGGTAGGCGAGGTCGCGCACGCGGAACCCCAGCGCGTCGATGGCGCCGTGGTTCACCTTGAAGGGCGTCAGCGTCACCGGCCCGCCCGCGCCCTCGATCACCACGTCGCCCTTGATGGTGTGCATCTCCAGGATCGGCGGGTAGGGCGAACCCTCGGGCTGCACGAAGGCATAGCCGAAGCGCGAGAACAGCGCCTCCTGGGTGTCGCCATCGGCCCAGACGGCCAGCCGGGTGCGGGTGTTAAAGACGATCTGGCGCAGGTCGTCGATTCCGTGCACGTGATCGGCATGGGCATGGGTGAAGATCACCGCGTCCAGTTCGCCAACGCCCGCGCGCAGCAATTGCGTGCGCATGTCGGGCGAGGTGTCGATCAGCACGCGGGTGATGCCCGTGTCGCTCTCCCGTTCCACCAGCATGGAGCAGCGGGTGCGCCGGTTCTTGGGCTCATCGGGGTCGCAGGCTCCCCAGTGGCCGCCCAGCCGGGGCACCCCTCCGGACGAGCCGCAGCCCAGGATGGTGAAGCGCAGCGCGCCCATCAGGCGGCCTCTTGCCAGGCGGCGGCCTTGCTGAACAGCCGGTCGAAATTGGCCTGGGTGCGAGCCGCGAAATCGGCGTAGTCGAGGCCGAAGACCTCGGCGCCGACGCGCGCGGTATGGGCGGTATAGGCGGGCTCGTTGCGCTTGCCGCGATAGGGCGGGGGCGCGAGGTAGGGCGCGTCGGTCTCGACCAGGATGCGGTCGACCGGGGCGGCGGCGAAGATCTCGCGCAGTTCGGCGGATTTGGGGAAGGCGGCGATGCCCGACATCGACAGGTAGAACCCGAGGTCGAGCGCGGCGCGGGCCAGCCCGGCCCCGGACGAGAAGCAGTGCATGACGCAAGTGTAGGCGCCGTTGCGGTATTCCTCGGTCAGGATGCGGGCCATGTCGTCGTCCGCGGCGCGGGAATGGATGATCAGCGGCAGGCCGGTCTCGCGCGCCGCCGCGATGTGGATGCGCAGGCTTTGCTGCTGCACCTCGGCGCTTTCGGCGGTGTAGTGATAGTCGAGCCCGGACTCCCCGATCCCCACGAATTTCGGGTGCTCGGCCAGCGCGACCAGTTCGTCAACGCTCACCAAGGGTTCCTCGGCGGCGCTCATCGGGTGGGTGCCGGCGGCGAAGAAGACCGGGGCGTAGGCCTCGGCGATGGCGCGCACCTGCGGCAGGGTCCGCAGCTTGGTGCAGATGGTGACCATGCGGGTGACGCCCGCCTCGGCGGCGCGGGCGATGATCTCGGGCAGTTCACCCTCGAAGTCGGGAAAATCCAGGTGGCAGTGGCTGTCGGTGATCTCGGGAGTGTCAGTCATGAATGTGCCTGCGGGGCGGCGAGGCGCGCCGCCAGTTCGTCGATCCTGAGCACGGTATCTAGAATGAGTGCGGCGGGGTCAAGGTTGACCGCCTTGCCCTGGCGCGCCCGCGTGCCCAGTTCCTGCGCGGCCTCGGCCCAGGTGCGCGCCGCATGGGCGTCGGGGCACAGGCGCGCCATCAGGGCGGCCTCGCCCTCGGCCGCCTCGGGGGCAGGCGGGCCGGCCACGCCGGTGCGCGCGAGGCGGGTGAGAAAGAGGTCGAACAGCCGCAGCATCAGGTCGAACCGCGCCTCGGCGCCCTTGCCCACGGCGCTTTCGGCCAGTTTCAGCATGCGCGGGCGGTTCAGCGGGGCGAACAGGCCAACGATCTCGGAATACAGCGCCAGCCCGTCGAGATTGGCCAGCCTGATCGCCTCGCCCACCGAGCCGCCGGACAGGGCGGTCAGCGCCGCGGTCTGCTCGGTTTCCATCCCCGCGGAGGCCAGGGCGGCGGCCATGTCCGCCTCGCCCAGCGTCGAGAGCCGCAGCTCGCGGCAGCGCGAGCGGATGGTGGGCAGCAGGCGCGAGGGCTGGTGCGCCACCAGCAGCAGCACCGCGTTTTCGGGCGGCTCTTCCAGCAGCTTGAGCAGGGCGTTGGCGGCGTTGGGGTTCATCTCGTCGGCGGCATCGACGATCACCACCCGCCGCCCGCCCTCGGCGGCCGAGAGGGAAAAGAAATTCTTCAGCCTGCGCGCCTCGTCCACGGTGATGACGGTTTTCAGCTTGCCCTTCTTCTCGTCCACCGCGCGGCGCAGCAGGAACAGCCGCGATTCCGAAAGCGCGGCCATGCGGCGCGCAACCGGGTGGTCGGGCGCGATGTCGAGGCTGTCGGGGGCAGGGGGCGCCTCGCCGAACAGCCCGCCGCCTTCCTCCGCGGGCTGGGCCAGCAGGAAGCGCGCGATGCGCCAGGCCAGCGTCGCCTTGCCCACCCCGCGCGGCCCGGTGATCAGCCAGCCGTGATGCAGCCGCCCGGTGTTGAAGGCGTCGAGAAAGGCGGCCTCGGCCGCGGACTGTCCCAGCAGCACGGTGGTCTCGCGCGGGTGCGGCGCGCCCTCGACGCGGTCGGGTTCGAGCAGTTCGTCGCTCATGACAGGCGCTCGTGCGCGATGCGGGAGACGTCGGCGGCCACGGCTTCGATGCCGCGGGTGCCGTCGACCACCACGCAGCGGCCGGGAAACTCGCCCGCCAGCGCCAGGAAGGCCGCACGCATTTGCGCCTGCATGCCCTCGCCGAAATCCTCGAACCGTTCCTCGGTGCCGTTGCGGCCCTTGGCGCGGGACAGGCCCAGGGCAGGGTCCATGTCGATGACGAAGGTCAGGTCGGGCTCGCGCCCGATCATCATGGCGTGCAGATCGTCCACAAGGCCGCGCAGGTCGCCCCGGGTGATGCCCTGGTAGATGCGGGTGGAATCGGCGAAGCGGTCGCAGATCACCACCTGGCCGGCCTCCAGCGCGGGCGCGATGGTCTTTTCCAGGTGGTCGCGGCGGGCGGCGGTGAACAGCAGGATCTCGGTCTCGGCCGACCAGCGCTCGGGGTCGCCCTCCAGCACCAGGCGGCGGATCTCCTCGGCGCCGGGCGAGCCGCCGGGCTCGCGCGTCAGCACCACGTCGCGGCCCTCGGCGCGCAGGTGCTCGGCCAGCAGCCGGGCCTGCGTGGACTTGCCCGAGCCGTCGATGCCCTCGAAAGTGATGAACAGGCCGCGCTGGGGCATCAATTCAGGGCCTGAGCCTCGCCGATGAGCTTGCGCAGCAGCACCTCGGCCGCGGTGCGCAGCCGGGGCAGGAAACCGCCCCGGGCGACGGCCCGCTCGGCCACCAGCGGCACCTCGACGGTTTCCATCCCCGGCATGTCGACCTCCAGCGTGGCGATCTGTTGGCCGGCGGCGATGGGCGCCTCCAGCGGCGAGTCATAGGTGACCTTGGCCTGGACCTCTTCCTGCAGCAGGGCGGGAACCAGCAGGTTGATATCCTCGCCGGCGACGACGCCCACGGCGCGCGCCGCGCCCAGCCAGACCGGGGCGGTTGCCAGCCGGGTGCCCTTGTCGACCACGGTCTTCTGCACGAACTGGCGGAAGGCCCAGTTGACGATGCGCTCGCCTTCCTCGGCGCGCTCCTCGGCCGAGTTCAGCCCCGAGACCACCAGGATCACGCGGCGGTCGCCCTGCCGGGCCGAGCCGACGAGGCCATAGCCGGCCTCCTGCGTGTGCCCGGTCTTCAGCCCGTCGGCGCCGATGCCCAGCGTCAGCAGCGGGTTGCGGTTGTAGCGGTTCTTGGGCGCGCGCTCGTCGAAACCGAACTCGGTCAGCGAGAAATATCCGTAATATTCCGGGAACTCGGTGATCAGGCGGTTGGCCAGGGTCGCCAGGTCCTTCATCGACATGCGCTGGTTGGGATGCGGCCAGCCGCTGGCATTGGCGAAGGTCGACTGCGTCATCCCCAACGCCTGCGCGCGCTCGGTCATCAGCCGGGCAAAGGCCTCTTCGGTGCCGGCGAGCCCCTCGGCCACCACCACGCAGGCGTCGTTGCCCGACTGCACGACGATGCCCTTGATCAGGTCCTCGACGCGGGGGCGGTCCTGTTCGTCCAGGAACATGGTGGAGCCGCCCATTTCCTTGGCCCTGGTCGAGACCGAGAACCGCGTGTCCAGCGTGACCCGGCCGTCGCGCAGCGCCTCGAACAGCATGTTCAGCGTCATCAGCTTGGACATCGAGGCCGGCGGCAGGGGCATGTCGGCGTTCTTGCTCAGCAGCACGGTGCCCGTGGTCTGGTCAATCACGTAGGCCGCGGTGGCGCGGGTCTCGAAGGCGCGGGCCGGGGCCGTCAGCAGCAGTGCCGCGGCCAGCCCGGTCAGCAGGATCGTCAGAAAGCGCATGGCTCAGTCCTTGTGCGTCGGCGTGGGCTCAGTTGGTCACGAAATAGGCGTCCGCGTAGCCCAGGCCCTTTATCTTCTTCAGCAGCTCGGCGCGTTCGCCGGTGCTGCCGGCGGGGCCCACGATTACGCGCCAGAAGGTCTTGCCGCGGCTTTCCTGCTTCAGGATCGTGGGCAGGATGCCGGCCTTGCGCAGCGTGGCGCCGGTGCGGTCGGCGTTGTCCTGAACGCTGAAGATGCCGATCTGGATGAAGGGTTTCTTCAGCTTGCTCGGCTGGGGCTTGGGCGCCGGTTTCGGCTTGGGGGCGGGGGCGGCGGCCGCGGCCGCCTCGGGGACCTCGGCGCCAGCGGCGTCTTCCCCGGCCGGCTCGCCCTCGGCCTTGTCGATGGCCGCGGCGGCCGAGGCGATGGGATCGAGCGGCTCGGCCTCGATCGTCTCGGGCTCTTCCAGCGCGGCGGTTTCCTCGGCCGGCGGCTCTTGCTGCACCTCCTCGCGGCGCAGGGCGGTGACGTTGAGCGGCGTGGGCTGGCCCGCGACCAGCCCCAGCGCAGCCGCGGCGTCCGACGAGACCTGCAGCTTCGGCCCGGGATTCTCGCGCTCGCGGCGGAACAGCGCGCCGATGACGAACTTGCCGTTGGCCTCGTTGCGGATGATCACCCGCTCGGGATCGGTGACGCCGGGATAGGCGACCCAGACGCCGCCCAGCGAGGGCCGCCCGTCCCAGAGCCCCGCCTCGGTGACTTGGAACACCTCGGGCGCCTCGACGTCGCGCTCCACCAGCCGGGTCGAGGCGGGCTCGGCGGCGTCGGTCTCCTTTTTCTTGAACAGGGCGGTGCCGTCCTGGCAGCCGGCAAGCGCGAGCGTCGCCCCCAGTACCAGTGCCGCCCGCGCGATCGGAAATCCTGCCATGCTTGCCCCCGTGTTATTGCGCACAGGCGCCGGCGAACCCGTTTTCGGGCCTGTCCGGTGCAGCGCGGTTGCCTGTTTCACCCCTTTTGGGGCAGGTTTGGCGGCATGATACCGGGAGGGCCGGCCCAAGAAAAGGCCGCGCGGCGCCGGGAAGCGATTTTCGGCTGGCCGTTCGCGCGGCAAAATCGTATCTCCCGTGAGCGGGGCCGCCCCGAGCCGGAGGAGTGGCAGAGTGGTCGATTGCACCGGTCTTGAAAACCGGCGTGCGTGAAAGCGTACCGTGGGTTCGAATCCCACCTCCTCCGCCACTTGCCCTCGCGAAAGCGTTCTCCCGATCCGGCGGCGGCCGGATTTTCTCGTTGT
>JBNGCX010000094.1:0-8176 GCA_049974865.1 Paracoccaceae bacterium
GGGGGGCGCGCGCCCCCCGTTTTGCATTTGCAGGCTTGATCGCCGGCGCCGCCACCGTAGCATCACGCCAAAGCAACGGAGCGCCCGATGATCCTGCACCTCACCCTTCTTCTGCTGTTCCAGCTGGCCGGCGAAATCACCGCCCGTGCCCTCTCGCTGCCCCTGCCCGGCCCGGTGCTCGGGCTGGCGGCACTGGTGCTGGCCTTTCTCGTCTGGCCCGGACTGGCCCGCGCGGTGCAGCCCACCGCCAACGGACTGCTGGCGCATCTGTCGCTTCTTTTCGTTCCCGCCGGTGTAGGCGTGGTGGGCCATCTTGACAAGCTGGGCGCGCAGGGCGGGCCGCTATTGCTGGCGCTGATCGGCAGCACGGTGCTGGCCATCGCCGTCGGCGCAGGCGTGTTCGTGGCCATGCTGCGGCTGACGGGGGACGCGGAATGACCGAGTTCGCCGAGATCTGGAGCTACCTTTCCGAAACGCCGCTGCTGTGGCTTGCCGCCACCCTGGGCGCCTATGTCATCGGTGACGGACTGTCCCGCGCCTCGGGGCGCAAGCCTTACGTCAACCCGGTGCTGATCGCGGTGGTGATCCTGGCGGCCGTGCTCTGGGCCAGCGACACGCCCTACGCCACGTATTTCGAGGGCGCCCAATTCGTGCATTTCATGCTGGGCCCGGCCACGGTGGCGCTGGCCGCGCCGCTTTTCGCCAATCTCTCCCATGTCCGCCGGGCGGCGCTGCCGCTGATCGCGGCCCTGCTGGCGGGGTCGGTCACCGCGATCCTCAGCGCGCTGGGCATCGCCTGGGCGCTGGGCGTGCGGGGCGAGACCCTGCTGTCGCTGGCGCCGAAATCGGCGACCGCTCCGGTGGCGCTGGGCATTTCCGAACAGATCGGCGGCTCGCCCACGCTGACCGCCGTCCTGGTGATCCTGACTGGCATCATCGGCGCCATCGTGGTCACGCCGATGATGAACCTGCTGCGAATCCGCGACTGGCGCGCACGCGGTTTCGCCGTGGGGGTGGCGGCGCATGGCATCGGCACCGCCCGTGCCTTTCAGGTCAACGAAACCGCGGGCGCCTTCGCCGGCATCGGCATGGGGCTGAACGCGATCCTCACCGCCATCCTGGCGCCGCTGGTCGCGGGCTGGCTCAGCGGGCTTTAGCCTGCCCGGCCGCCCGCGTCTCGTCCAGCGTCAGCGCGGTGCTCAGCGCCTGCGGGTCGAGCCTGAGCTCCACCACCGCGGGCACGCCGGACGCCGCGGCGCGGGCGAAGGCCGCCGGAAATTCCGCGTCGCGCTCCACCACCTCGCCATGCCCGCCATAGGCGCGCGCAAGGGCGGCGTAGTCGGGATTGGCAAGGTCGGTGCCGCTGACCCGGCCCGGATAGTTGCGCTCCTGGTGCATGCGGATCGTGCCGTACCGGCCGTTATTGGCCACGATGACGACCGGCTTCGCGCCGTGCTGCATGGCGGTGGAGAACTCGTTCAGCGTCATCTGGAAACAGCCGTCGCCGGCCATGCAGACCACGGTGCGGCCGGGATGCTCAATGCTGGCCGAGATCGCCGCCGGGAAGCCGTAACCCATCGACCCAGAGGTCGGCGCGAGCTGCGATCGGTACCCCTTGAAGGTGAAATAGCGGTGCAGCCAGGCGGCGTAGTTCCCCGCGCCGTTGGTCACGATGGCATCCTCTGGCAGATGCGCGGAGAGCCAGCGCACCACGTTTTCCATCTTGACCGCGCCGGGCGTTTCCTTGGGCGTCTGCCAGGCCACGTAATCGGTGCGCGCGGCGCGGGTCCACTCCGCCCAGCGCGGGGCCGGGCCCTCGGCCTGCGCCAGTTCGGCCAGCAGCGCCGGCGCACTGACCGCGATGCCGGGATCGGGGCGATAGACCCGCCCCAACTCGCCCGCATCGGGATGCACATGTACGATGCGGGTACCGGGGGCCGCAGGGTCCAGCAATTCGTAACCGCCGGTCGGGATATCCCCCAGCCGCGTGCCCAGCGCCAGCACCAGGTCGGCCTGCCGCAGCCGCGCGCCCAGCTTTGGGTTCATCCCCACGCCGAGGTCGCCCACGTAATGCGGCAGCCGGTTGTCCATGTAATCCTGCCGGCGGAAAGACACGGCCACCGGCAGGTCGAACCGCCCGGCGAAACCCGCCAGATCCGCCGCCGCCTGCGCCGACCAGCCCGGCCCGCCCGCCACCACCAGCGGCCGCTCGGCCCCGGACAGCGCGTCCATCACCGCCTGGACCTGCGCCCCTGTCACCGCCGCGGGTGCAGGGACGGCGGCGGGGCGGTTCTCGGCATCCGCCGCCGCGCTCAGCATGTCCTCGGGCAGGGCCAGCACCACCGGCCCCGGCCGCCCCGAGCGCGCCACGTTGAAAGCGCGAGAGACGTATTCCGGCAGGCGCTCGGTCTGGTCCACCTCGGCGGCCCATTTCACCAGCGGGCCGAAGAAGGCGCGGTAGTCCACCTCCTGGAACGCCTCGCGGTCGCGGTGCCCGCGCGCAATCTGGCCTACGAAGATCACCATGGGCGTGCTGTCCTGCTTGGCCACATGCAGCCCCGACGAGGCATTGGTCGCCCCCGGCCCGCGGGTGACGAACAGCACGCCCGGCTCTCCGGTCAGCTTGCCATAGGCCTCGGCCATCATCGCCGCGCCGCCCTCGTGGCGGCAGACGATATTGGTGATGCCCGCGTCGTAGAGTCCGTCCAGCGCGGCCAGGAAACTCTCGCCCGGCACCGAGAACACCCGCTTCACGCCCTCGATCGCCAGTTGGTCCGCCAGGATCTGCCCGCCATGCCGTGCCATCTTCACCTCTCTCCGGCTGTCATCCGCGCCGACCCTGCGCCATCGCCTGCCCAAGGGCAAGCCCGGGTTGCGCACCGTGCCCGGCCCTCTAGGTTGTGGCAAAAGAACAAGGAGACGTCATGGCCGCCCGCACCACCCTTCTCGGCATTTCCGGCTCGCTGCGCGCGGGCTCATACAACCGCAAGCTCATGCACGAGGCCGCGCGGCTGTTCCACCCCGCGGAATTCACCGTGGCCGACCTGCGCCTGCCGCTCTACGACGGCGACCTGGAGGATGCGCAGGGCATCCCGCCCGAGGTTCAGCGCCTCGCCGATCAGATCGCGGCGGCGGATGCGGTGGTGATCTCGGGGCCGGAATACAACAAGTCGGTCTCGGGGGTTCTGAAAAACGCGCTCGACTGGGTCAGCCGGACCGAGGGCAACCCGTGGAAGGACAAGCCGGTGGCCATCATGTCCGCCACCGGCGGCCGGGCGGGCGGCGAGCGCACGCAATTCGCCCTGCGGCTCTGCCTCGTCCCTTTCCGGCCGCGGCTCCTGCCGGGGCCGGAGGTCCTGGTGGGGCAGGCCAAGGGCCAGTTCGACGGCGCCGGCCGCCTGACGAACGAGCGCTACGAAAAGGCGCTTGCCGCCTTGATGGAGGCGCTGAAGGCCGAGATCGCCCGCTAGGCGCGGTTCGATATCTCGATCAGGTTGCCGTCGGGGTCGCGGATATAGACCGAGGTGATCGGCCCCGTGGCCCCGGTGCGCGCCACGGGCCCCTCTTCGACCCGCACGTTGGCCTTCTCGAAATGCGCCAGCAAGCCCGCGATCGGCACGTCCGACAGAAAACACAGATCGGCCGAGCCGGGCATGGGCTCCCGCGCCTTGGGGTCGAACTCGCGCCCGGCCACGTGCAGGTTGATCTTCTGAGACCCGAATTTCAACGCCATGCGGGTGGAGCCGTCGGCGGGGTGGAAGGCCTCGGCCTCCATGCCCAGCACTTTGGTATAGAATTCAACGCTGCGGTCCTGATCGGACACGGTCAGCACCAGGTGGTCAAGCGCGGTGACGGTTGGGTTCATCTATTGCCTCCCGGGTGGGCTGAAACTAGCGTGGCCAACATGCACCCAGCCACCGGAGAAACGCCAACGCTCAGCGACCCGCTCGACCCGGCCCGCGCCGCCGCGCTGCACGCGACGCTGGCGCTCCGCGGCGCCCCGCCGGGGGCGGGCGACCCGCTGCCCCCTTTCTTCCACCAGGTCTATTTCTGGGAGGCCCTGCCGCCCCATCGCCTGGGCCGCGACGGCCACCCGAAAACCGGCTCCTTCATCCCCGATCTCGGCCTGCCCCGCCGGATGTGGGCCGGCGGCAGGCTGGCCTTCGCCACGCCGCTGCGCGCCGGGATCGCAGCCGAGAAGACCACCACTATCGAGAAGGTCGCGCAGAAGCAGGGGCGCACCGGCCCGCTGGCCTTTGTCACCCTGCGCCACGAGATCCGGCAGGAGGGCACGCTTTGCGTCACCGAATGGCAGGATCTCGTCTACCGCGAAGACCCGAACCCCGCCGCGGCGCAGCCGCAGCCGCCGGTAGCCCCTAGCGATGAGAACCTTTCCGAAGAGGCCCGGTTTTCGCCGACGCTGCTCTTCCGCTATTCGGCGCTGACATTCAACGGCCACCGCATCCACTATGACCGCGACTACTGCCGCGAGGTCGAGGGCTACGCCGGCCTCGTCGTGCACGCCCCCCTTTTGGCGCAACTGCTGATGCTGATGGCCACGCGCCACCTCGGCACGCTCAGGACCTTCGCGTTCCGCGCCACCGCGCCGCTGATGGATTTCGAACCCGCCACCCTCTGCCTGAAGGGCACCACGCTCTGGGCGCGCGGCCCCGACGGGCGGCAATGCATGACCGCCGAGGCCGAAACCTGACCCCCTTCTTCTTGGCCCGAACACTCCCGCCGGAGGCGCTGAATCGCCCCGCGGGACAGCGCGTATTTTCCCAAGAAGAAGGGGCTAGAGGCTGGCCTCCACCCGGAAGCCATCGGGGATGGCGTCGCGCCCCTCCAGAAGCAGATCGGCCATCACCTGCCCCACCTTGGGCGCCATGCCGAAGCCGATCTTGAAGCCGCCATTGGCGATGAAATGGCCCGGGCGGCCGGGCCAGGGCCCCAGCATCGGTGCGCGGCTCTTGGCACGGGGGCGCACGCCGGCCCAGCGTTCCAGCACGTGCGCGCCTTCGAGCACCGGGAAGGCCGCCAGTGCCCGGGCGTGAATCTCGTCGAGCTGCGCGTCGGTTTTGTCAGGCGCGTCGAATTCGCGCTCAGAGGTCGAGCCGATCGCCACCGTCCCGTCGGCGTGGGGCACGATGTGCAGCGCGTCGGCGTAGAGCTGCGGCTTGTCGCGGGCGTCGAAGTCCAGCAGCATCGCCTGCCCCTTCACCCCGTTGCCCACCGGCCGGCCAAGTTCCTCCGAAAGCGCCAGGAGGCCCTCGTATCCCGTGGCCCAGACCACCTGTCCTTCGGCCCGGCCCTCGCCCAGAACGATCTCGCCGCCCAGCGCCTGCAGCGCCGCGGCCAGCGCGTCGCAGGCGCGACGCGGATGCATGCGCGCGCTCAGCGTGTCGTGGATCAGCCAGCCGGTCGGGCTCTGCGGCACCCAGTCCGCGAAATCACCCGCCGGCACCACGCGCCACGCGGCCTTGCCCTGCCACAGCTCGGCGGCGCTGTGCTGCCGGGCGCGCGCCAACTCCAGCGCGCGATCATCCGGGATGGGCTGCAGCCGCCCGACCCGTCCATAGCCGGGCGAGACGCCCCCGGCGGCCGCGACGCCCGCCCAGAATTCCTCTGCCATGACCAGGCTTTCGAACTGGAAGGCCTTCTTGTCGTTCCAGTTCTCGGGCACATGCGGGGCCAGCGCACCGACCAGACCGCCCGACGATCCCGCGCCCACCCGGCGTTTTTCGATCACCCGCACGCGGGCGCCCCGCGCGGCGCAGGCATAGGCCACCGCCAGCCCGAAGGCGCCCGCCCCCATCACCGTCACATCCGCCGTTGCCATTTGTCCCCGCCTTGACCATTGTCGCGCCGTCCAGACCTAAGACATCCCATGACCGCTGACCAGCACGCAGAACTTGAATGGAAAGACGGCGCCATCCCGGTGTCGCAGCGCTTCGACGACCCGTACTTCTCGCTGGAGAACGGGCTGGCAGAGACGCGCCACGTCTTTCTGTCGGGCAACGACCTGCCGGCGCGGTTCCGCCCCGGCTTTCACATCGCCGAGCTGGGCTTCGGCACCGGGCTGAACATGCTGGCCGCCCTGATCGCCTGGCGTGAAAGCGGCACCGCAAGCCCGCTGCGTTTCACCAGTTTCGAAGCCTTCCCCATGCAGGCCGACGAAATGGCCCGCGCCCTCGCCGCCTTCCCCGAGGCGCGCGCCGTGGCGGGGCCGCTACTTGCCGCCTGGGCGGTCGGGCAAACCCGGTTCGAAACCGACGACCTGAAGGCCGAGATCATCATCGGCGACGCGCGCCAGACGCTGCCCCGCTGGCGAAACCGCGCCGATGCGTGGTTCCTCGACGGGTTTTCGCCCGCCAAGAACCCCGAGCTATGGGGCCCCGAACTGATGGCCGAGGTCGCCCGCCACACCGCGCCCGGCGGCACCGCGGCCACCTATACGGCGGCGGGTTTCGTCCGGCGCGGGCTGGAGGCCGCAGGCTTCGACGTCGAACGCCGCCCCGGCTTCGGCCGCAAACGCCACATGACCTGCGCAAGGCTGCCGGAATGACAGAACCCAATCCCCGCCTCGGCATCCTGCTGATGATCGCCACCACCTTCGTCTTCGCCATGCAGGACGGCCTGTCGCGCCATCTGGCCGGCGAATACAACGTGCTGATGGTGGTGATGATCCGCTACTGGTTCTTCGCCGCCTTCGTAATCGCCGTGGCCAGCCGCAAGGCCGGCATCCGCGCCGCGGCCGCCACCTCGCAGCCCGTCCTGCAGGCTTTCCGCGGGCTGCTGCTGGCCGGCGAGATCTGCGTGATGGTCGCGGGCTTCGTGGCGCTGGGGCTGGTGGAAAGCCACGCCGTCTTTGCCAGCTACCCGCTGCTGATCGCGGCGCTCTCGGGCCCGGTACTGGGCGAGAAGGTGGGCTGGCGGCGCTGGGCGGCCATCGGGGTGGGCTTCCTCGGCGTGATGATCATCCTGCAGCCCGGCATCCGGGTGTTCTCGCCCGCCGCGCTGATTCCGCTGGCCGCGGCTCTGATGTTCGCGCTCTACGGGCTGCTCACCCGCTACGCCGCGCGGCGCGACACGGCTGCCACCAGCTTCTTCTGGACCGGTGTCATGGGCGCCATCGCCATGACCGCCGTTGGCCTGTGGGTCTGGGAACCGATGAGCGCCCCCGACTGGGGCTGGATGGGCCTGCTGTGCCTGACCGGCGCGCTGGGTCACTTCCTGCTGATCAAGTGCTACGAGGTGGCCGAGGCCAGTTCCGTCCAGCCCTTCGCCTATCTGCAACTGGTCTTCGCCAGCGCGCTGGGGCTCACCGTCTTTGGCGAGACGCTGGCGCCCAACGTGGCCATCGGGGCCGGGATCGTGATCGCGGCCGGGTTGTTCACCCTGTGGCGGGAACGGGTGCGCTGAGAGGCGCGTCTTCTCGGCGCGAATGCCCCCGCAAGAAAGCCATGTCCGCGCAAGAGCAACTCCGGCAGTTTTCTGTCACTGGGAATCATTCACAGGACCTCTGGCGTGGCGCCCGCCGTGACAGCGACCCCAGTGGACCTCCCATTCTCCGGCTTGAGACCCGCTTTGGGTCTTTGCGGGGGGCAAACCTGCGGGAAGCCGCGCACGCAACGGAATTGGCCCCCTTTCGAGTGCGGGCATGCATCGACTCCATCAAGCTGGGGAAGGTCGTGCCGACGGTGAATTTCCGGATCAATCCGCGTCCCGCATCGGATCGACGGCGATCCGCGGTCCCTTGGCGAATCGAGCTCGAATGCGGGCAGCGGGCCGTGAGTCGAGAGAATGCGACGAGGTTTTAAGCGACGGCGGAAACCTTTCATCAGGAACCAGCGCCAAACGGGTAGTTTCAGAGTGCGTTCTGAAATGGCCGGGTGGAATGCCGTTAATTGCTGCTGTCGTGAGAGCGCAGGCGTCCCACTCGGGCCGAGTTCGCTAGATGACCCCATTCCAAGCATGAAGGTTGCCTTGGCGCTCAGCGCGCGGTCACGTTTGGGACGCGGTTGCTTGCTCATTCATTATGGAATACATTTTGACATGCCAAAACTTGAGCCGCTTGCGGTATTGACGGGGGGAAATCGGATGCCAACGCACTTCAGCGCCAGCGAATTCGAGCGTCGAAGGAAAGCCGTCCAGGCGAGAATGGAGAAGCAGGGGC
>JBNGCX010000095.1:0-7909 GCA_049974865.1 Paracoccaceae bacterium
CCCCACAGATCTGTGGGGCTGTTTTCTTGTTCGCACCGAGCAAGAGTTGCTCTGAAAAGGCCGATTTCATGGAGACTATCGAAAAGGTCGCGCGGCGCGTCGATACAGCGAGAAAATATCATTTGGCAGCAGAGGCCCTTTCCCGAAAACTTGACGACTACGGGCCGAGCTCCGTTGTTCTTTCTGTTCTGTCGCTCGAAATCTACCTGAAGGCGGCACTCCTGCTCTGGACCGACACCACCTGCCGGGGGCACGAATACTACGACCTTTGGACAAGAATCCCCCAGAACCACCAAACGAGCCTCATTTCAATCGCGGAGGAAAGATACCGCGGTCACGTAGATTATTCGTGCATGTGTAAGCTGACGAAAGCGTGGCGGCACTGTTTTGAAAAGTGGCGATACGAGTACGAAGTGAATGAGAAACGCACACGGGAAGAAATTAGGAATATATCGAACGATTGGGATGGAAGTTCGGAAACCGCTGATTTCGCGGCCTACCCTCTTGAACTCAATGGATTAATCTTCGCGCTCGATCAGTGCATCCGTCGTGATCTCGACCATGTAACAATTGAACATCCGTGACTTAACCGGCAACGTATCCGCATGATCCAGGCCCTCATCTTCGACGTCTTCGGCACCTGCGTGGACTGGCGCAGCTCCATCGCGCGCGAGGTGGCGGCCGAATTGCCGCAGGTCGACGCGCTGGCCTTCGCCGATGCCTGGCGGGCCGAGTACCAGCCCGCGATGGAGCGTGTCCGGTCCGGCAACCGCGGCTACGTGGCGCTCGACGACCTGCACCGGGAGAACCTGCTGAAGGTCTGCGCCGATTTCGGCGTGACCTGCCCCGACCCCGATCACCTCAACCACGCATGGGAGAGGCTGGAGCCCTGGCCCGACGTGGTTCCGGGGCTGACGGGGCTGAAGCGGCACGCCGTCATCGCCCCCTGCTCCAACGGCTCCATCGCGCTGATGGCGCATCTGGCGCGGCACGCCGGGCTGCCCTGGGACTGCATCCTCGGCGCCGACATCGCCCGCGACTACAAGCCCAAGCCCGAGGTCTACCTCGCCGCCTGCGCCGCGCTGCGGCTGGCGCCTGGCGAGGTGATGATGGTCGCCGCCCATAACGACGACCTGGCGGCGGCGCAGGCCGCGGGGCTGAAGACCGGCTTCGTCCCCCGCCCCGCCGAGCACGGCCCCAACCAAACCACCGACCTGGCCGCCGAGGGCGACTGGGACGTGGTGGAGGGCGATTTCCCGGCCCTGGAACGGCGGCTGTTTCACGCGCTCTAACCGCCCCGCGAACAGGAGGGCCCATGCAGGCGCAGGACATCATCGCGAGGCTGAACCTCCGGCCCCATCCCGAGGGCGGCTGGTACGCCGAGACCTGGCGCGATGCCGGCCCCGGCCGGCCCGCGGGCACGGCGATCTACTACCTGCTGGAGGCGGGCCAGCGCAGCCACTGGCACCGGGCCGACGCCGCCGAGGTCTGGCATTTCTACGCGGGCGAGCCGCTGATGCTGTCGGTCGCCGAGAGCGACGCCGGCCCGGCGCGCGACCTGCTGCTCGGCCCGGATTTCGCCGCGGGCGCCCTGCCCCAGCACATCGTGCCCGCGCATCACTGGCAATCGGCCCGCCCCCTGGGCGCCTTCACGCTGGTCGGCTGCACCGTCAGCCCGGGATTCCAGTTCGAGGGGTTCGAGATGGCCCCGCCCGGCTTCGACATCCCCCGGGGCTGACGGGGGCGCATCCTGCCCGGCGCCAGCCTGCGCGGCGCGGGCGGGAGTTGAGTATTTTTCCCAAGAAGAAGGCGAGGTCAGCGCGCCGGGCGGCTGATCTGCCCCCCGCCCACCGCCGCCGCCACGCCCGTGGTCGAAGGGCAGGAAGTGGGCAGGCCGCGCGCCACCCGCACCGCGAGATAGGCGAAGGCCTGCGCCTCCAGCATGTCGCCGTCGAGGCCGACCTCCTCGACCTGCACCGCAGGCAGGCCGCAACGTTCGATCAGCATCTCCATCATCAGCGGGTTCTTGCGCCCGCCGCCGGTGACCAGCAGGCGCTCGGGCGGCTCGGGGCAATGTTCCAGCCCGCGCGCCACGCAGGCGGCGGGCAGCGCGGTCAGCGTGGCGGCGGCATCGGCGTCGCCCAGGTGCGCCACCCGGGCGGCCAGGTCGCCGAAGGCGTCGCGGTCCAGCGATTTCGGCGGGATACGCAGGAAATAGGGATGGGAGAGCACCGCCTCGATCACTTCTTCGTCGGGCACGCCCTGCGCGGCCAACTCGGCGTCGCGGTCGCACTCGCGGCCCAGGCGCGCCTGCATCAGGTCGTTCAGCGGCGCATTCGCCGGGCCGGTGTCGAAGGCCAGCAGCGCGCCCTCGGCCTCGGGCGCGGGCCGCGCGGGATCGACCCAGGTCAGGTTGCCCACGCCGCCGAGGTTGAGGAAGGCCACCGGCGCATCGGCCCCGATCCATTTCGCGCACGCGAAGTGGAAGAAGGGCGCCAGCGGCGCGCCCTCGCCGCCCAACTCCACGTCGGAGCTGCGGAAATCCCAGACCACCGGCAGGCCCAGCACCTCGGCCAGAACGCGCCCGTCGCCGGCCTGGTGCGTGCCCCGCCCGCGCGGATCATGGGCCAGGGTCTGGCCGTGGAAGCCGACCAGCTCGACCTCGCCGAAGCCCGACAGCACGGCGGCATGGGCGGTCTCAACCACCTCGGCGGCCGCCTCCACGCCGGGATCGCCCGGCCAGGCGCCCAGCGCCGCGGCGATCGTCGCGCGCTCCTCTGCGCCGTAGGGCCGGTAGGCGGTCTCGCCGAAGGACAGGATCGCCTCTCCGTCGGTTTCCACCACCGCCGCATCGACGCCATCCAGCGACGTCCCGGACATCGCCCCCAACGCCCGCAGAGCGCCCGTTTTCAACATGGCCTTCCCCTCGTCAGCCCCCACCGGTATAGGAGTGACCGAAACCAACCCGATGGACAAGAGAACCGATGACCTACCACCCGAAATCAGACTTCATGCGCGTGATGATCGAGCGCGGCTTCCTGGCCGACTGCACCGATTATCAGGGGCTGGACGAGGCCCTGATCCAAGGCGTGGTTCCGGCCTATATCGGCTTCGACGCCACGGCGAAATCGCTGCACGTGGGGTCGCTCATCCAGATCATGATGCTGCGCTGGCTGCAGAAGACCGGGCACAAGCCGCTCGTGCTGATGGGCGGGGGCACAACCAAGGTGGGCGACCCCTCGTTCCGCGCCGACGAGCGCCCGCTGCTGACGCCCGAGCAGATCGAGGGCAACATCACCGGCATCCGGCAGGTCTTCGACAAGTACCTGACCTTCGGCGGCGGGGCGAGCGACGCCTTGATGCTGAACAACGCCGAGTGGCTGGACGACCTGAACTACCTCGACTTCCTGCGCGACATCGGGCGGCATTTCTCGGTCAACCGGATGCTGTCGTTCGAGTCGGTGAAATCGCGGCTGGACCGCGAGCAGTCGCTGTCCTTCCTCGAATTCAACTACATGATCCTGCAGGCCTATGACTTCCTGGAGCTCAACCGCCGCTACGGCTGCCGGCTGCAGATGGGCGGCTCGGACCAGTGGGGCAACATCGTCAACGGCATCGACCTGACGCGCCGGGTGATCGACCACGAGGTCTTCGGCCTGACCTCGCCGCTGCTGACCACCTCGGACGGCAAGAAGATGGGCAAGACCGCCGACGGCGCGATCTGGCTGAACGCCGACATGCGCAGCCCCTATGAGTTCTGGCAGTTCTGGCGCAACACCACCGACGCCGATGTCGGCCGCTTTCTCAAGCTCTACACCGAGCTGCCCGTCGAGGAATGCGACCGCCTGGGCGCGCTGGAAGGCTCCGAGATCAACGAGGCCAAGATCGTGCTGGCGAACGAGGTCACAACGCTCTGCCACGGCCGCGAGGCGGCGCAAGCCGCCGAGGCCACCGCGCGCGAGGTGTTCGAAAAGGGCGGCACGGGCGACGATCTGCCCACCCTGGAACTGACCGCGGACGAGATCGGCGACGGCATCTCGGTGGTACAGCTCATCACCCGCTCGGGGCTCACCAAGTCGGGCAAGGAGGCCAAGCGCCTGATCGCCGATCACGGCGCCCGGCTGAACGACGCGCCGCTGACCGACGCGGGGCTGATGATCGACGCCGCGGCCCTGGCCGAGCCGATCAAGCTCAGCGCCGGCAAGAAACGCCACGCCCTCGTCGTCCTGGCCGACTGACCCGGACAGGGAAGAAGCCCCTCTTCTTCTGTTCCCAAATATCCTCGGGGTTTGGGGCGGACAGCCCCAATCCGAAACGCGGGCCATCGGCCCGCGTTTCCCCGTAAAGGCGTGCGGCCGCAAGGCCGCGCAATCGGACTGCCGCGCCGGTTACTCGACCGGGGTGACCTTGACCATCACGTCGGGCTGGCCCAGCACCGCGCCGTTGCGGCCCTCGCCGCGCTTGATGGCATCGACCACCTCCATGCCCTCGGTGACCTCGCCCACCACGGTGTACTGACCGTCCAGGAACCGGCCCGGCGCGAACATGATGAAGAACTGCGAGTTGGCCGAGTTCGGGTCCTGCGCGCGGGCCATGCCCACCACGCCGCGCTCGAACGGCTTGTCCGAGAACTCGGCCGGCAGGTCCGGCAGGTCCGAGCCGCCCCGGCCCGCCATGCGCATGTCCATGCCCAGCTTGCCGAACTCCACGTCGCCGGTCTGCGCCATGAAGCCGTCGATCACCCGGTGAAAGACCACCCCGTCATAGGCGCCCTGGGCGGCCAGGGTGGTGATGCGCTCGGCGTGTTGCGGCGCGATATCCTCGAACAGGTCGATGGCGATTGTCCCCTGGGCCTCGCCCTCGACCTCGATCTCGATGCCGGAGGCGGCGGCGGGCCCGGCGGCCAGGGCCAGGATCAGGGCAAGCTTACGCATCGGCGGCCACCTTGACGCTGACCATGCGGTCGGGGGTCGCGGGCGGCTCGCCGCGGGTGATGTTGTCGACGAATTCCATGCCCTCGATCACCCGGCCATAGACCGTGTACTGGCGGTTCAGGAAATGGTTGTCGGCGAAGTTGATGAAGAACTGGCTGTTGGCCGAGTTCGGGTTCTGCGAGCGCGCCGCGCCCAGCGTGCCGCGGTCATGCGGGATGCCGGAAAACTCGGCCGGCAGGTCGGGCAGGTCCGAGCCGCCGGTGCCGGCGCGGCGCAGGTCGAAATCCTTCTCGGCATTGCCGTGCTTGACGTCGCCGGTCTGCGCCATGAAGCCGTCGATGACGCGGTGGAAGACCACGTTGTCATAGGCGCCGGCGCGGGCCAGTTCCTTCATCCGCTCGCAATGCTTGGGCGCGATGTCGGGCAGCAGCTCGATCACCACGCGGCCGTCCTTGAGTTCCATGATGATGGTGTTCTCGGGATCCTTGATCTCGGCCATGCCGTTCTCCTCTTCCGGTTTCGCCGGACCCTAGTGCGAGCCGACCGCGAAGAAAAGCCACATTGATGCCGCGGCAGTTGACGCCCGCGACACGAATGGGTGAATAGATGGCGACACGTTTCGCAAAAGGGATTATGCGCATGGCCTGGAAAACCCTCGACGACATGGATCTGGCCGGAAAGGTCGTGCTAGTGCGCGTGGACATCAACGTGCCGGTCGAGGACGGCCACGTCACCGACGCCACCCGGATCGAGCGCATCGTCCCAACCGTCAAGGACATCCTCGAAAAGGGCGGCAAGCCGGTTTTGCTGGCCCATTTCGGCCGCCCCAAGGGCCAGGTCGTGCCGGAGATGAGCCTCAAGGTGGTGATCCCGGCGCTGGAGAAGGCGCTGGGGCGCGGCGTGCTCTTCGCCGAGGACTGCATCGGCCTGCCCGCCAAGCAGGCGGTGGCCGCGCTCAGCGAGGGCGACGTGCTGCTGCTGGAGAACACCCGCTTCCACGCGGGCGAAGAAAAGAACGACCCGGTCATGGCCGCCGCTCTGGCCGCGCTGGGGGATGTCTATGTCAACGACGCCTTCTCGGCCGCGCACCGCGCGCATGCCTCGACCGAGGGGATCGCGAAACTGCTGCCCTCGGCCGCCGGCCGGCTGATGCAGGCCGAGCTGGAGGCGCTGGAGGCCGCCCTGGGCGACCCGGAGCGCCCGGTGGTCGCCGTGGTCGGCGGCGCCAAGGTCTCGACCAAGCTGGACCTGCTGGGCAACCTGGTGGCGAAGGTCGATCACCTGGTGATCGGCGGCGGCATGGCCAACACCTTCCTTGCCGCGAAAGGTATCGACGTGGGCAAATCGCTGGCCGAGCATGACATGGCCGACACCGCCCGCGAGATCATGGAAAAGGCCGAGGCGGCCGGCTGCGCCATCCTGCTGCCCTCGGACGTGGTCGTCGCGCGCGAGTTCAAGGCCCATGCCGAGAACGAGACCGTGCCCGCCGACGCCTGCCCGCCCGACGCGATGATCCTGGATGCCGGGCCCGAGACCGTGGCCCGGATCACCGAGGTGTTCGAGACCTGCCGCACGCTGATCTGGAACGGCCCGCTCGGCGCCTTCGAGATCGAGCCCTTCGACGTCGCCACCAACGCCGCCGCGGCCAAGGCGGCCGAGCTGACCCGCGCGGGGCGGCTGGTGACCGTGGCCGGCGGCGGCGACACCGTGGCGGCGCTGAACGGCTCGGGCGCGGCGGACAGCTTCAGCTACATCTCCACCGCCGGCGGCGCCTTCCTGGAATGGATGGAGGGCAAGGAGTTGCCCGGCGTGGCGGTCCTGAACGAGGCTTGATTTGACGCGGCGATAGGGGTCTCATCGGGGGCGAGCGTTTCGCGTCATAGCCCCCAAGGAGATTTCCCATGCCCCGCCTTCTGCACGGTTCCGGCGTCGCGCTTTGCGCGGCGCTGTGCCTGCCGCCCGCCGCCGCCCGCGCCCAGGACTGGCCCAGCTATCTCGACATGCTGCGCCCCGAGAGGGTGGTCCAGCACCTGCTGCAGACCGGGGTGATGGCGCTGCGCACGCAGGTCGACCTGCGCTATGGCGACATCTCGGTCAACCCGGTGACGGGCTATGTCGCGCTGACCGATATCGAGCTCTGGCCGCTGCTGGACTGGGACGAGGACGGCGAGTGCCGGATCGCGGCCGACCGGCTCTCGGTCCGCTCGGCCGGGATGGCGGAGCCCGACCGGATGCGGATGCGGCTGCAGCTCTCGGGCGGCGGCGCGCCCGCCGCCTGCCTGCCGCCCGACATGCGCCCGGCGCTGCAGGCCGCGCGGCTGGACGCGATCGACCTGCCCCGCCTGACCGTGGACCTCGATTACCAGATCAGCAGCGCCGAGGCCGACCTGCATGTCTTCGGCGAGGTGGCGCAGCTCGCCGCCGTCGATCTGACCGCCGATTTCAGCTACCTCTGGTTCGAGGCGCGCGACGGCGAGGACCCGGTGCCGGTGGCCTTCCTCTCCGCCGCGGCGCTGAGCGTGGAGAACCTGGGCGGCTGGGCGGCGCTGCAGCCGATGCTGCCGCCGCCGCTGACCGACCCCGCCGCCGCGCCGGCCGCGCTGGAGGAGATGCTGGGCGCCCTGCTGGCCGAGGCCAACCGCAACGCCGCGGGCGCCGAGCAGCCGGTGCCGCCGAACATCGCCCAGCAGGCCTTCGTCGCCTCGGCGGCCAGCGCCTGGCCCGCCTTCCTGCAGGACCCGACGCGGCTGGTGCTGGAAACCGGCTATGCCCCCGAGGACGATATCTATCTCGACCTCGCCTATTACCAGGACGACCTGCCGGCGCTGTTCGACGACCTGCAGCCCCGGCTGGGCCGCAGCGCGGCGCGCCAGCGCGCGGTCCTGCCCGCCGCCCTCGTCCGGCAGGGGCTGGGCGAGGACGCCGACGCCCTGCCCGCCGCCGAGCGCCTGCGCCTGGGCCGCGCGCTGCTCGAG
>JBNGCX010000096.1:0-7498 GCA_049974865.1 Paracoccaceae bacterium
CGCCCGGCGGGAACCGCCGGGCAGCGCCCGCCCGCCCCCCAGGCGGGCGCTGTGCGCCCACCACGGGCGGCCGCTACCCTCATCGCCCCAGGTCCGGACCCGGCCGGCAACCGAGCGGGACCGCGCAACGCCCGGTTTGCAGCCCTTCACCGGATTTTGGGTGGCATGGCCGGCCCTCTCGTCCCATAGTCTGGCGCAGGAGGGAGCATCATGAGCACTTTCAACGACATGCCGGAAACCGCCCTGCGCTGGCACCGCGACGGGCAGGGATCCGCGCTGGCCACCGTGGTCGAGACCTGGGGCAGCGCCCCGCGGCCGGTGGGCAGCCAGTTGGCCATCTCGGGCAGTGGCGAGATCGCGGGCTCGGTCTCGGGGGGTTGCGTCGAGGGCGCGGTGGTGGCCGAGGCGCTTGAGCTCTTGGGCACGGGCGAGACCCGGCTGCTGGAATTCGGCGTGGCGGACGAGGATGCCTTTGCCGTGGGGCTGGCCTGCGGCGGGCGCATCCGCGTGCTGGTCGAGCCCGTGGGCGGCGCCATCCCCGAGGAGATGCTGGCGGCGCTGGTCGAGGCCCGCGCCGCGCGCCGTCCCATCGCCTATGTCGTCAATGTCGAGACCGGGGCGCGGCGGCTGGCCGATGCCTCGGACCCCGCGCTGGGCGGGGCGATCGCGGCGCGCTTCCGCTCCGACAAGTCGGGCTTCGAGGGCGCGGAGTTCGTCGCCGTCCACAACCCGCCGCTGCGGCTGGCCATCGTGGGGGCGGTGCATATCGCCCAGCCGCTGGTCCAGATGGCGCGGTTGGCGGGCTACGACCCCACGCTGATCGACCCGCGCGAGACCTTCGGTTCCGCCGCGCGTTTCCCCGGCGAGACCATCGTTAGCGACTGGCCGGACGAGGCGCTGGCGGCCCACGGGCTGGATGCGCGCACCGCTGTGGTCACGCTGACCCACGACCCCAAGCTCGACGACCCGGCGATCGAGGCCGCGCTGCGCTCCGATGTCTTCTACCTGGGCTGCCTCGGCTCGACCCGGACCCATGCCAAGCGCGTCGCGCGGCTGACCGGCTCGGGCTTCACCGAGGACGAGATCGCCCGCATTCACGCCCCCATCGGGCTGAATATCGGCGCCCAGTCCCCGGCCGAGATCGCGCTGGCCATCATGGCCGAGATCACCCTGCGCTTGCGCGGCCCCAAGGGCTAATCGGATTTCGCGAAAGTCAACGGTTCTCAAATGCCCGGACGCATGCTTTACTCCGTTTCAAAATTCCAGGGAGGACGATGATGACAAAGGTCAGCATGACCGTGAACGGCAAACCCGTTTCCGGAGAGGTCGAAGGCCGCACCCTTCTGGTGCAGTTCCTGCGCGAGGGGCAGGGCCTGACCGGCACCCATGTCGGCTGTGACACCAGCCAGTGCGGCGCCTGCGTGGTGCATGTCGACGGCAAGGCGGTGAAATCCTGCACCATGTTCGCGGCCGAGGCCGCGGGCGCCGAGGTCACCACCATCGAGGGAATGGCGAACCCCGACGGCTCGCTTTCAACGATCCAGCAGGCATTCCAGGACCATCACGGCCTGCAATGCGGCTTCTGCACGCCGGGCATGGTGATGTCGGCGGCGGCGCTGCTGGCGGAAAACCCCAAGCCGACCGAGGCCGAGATCCGGGACTATCTCGAGGGGAACATCTGCCGCTGCACGGGTTATCACAACATCGTCAAGGCGATCATGGCCGCGTCCGGCCAGGATGTCGCCGTGGCTGCGGAATAAGCGGGCCCAACCCGCAACCGCGTTTTTCAGGGAGGAATTATCATGCCGAAAGATCACGGCATCGGCGCCAGCCAGAAGCGGCGCGAGGACGTGCGGTTCCTGACAGGTCAGGGCCGCTATACCGATGACATCAATCTCCAGGGCCAGGCCTATGCCTATTTCGTGCGCAGCCAGGTGGCGCATGGCAAGCTGAACGGGGTGGACACCGCCGCCGCGGCGGCCATGCCCGGCGTGCTGCGCGTCTTCACCGGCGCCGATTTCGAGGGCGTCGGGGGCCTGCCCTGCGGCTGGCAGGTGACCGACCGCCACGGCCAGCCCATGCAGGAGCCCGGCCACCCGGTGCTCGCCCAGGGCAAGGTGCGCCACGTGGGCGACCCCGTCGCCGTGGTGGTGGCCGAGAGCTTCGAACAGGCCCGCGACGCCGCCGAGGCGGTCGAGGTGGACATCGACGAACTGCCCGCCGTCATCGACATGAAGGCCGCGCTGGCCGACGGCGCGGCATTGGTTCACGACGACCTGTCCAGCAACCTCTGCTACGACTGGGGCTTCGTCGAGGAGAACCGCGCGGCGGTGGACGAGGCGATCAAGAAGGCCGATCACGTCACCACGCTGGAACTGGTGAACAACCGTCTCGTCCCCAACGCGATGGAGCCGCGCGTGGCGGTGGGCGACTACAGCCCCGCGACCGACGATTCCACGCTCTACACCACCTCGCAGAATCCGCATGTGATCCGGTTGCTGATGGGCGCCTTCGTCCTCGGCATCCCCGAGCACAAGCTGCGCGTGGTGGCGCCGGATGTTGGCGGCGGCTTCGGCTCCAAGATCTTCCACTATGCCGAAGAGGCCTTCTGCACCTTCGCGGCCAAGCAGCTGAAACGCCCGGTGAAATGGACCTGCCAGCGCTCGGAAAGCTTTATCACCGACGCGCATGGCCGCGACCATGTGACGAAGATCGAGCTGGCGCTGGACAAGGAGGGCCATTTCCAGGCCATCCGCACCGAAACCTACGCGAATATGGGGGCCTACCTCTCCACCTTCGCGCCCTCGGTGCCGACCTGGCTGCACGGCACGCTGATGGCCGGCAACTACAAGACGCCGCTGATCTACGTGAACGTGAAGGCGGTCTTCACCAACACAGTGCCGGTCGATGCCTATCGCGGCGCGGGCCGGCCCGAGGCCACCTTCCAGCTGGAACGCGTGATCGACAAGGCCGCGCGCGAGATGGGGATCGACCCGGTGGAGATCCGGCGCCGCAACTTCATCACCGAGTTCCCCTATGCCACCCCCGTGGCGGTGGAATACGACACCGGCGACTACAACGCGACGCTCGACAAGCTGCTGGAGATCGCCGACGTGGCGGGCTTTGACAAGCGGCGTGAGGAAAGCGCGAAGAAGGGCAAGCTGCGCGGCCTCGGCGTGAACTGCTATATCGAGGCCTGCGGCATCGCGCCCTCGCACCTGGTGGGCCAGCTCGGCGCGCGGGCGGGGCTTTATGAAAGCGCCACCGTGCGGGTGAACGCCACCGGCGGCCTGGTGGTCATGACCGGCTCGCACAGCCACGGGCAGGGGCACGAGACCTCTTTCGCCCAGGTGGTGGCCGACATGATCGGGATCGACGAGAACATGGTCGAGATCGTGCATGGCGACACCGCCAACACGCCGATGGGCATGGGCACCTATGGCTCGCGCTCGCTCGCCGTGGGGGGCTCCGCCATGGTGCGGGCGACCGAGAAGATCATCGCCAAGGCGAAGAAGATCGCCGCCCACCTGATGGAGGCCAGCCCCGACGACATCGAGTTGAAGGACGGCCAGTTCACCGTGGCGGGCACCGACAAGTCGGTGGCCTGGGGCGACGTGACCCTGGCGGCCTACGTTCCCCACAACTACCCGCTCGAAGAGATCGAGCCGGGTCTGGAGGAGACCGCCTTCTACGATCCCAACAACTTCACCTACCCGGCGGGCGCTTATGCCTGCGAGGTGGAGGTCGACCCCGACACCGGCAAGGTGACCATCGAAAGCTTTGCCGCGGCCGACGATTTCGGCAATATCGTCAACCCGATGATCGTCGACGGACAGGTCCATGGCGGGCTGGGGCAGGGGATCGGCCAGGCGCTGCTGGAAGGCGCCGCCTATGACGAGAACGGCCAGCTTCTGACCGGCAGCTACATGGACTACGCCATGCCCCGCGCCTCGGACGTGCCGAGCTTCACGGTGGACCATTCCTGCCAAACGCCCTGCACCCACAACCCGCTGGGGGTGAAGGGCTGCGGTGAGGCCGGGGCCATCGGTTCGCCGCCGGCGGTGGTCAACGCCGTGGTGGACGCGCTGCAGCGCGCGGGCCACACCAATATCACCCATATCGACATGCCGCTGACGCCCGCGCGCGTCTGGGCGGCGATGCAGGGCTGAGGAGAGACGCCAAATGTATGCATTCGATTTCGAACGCCCCGCCACCATCGCCGACGCGGTCAAGGCCCTGGGGGCCGAGGACGCGCAGGCTCTGTCGGGCGGGCAGACGCTGATCCCCACGCTGAAACAACGCCTCGCCGCGCCGTCCAAGCTGGTCAGCCTCACGGGCATCCCCGAACTGAACGGGATCTGCACCGCCGATGACGGCGCTCTCTGCATCGGGGCGGCGACGCCCCATGCCGAGGTGGCGGCGGGGGCCGGCGGCTACCCGGCGCTGGCGGCGCTGGCGGGCCAGATCGGCGATCCGGCGGTGCGCAACCGCGGCACCATCGGCGGCAGCCTGGCCAATAACGACCCCTCGGCCTGCTACCCGGCCGCGGCGCTGGGCTCGGGCGCGACCATCGTGACCGACAAGCGCCAGATCGCGGCCGACGACTATTTCCAGGGCATGTTCGAGACCGCGCTCGACGAGGGCGAGATCATCGTCGAGGTCCGCTTCCCGGTCCCGGAGAAGGCCGCCTATATCAAGTTCGAGCAGCCCGCCTCGCGCTTCGCGCTGGTGGGGGTGTTCGTGGCCAAATATGCCGATGGCGTGCGCGTGGCGGTGACCGGCGCGTCCGAGGACGGCGTGTTCCGCTGGTCCGAGGCCGAGGCGGCGCTGAGCGCCGATTTCAGCGCAGGCGCGCTGAACGGGCTGTCGGTCAGCCCCGACGGGATGATCGGCGACCTGCACGGCACGCCGGACTACCGCGCGCATCTGGTCAAGGTGCTGACCGGCCGCGCGGTGGACGCGGCGGGCTGACCGGCGCAGGAGAAAGAAAAGCCCCCGGGTTCCCCGGGGGCTTCCGCCGGATCAGAGGCGCCCCGCTGGTGCCGAAGATATGAAGGGGAGGACCGGATATGACCGGGGAAAAGACCACCTATATCAATATTCCCGAGGCCGTGGGGGTATTCAGCGACGTGAAGACCATGCAGGCGGCGATCTATGACCTGATGATGGCCGGGTTCAGCCGCTATGACATCTCCGTCCTCGGCGGCCATGAGGCGATGGAGAAAAAACTCGGCTCGGCCTTCTGGAATGCGAAGGACCTCGAAGACGATCCCGACGCGCCCCGCGCGGCCTTCGTGTCCGAAGAGGCGATCGGGGAACTGGAGGGCGGCATCGCCGGCGGGTTCTTCTTCCTCGGCTCCTATATCGGGATGATGGCCTTGCTGGGGCCGGCCTCGACGCTGGCGGCCTCGATCGCGGCCATCGCCATCGGCGGTAGCCCGGCGGCGGTGCTGGGCGTGTTGCTGGCCCGCCGCGTGGGCAAGCACCACAAGGACTACTACGCGAACCAGATCAAGAACGGGGGCATCCTGATCTGGGTGCGCGCCCGGGACAAGGACAGGGAAAAGCTGGCCGTCGACATCCTCCAGGAACATTCCGGCCGCGATGTCCACGTCCACGACTGGAGCGAATAGCCCCTGACATCGCGCCCCGGCGCGGAACCGGGCACGAAAAACCCCCGCCGAAGGGCGGGGGCATGTCATTCATGGGGAAGACGGGGCCTATTTGGTCAGCGGCCCGATCATCATGATCATCTGGCGGCCTTCCATCTTCGGCATGTTCTCGACCTTGCCGATCTCCTTGACGTCCTCGGCGACCCGCTCCAGCAGTTCGCGGCCAAGGTTCTGGTGCGCCATCTCGCGGCCACGGAAGCGCAGCGTGACCTTCACCTTGTCGCCCTTCTCGAGGAACTTGACGACATTGCGCATCTTGACCTCGTAGTCGTGCTTGTCGGTGTTCGGGCGGAATTTCACTTCCTTGACCTCGATCACCTTCTGCTTCTTGCGCGCTTCGGATTCGCGTTTCTGCTGTTCATATTTGAACTTGCCGAAATCCATGATCTTACAGACCGGCGGCGTCGCATTCGGCGAGATTTCGACCAGGTCCAGTCCGGCCTGCTCGGCCAACTCCATGCCGCGCGCCGGGGTAACCACGCCGATGTTTTCACCATCGGCGCCGATCAGGCGGATTTCAGGGGCCCGGATACGTCCGTTGACGCGGGGGCCGGTGTCGCGCGTCGGGGGCGCGTGATGAGGTCTGCGGGCTATGGTGTCGTTCCTTCTGTAATTCGATAGAATGGGCTGCAAAATAGACCCGCCCCCGCATCGTTTCAACCCGGTTTCGGGGGCGCGGCAGTGGAGCGCGTTGCGCGCGGCGCTTTGTTGGTGTTTTCTTCGCCGGGACGCATGTGACATTCCGGTGCGACCTGCGCCGACTGGGAAAAAAGGGACAAGAAGATGCAAAGACTCCTGAACACCGTTTCGGCCCTGCTGATGCTGGCCGTGGTGCTCTATGCCTTCGGGATTTTCGGCTATGCCATCTACAAGGGCATGCAGCCGGAAGAACCCGTGGCCGAAGTCACCGAGGAGGCCGTCCCCGCGGCCGAGGAACCGGCCGAGGCCGCGCCGGCCGCCGAGGAGGCCGCCGAGGCCGAACCCCAGCCCGCGGCCGAGCCGGTGACCGAGGAGGCCGCCGCCGAGCCGGCCGAGGCGCCCGCGCCCGCGGCCGAAGAGACCGCCGCCGCCCCGGAACCGGCCCCGATGGCCAAGCCCGATCCGGCCGTCGAGGCCGCCGTGGCCAAGCTGGTCCGCTCCAGGCCGCCGGTCAGCATGGCCGGCCTGCCCGAGGCGCTGCAGCCCGCCAGCTTCGACGCCGACGGCGTGCTGGCCCTGATCGCCGGGTCGGACCTGTCCGATACCGTGAAGTCCTCGCTGTCGACCTCGGTGGAGGCGGCGCGCACCAACCCCGACATGGTGCTGGGCGTCGCCCTGCAGGTGAAAGAGGCGCTGGGGCTCAAGGCCAAGGAGCCGCAACTGGTCAAGGACGCGCCGGCGATCGACATGTCCGGGCTGCCCGAGGCGCTGCAGCCCGAGAGCTTCGATGCCGATGCCGTGCTGCAGATGATCGCCGAGTCCGATCTGTCGGACACGGTGAAATCGTCGCTGTCGACCTCGGTCGAGAACGCGCGCACCAACCCCGGCATGGTGCAGGGCGTGGCGCTGCAGGTGAAGGAGGCGCTGGGGCTCTGAGCCCCGCGCGGCCACAGGGACACGCGGCGCGGGAGCGAGCTCTCGCGCCGCCTTTTTTCGGCCGTGATGCGGACAATGCGGCCCCGGCGCCCTCGGCCGTGCACCTGGCGCGGGCGACGAGCCCACGCCGCGCCTGCCAAGTGGGTCTCGCGCGGTGTTTGTTTGTGTCCGGGGGCGGGGACGCGGCAGGAAACCCGCCGCGTCGTTCCTTTGTCTCCGGGGCGCGCGCCTCAGTCGACGAAGGCCTTTTC
>JBNGCX010000097.1:0-7486 GCA_049974865.1 Paracoccaceae bacterium
GCATCGAGCCGATATAGGTCCGGCGGTGACCGCGGATCTCGGATTCATCGCGCACGCCGCCGAGGCTGATGCGGATGAATTCGCGCCCCGTGGCCCTGGCGACCGATTTGCCCAGGCTTGTCTTGCCCACGCCCGGCGGGCCGACGAGGCACATGATCGGGCCCTTCAGCTTCTTGCTGCGCTGCTGCACGGCCAGATACTCGACGATCCGCTCCTTGACCTTCTCGAGGCCGTAGTGATCGGCATCCAGAACGTCCTCGGCGCGGGTCAGATCCTTCTTGACCCGGCTTTTCACGCCCCAGGGCAGCGACAGCATCCAGTCGAGGTAGTTGCGCACCACCGTGGCCTCGGCCGACATCGGCGACATCGACTTCAGCTTCTTCAGCTCGGCCTCGGCCTTTTCCTTGGCTTCCTTGCTGAGCTTGGTTTCGCTGATGCGCTCTTCCAGTTCGAGAATCTCGTTCTGGCCCTCGTCGCCGTCGCCCAGCTCCTTCTGAATGGCCTTCATCTGCTCATTCAGATAGTATTCGCGCTGGGTGCGCTCCATCTGGGACTTGACGCGGGTCTTGATCTTCTTCTCGACCTGCAGAACGCTCATCTCACCCTGCATCAGGCCATAGATCTTCTCCAGCCGCTCAGCCACGCTGAGGGTCTCCAGAAGCTCCTGCTTCTGCTCCACCTCGATGCCCAGGTGACCGGCCACCAGGTCAGCCAGTTTGGCCGGCTCGCGGGTTTCGGACACGGCCGAGAGGGCCTCTTCGGGGATGTTCTTCTTGACCTTGGCGTAGCGCTCAAACTCGGCACCGACGGACCGGACCAGCGCCTCCAGCGTGGCCGCGTCGCCGGGAGTCTCCTCCAGCAGCTCGGCATGCGCTTCGAAGAAGTCCTCGTTGTCCAGGTATTCGGTGATGTGCACGCGTTGACGGCCCTCGACCAGCACCTTCACGGTGCCGTCGGGCAGCTTCAGCAGCTGCAGCACATTGGCCAGCACGCCGGCCTGGTAGATGCCCTCGGGGGTGGGATCGTCGACGCTGGGGTCGATCTGGCTCGACAGCAGGATCTGCTTGTCGTCGGCCATCACCTCTTCCAGCGCGCGGACCGACTTGTCCCGGCCTACGAACAGCGGCACGATCATGTGCGGGAACACCACGATGTCGCGCAGCGGCAGGACAGGGTAGGTTTGGCTGAGTTGCTCGGTCATGCTCTTTCCTTGGTTCTGCAAGAAGGCGCCGGCCCCGGCTTGGCGGCAGCTCTCGGCCCTCTCCGGTCTTGGCCTCAATATCTGGGGTGTATCCCCTGATTTTCAACCAGTCCTGTTTTGGCTTTGCCCCCCACTCTGCCCCCAGCGCCCGGCGGGGGCAAGCGGAGATGACCAGCGGCCCCGGTCCTGCCGACCAGCACCCCCCGCCGCCGGGGCAGCCCCCGCGGGGCGCCCCGCCCTTAAATGGCTGAAAAACCCGGTTTTTCCTGTCCGGCGCGGGGCGCGGGCGGGGCGCGGGCCGGCGGCCTGCCTTGCACGGTGCCCGCGGGCGGCCGGTCAGGCCGCCCGAACCGTGCCGCGAATCCGGACGAAACGCCCGCGGCACCGCTTATTGGCGCCCAGGCGGAAACATTGCCCAAGAATGGCCTTAGTTCGCGGCTAGATTTCCCGGGAAAAGCGACAAGGGGCTTGGGCAGATGAACATCCAGAGCGAAATGAGCGCGGCGGAACAGGACAATGCCGCCTATGACCAGGAACACACGCATACCCACCAGGAGCTGCTGACCTTCGCGGCCAGGCGCAGCGGGCTGTCGCCGCTGGCGCTGGGGCGCGATTTCCTGCGGCACAGCAAATCGGGCCGCGGCATCGAGATGGCCGATTACGTCCGCCACGAGCTGTGGAGCCGCGAGCGCCACGGCCCGGACGGCGCCGACCGCTTCGTCGGGGCCAAAACGGTCTGGCCGGCGGCGAATACGGTCAACCCGTTCCGCTGGTGGGCCGCGGCCGAGGACAAATACGTCATGACCCTGATGCTGGCGGCCGAGGGGCTGCCGCAGCCCGAGACCGTGGCCGTGGCCTCGGCCGAGGGCGCGGCGCGCTGCTTTCCCGGCATGCCCCATGTCTCCACCCCCGAGGCGCTGCGCGAGGTGGTTCTGGCGCATCCGGCCGGGTCGCTGTTCACCAAGACCCTCGACGGCATGATCGGCCACGGCGCGATGGTGATCGAGGCCGCCGACAGCGACAGCATCACCTGCACCGGAATCGGGCGGAAAACCTATGCCGAGTTCCTGACCAGGGTGCTGGACGGGCAGGCCTACCTGATCCAGCGCCGGCTGGACAATCATGCCAGCCTCGCGCCCTATTGCACCGGGCTGGCCACCGTGCGCCTGCCCAATTTCATCCGCGGCAGCGAGGTCAATTCGCCGATGGCCGCCCTGAAGGTGCCCAGCGGCGGCAATGTCGCCTGCGCCTATTGGCGGCCGGGCAACATCGCCTGCGGCATCGATCCCGAGACCGGCACCATCACCCGCGTCGCGGGGCGCGAGGGCCCGGTCAGCGTGGAGTTGGAGGATCACCCCGCCGCGCCGGGGCTGAAGGGCCTCACCCTGCCCTTCTGGGACCAGGTGCGCGAGATCAACGAGCGCGCGGCGCGCGTCTTCGGCGCGATCCCCTACCAGTCCACCGACATCGCGATCACGCCGGCCGGCCCGGTTCTGGTCGAGCTCAACTACGCGGGCAGTTTCGACATCCTGCAGAACGGCACGGGCAAGGGGCTGCTGACGCCCGAGATCCGCGCCTTCTTTGCCGAGCGCGGCTATGCCTTCACCCCGGGCAAGCGCAAGAAGAAGCGGTTCGGCCTCGTCTGACCAAGGGGCGCCGGCCGCGGGCCGGCGCCTTCCCTACAGCGGCTCGATATCGCCCGCGGCGCGTTGCGCGTGGAAATCGGCCTCGAATTCCGCGAACCGGTCCGCGGCGATCGCCGCGCGCATCCCCGCCATCAGTTCCTGGTAGTAATGCAGGTTGTGCCAGGTCAGCAGCATGCCGCTGATCATCTCGCCCGCGCGGAAAATGTGGTGCAGATAGGCGCGGCAATAGTTGCGGCAGGCCGGACAGGTGCAGTGCTCGTCCAGCGGGCGGGGATCGTCCTGGTGGCGGGCGTTCTTGATGTTCACCACGCCGTGGCGGGTGAAGGCCTGCCCGGTGCGGCCCGAGCGCGAGGGCAGCACGCAGTCCATCATGTCGATGCCGCGCTTGACCGCGCCGACGATGTCGTCGGGCTTGCCCACGCCCATCAGGTAGCGCGGCCGGTCCTCGGGCAGGAAGCCCGGCGCGTAGTCCAGCACGCCGAACATCGCCTCCTGCCCCTCGCCCACGGCAAGGCCGCCCACCGCGTAGCCGTCAAAGCCGATCTCGCGCAGGGCCTCGGCGCTCTCCTCGCGCAGCTCGGGCGTCACACCGCCCTGCATGATGCCGAACAGCGCATGGCCGGGGCGGTCGCCGAAGGCGTCCTTGGACCGCTGCGCCCAGCGCATCGACAGCCGCATGGAGGACGCCACCTGCTCCTCGGTGGCGGGCAAGGCCGGGCATTCGTCGAAGCACATAACGATGTCGCTGCCCAGCAGGCGCTGGATCTCCATGCTGCGCTCGGGCGTCAGCATGTGCTGCGAACCGTCGATGTGCGATTTGAACTTCACCCCCTCCTCGGTCAGCTTGCGCAGGCTGGCCAGGCTCATCACCTGGAAGCCGCCGCTGTCGGTCAGGATGGGCTTGGGCCAGTTCATGAACTTGTGCAGCCCGCCCAGCCGGTCGATGCGCTCGGCCGTGGGGCGCAGCATCAGGTGATAGGTGTTGCCCAGCAGGATGTCGGCGCCGGTGGCGGCCACGCTTTCGGGCATCATCGCTTTGACCGTTCCGGCGGTGCCCACAGGCATGAAGGCGGGGGTGCGGATCTCGCCGCGCGGCGTGGAGATCACACCGGAGCGGGCCTTGCCGTCGGTGGCGTGAAGATGGAAGTTGAAACGCTCGGACATATCTGCTCCTGCGGGGGCGGGATCGGAGAGCCGGTATAGGCGATTCCCGCGAAATGCCAAGACAGGTGACGCCATGAACGATGTAACCACGCCCGAGCCGGGCGGCTTCCGCCTCGGCTGGGAGGAATGGGTGGCCCTGCCCGGCCTCGGCCTGCCCGCGCTCAAGGCCAAGGTGGATACCGGGGCCAAGACCTCGGCGCTGCACGCCTACGAGATCGAGCCCTTCGGCTCGGCCGACCAGCCGCGCGTGCGTTTCCTCGTGCACCCGATCCCGGGCCGCGACGACCTGAGCATCCCCTGCTCGGCCGAGATCATCGACCGGCGCGAGGTGACCAGTTCCAACGGCGAGACCGAGCTGCGCTATGTCATCGGCGCCGAGATCACCATCGGCGGGCGGACATGGCCGATCGAGCTGACGCTGACCGACCGGCAGGGCATGGCCTATCACATGCTGCTGGGCCGCCAGGCCCTGGCCGAGGACGTGACCATCAGCCCCGGCGAAAGCTTCTGCCAGCCGAAACTCGGCTACGACGTCTACCATTCCGCCACCGTGCGCGAGGTCGCCCCGGCCCGCGCCCTGCGCATCGCGGTGCTGAGCCGCGAGGAGCACAACTACTCCACCCGCCGGCTGGTGGCCGAGGGCGAGAAGCGCGGCCACGTGGTCGAGGTGATCGACACCACCCGCTGCTACATGGCGATCAACGCGCTGGCCCCCGAGGTGCATTACGACGGCAAGCGCCTGCCGCGCTACGACGCGGTGATCCCGCGCATCGGCGCCTCGATCACGCCCTACGGCACGGCGGTTGTGCGCCAGTTCGAAACCATCGGCACCTATTGCGTGAACGGATCGGACGGGATCACCGCCAGCCGCGACAAGCTCCACGCGCACCAGATCCTGGCGCGGCACAAGATCGGCATGCCCACCACCGCCTTCGCCGCCTCGCCCAAGGACACCGGCAACCTGATCGGGCTGGTCGGCGGCGCGCCTCTGATCGTGAAGCTGCTGGAATCGACGCAGGGCAAGGGCGTGGTCCTGGCCGAGACCAAGAAGGCCGCGGAATCGGTGATCACCGCCTTCCGGGGGCTCAAGGCCAGCTTCCTGGTGCAGCATTTCGTCAAGGAGGCCGCGGGCGAGGACATCCGCTGCCTGGTGGTCGGCAACAAGGTGGTCGCGGCCATGAAACGCACCGGGGCGGAGGGCGATTTCCGCTCCAACCTGCACATGGGCGGCACCGCCGAGCGCGTGCGCATCACCAAGGCCGAGCGCGAGACGGCGGTGCGGGCGGCCCGCGCCTTCCGGCTGAACCTCGCCGGGGTCGATTTATTGCGCTCTTCCGACGGGCCGAAGGTGCTGGAGGTCAATTCCTCCCCCGGGCTGGAGGGCATCGAGAAGGCCAGCGGCAAGAACCTTGCCGGGCTGCTCTATGACGAGATCGAGAAGCGCGTCCGCCCCGCCCCCGTGCGGCGGCGCGGCAGCAGGGCGCGCTGATCGGCTCTGGACGGGGCGGCACGAAAAACCTATATCTTTGCTCGGAATTAAGGAAGACGCAGCATGACCAGCCAGGCGAGCGAACAGCTTGAGGGGGCCCCCCTCATCAAACCGTCCAGTACCGAGCACCCGCTCTACGACAGCGTCGTTGAGGCGTGCCGAACGGTCTATGACCCGGAAATCCCGGTAAATATCTATGACCTCGGCCTCGTCTACACGATCGAGATCAGCGACGACAACGCGGTGCGCGTGATCATGACCCTGACCGCCCCGGGCTGCCCCGTGGCGGGCGAAATGCCCGGCTGGCTGGCCGAGGCGATCGAGCCGCTGCCGGGGGTCAAGCAGGTGGATGTCGAGATCACCTGGGACCCGCCCTGGGGCATGGACATGATGTCCGATGAGGCACGGCTGGAACTGGGCTTCATGTAGGCGTTTCGCGGCCCCATCGCGGGCCGCTTGCACATGGGCTGTGCGCCCGATCCCGGCGCCGCGCCCTGCGCGCCGCCTTGAGATCGCGCCGTGCCCGGCCTAGATTGGAAGGCAGGACAGAAGGAACACAGCATGTTCGGCATTCCCGGCAAGCAGGCCGTCACCCTGACCGACGCGGCGGCGGCCCAGATCGCGAAACTGATGGCCAAGGAAGGCTCCAAGGGCCTGCGCATCGGCGTCAAGAAGGGCGGCTGCGCGGGCATGGAATACACCATGGACTACGTCGCCGAGATCGACCCCAACGACGAGGTGGTCGAGCAGGACGGCGCGCGCGTGATGATCGCGCCCATGGCCCAGATGTTCCTCTTCGGCACCGAGATCGACTACGAGGTCTCGCTGCTGGAAAGCGGATTCAAGTTCCGCAATCCCAACGTGGTCGACGCCTGCGGCTGCGGCGAATCCATCAAGTTCGCCGATGTCGAGGACCTGCCTGCGCCGAAATAGGCCGTTCCCTCCCCCCGCCCCATCGCGTAATCATCCCCCAAAGCGAAAACGAACGGGGAGACGGACGATGCGCAAACTGGCGGCAGGCAACTGGAAAATGAACGGCACCGGCACCGATCTTGCAGAGATCGAGGCGCTGCGGGCGGCCCATCCCGCCCCTGCGGTCGATATCCTGATCTGCCCCCCTGCCACGCTGCTGTCGCGCCTGTCGCAGGCCGCCGGCCCCGCCATCGCCAGCGGCGGGCAGGATTGCCACGCCGCCCGCTCCGGCGCGCATACCGGCGACATCGCCGCCGGTATGCTGAAAGAGGCCGGCGCCACCTACGTCATCCTGGGCCATTCCGAGCGCCGCTCGGACCACGGCGAAACCGACGCCGACGTCGCCGCCAAGACCGGGGCCGCCTGGCAGGCCGGCCTCATCGCCGTGGTCTGCGTGGGCGAGACCGAGGCCCAGCGCGACGCGGGCCAGACCCTGGGCGTGATCGGCGCGCAGCTTGCGGGGTCCGTCCCCGACGGCGCCACCCCCGAAAACCTCGTCATCGCCTACGAGCCGGTCTGGGCCATCGGCACCGGCCGCGTGCCCAGCACCGAGCAGATCGCCGAGGTGCACGATTTCATCCGCGCCGAATTGGCAACCCGCCTCGGGCCCGAGCGCGCCTCGGGCATCCGCCTGCTCTACGGCGGCTCGGTCAAGCCCGGCAACGCGGCCGAGATCTTCGCCGTCTCCAACGTGGACGGCGCGCTGGTCGGCGGCGCCTCGCTCAAGGCCGCCGATTTCTCCCCCATCATCACCGCGCTGGAAACCGCCCCCGCGTGAGTCGGCGCCGGGTCAAGGATCGCCAGACCGCGCGAAACGCGCGGCGCCGCAGGCGTCCTTGACGCGGTGACGACTCGCCTCACGCTGGACAAGGCGACCTGAAGAGCAGCCCGCTCTTCAGGCGCTTCTCAGCCGGAAACCCCGACCGCGCCACCGGCGCCCTGCCGGGCAAAGGCGTCGCTTCGACACGGGTAAGGGCCGCTCCCACCGGAGCGGCCCCCACTGTGTCTTGCGCC
>JBNGCX010000098.1:0-7299 GCA_049974865.1 Paracoccaceae bacterium
TGCTGCACCTCGGTCACGGTCTGCGCGTCGGGGAGCGTTTTCACTTTGGGGGCGGTGGTTTCTGTCACGGCAGGCTGTCCGGTCATGTTGCGTCTCGGGGCCGCGGGCGGCCCGGTCCTTCTGTTCTAGGGTCTGCGTCGCCGGGGGAAAACCCCGGATTGCGCGGCTATTGCGCGCGTTTGCCCGCTACAAACCCGCTTTGGCCCGCGCCGTCCTTGATCCCGATCAATCCGGGGCGCCGTGCCGCGAAAGCTGGGGCTGGAAATCGGGAAAATGTTCCTTTAGCGAAGAGCGGCAGGCGCTTTTCGTGTAACATCGTTCCTGCCTGCGGCAAGGAGAGCCCTGATGAGCCTGAAACTCGACGCGATCGACCGCAAGATCCTGGCCGAACTGCAACGCGATGCCAGCCTGTCGCTGGACGAGATCGCCAAGCGGGTGGGATCGAGCAAGACGCCGGTCTGGAACCGCATCCGCAAGATGCGCGAGGGCGGCGTGATCCAGCGCCAGACCGTGCTGCTGGACCCCGAGGCGCTGGGGCTTGAGGCCTGTTTCTTCGTGCTGATCCGCACCGCCGAGCATGACGCCGAATGGCAGGGCAAGTTCCTCGACGCGCTGAACGCCCGCCCCGAGGTGCTGGAGGCGCACCGGCTGGCCGGCGATATCGATTACATCCTGAAGGTGCGGGTGAAAAACGCGCGCGCCTATGACGCCTTCTACCAGGCGCTGATCGCCGACGTGAAAATCCACAACGTCACGGCGCTGCTGTCGATGGAAGAGATCAAGTCCACCACCATCCTGCCGGTCTAGCGGTCTTTCCAAGCCGCGGCGGCCCTTCTAGACTGGCGCACCCGATGGAACGGAGCCCCCGATGACCCGCACGGCACTGGCGCTTGTGGCTTTCCTGATCCTCTCGGCCGGGTTCACCGGCGGGGTGTGGTGGTTCGCCTACAGCTCGGCGCTGGACCAGCTGGCCGAGCGGGGGCGCTCGGACCTGTCGCTGGCGGCAGACCGGCTGGTGACCCAGTTGCAGCAGTTCCGCGAGCTGGCCGTGCTGATGGCCGACCACCCGACGCTGATCGCCGCGCTTGAGGGCGGTACCGACCTGGCGGCGGCCGAGGCGGTGTTGCTGCGCGCCGCCGACAAGACCGGCACGCTGAACCTGCACGTGGTGGGGGCCACCGGGCAGGTGCTGGCCAGCTCCACCCCCGGGCTGCTGGGCAGCGACCGGGGCGCCATGCCTTCCTACCGGCGGGCGATGCAGGGGGCGCTGGGGGCGCACCATGCGCTGCTGCCGGGCGGGGCGGGGCGCAGCTTCACCTTCTCGGCACCGGTCTTCGGGGCCGAGGGCCAGGTGATCGGCGCGGTCGATCTGGACGTCGACATCTGGGATGTCGAGGAGGTCTGGCTGGGCGATCCGCAGGCGGTGTTCTTTACCGATGCGGCCGGGGTGGTCTTCGTTTCCAACCGCTCGGAACTGCTGTTCCGGCGGCGCGGCGGGGCCGGGGCGCCGCCGCAGATGTTCGGCTACGCGGCGGAGCGGCTCCCGGATTTCCCCGATTTCACGGCGCGGCTGAACGCGGGCCATGACATCTGGCGCATCGATGGCGGCCCCTATCTGCCCGCCCGCGCGCTGCACCTGACGCAGGACCTGCCGGTGATCGAGATGACCGGCGAGATCCTGCTCGACATCGCGCCCGCAGAACGCATCGCGGGGCTGCAGGCCACGGTGGCCGCGGCGCTGTCGCTGATCTTCGGCGCGACGCTCCTGCTGCTGTCGCAGCGCCGCCGCGCGCTGAGCCAGCGGCTGGAGCTGGAGGAGGCGGCCAAGGCCAGCCTGGAGACCCGCGTGGCGCAGCGCACGGCAGAACTGTCGGCGGCCAACCGCGCGCTGCGCCGCGAGGTGGCCGAGCGGCTGGAGGCCGAGGCGGCGCTGAAGCGCGCGCAGGAGGAACTGGTGCAGGCCGGCAAGCTGTCGGCCCTGGGCAAGATGTCGGCGGGGCTGAGCCACGAACTGAACCAGCCGCTGATGGCGATCCGATCGTTTGCCGAGAACGGCGCGCTGTTCCTGGAGCGCGGCCAGCCCGAGCGGGCGGCGCAGAACCTCACCCGCATCTCGGAACTCGGCCGCCGCATGGGGCGCATCATCAAGAACCTGCGCGCCTTCGCCCGGCAGGAGAGCGAGCCGATGACCGATGTCGATTTGACGGCGGTGATCGGCGCCGTGCTGGAAATGGCCGAGGCGCGCATGGCGCAATCGGGCGTGACGGTGGAACGCCACCTGCCGAACCACCCGGTGCTGGTGCGCGGCGGCGAGGTGCGCTTGCAGCAGGTGGTGCTGAACCTGGTGACCAACGCCATCGACGCCATGGCCGACAGCCCCGAGCGGCGGCTGTGCCTGGAACTGGAGGAGGCGGGCGGGGTAACCCGCCTGCACGTGCGCGACACCGGCCCCGGCATCGCGGAACCGGAAAAGATCTTCGACCCGTTCTATTCCACCAAGGAGGTCGGCCAGTCCGAGGGCATGGGCCTGGGCCTGTCGATCTCCTACGGGCTGGTCCAGAGCTTCGGTGGCGCGATCCGTGGCCGCAACCACCCCGAGGGCGGCGCGGTGTTCACGGTCGAGCTGGCCCGCGCCGGGCAGGGCGAGGAGGCCGCGGCATGACGCGCAAGGTCCTGCTGGTCGATGACGACCCCGCGGTGCGCGAGGCGCTGGGGCAGACGCTGGAATTGGCCGATCTGCTGCCGGTGACGGCGGGGTCCTACATCGAGGCCAAGGACCATGTCACGCGCGAGTTCGAGGGCGTGGTGGTCACCGATATCCGCATGCCCGGCAAGGACGGATTCGCCCTGCTGGACTTCGCGCAGAAGGTGGATCCGGAATTGCCGGTGATCCTGCTGACCGGCGAGGGCGACATCCCCATGGCGGTGCGCGGCATCTCGGCCGGGGCGGTGGACTTCCTGGAAAAGCCCTGCGCGCCCAAGGACCTGCTGGCGGTGGTGGAAAAGGCGCTGCGCGGCCGCGCGCTGGTGCTGGAGAACCGCCGCCTGAAGCGCCAGTTGGAGACCGGCGACGCCGCGGCGCGGATGCTGTTCGGCCAGTCGCGCCTGGCCGAGGAACTGCGCGAGCGCGTGCGCGCCGTGGCCCGCGCCTCGGCCGAGGTGCTGGTCACCGGCGAGCCGGGCACCGGCACCTCCAAGGTGGCCGAGGTGATCCACCTGCTGTCGCCTGCCGCCATGCGCCCCTTCCAGAAACTCGCCGGCGCCGCCGCCACCCCCGAGGCGCTGGCCGATGCCTTCGCCAAGGCCGAGGGTGGCACGATCTTCATCGACGAGGTGGCCGCACTCAGCCCGGCGGCGCAGTTCGCGCTTCAGGAGCTGCTGGAGGGCGACAGCGCCGCGCGGCTGATCGCCGGCAGCTACCGCGACCTGGCCGATGAGGTGGCGCAGGGCCGGTTCAACCCCGATCTTTACTACAAACTCGACGTGATGCGGGTGCGCATCCCCAGCCTGCGCGAACGGCCCGAGGACATCCCCGTGCTGTTCCGCCACTACGTCGCCATCGCCTGCGAACAGGCCGCGCTGCCCCAGCCCGAGATTACGCCCGAGGTCATCGCCCGGCTGATGGCGCAGGACTGGCCGGGCAACGCACGTTCGCTGATGAATGCGGCGATGCGTTTCGCCATGGGCCTGTCCGAGATCGACGAGGCCGAGCCGGCGGGCCTGGCCGAGCAGCTGGCGCGGGTGGAGCGCACCCTGCTGATCGACGCGCTGCGCCGCGTCCAGGGCCGCGCGACCGAGGCGGCGAAGGCGCTGAAACTGCCGCGGAAAACCTTCTACGACAAGCTGGCCCGGCACGGGATTCGCCCCGAGGCCTATCGCTGAAACTGTGCGGATTTCCGCACAAACCGCCCTGCGCCTGTGTGAAATCCCGCCCATCCGTCGCAAGATCGCCATGCGTCATCTGCATATCGGTCATGCAAATCCATGATTTTCCGCGGAAAAATCGGGCAGCGTAGGAATCGCGTCTTTTCTGTTGAGCGCTCAGCCGGGCTTGGCTTTGCTTGATGCGGACGCCCGTCGGGCGTGCACTAGCCAATACTGGATATCTGGGAGGATACCGATGAAATTCGCAACCGCTGCTGCCGCGGCCCTCGCTGTCTCGTTCAGCGCCGGCGCGGGCCTCGCGGCCTGTGACGATGGCGAGATCGTCATCAAGTTCAGCCACGTCACCAACACCGACAAGCACCCCAAGGGCATCGCCGCCTCGCTGCTGGAAAAGCGCGTGAACGAAGAGATGGACGGCAAGGCCTGCATGGAGGTCTACCCGAACTCGACGCTCTACAACGACAACCAGGTGCTCGAGGCGATGCTGCAGGGCGACGTCCAGTTGGCCGCGCCCTCGCTGTCGAAATTCGAACAGTTCACCAAGAAGTTCCGCATCTTCGACCTGCCCTTCATGTTCAAGAACATCGAGGCGGTGGACGCGTTCCAGACCTCGGAGACCGGCCAGGCGATGAAGAAGTCGATGGAGCGCCGCGGCCTGCTGGGGCTGGAGTTCTGGCACAACGGCATGAAGCAGTTCTCGGCCAACAAGCCGCTGCTGTCGCCCTCCGACGCCGAGGGGCTGAAGTTCCGGGTGCAAACGTCGGACGTGCTGGTGGCCCAGATGGAGGCGATCGGCGCCTCGCCGCAGCCGATGGCCTTCTCCGAGGTCTACGGCGCGCTGCAGACCGGCGTCGTGGACGGCCAGGAGAACACCTGGTCCAACATCTACGGCAAGAAGTTCTTCGAGGTGCAGGACGGCATCACCGAGACCAACCACGGCATCATCGACTACCTGGTGGTGACCTCGGTCGACTGGTGGGATTCGCTGCCCGCCGACGTGCGTGACCAGCTGGCCACCATCCTGCGCGAGGTGACCGAAACCCGCAACGCCGAGGCCTATGCGGTCAACCAGCAGGCCAAGCAGGCGATCATCGACGAGGGCGGCGTGGTGCGTCAGCTGACGCCCGAGCAGCGCCAGGCCTGGGTCGACGCGATGAAGCCGGTCTGGGAGAAATTCGAGGGGGATGTGGGCGCCGACAACATCGCCGCCGCCCAGGCCATCAACGCCTCGATGTAATCGGGGAGGTGTAACGAGTGTGGCGGCCCGGGGCGGCGTTCCCGGGCCGCGGTTTTAAGAAGAAACGCCATCTCTCACGGAATCTTCAGGGGAGGGGATCGGATGAGCGGTCCGCTGAAAGTCCAGGCGCCGTCGCGCCTCGGCCGGATGGTCAACGGGATCGAGGAGACGGCCATTGCCGTTCTTTTGGGCCTGATGACCCTGGTCACCTTCGTCAATGTCGTGATGCGCTACGTCTTCAACTCCAGCCTGATCTGGGGGCTGGAAGTGACGCTGGTGCTGTTCGCCTGGCTGGTGCTGTTCGGCATCAGCTACGCCTTCAAGGTCACCGCGCATCTGGGGGTGGATGCGGTGGTGAACGCCGTCGCGCCGCGCCCCCGGCGGGTGCTGTCGCTGCTGGCCGTCGCCGCCTGCCTGGTCTACGCGGGGCTGCTGATGAAGGGGGCGTGGGATTACTGGGCGCCCTTTGCCGGGCTCGACGCCACCACCGGGCGCTGGTTCCCCACGGGCTTTGCCGACAGCCGCGACCAGGCCTGGTACGAGACCGAGCAGATCCCGGTCCCCTTTGCCAAGACCTGGCTGGAAGAGACGTTCAATTTCGGCGAGCCCTATGAAAAGCTGCCCCGTTTCATCCCCTATTTCATCCTGCCCTTCGGCTGCGCGCTGATCCTGTTCCGCATCGCGCAGGCCGGGTGGCGGGTGCTGACCGGCCGTCAGGAAAGCCTGATCGTCAGCCACGAGGCCGAAGACGCGGTCGAAGACGTGGCCGCCCTGAACCGCGAGGATTGATCTGATGGATGTCGTTCTGCTTTTCGCGATGGTCATCGGCCTGCTGATGATCGGCGTGCCGATCGCGGTGTCGCTGGGTCTGTCGTCGATGATCTTCCTGCTGCTGTTCTCAGACACCTCGCTGGCCTCGATCGCGCAATCGCTCTACCAGGCGATGGCGGGGCACTACACCCTGCTGGCGATCCCCTTCTTCATCCTGGCCTCCAGCTTTATGTCCACCGGCGGCGTGGCCAAGCGGATCATCCGTTTTTCCATCGCCTGCGTGGGGCATCTGCGGGGCGGGCTGGCCATCGCCGGGGTCTTCGCCTGCATGCTGTTCGCGGCGCTGTCGGGCTCGTCGCCGGCCACGGTGGTGGCCATCGGCTCCATCGTCATCGCGGCGATGCGGCAGGTGGGCTACACCAAGGATTTCGCCGCCGGCGTGATCTGCAACGCGGGCACGCTGGGCATCCTGATCCCGCCCTCGATCGTGATGGTGGTCTATGCCTCGGCCGTCGAGGTCTCGGTGGGGCGGATGTTCCTGGCGGGCGTCATCCCCGGCATCATGGCCGGCGGCATGCTGATGGTCGCGATCTATGTCATGGCCAAGATCCGCAACATGCCCAAGGGCGAATGGCAGGGCTGGGGCGAGATTTGGACCTCGTTCCGGGATGCCTTCTGGGGGCTGATGCTGATCGCCATCATCATGATCGGCATCTACGGCATCCCCGGCGTGACCGGCGCGATCTTCACGCCGACCGAGGCGGCGGCCGTGGCCTCGGTCTATGCCTTCTTCGTGGCGAGCTTCGTCTATCGCGACATGGGGCCGCTGGCCGCGGCCGAGGCGGGCGGGCGCCCCGCCAGCCTGCTGCGCCGGCCGCAGGCGCTGCTGACCGCCTTCGTGCACCGCGACACGCGCGACACGCTGTTCGACGCGGGCAAGCTGACCATCACGCTGATGTTCATCATCGCCAACGCGCTGATCCTGAAGCACGTGCTGACTGACGAGCAGATCCCGCAGCAGATCGCGGGCGCGATTCTCGAGGCCGGCTTCGGCAAGATCATGTTCCTGGTGATCGTGAACGTGATCCTGCTGATCGGCGGGCAGTTCATGGAGCCCTCGGGGCTGATCGTGATCGTGGCGCCGCTGGTCTTCCCCATCGCGATCGAGCTGGGGGTGGACCCGATCCATCTGGGGATCATCATGGTGGTGAACATGGAGATCGGGATGATCACGCCGCCGGTTGGTCTGAACCTGTTCGTGACCTCGGGTGTGGCCGGGATGCCGATGATGCGGGTTGTGAAGGCCGCCGCGCCGTTCCTGGCGGTGCTGTTCGTCTTCCTGATCATGGTGACCTATATTCCGGCGATCTCGACCTATTTGCCGACCACGCTGATGGGGCCTGAGA
>JBNGCX010000099.1:0-7161 GCA_049974865.1 Paracoccaceae bacterium
GTCATCGCCCAGCCGGCCGAAGATCAGGTCGTTGCCGCCCTCGCCGCGGAAGACATCGTTGCCGTTGCCGCCCTGCACGGTGTCGGCGCCGCCACCGCCAAACACGGTGTCCTGGCCCAGCGTGCCGCCCTGGCCGTTATCGGAATAGAGATCGTTGCCCATTCCCAGGAACGCCTTGTCCCGGCCGAGACCGCCATCGACCGTGTCGTTCCCGTCGCCGCCGTGCAGCGTATCGAACTGCGTCCCGCCCAGCAGCGTGTCGGCCCCGGCGTAACCGAATATCGTGTCGTTCCCGATCCCGCCCGCCAGGCTGTCATCCAGCGGCGTGCCGGGGATCAGGTCGTGTTCCGTCACCGACACGTCGGGCAGGGCAGGCAGGTCGATCGGCGTGCCGGGCGCGAAGGGGCCCGAGCTGGGGGTGGCAAAGCCGGTCAGGCCGTTCACGAAACTCTCGAAGCTGCCCGGCGTGGTGAAAACCGGCAGCGCATCGCCGCCGAGGAACAGCGCATGCTCGGGATCTTTGGGGCCGGCCAGGTCGACCAGGGCCACCGTGGCGGTGTTGCCGCCGCTCCAGAAGATATCGAGGATCGACAGGTCCGTGGTCTGGAGATTGGCCGGCGTGCCATCGGCCAGCAGCCCGTAGATGCCGGGGCTGGGTACCTCGGCGAAATCGGGCTCGCTCGGGTCGGGGTTGGGAATCACCCGGTAGGTGATGCTGTCCTGGCCGGGGGCCATCACCAGCGAGATCGTCCCCGGCCGCAGGACCTGGACGCTGTCGTTCGGGCCGTATTCGACGTAAATGCTTTCGAGAGTATAGGTTGTCATTTCATTCTCCGATGCGCCGGGCCGACGGCGGGTCGCTCCGCCGGCCAAGGGCTACAAGGCTTGTTCCGGTGGGGAGTTCCTCTGCGGCGGCTCTGCCTGGGCGCATCACTTGGCGCCGGGCCGCCATCGACGGCCGAAAAATCGGCTCCCGCGGCGCAAACGCCCACCTCCGTCTTCACGCCGGGTGAGTATTGCCCAAAAAGCCGGTCGCCGCAAAATCCTTTCTCGCCTCACATCGGCCCCGGCAATCACGGGTGCGGGTGAAATGGCGGCGCATCGCCCGGCCCGGCGGCGCGCCGCCAGAAGCAGGCCGAAAACGGACCGGGCCGAATTTTCAAACCATGGATCGGGCACCGAGCGTCCGGTAGATCTCCTCGGCGCGCGCCAACAGCGCCCGGTCCGCCGCGGGGCGCGGGGAGGGGGGGCGCCGTTTCAGCTCTTCCGCGCCGTCCGGCGGCTCGTCCGTTCCTGCCAGCTCGGCAACCCGGGCCCAGCGGCGCGGGTCCTCGACGAGGCGGTCGTAGCACAGCGGCGTGATCGCGCAGCCCGACTGCCCCAGCAGCCATTCATGGGCCGCGCACCAGACCTCCAGCCAATATTCGATCTCCTCCGGCGCGGCGCCCGGGGCGGGCGCCCCGGCAAATCGGAAGGGCCGGTGGTCGCGGCCGAACTCGTGATGCGCCAGGTATCGCATGTAGCGCAGCACGAAGCGGTCCCCGGCCTGCAGGCGGCGGAACCGGAGGTGCTGCGCGCGCAGCGAGGCGGCCTGGTCGAGCGGGTGCCGGAAGGGCACCAGGATCACCGCCTGCGGGAAGGCCCGGCGGATCGCCGGCAGGCGCAGGATGTTGTTGTTGTTCTTGGACAGGTAGCGGCGGCCACCACCGTCCCCGTGCAGGATGGAGGCGACATAGGTCACGAAGGCCTCGACCGTCTCGTCCCCGGGCGCGTGCGGCACGAGGCAGGTTTCGCGGATATAGTCGCGGCCGCATTTCACCCGCCAGAACACCTCGTCCAGCGCCTCGGGGCTGTGCAGGCCGACGCGGATGCCGTCGCCATGGGCGCGTTCCGCGGCCGGGGCGGCGGGGCGGCGCGCCCCGCCCAGGCGCGCCCACAGCGTCGGGGCCAGCACGAAGGGCATGTCGGCATAGGTCAGCGACCGGAACGCCCCCGAGGCGTGCAGGCGGCGCATGACGATCGTCGTGCCCGCCCGCGCCAGCCCGGTGACGAAGACATGCCGGCCCCGCGCGGCCGCGACGGGGTCGCCGGGGGCGAGGCGGCGCTGCAGGTCCAGCGACAATTCGGCCAGGGCGGGATTGCCCAGGGCCAGCCGGTACAGCAGCCGCGCGCCGGGGCCGTAGTCAGACACGGGCGCGGCCCCATGCATAGCCGCAGGCCGCAAGACAGGACAGCGCCAGCCCCGCCGGGCTGAGCACGAAGCCGGCGAAGCCGGGCATCAGGCCGTCGCCGGCCCAGAGCGCCGCGCCCGCCCCCAGCAGCACCGGGGCGAGCGCCAGGGCCAGCCGCGCAGTCTGCGCCAGCAGCCGGCCCGAACAGATCAGCAGCGCCCGCTGCTTCCAGTGATCCGAGGCGCCGAGCACCCATCGCGCCCGCCCGGCCAGCGCCGCCACCCGCCGCAGCGTTGGCGCCAGCGGCAGGGCCCGCAGCCCCTCGACCACGGCAACCGACAGCAGGATGGTCGGCAGCGCGAACATCAGTCTCGGTCCTGCCGCTCCCGCGGCTTGCCGCGCAGCGCCTTGAACCCGCGCTTGACCGGGTACCAGACCAGCGCCACCCCGGCGAGCAGCACCGAGCCGATGACGCCCAGCACCACCGCGATCGCCCCCAGCCCGGCGCCCGGCCCGATATAGGCGGCCGCGGGAAGGGTCGTGGTCGCCAACATAAGATTTACGATAAATATCAGTCGCATTTATTTAAATCCTCGGGCAACGCATCGGGAGGCAGCCAAATGACTTCGGAAATGTCGAGGCCCTCTCCCTCTGTCGAAGGGTTCGTGTTCAAAATATCCAGAACGGTTTGTCCATTCCGGTTTACTTCGAAAACCCTCGCCTGTTTTTCAGAAGCAATCAGAACGTTTCCATCTGGCAAGGTTTGCTGCCGGCCTGCGATCCTTGTATAGAAATCGGATTTAAGGCCATCATAGATCACCTTTGTCGAAAAGTCCTTGGGGTCGACGTCAACTATCGTGCTGAAACCGCGCGACGTCCGATTGTTCAAGATGCGAATATGCCCGTCAGGCATCCAGTCCGGATCATGCTGATGCTTGACCGCCCCAGCTCGCCACCAGCGGATCTTCAGCGTGTCCGGGTCCATCACGAAGATCAGGTTGAGCGACCGAACGCTGATCAGAAGGTCGCCCGTTTCAAAACGAGGAAACTGAGCCGCAAATTCAACAGATAGCGGCTCTGCATCATTGACATGGAACGGGTCGTGCAACCATTCTCCAGGTTCTCCTCGCTCATTTTCGCTCGAGAGTTCCCGATGATCGCGACGAATTTCCAGAATGTCGATATCTGGGTTCTGATCGATAATATCCTGCATCGAAAACTGACGAAGTATCTTGCCGTCAGAGGCGGAGATGTTCGAGATGTAATATTTCTCGGCGTATTGATCCTTCCTGGCTCGGCCAGACTCCTCCTCTGTTTCATTACGCAACGTCCAGATCGTCGCAGCTGAATCGTCTGCTGCGACGTTGTGATGAAATCTGCCTTCGGTTCTCCATACCAAGTTACCGCAAAAATCGACCTTTTGGATGCCGTCGTCACCCACAAAAACATAGACAATAGACAAGTCCGGCAGGATCTCGAAACCATGAACAATGGTTCTGTCTTGCCGTCGCTCCGATTGGCCATCCGCTATTGGCTCATAAAGTCGCCAGATCTTCCGAATCGAAAGGTCCGGCCCGAGTAGAAGCGCCGCGTGTTCGTAGTCTCCATTTATCGAGAATAGCCCAGCAATGACACGCCAACCAGGCTCCGGACCTTGAGAAGCCGTTTTGTAAAGAAGACCGTCAACATGAACACCTGCATCGCTCTCCATCTGCGTGAAGCCGCCTGAATCGATGTCGGGCAACGGAACACGTACCGCTTCGTATCTCGCGCTTTCATCTATCTGACGGCGCGCATCTGATAGCACAAAACCGGCGAAATCGGGAAACGTGGCCACGAAAAGCGCGGCGCGGCCCAGCGGACCCGCCCCATCCAGGTCCCGCGCAGCCTTGAGCACCAGCCAGCCGAAGGCCGATGAGAACACAAGGCCGATCCAGGCGGTCAGCAATACGCCCCGAACCGGCACCCGTTTCCACATGTGACAACTACCCCACGGCCTTAACAAAATCCCTCATCTATGGGGTGATCATGGCGGTTTTCCGCAGACCGATCAAGTTCAGGCCCCTCCGGCGCCGGCAACCGGGCCGGCCGCCTCAACCGGAACCACGCGGCGTGCCGTCGCGCAAGGCCCCGGAAAGAGTTGTTTTCGCCCCCTGCCTGTGCCAGAAGAAACGCAGAAAAGACGCACCAGAAAAGGCAGGATTGTTTTGGATGTTCTACTGGTAGGGGCCGGCCTGTCGGGGGCCGTGATCGGGCGGCGGCTGGCCGAAGAGGGGCACAAGGTCACCATCGTCGACGGGCGCGACCATATCGGCGGCAATTGCCACACCGCGCGCGACGAAGAGACCGGCGTCATGGTCCATGTCTACGGGCCGCATATCTTCCACACCGACGACGAAGAGGTCTGGGATTACGTCAACCGCTTTACCGCCTTCCAGCCCTACAAGAACCGGGTGAAGACCACCGCGCAGGGGCAGGTGTTCTCGCTGCCGATCAACCTGCACACCATCAACCAGTTCTACGGCAAGACCATGCGCCCCGACGAGGCGCGCGCCTTCATCGAGGAACAGGCCGACACCTCGATCGCCGATCCGCAGACCTTCGAGGAACAGGCCCTGCGCTTCGTCGGGCCCGACCTCTACGAGGCGTTCTTCAAGGGCTACACGGAAAAGCAGTGGGGCTGCTCGCCGACCGAGCTGCCGGCCTCGATCCTCAAGCGCCTGCCGGTGCGCTTCAACTACGACGACAACTATTTCTTCCACCGCTTCCAGGGCATGCCCGAGGACGGCTACACCGTGATGATCGAGCGCATCCTCGACCACCCCGGCATCGACGTGCACCTGAACACCTGGTTCGATCCGGAACGGGCCGGGCGCTACGACCACGTGTTCTATTCCGGGCCGCTGGACGGGTATTTCGGCTACCGGCTGGGCCGGCTCGGCTACCGCACACTGGATTTCGAGCGCTTCACCTATGACGGCTCTGATTACCAGGGCTGCGCGGTGATGAATTACGGCGACCGCGACGTGCCTTACACCCGGATCACCGAGCACAAGCATTTCTCTCCCTGGGAAAGCCACGAGGGCACGGTCTGCTACCGCGAATTCAGCCGCGCGGCGGGCGAGGACGACATCCCCTATTACCCGATTCGCCTGGTCGAGGAGAAGGCGTTGCTGGCCGATTATGTCAAGCTGGCCCAAGAGGCCGGCGGCGTGACCTTCGTCGGGCGGCTGGGCACCTATCGCTATCTCGACATGGACGTGACCATCCGCGAGGCGATGGACACCGCGCGCGGGTTCCTCGATTGTCTGGACAAGGGAGAGGCGGTGCCGGCATTCTTCACCGCGCCGCTGTAAGGAATTGCGGCATGATCATTTCGGATACGGAAAAATTCGTCTTCATCCACAACCCCAAATGCGGCGGCATGAGCTGCCACAACGCCTTGCTGCAATACGATACCCGAGACAACTTTTTCTTCGAGTGGAAGCCCGTGAACAAGGAGGGCAAGATCCTCGACATGGCGCATATCACGCCGTTCCAGTTGCGCCGGTTCTTCCCCAAGGTCTTTGCGCAGGTGCAGGATTATCTGACGTTCACCTTCGTACGGAACCCGTACCACAGATATCTGTCGGCCGTTTCGCAGCACCTGAAACTGGGCACGGGCCATATGCGCAAGGCCATTCTGGCCGATCCAGAGACATTCTATCGCGTCGCGGCCAGTTTCGCCGTGACAGCATTGCAGCCTCGTCCGGTTCAGAATGATCACACGCTGGTGCACTTCCGGCCGCAGGTCAATTTCGTCAATATTGACGGCAACCGCTGGGCCGATCAGGTCTTTCACCTGGAGCAGCCTGAAAGCCTCAAGGATACACCGGTTTCGGCTTGGCTGCCGGATATGGCCAAGCCGATCAACCAGACCGAAGGCTACGCCGAGAAGGGATACGAGGTCGAGCGCCTTGGAAAAGAGGCCATCGCGGTCCTCAATGAATTTTACGTGCGTGATTTCGAAACCTTCGGTTACCTCAGGCTCTGAGGGATCAGTTCCCAGATCAGCTGCAACAGCAGCTCCGGGTCCAACCGCTCTGGGACCAACCTTGCCTCCCGTCCGGGCGGCACCGGCGGGAAGAAATCATCGGCGGAAATCCCGCTACCTTCCAGTGCTGCCTCGTTGTCGGCGCGAAAATGGTTGCGCAGGGCATTGGCCTGTTCGGATGACAGCGCCATCTTCTTCTTTCCGGCGCCAGCGGCGCACATACGATCCAAGTGTTCGGCTAGCTTGCGGTGTCCGGCAAGGTCGGGACCGCCGGAAGTCCCTTGCCGTTGCAGATTAAGCTGGCGCAAGAGCTCTACGGCGCGGTAGTCAAGCCCCTCATTTTCAGGGGCAGCCGGTGCTAGGTTGCGACGTTGGGTGCCGATCACCTGCAAGAAATCGAAAAACAGCTCACCCTTTGGCCAGAGCTTTGCATCGAAAGGGCGCACGATGACGTTCTCCGCACCGAAGACCTGACGCCAAGGCGCCAGACGCTGGCCGAAATACAGCCGTCTGGCCTTGCCATAAGCGCTGAAATCGAAGGGGCCGGTTCCACCGGATTTGATCATTTCTTGATAGGTGGAGAGGAAATAAGCATCCTGACGCCTGATATAGGCGACGACCGTAACGTCGAAATCCGCGAATTTCTCTTTTACCCAAGCGATCTTTTCCGGGGTCATGTCGGGGTCGCAGAACCCCTCTGAAGAAACTACGAGCACATCGAAGTCCTTGCGAGCAAGATCTCCGAAGAATTCGCTGTAGGCGCAGTCCAGTGTCTTAAGCTTTTTGCGGGTCAACCATCTCAGGTTACGGCCCGGCACGGCGGCGGCCAGCGGCACGTGCTGCCAGCGCTGGATGTAAGACGCCCCTGGGCGGTAGGGGTAGAAAACACCACGCGCGCGCAACTGGTCGGCGTTGGAGGCCAAGCTCCGCTGGATGCTGGTTGAACCAGTCTTGTAT
>JBNGCX010000100.1:0-6426 GCA_049974865.1 Paracoccaceae bacterium
ATCTATTGGCTATGAGTCCTGACCCTAGCCCCGGGTCATTCCAGCTGGAGGCCGATTTCGCCGATGCCTCCCGTCCCCAGGCAAATCGGTGGGGGGGGGGACATCAGCACGGATCAGCGTCTCGTGAAGGCGATCGACGAGGCCGCCCGCGCGCCGGACCGGAGCCGGTCGGCCCTTCTTGCGCATCCCACCATGAATGAAATCCGGGGGAGCATCGGCCAGCATAACGATCGCGAGGCACTGCAAAGCGACATGCCCTTGAGTGGCCGGTTGAGGCAGACTCGCGCAGCCCGCACAGGTTGATATCAATAAACGCGAAAACGAGTTCTTATGAACAGCCATAACGTGCTACGGTGCCTCCAATCCACTGAACTTATGCCTTGCCTGGGACGCGCTATGACGCATTCCGATAGCTTTTCGAAGAGAAGGATGGCCACTGTGACCGCTTGGTACGCGATGGACATATAGGACTTGCCCGGGTTTGGTGGAGAGCATTTGTGGCTCACTCCGCAGGCCCTGCACTCGAAGACGATGTGGCTTTTGAAGCCGAGCGATAAATGCCGCCTGAATGGGTTGTTGAACCCGTCGATGTATCTGGCGATGGCGTTTTCGGCCTGTTTCCGGGTCTTCCAGTCAACTGGCCAGATCAGCTCCGGTTTTATGGTCTTGAAAAAGGTCTCGACCATCGAATTGTCGTAGCAGTTCCCCTTGCCGCTTATCGAGATCAGGTTGCCGCGTCTGCGGAGCTCGGCCTGATACTCGACGGCGCAGTATTAGCTCCCGCGTTCGTAATAGTGGACCAGACAGGGTGAGGGATTGCGGCTCACGATGGCGCGCCGCAGGACTTGGACCCAGGCGACATCCTGTTCGCCTGAGGGCCCGCGGGGCGTCAGGCGGTGAAGAGCCCGATATCGACGCCCAGCGGATCGGTCACGCCGTCCAGCGTCAGCGTGCTGCCGTCGGTGAAGGTGAACACCACGTCACCGCCCACCACGCTGGCGAACCGCTCTGCCACCTGCGCCGCGCTCAGCGTGCCGGCCCACAGCCCGATGTCGAAAATCAGCGTGTCGGTCCCGGCGGCGAAATCGGTCACCAGGTCGGTGCCGAAGCCGGCGCCGAAGACGAAATGGTCCGCGCCCAGCCCGCCGCTCAGCGTGTCAGGGCCCGCGCCGCCGTCGATCGTGTCGTCGCCCAGGCGGCCGAAGATCAGGTCGGCGCCGCCCTCGCCATAGAACTTGTCGTTGCCGTTGCCGCCCTGGATGGTGTCGGACCCGTCGGCGCCGTAGACGGTGTCGCGCCCCGCATTGCCGCCCTCGGCATTGTCGAGGAACAGATCGTCGCCGGCGCTGAGATAGACGATGTCGCGCCCCGCGCCGCCGTCGATCGTGTCGTTGCCCTCGCCGCCATGCAGCCAGTCGTCCCCCAGCCGGCCGTAGATCAGGTCGTTGCCGGGCTCGCCGCGGAAGACGTCGGCCCCGTTGCCGCCCTGCACGGTGTCGTCGCCCGCGCCGCTGAACACCGTGTCGCGGCCCAAGTCGCCGCCCTGGCCGTTGTCGACGTAAAGGTCGTTGCCGGTGCCCATGAACACCTTGTCGCGGCCCAGCCCCCCCTCGACGGTGTCGTTGCCGTCGCCGCCGATCAGCGTGTCGAACTGGGCCCCGCCGAACAGCTTGTCGTCGCCCAGCCGGCCGAAGATCAGGTCGTTGCCGTCGGCGCCGCGGAACTCGTCATTGCCGTTGCCGCCCTGGATGGTGTCGTTGCCGCCGCCGCCGATCACCGTGTCGCGACCCAGCAGGCCGCCCTGGCCGTTGTCCAGGTAGAGGTCGTTGCCCGCGCCCATGAACGCCTTGTCCCGGCCCAGCCCGCCGTCGATCGTGTCGTTGCCCGCGCCGCCGTCCAGCGTATCGAACTGAAGGCCGCCGAACAGCCTGTCGTCGCCCAGTCGGCCGAAGATCAGGTCGTTGCCGTCCGAGCCACGGAACTCGTCATTGCCGGCGCCACCCTGGATGGTGTCGTTGCCGAGGCCGGCATCCACCGTGTCCTGCCCCAGCGCGCCGCCTTGGGCGTTGTCGCGGTAAAGGTCGTTGCCCGCGTTCATGTTGACGGTGTCGGGGCCGTTGCCGCCGTCGATCGTGTCGTTGCCGTCGCCGCCGAACAGCGTGTCGGCCCCGTCGCCGCCCAGCAGGGTGTCGTTGCCCGCCCCGCCATAGACCATGTCGGCGCCGCCGCGCCCGTCATAGCGGTCGTCCCCGGCCAGCAGACGGATCACGCTGCCCGCCGCGGTGCCGATGATGTCGTCGGCCCCCATGGTCGCGCCCAGCACCGTGTCGCCGCCCAGCGACCCGGCCGGCGCCACGAGGTCGAGCTTGGCATTCGCCGCCCCGATCGTGACCGTCCTTGTGACGCTGGACGACAGCGGCCCGTCGGAGAAGGTCACCGTGTAGGTCCCGGGGGCGAGCGCCATCTGGTACCCGCCCGAGGCCCAGGTGGTGGTGGCCTTGGTGGTGCCGTCCGAGGCCCGGACGGTCACCTTGACGCCGCCCAGCCCCTCGCCCGCGTCGTAGAAGGCGTCGCCGTCATCGTCGTCGATCACCACCCCGACGAGCTGCTGGCTGTAGTTCGAGCGGTTGCCGAAATGCTGCGTCACCACGTAGGGGCCGACACTGGTCGCGCTGTCATTCTCGGCCACCACGGCGATGCCGATCTCGGTGTAGGCGGTGCTCATGATGTTGTCGCGGTGCCCCGGGGGCGACTGGATGCCGTCCGGCCCGGTCCCCCAGTCGATGAAGAAGGCGGCGTGGCCGTCGACCGGGCTCCGGGTATAGGCGTAGACGTTCTCGCCGACGATCCGGGCATTGCTGTAGCCCGCGGACACGATCCGGTCCCACAACGAGGCCTCGCCGGGCAGGTTGTGCGACTGCAGGTCGTACTGGATCATCAGGTCGGAATGCGCGGTGGCGGAATCGGAGAGGTTGCCGTTCCAGGCCAACGGCGCCGCCGCCGCCGTCAGGGCGTCGAACTGCTGTTTCAGCACGCCGAGATCGACGTTGAAATAGCTGATCGCGTTGGTCACGCCGGCGGTGACGCCGGTGCCCGTGGCGGCATCGAGGATCAGCGCGTCGAACTCTCCCGACGGGTTCATGCGCGCCCGGTTCACGAGTTCCAGGAATTCCTGTTCGAGAGCAGAGGGGGCAGACATCGCGCTTTCAATCCTTCGGTCTTGGCTGGTCCGGAGGCGATCCGTAAATGGGCCGCCACGTCGGTTTGACTCTACCCGGGAATGTGACGTCAAGAGGGCCGAACCCTGAAGCGTTGGGGGCAAGCGGCAGGCCGCGCAATAAATGAAATCTGTTGCGATCGAACATCAGGCGATTGCCCTCTAAAGCAGCAGATTGTCCGCCAGCCCGGCGGTGGAATTCAGCCCCTCCAGCGTCAGCGTCTCGCCGCCGCCGAAATCGAAGACCATCGCGCCGCCCTGCACCGAGGCGAACTGCGCCACAACCTGCGCCGCGCCCAGCGTGCCATCCCACAGCACGTTGTCCAGCTCCAGCAGGTCGACGCCGGGGGTGCCGATGATCAGGTCATCGTCCAGCACCGCGACGCCGGGCAGGTCGATCGCCGCGCCGGGCGCGAAGGGGCCGGCGGTAACATTGGCGATGCCGTTCAGCCCGTCGAGGAAGTTGTCGAAGGCGGCACCCCGGCAAAGGCGGGCAGCAGGTCGCCGCCCAGCCAGACCATGTGCACGCGCGTGCCCGGCCCCGGCAGGTCGAGCTGCAGCACCGTGGCGCTCTTGCCGCCGCCCCAGGACAGCTCGACGATGCGCAGCGCGGCAAAGCCGAGCTAGGCAGGCGCGTGACCGAGCCGCCCGCGTCCTGTTCGGCATAGAGGCTGTCCAGCCTGTAGGTCGTCATTCCGGTCGCCCTCCGCACGCGGCCGGGAAACGGTCCCGGCCAGCCGTTCCGTTTCTGCGGGGTAAATCTCTAAGAAACCCATAAGAAATCCGGGCGCGGCAGGAAAAAACCGGCGCGGGAAACCGCGCCGGTCCGATGCTGTTGCGCCTGTCCCCGAGGGGCGGGGGCGGTCAGACCAGGACCAGGTCGCCCTCCAGCCCGGCGGTGGCGCTCAGCCCCTCCAGCGTCAGCGTGTCGCCGCCGCCGAAGTCGAACACCACCTTCCCGCCCTGCACGCTGGCGAACTGCATCACCACCTGCGCCGCGCTCAGCGTGCCGGCCCAGAGCCCGGCGTCGAGGCGCAGCACATCCGTGCCGGTGGTGAAATCGGTCACCCGGTCGGCCCCATCGCCGTCGGAGAAGACGAAGGTATCCGCGCCGTCGCCGCCGGTCAGCGTGTCACGGCCCGCCCCACCCGCGATCAGGTCGTCGCCGAGCCGCCCGAACAGGCGGTCGTTCCCGGCCTCACCGCGGAAGGTGTCGTTACCGTTGCCACCCTGCACGGTGTCGTTGCCCGCGCCCCCGTACACGGTGTCCCTGCCCAGATCGCCGCCCTGGGCATTGTCGATATAGAGATCGTCGCCCGCGCCCATGAACACCAGGTCACGCCCCCGCCCGCCATTCAGCCGGTCGTTGCCGTCGCCGCCGTCCAGCGTGTCGTCGCCCCTGCCGCTGCGCAGCAAGTCGTCGCCTACGCCGCCGGTCAGGGTATCGTTGCCGTCGCCGCCATCCAGCGTGTCGGCGCCGCGGCTGCCCTCGAGCCGGTCACTGCCTTTCCGCCCGAAGATCAGGTCATGCCCCGTGCCGCCGCGGAAATCATCGTTACCGTTGCCGCCCTGAATGGTGTCGTTCCCGGTACCGCCGGTGACGGTGTCGCGGCCCAGATCGCCGCCTTGGCCGTTGTCGCGGAACAGGTCGTCGCCCGCGCCCATGAAGGCCTTGTCGCGCCCGAACCCACCGATCAGCGTGTCGTTTCCCTCGCCCCCGTCCAGCGTGTCGGCCTGGACGCCGCCGGACAGCAGGTCGGCGCCGAGCCGCCCGAAGATCCTGTCGCGGCCGATGCCGCCTGCAAAGCTGTCATTCCCGTCCCCGCCGGTGATGGTGTCGTGTTCGGTCACCGTCACCCCCGGCAGATCGCCCAACCGGATCGGCATGCCCGGGGCGAAGGGGCCCGCGCTGATATTGGCCACGCCGCTCGTTATCCTGTCGAGGGCCTGGAAGTCGGAGAGGCTGTCGATCCGTGGCAGCGGATCCCCGCCAAGGCGCACGAAATAGACGTGCGACGGCTCCGCCCCCAGTGACGCCAGCGGCGTGGCCTTGCCGCCGCCCCAGTCGATCTCGTGAATGATCATCGCGGCATCGTCCGGATCGAACGGCTTTCCGTCGAGCACGAGGCTGTAGATCCCCGGGCTGGTCACCTCTGCATAATTAAAGTCCACAGAGGGCGCGGCAGCGCCATGCTGATAGGTGAAGCCGCCCTGCCCCGGCGCCATCACCAGCGAGACATCGGCCGGACCGGCGTCCAATAGGATGTCCGAGGACCAGAAGAATTGCAGTTCGACAGCGTCGATCGTGTAGGTTGTCATGGTTTACCCTGACCGGTGAGTTAAGAAATCTGGGTGGGCGACCCGGCGCGCCGCGGCGCGGCGCGCTGAAAACAATCAAGAAACGTTTTGTGAAATACCTTTCCCAAGAAACACGGGGATCGGGGATTCTTCGCCGATCATGCTTAACCCCATGGCCCGGCGGAATAATTACGGGCCGTGGAGTTCGGTGCAAGTAGAAGTTGGGATAACCGGGCCCGGCCGATGCGCGGCCGGGCCCGTCTTGAGATCAGACGATCGAGAGGTCGTTATCCAGCCCGGCGGTCGAGGTCAGCCCCGCCAGCGTCAGCGTGTCGCCGCCGCCGAAGTCGAACACCACGTCGCCGCCCGAGACAGAGGCGAACTGGGTCACCACCTGCGCCGCGCTCAGCGTACCGGTCCAGAGGTTGTCGTTGAGCTGAAGCGTGTCGACACCCAAGGCGAAATCGGTCACCCGGTCGGCGCCGTCGCCGTTGTTGAAGACGAAGGTATCCGCACCGTCCCCGCCGGTCATCGTGTCGCTGCCCGCGCCGCCCGCAAGCAGGTCGTCGCCCAGCCGCCCGATTAGGCGGTCGTTGCCCCCCTCACCTCGGAAGACATCGTTACCGTTGCCACCCTGCACGGTGTCGTTGCCGGCGCCGCCGAACACGGTGTCCTGACCCAGCGTGCCGCCCTGGCCGTTGTCGACATAGAGGTCGTCGCCCAGACCCATGAAGACGCGGTCGCGGCCCAGGCCGCCGTTCAGCGTGTCATTGCCATTGCCGCCGTTCAGCGTGTCGAAGCCGGTGCCGCCGAACAGGCTGTCATCGCCCAGCCGGCCGAAGATCAGGTCGTTGCCGCCCTCGCCGCGGAAGACATCGTTGCCGTTGCCGCCCTGCACGGTGTCGGCGCCG
>JBNGCX010000101.1:0-6056 GCA_049974865.1 Paracoccaceae bacterium
GCGCAGGCCGGCCTGCGCCTGAGCGTAAATGGCGCGGGCGACGATGTCGCGCGGGGCGAGCTCGGCATCGGGATGGATGGCCTGCATGAAGCGCTCGCCGTTCTTGTTGACCAGCACCGCGCCCTCGCCGCGCAGCGCCTCGGTGGCCAGCGGCGCGGGGTCCTCGCCCACGTCTATGGCGGTGGGGTGGAACTGGACGAATTCGGGGTCGGCGATCACGGCGCCCGCACGGGCGGCCATGCCGATCACCTGGCCGCGGATGCGCGGCGGGTTGGTGGTCACGGCGTAAAGCCCGGCCGAGCCGCCGCCGGCCAGCAGATAGGCCGCGCCGCGCAGCATCACGGGGGCGGAACCCTCGGGGCCCGAGCGCTGCACCGCGACGCCGGTGACCCGGCCGGATTCGGTGTCGAGCGTGATTGCCTTCACCCCTTCCAGCACCTGCACGGACGGCGCGGCGCGGACCCGCGCGACCAGCGCCTTCATGATCTCGGCCCCGGCCTGGTCGCCCCCGACCCGGACCACGCGGGCAAAGCTGTGCGCGGCCTCGCGCGACAGCACGTAGCCGCCGTCGGGCGTGCGGTCGAAGGGGGTGCCCAGGTCGGTCAGGGCCAGAATGTGATCGCGCGCCTCGCGCACCGCGCGCGCGGCGACCTCGGCGTCGACGGTTCCGGCACCGGCGCGCAGCGTGTCGGCGGCATGGCTCTCGGGGCTGTCGCCGGCGCCCATCGCGGCGGCCACGCCGCCCTGCGCCCAGGCCGAGCTTGCGCCTTCGCCCAAGGTTTCGGGCGAGATCATCAGCACCGGGCGCGGGGCCAGGGTCAGCGCGGCATAAAGCGCCCCCAGCCCGGCGCCCACGATGATGACGCGGCGCGTCGAGAGCTCATCCATCCCCGGTCGCCCTTACACCCCCAGCTTGCGCGAGAGATCGATCATCCGCTCGATCGCCACGCGGGCCTTGGCGGCGGTCTCTTCCTCGACCTCGACCTGCTCGGACATGGTGTGCAGCGACCAGAGCACCTTTTCCAGGGTGATCTTCTTCATGTGGGGGCAGACGTTGCACGGCTTGGAGAACCTGACGTCCGGCAACTCGTCGGCGATGTTCGAGGCCATCGAGCATTCGGTGACCAGCATCGCCTCTTCCGGGTTGTGGTCGCGCACCCAGCCCACGATGCCGCTGGTCGAGCCGGTATAATCGGCCTCGGCCACCACGTCGGGCGTGCATTCGGGGTGGGCGATGACGGCGACGCCTGGGTTGCCCTCGCGATAGGCGCGGATGTCCTCGGCGGTGTAAAGCTCGTGCACCATGCAGGAGCCGGGCCAGTAGACGACCTTTTTCTTGGACTGGTTGGCGACGTTCTGCGCCAGGTACTGGTCGGGCGTCATGATGACGGTATCGCCCTCCATCGCGTCCACGATCTGCACCGCGTTGGCCGAGGTGCAGCAGATGTCCGAGGCGGCCTTCACCTCGGCGGTGGTGTTGACGTAGGAGACCACCGGCGCGCCGGGATATTTCGCGCGCATCTCGGCCACGCCCTCGGCGGTGATCGACTCGGCCAGCGAGCAGCCGGCCTGCGCGTCGGGGATCAGCACCGTCTTGGACGGGTTCAGGATCTTCGAGGTCTCGGCCATGAAATGCACGCCGCATTGCACGATGATGTCGTTCTCGACCTCGGTGGCCTTGATCGCCAGCTGCAGGCTGTCGCCGACGAAATCGGCGATGCCGTGATAGATCTCGGGCGTCATGTAGTTATGCGCGAGGATCACCGCGCCCAGCTCTTTCTTGAGCTGGTTGATGGCCACGACATAGGGCGCGTAGATCGCCCAGTCCGGCGGCGAGACCACGCGGTCCATCCGGTCATAGATGTCGCGCGTCGCCTCGGCCAGTTCGACAGAGGGCGCCAGGTCGTAGTGATCCTTCAGCGAGGTTCTCATATTGGAAAGGTCGAGCACCTTCAGCTCCTTGCTCAGCAGTTCTGCGACGCGCCGGACGGCCTCCTCAACCGGACCCGCCAGACATGCCTCCATGTGTCCTCAAACCGGCGGATTTTCAACGGCGCGCTGCACCTCGGACTGACCGGGGGTCAGTCCAGAAGAGGTCAATAAAACAAAAAAGAACCGGGAAACAACCGTTTTTCGCAATAATCTATCCCGGCGCTCCGGCGGCATTCGGCCGGAGCGGCCCTGGGATGTCCCAGTCTACGCGACGGACAGGCGCGCCGCAATCGCCGCATCGGTGCGCCGGGCCGGCCGCGCCGGGCGGCGGACGGCCCGGCGGCAATGGGTCATTTCACCTCGATCGGGGCGCGGCTCAGCACCTTTTGCCCGGTCACGTCGAGGAAACGCAGCTCATACCGGCCCGGATCCTCGGGCAGGGTCAGGCGCAGCGGCGGCGGGCCGTCGATCTTGTGCGCCGCGATCCAGGTGAAGATCGGCTGGTCGCCGCGGGCCAGGGCGATGCGTTGGTCGGCGCTGTCGCTCTCCACGCTCCAGGACACCTCGATCGTGGCGCCCGGCGCGGCACTCGCCGGCGCCTCCAGCCGCGCGCCGGTGGAAAGCTGGGCATCCTTGGCCAGCACCTCCAGCCCGTGGCGCGCCATTACCCGCTTGCCCTCGTTCAGCACGTAGCGCAGCTCGTAGAGGCCGGGGGCCTCCGGCGCGTCCAGCCTGGCCCGGCCAGCGTCGCCGACACGCTTGTAATGGCCGCTTTCCTTTGCCGCGCTGCCGACCGGCACGATGGTGACGTAGTCGCGGGGATGGACCGCCCCGGTCCATTCCGCCTGAACCGTGCCGCCCGCGCGCACCTGCGCCGGGCCCGAGAGCGTCACCTCGGGCTCGGTCACCTCGATGGGGGCGCGGGCCATGACCCGGCCGCCCTCGTTCAGCATGTAGCGCAGCTCGTAGAGGCCCGGTTCGGCCGGGGCGGTCAGGCTGTCGGCGCTCTTGTCCTGCACGCGGAAATAGCTGTCGTATTTGCCGTCCTCGGTGCCCATGGGGACGATGGTGACGTAGTCGCGGCCATGCACGGCGCCGGTCCAGGAGACCTCGAAATCCGACCCAGCCAGGGCCGTTTCCGGGCCGGAGAGGGTGACCTCGGCCGGCACTACCTCGAGGGCCGTGCGGCCCGCGGTGACACCTTGATCGTCCAGCATGTAGCGCAATTCGTACAGCCCCGGGTCGGGCGGCGCGACCAGGCTGCCCGAGGTGCGGTCCTTGACCCGGATATAGGCGCCGTATTTGCCGTCCTCGGTTCCGGCCGGAACGACGGTGACGTAGTCCCGCGGGTTGTCGCCGGCGGGTTGCCAGGTGAAGTCGAACGCCGCCCCCTGGGTCACGCTCTGCGGTGCGGACAGCGTGATTTGCGGCGCGGGTTCGGGCTCGGGTTCCGGTTCGGGCTCGGGTTCGGGGGCCGCCTGGGCCACCGTTGCGCCGACCGCGCTCAGCGCCGCGCCCAGCTCGGCCGCGTCGGCGGCGGCGATGTAACTGCCGCCCGTCTGCTCGGCGATGCAGGCCAGCGATGCGCTGTCCTCGTCCGCGCCCAGCCCGAAGCCCACCACATGCGCGGTGAATCCGACGCCCGCGCGCTCCAGTTCCCCGGCCAGGGCGCAGGGGTCGCGCTCGCAGCTTTCCACCCCGTCGGAGATCAGCACCACCGTTGCCGGGCGGTCGCGGTAGGACAGCGCCTCGGCGGCCTGGGCCACGGCGTCGGTCAACGGCGTCTTGCCGGTGGGCGTGATCCCGGCGATCCGGGCCAGGAAGGCGTCGCGGTCCAGCGGCGCGGGGGGCAGGATCACCTCGATATCGCTGCAATCGCCCCGGCGGCGGTGGCCATAGGCCATCAGGCCGACATTGGTTTCGCTGCCCAGCTCGGCCGTGAGGTTGCCGATGACATCGCGCGCGATTTCGATCTTCGCGGTGCCGTCAATCTGGCCCCACATGGAATTGGAGCCGTCGAAAACCACCATCACGTCATCGGCGGCCAGCGCTGGCCCGGCACCCAGCCCGGCGACGAACGAGATGGCAATGGCACGCGAAAATCCCTGCATGGCGAAACTCCGTTTTGAAAAAGCCGGGCGCAGCCTAGGCGATCATCGAGCACGATCCAACACCCTCAGGGTGAATCTTCTGCCGACGCGCGGACAGACGACGTCGCGCGAGATGGTGACGCCCCGGTCAGGCCGAGCCCCCAAAATCTCGAGGCGCCGGGCCAGAACGGTCTCGTGGTGATCGAGCAGGGGTGGAATTCGTGGGTCCCGGCATTCCTGACCGCCCGCGGCAACTTCAGGGTGCAGGGGTCCGGCCCGGCGACCAAGGCGTTCTTCTGGCGTGGGGCCATGCGAAATTCATGGCCTCCACGGGCGCATGCGGCAAGGAAAGAGGGGATGGCGCCCCCCCTTGACCTCAGTCCCAGTTCAGGCGGATGTCGTGGGTGAAACGCAGCTCGCGCGGCAGGGTGGGCGCGGTGGCGTCGTCGATCTGGTCGTGGACATTGACCGGCGGGGTCACCGTGGCGTCACGGCCGAAGACGAAGCTCTGCTCTTCCACGATCACGCGGTAGGCCTTGTTCAGCGTCAGCGCGCGTTCGGGGCTGGGGGCGATGAGGTCATAGACCGTCTTGCCGCGCACCGCCGCCACGTTCACCGTGCCGTCCGGGTTGAACCAGCGTTCCAGCATCTCGGTGTTGGAGCGGAACTCGTCGCCGCCGCCCACGCGTTCGAAATAGGTCAGGATTTCGCCCTTTGCCTCGCCCACGTTCGGCGCGTCCCGCATGGCGCGGTAGTCGATATAGCCCCAGCCCTCGGCCCCGCGCAGCTTGCGCGGAAACGCCCAGTTCTGGTCGATATTGGCGCCCGTGGTGGCATGGCAGCCGCGGCAGAAGAACTGCTCCTCGTTGGTCTGCGGGCGCAATTCGCCGTCCGCATCCTCGATGAAACCCAGCAGCGTCCAGCCAAAGCCGCTGTCCATGCCCCGGTCGCCCAGGTCGATGTAGCGCGGCAGGTTCTCGTCGGCCTTCTCCTGCCGCTCGTTGCCGTAGCGCGAGCGGATCTGCGACAGGTCCAGCATCCGCGTCTTGACCATGTAGCGCAGCTCTTTCATGCGCGGGGGCACCACGATCTCGTCGCCCGCGACGCCCACGTAGCGCACCGAATGCAGAAACTCCGTCCCCTCGGGATAGAGCATGCGGGTCAGCGGCACATCGGAGGCCGCGCCGAGGTAACGGTCGCGGCGCAGGATGGTGCCGGTGCGGGAAAGCCGGCCGTTCCCGTCGAGGTCGGTGCCGATCTCCGCCTCGTCCACCTCGGGCAGGGTCACCGCGTCGAGGTCCTGAAAGGCGATCTCCAGCAGCGCGAGATTGGCGGTGTAGAGATCGGCCGAGGGCGTGCCGTCGGCCTTGGTGCGGAAGGCTTGCGGCAGGCGGATCAGCACGTCGTCGGTCGACCCGTTGGTGGGCCAGAAGGTCGAGGGCTGCGGCTTGTAGTTGAAGGCCACCCAGCCCGAGCCGTCGCGGGCGTGTCCGCGCGCGTCGAAGGCCGCCGCGCCGCGGGCGTAATCGGCGAGGTCGGGCACCCAGCCCTGCCAGCCCTCCGCCTTCAGCCGCGCGGGCAGGGGGCTGTAATTGTCCTGGCCGACATAGGCGAGGATCTCGTCGTCGCCGATCCCGGCCACTTCCGCCGATCGGTCGATGAAGAGGTTGCGGTGGTGGTTGGTCAGCCCCGCCTCGGAAAAGGCGTATTCCTGCTGCAGCGCGCCGTCCTGCATGAAGTTCGGGCGGGTGTCGTCCGCGTTGTTCTGGTGGCAGACGTAGCAGGGGTTATAGCGGCCCTCGATCCTTGTGTAGCACTGCGGCGGGATCGGCGCCTCGGGGTTGTAGATGCGCCCGGCCTTTGCCAGTTCCAGAGAGGAGGGGCGCAGGGCCATCATCTCTGCGGTGCCGAGGGTTTCGATCTCGGCGGCATGGGCCAGCGGCCCGAGGCCGAGGGCGAGGGTGGAAAGAAGCAGGCGTTTCATCGGGAACTCGGTGCTGTCCGGGAAAGGACGGGGGGCAGCCATGGCTGCCC
>JBNGCX010000102.1:0-6010 GCA_049974865.1 Paracoccaceae bacterium
CGGCGATCTGGCGGGCGACGCGCGCGGCCGCGCGACGGTGGTCCTGCAGGAGCTCTACGGCAAGCTCGAGGCCGGCCGCGGGGTCGATGCGGGCGATATCGACGGCGCGATCCGGCTGGGCGACTCGGGCGAGGGCACCGGGGCCCGCGAGGGCGACCAGATGGAGCTGTTCAAGGGCGGCCGGGTCGAGATCAAGACCCGCAAGAAGCTGATCGAGCCGCGCACCGAGGCGCAGAAGGCCTATGCCAAGGCGCTCTACGAGAATGAGCTGGCCTTCGGCATCGGCCCGGCGGGCACCGGCAAGACCTATCTTGCCGTGGCGGTGGCGGTGAACATGTTCATCGGCGGCCATGTCGACAAGATCATCCTCAGCCGCCCGGCCGTGGAGGCGGGTGAGCGGCTGGGCTTCCTGCCCGGCGACATGAAGGAAAAGGTCGATCCCTACATGCAGCCGCTCTACGACGCGCTGCACGATTTCCTGCCGGGCAAGCAACTGGCCAAGCTGATCGAGGAAAAGCAGATCGAGATCGCGCCGCTGGCCTTCATGCGGGGCCGGACGCTGGCCAACGCCTTCGTGGTGCTGGACGAGGCGCAGAACGCCACAACCATGCAGATGAAGATGTTCCTGACGCGCCTGGGCGAAGGCTCGCGCATGGTGGTCACCGGCGACCGCAGCCAGGTCGACCTGCCGCGGGGCGTGGCCTCGGGCCTGGCCGATGCCGAGCGGCTGCTGGGCGGCATCGACAATATCACCTTCAACTATTTCACCGCCAAGGACGTGGTGCGGCACCCGCTGGTGGCCAAGATCATCGAGGCCTATGACAAGGCGGATGCGCAGGGGTGACCGGCGGCCGTCGGGGCCAGGAGACCTTCGGAAGATTCCGAGCGCCTTTGCCGGCGCCGGCGGCATATCCCCGGCGCCCGGTCGGCTGAGATGGGACGGCAGAGCATGCATGTTGACACCGTGATCGAAGATGAGCGCTGGGAAGCCCTGGCGCTGGACGACCTTGCCCAGACGGCCTGTGCGGCGGTGCTGGCGCATCTGGGGCTGGAGGGCGATTACGAGGTCAGCCTGCTGGGCTGCGACGACGCGCGCATTGCCGATCTGAACGCCGATTTCCGCGACAAGCCCCGGCCCACAAACGTGCTGAGCTGGCCCGCTGAGGAACGCGGCGCCGAAACGGACGGCGACATGCCCGAGCCGCCGGGCGAGGGCCTGCCGGGCATGCCCGAGGAGCTGGGCGATGTCGCCATCGCCTATGAAACCTGCCTGCGCGAGGCCGGCGAACAGGGCAAGGCGCCCGCCGACCACGTCACGCATCTGCTGGTGCATGGCTGCCTGCACCTGTTGGGTTTTGACCACATTCGCCCACGCGATGCCGACCTGATGGAGCGGCTGGAGGTGGAAATACTTGCAAAATTGGGGGTTGCTGACCCATATGAGTGATACGGGCGCAGCCCCGGTCTTGATTTGGAAAGGAAAGATGGGCGAAGACGACGGGTCTTCTATGGCGGCGCAACGCGCGCCGCATGAAGAACAGGATGACAATCCCGGCCTTCTGGGCCGCTTGTTCGGGGCGCTGCGCGCCCCTTCCGAAACGGAGCCCGGCGAACAGCCGGAACGCGCGCCGGTCAATGGCGCGACCAGCCTGCCGGGCATGGGCAACCTGCGCCGGCTGCGGGTCGAGGACGTGGCCATCCCCAAGGTGGAAATCGTGGCGGTGCCGGTGGATATCGGCCTCGACGAGCTGGTGCAGCAGTTCCGCGACTCCGGCCTGACCCGGCTGCCGGTCTATGACGGCACTCTGGACACGCCGGTGGGCATGGTTCACCTCAAGGACGTGGCGCTGAAGCACGGGTTCAACGGGGTCTCCGCCCCGTTTGACCTGAACGCGATGGTGCGCCCGCTGCTGTTCGTGCCGCCCTCGATGCCGATCGGCGTGCTGCTGCAGAAGATGCAGAGCGAGCGGATGCACATGGCTCTGGTGATCGATGAATACGGCGGCGTGGACGGGCTGGTCACGATCGAGGACTTGATCGAACAGGTCATCGGCGAGATCGCGGACGAGCACGACATCGACGAGGGCGAGCTCTGGGTGCAAGAGAAACCCGGCTGCTACTTGATCCAGGCCCGTGCGCCGCTGGACGAGTTCGAGGCCGAGATCGGCCTGAAACTGGTCGATCCCGAGGACGAAGAAGAAATCGACACGCTGGGCGGCCTGGTCTTCGTGATGACGGGCCGCGTGCCCGCGCGCGGCGAGGTCCTGACCCATGACAGCGGCGCGCAGTTCGAGGTGGTCGACGCCGACCCGCGCCGGATCAAGCGGCTGCGCGTGCGCCTGCCGCAGACGGCCGAGGCATAGACCCCTTGCAGGGGGCGCTGGCGCAACGGGCCGCGCGCCGGCCGGGCCTCCTGGCCTTCGGCGCGGGCATGGTCGCCGCGGCGGGGCAGGCGCCCCTGAACCTCTGGCCGCTCGCGCTGGCGGGGTTTGCGGGGCTCTTCGCGCTGGTCCTGCCCGCTGCGTCCCCGCGGCAGGCGGCGAAACGCGCCTGGCTGTTCGGGGGCGGCTATTTCGCCGCCGCGCTGGCCTGGCTGGTCGAGCCTTTCCTGGTGGACATTGCCCGGCATGGCTGGATGGCGCCCTTCGCGCTGTTCTTCATGAGCTTCGGCCTGGCGCTCTTCTGGGCCGCCGCCGGCTGGGGCGCGGCGCGGGTGGGCGGCGGCGCGCGCCGGGCGCTGGCGCTGGCCGTGGCGCTGGGGCTGGCGGAACTGGCGCGGTCCTATGTCTTCACGGGCTTTCCCTGGGCGCTGATCGGGCATCTGTGGATCGGCACGCCGGTGATGCAGCTGGCCAGCCTCGCGGGCGCGCAGGGGCTGACGGTGCTCACGCTGCTGGCACTGGCGCTGGTTTTCGCCTGGCGGGTGCCGGGCGCGGTGCTGGCGCTGGCGCTGATCGGGGCGGGCTGGGGCTGGGGCGCCTGGCGGCTGGCGCAGCCGGACCGCGCGGTCGCCGAGCCGGTGCATGTGCGCCTGCTACAGCCCAATGCCGCGCAGCGCCTGAAATGGCGACCGGACATGGTGCCGGTGTTCTTCGACCGTCAGCTCGACTACACCGCCGCCGCCTCCGATCCCGCACCCGACCTCATCGTATGGCCCGAAACCGCCGTGCCCTACATGCTGGAGCGCGCCGAAGGGGCGCTGGAGGTCATCGCCGGGGCCGCCGCTGGCACGCCGGTGCTGTTCGGCGTACAGCGCCGCGACGGGGGCGGGGTCTATAACAGCCTCGCCGTGCTGGACGGGCAGGGGAAGGTGACGCAGGTCTATGACAAGCATCACCTCGTGCCCTTCGGCGAATACATCCCCCTGCGCGGGCTTGCGGTGCGGCTGGGGCTGAGCGGGCTGGCGACGGACCTGCTCTATGGCTACACGCCGGGGCCAGGGCCTCAGGTGCTGGATCTCGGGGGCGCGGGCGAGGTGCTGCCGCTGATCTGCTACGAGGCGATCTTCCCGCAGGATCTGCGCGCCGCAACCCGCCCGGACTGGATCCTGCAGGTAACCAACGACGCCTGGTTCGGCGCGTTTTCCGGCCCCTACCAGCACTTGGCGCAGGCGCGGCTGAGGGCGGTGGAGCAGGGCCTGCCGGTGCTGCGCTCGGCCAATACCGGCGTCTCGGCCGTGATCGACGCCAAGGGAAGGGTGCTGGACAGCCTGCCGCTGAACACCGCGGGGCACCTGACCGTCCCCCTGCCGCCGGCCTTGCCCGCGACGCCCTATGCGCGCATCGGTGACTGGCCCGGGCTTGCGCTTTACCTCTTGGCAGGGCTGCTCGTCGTTCTTACTTTGCGCAAAAGACGTTGACGCCGGGGGCCACCCGGCGTAAGCGGGCTAGTCATACGAACCGTCACAACGGCTTCCTGGCGTGGCGGGGATCATCATAATGGAGCACTTCCCATGAGCCGGCAGAACTATATTTTCACCTCGGAATCCGTGTCCGAAGGTCACCCCGACAAGGTTTGCGACCGCATCTCGGACGCCATCCTCGACGCCTTCCTGGCCGAGGAGCCCCTGGCGCGCGTCGCCTGCGAGACCTTCGTGACCAGCGGCATGGTCGTGATCGGCGGCGAGGTGGGCCTGTCGGACGAGGAGCGGCTGAAGAACTACATGGGCCGCATCGGCCAGATCGCCCGCGACTGCATCAAGGACATCGGCTACGAGCAGGAGAAGTTCCACTGGAACACCTGCCACGTGCTGAACTTCCTACACGAGCAATCTGCCCATATCGCCCAGGGCGTTGACCGCGACGGCGCCGGCGACCAGGGCATCATGTTCGGCTATGCCGTGAACGAGACGCCCGAGCTGATGCCGGCGCCGATCCTCTATGCCCACGCCATCCTGCGCCGCCTGGCCGAGGCCCGCAAATCGGGCGCCGAGCCCACGCTGCGCCCCGATGCCAAATCGCAGCTTTCGGTGCGCTACGAGAACGGCAAGCCGGTGGGCGTGACCTCGATCGTGCTCAGCACGCAGCATTCCAGCGAGGACCAGACCTCGGACGACATCCGCGCCATCGTGGAACCCTATATCCGCGAGGTGCTGCCCGAGGGCTGGATCACCGACGAGACCGAGTGGTGGATCAACCCCACCGGCACCTTCGTGATCGGCGGGCCCGACGGCGATGCCGGCCTGACCGGGCGCAAGATCATCGTGGATACCTATGGCGGCTCCGCGCCGCATGGCGGCGGCGCGTTTTCGGGCAAGGACCCGACCAAGGTCGACCGCTCGGCCGCCTATGCCGCGCGCTACCTGGCGAAGAACGTGGTCGCTGCCGGGCTGGCCGATCGCTGCACCCTGCAGCTGAGCTACGCCATCGGCGTGGCCAAGCCGCTGTCGATCTATGTCGACACCCATGGCACCGGCGAGGTGCCCGAGGCCGAGATCGAGCGCGCCGTCGGCCAGGTCATGGACCTCAGCCCGCGCGGCATCCGCGAGCACCTGGACCTGTGCAAGCCGATCTACCAGCGCACCGCCGCCTATGGCCATTTCGGCCGCCAGCCCGACGCCGATGGCGGCTTCAGCTGGGAGCGGACCGATCTGGTCGAGGCGCTGAAGAAGGCGGTCTGAGCCCCGCGGGCTTGACCCCGTGCCCGCACGAAGCGAAAAAGCGGCCCCGGAGACGATCCGGGGCCTTTTTCTCTTGATGGACCACGCATGACCGACGGCAAACACCCCTCTGGCGCGCCCTGGCGCAATTTTTACGGCCGGTTCAAGGGCAAGGGCCTGCGCAAGTCGCAGGAGGCCTATCTCGACGAGGACCTGGCCAAGCTTTCGCCGGGGCCGGTGGACTGGGACGTGAACCCCGAGCGCAAGCCGCTGGACCTGCAGGCGCTGTTCGGCGGGCGCGACGTGTGGCTCGAGGTCGGCTTCGGCGGCGGCGAGCACATGGTGCACCAGGCCGCGCTGCACCCCGAGGTGGGGATCATCGGCTGCGAGCCCTTCATCAACGGCGTGGCGATGCTGCTGGGCAAGATCCGCAAGGCGGGGGTGGAGAACGTGGCGGTGCATCCCGGCGACGTGCGCGACCTGTTCGACGTGTTGCCCGATGCCTCGATCTCGCGCGCCTTCCTGCTCTACCCGGACCCCTGGCCCAAGAAGCGGCACCACCGCCGCCGCTTCGTCATGCCGGAATACCTGGAGCCGCTGGCCCGGGTGATGAAGCCCGGCGCGATCTTCCGCGTGGCCACGGACATCCCCGATTACGTGCGCCAGACGCTGGAGCAGGTGCCGCGCCACGGCTTCGACTGGCTGGCAGAGCGCCCCGCCGATTGGCGCGAGCCGTGGGACGACTGGATCTCCACCCGCTACGAGCAGAAGGCGCTGCGCGAGGGTCGCGTGCCGCACTACCTGACCTTCCGGCGCAGGTAACGGGCGTGCCGTCGCGCGGCGCAGGCGCGCAGCAATCCCCGGGGCTTGGCGCAGCCCATCACATGCCACCCCATTCGCCCGGGCGACCAG
>JBNGCX010000103.1:0-5584 GCA_049974865.1 Paracoccaceae bacterium
CGGTGATGCCGTTGACGACGTAGAGCGGCAGCGCCGTGTCGGGTTCGGTCGGCGATGAGAAGATGTGCACATGGCTGTCCCACAGGCCCGGAATCAGGTAGCCGCCCGCGCCGTCGAGGCGCGTCGCCGAGGTCGACGTGATATCAGCGCCAACCTCCGCGATCAGACCGTCACGGATCAACACGGCTTGGCCGGGGGCGAGCGTTCCCTCGACCACATCGACGATGGTCACATCGCTCAGCAACGTCTCCGATTGCGCGCGGGCCTCGGTCGCCACGATGACGGCCAGGGCCAATGCCGAAAGGGCCTTGAAACCGTATGTCATTGTTCCGTCACCTTCAGGACGAGTTTCCCTGAAATCTCCCCCGCTTCCACCCGTTCATGCGCACGCCGCACCTCGGCAAGCGGCAGCACTTCGGCGACCACCGGATCGATGCGGCCTGCCGCGAGCATCTCGAAGAGCGTGGCCAGATCCGCGCGGAACCATTCGGGGTGGTGACGCCGCATTGCACCGATGGAATAGAACGCGGTCGCGTGGCCGTTCGGCAGCCAGTCCCAGAGCTTCAGCTTCACGAAGTCCATCGGGATCGAGCCGCCGCGACCCAGCACCTCATTCTGGAATCCGAAAGCCACCAGCATGCCGCCGGGCTTCAGCGCATGAAGCGATCGCGAGAGGCTGTCGCCGCCCAGCGGGTCGAAGACGGCATCGACCCCGCCGCCCGTCGCCGCCAGAAGCGCCGCCTCGGGTGCATCCGCGTCGATAGGCGTGGCGCCAAGGCTGCGGATCAGCCCGTGCTTCGCGGGCACATCGGTTCCGAAGGCCGCAATTTCGGCGTCGCGCGCCAGTTGCAGCATCGCCGTGCCGACCGCGCCGCCCGCTCCATGGATCAGAAGGCTCTGGCCTGCCTGCATCTTCGCCACGCGCGTGAGCATCTGGTAGGGGGTCACCGCTGACAGGATCATGCCGAGCGCATCGACATCCGACACGCCCTCGGGCACCGGCGTCAGCCTGTCCTCGGGCAGGCAGATATACTCCGCATAGGCGCCGATGGTCGTCAGGTCCGCGACGCGGTCGCCCGGCTTGAATTGCGCAGCTTCCGAACCGGGCGCATCGACGACCCCCACCATGTCATAGCCGGGGGTGAGGGGCGGCTTGTCTTTTACATCCGGATACTTGCCCTTTCGGATCATGACGTCCGTGAAGGCTGCACTGGTCACCAGCACACGCACCCGGACTTCGCCCGCGGCGGGTTCAGGCAGGTCGGGGACGGCTTCAAGCTCCAGTTCCTCGGTTCCGCCGAAGGCATTCAGTCTGACACGTGTCCAGGGCATCTGGTTTCTCCTTGCGAGGCTAGATCCGCCCCGCCTCAGTCACAAAATCGGCGATCTCTCGGGTCAGGGCGTCATCATGGCCCAGCCAGATGTGACCGCCGTCGGGGTAGATTGTCAGCCGTGCATCGGGGATGCGGTCGGCTAGGCGGCCCGCGGTTTCGGCGGTGCCGAACAGGTCATCCTCGCAGGACAGTATGAGCGTTGGCACGGCAATCCGCTCGTAGTCCGTGGGCGAAGGCGTTCCGGTCCAGAAACCGTCTGTTCGCAACCCGTCGACCTTGCGGCTGATCGGGAAAATCTGATCGAGGATCGCTTGGGCCCGCAGGCGTTCGGCCTCGGGCACCCGGTCCAGCAGGGCCGGATCGGTCGCCAGCAGGGTGCGGATCATCTGATCGGGTGCAAGACGCGACAGCGACCAGAACGCGAAATCCGACCCGAGCACGGCCTCCACGGCAAGCCGCTGCAGTGCCGTGAACTCGACCGGGTCGCGATCCGTCAGATTTGCGGCCGGGACGATCAGGACAAGATGCGAGCATCGGTCGGGATGCCGAAGCGCGAATTCGGCCGCCGTCAGCGCCCCGGCCGAGCCCCCTGCGACGGGCAGTCGTTCGATGCCCAGATGGTCGAGCAACTCGACCAGCCTGTCGGCCTGGTGCGCGGGCGAGGCTTCGTCGGCAAAGGCGCTGCCCAGGTAGCCAAAGCGCGAGGGCGCGATGACGCGGAAGCCGCTCCGGCGCAGCCCGGACGCGAAGAGGAGCCCCTGGTCGAACCCGCCGCCGGTTCCGTGGATCATCATCAGGGGCGGGCCGTCCCCGGCGACCGCGTATTCCAGCGGCCCCGCGCTTGTCTCGATCACGGTTCCTTGCCCGAACAGCCTGCTGTCTGCTTGCTTGCGCGCCTTGTGGAAAGCGCCCGCGGTATAGCCCCCACCGCCCAGTGCCAGCCCGCCCAAGCCCAGAAGTAGGGTGCGCCGCGTCGTCATGTCGGTTCCGGCGCCAGCTGCGGCGCCAGGCTGTCTGTCCAGCCCCCGATCCTTTCCCAGTCTCGCCTGTCGCCCACTGGCGATTTCACCAGGCGCACGGCGAGACGGTTGAGGAAAGACAGGCGTGCGGGGTCGATCATGCCTTCGAAGAAGACCTCGTCGGTGGGTGTGATCATATCACGCGCCTTCGCAGTGTATTTCGCGCGCTCTTCCGCGGCGGCGGGATCGTCGCCAAGAGCGAGCATCTGCATCGTAAAGAAGGCGACCGGCATGGCGGACAGCGCGTCGCGGTTTGCCGAAACGAAATCCGTCATCTCGGGCAGCCAGGACGCGTAACGCACCGCGCTGCCGAGGACGGCTCCGGAATAGCCCTCGAGGCTCGTTACCTCGCCCACCGGACGTGCTTCGGCCGAAAGGCCTGCCTCGCAGAGGCGCCGGGCTATCGCGCCTGCCACCTCGGCCGTGGACCCTGTGCGGGTTGCATAGGCCACGAGAATCCTGTCGGTCAACTGGGTATCTCCCCGGCAAGCAAAGGTGACGAACACGGGTGCGGGACGCCATGTCGCGGCCCTGATACCGGCCGCGATCGCTGCGACTGCGGCCAGCGCGACGAGGAATCGCCTTCGCCCGATCAAGGGCAAGAGGACGACCTCATGGACAGCATCTTGGGGTACTTCACGTAGGAAGCCTGCATGCGGGGCACTACTGGAAGGGATGTGCAGGTGGTTCTCATGGCTGACCCGTTTCGTTGCCTGAGCCGATCGCCAGATCCGCGAGCGCAGCCTCGAGCGCCGGGACGAGGTCGGTCGTGTCGTCGGCGATGCCGACATCTGTGTTGATCTGGAAGGCGACAGTCACGTCGTGATCCGCATAATGGCGCAGGCTCGAGACATATCCCGGAATCCAGCCGCCATGGCCGTAGACCGGACCGCGGGGCGTGTCGCCATAAATCGCGACGCCGGTGCCATAGCGGATGCCTGGCGCCTCGGGATCAACCTGCACGCCGTCGAGCAACCGATAGAGATAGGGCGCGGACATCGCCTCGCCGCCGAACAGCAGATGCCCCCAGCGCGCAAGATCGTTCGAAGTCGAAGCGAAACCTCCGCCCGCCGATTCCAGGGAAGGGTTCCAAAGCAGGCGACCGGCCGTATCCGCGGTGCGCTCCGGCATGCCAAACGGATTGTCGGGAGCGACGTAACCGATCGCGAGCCCGGGCAGGTCTGGGCGATCGGAGGGAAAGGTGCCATTGAGGTCCAGAGGCGCAAGGAAACGCGCACGGACGGCATCCTGCCACGGCTGGCCCAAGACATCCTCGATCACCAGGCCAAGCAGCACATACCCGGTATCGCTGTAGGCCCAGCCCATGCCGGTCTCGAACAGCGGATCCAACCCGACCACGAAACGGACGAGATCAGCTGGATCGAACTCGCCGCGATCCGCCAGCCCGGCCCAAGCCTGCTGGAATTCCGGAAGATGCACATGGTCCGGCAGGCCGGCGGTGTGGTGCAGGAGGTGGTCGATCGTGATGCTCCCGGCGTTCGGCAGCCGCTCGAACCATGGACGGTCGCCGAAATGCGCGGATAGGAGGTCGCCGCGGGACAGGAGGCGCTCGCTCTCCAGGGCCAGCACGGTGGCCGCCACGAAGGTCTTGCCGATGCTCGCGGCCAGCATCGGCGTGTCGGGCACCATGATGCGGCCGTTCTCGATGTCTGCGAGTCCGACAGCGGCGCTCGCAAGCGTTCCATCGGGCAGCGCGATTGCCGCGGTTGCGCCCGGAAAGGCGTAACGGTCTTGGAAGTCCTCCAGAACGTTCTCCACTCGCATCGGAAGATCCGAGCCCTCTTGTGCCACGGCAGACCCCGTGGCACCGGCCAGCGCCAATAGACCGGCTGCGATGACGAACTTGCGCATGAGATCACTCCGTCGTTTTAGAGGTGAAAGCCTGCGCTCCCGGCACGACCTCGGTCACGGCCCCGTCACGCGAGAACATTGTGCCACGGTTCCACCACACGACGATGGTGGCCACGACGACGAGGATCCACGTGTCCCACGGCTGCGCATCGGGCCAGAAGGGGTTGATGAGTTGCCAGTGGAACAGCATCGGCCAGAGCAGGCTGCCGCGTGCGTTGTTGAAGATCGGCGTGACGAGCACTGCGAGCGTCACGTTCCCGACAAAGAAGGGGAGGAAGTTCCAGTCGGCGAAAACCACGCCCGCCAGAAAGAACGCCGGCAGGTGCCAGAACCCCCATGCCGCGCCGATGATGATGCCCGCCCAGATCGGAGCCATGTGGCGTTGAAGTAGGGGCTGCATAACGCCGCGCCAGCCGAACTCCTCGATCGGGCCCAGAAACAGCATCATGAACAGGACCGCCACGACCGGACCCACGCCCTCGGGCGGAAGAGGCGCGAGGATCGGGCCGCCCTTGATAAGCGAGCCCGCGACGAACACGAGCGGCAGGAAGAGCAAGATGAATGCTACCCAGCCCCAGGAGCAACGCCACAGCAAGAGCCGCGAAAGGAACGCGCGGAGCCCGGACAGTCCCGTGTAGAATAGCACGACCAAGAAGGCCGCAATCGCCGGCGACCAGGTGGCAAGAAAGAAGAAGGGATGCGAGCCGCTGATCTCGCCAAAGGTGGCGGACGCCATCTCTGGAGCGAGAATGTAGATCCCGATCAGACCCCACGTGATGAGGAAGGTGAACGCGAGAAAGAGGATAAGGGCCGAGGCCGGTATCCTTTTCGAAGCTGGCAGGTGTGGCTTGATTGGCATTGGGAACACTCTGAGGACGGCACAGGCCATGAAAGGAACTGAACACCTTGTGGCCAAAGAGGCCTTGATCTGGATCAGTCCGATCTGATGAGTTGCTTGACCCGTATCTGGAAGCCCTCCTTCAACGGCACCGCTGCCCCTCAATTTCAAAATTAAATATCATTCGAAAACAGAGGGATAGCTTGGAGAACATTCGATCCCGGTCCCGTCCCCTCCGCCACTTGCCCCTTCGAAGGCATTCTCCCGATCCGGCTCCGGCCGGATTTTTCCGTTGTTTTCAAGGGTTATGCAGGAGGGGCTGAGCACTGGCCTCTGCGCCAGGGGGCCCGGAAGCGGTCTCTCAGGGCCGATATTCTCTGGACCTGATGACTGCGCCCGTTTGGTGAATTTCTTATAAGCCCTTGTAAGATTGCAAGAAAATCCGGCGTCCGAAATTGCTTGGATTGGAGTCGCGTTTGCGTCTGCCGCGACCGGGTTCGGAAGTTCTCAGGCCATGGCCC
>JBNGCX010000104.1:0-5194 GCA_049974865.1 Paracoccaceae bacterium
GGCTTATGCCGAACAACCGCGCACCTAAGAATGTCTACCAAGCCCTAGTCCGACCGGAGCAAGGGGCAGTCAAGAAGGGCAGGAAGTCGACATTTGCAGCTTTGCCGTTGGACCGATCACCGGCGCAGGAAGCCGGCCCTGGACGCGTTGCCGAAGAAGGCTTCCAAGTCATGGTGTTTTAGAACACGGAGGTCCTATCTTTGCGCCCAATATCCAAGTCTCTACAAAGCCGAAACAGACTGAACCCGGGTGATGCAGGCCCTCGACCAGAGAAGGGCGTGATACGCCGCAAACGGGAAATTGGCCCCTGCAGGCCCCCAAAAAAACAAACGCCAAGACATGAGCGAATTGAATATAGTCGAACTCAGCCCCGCCTTAGCTGCGACAGCCGGACGAGGCTCCCTATCAAGGGGCCGAAAAGCACAGCCAGAGCGATTACAATCATCGTGAGGCTGATCGGTCGCTCAAAAAATACGCTCCAGTCTTTGTGGATCATCAGGGTTCGACGCAAATTCTCTTCAAGGATCGGGCCCAAAACGACGCCGAATGCGAGTGGCAGGATCGGCACACCCAACCTGACCAGCGCATAGCCCAGCCCCCCCGACAGGATCGCCACCCAGACATCGAAGAAGGAATTGCGTACAGCGAATGCACCCAGCACACACAACAGAATGACCGCGGGAAACAACATGCGCCGGGGAAGTAACAAAACGCGGTTGTAGACCCGTATACCGACAACCCCCGCGATGATCGCGGTCAGAATGATGGCAAAAAGCAACGCGACATAGATGATCGAGACAAACTCCGGTTGGCTTTCGAACAACCCTGGCCCAGGACGCAATCCGTGCAGCAACAGGACCCCGATCAGCACCGCTGTGATGCTGTCACCTGGAATGCCAAGCGTCATCATCGGGATCAATGCGCCACCGACACAAGCGTTGTTGGACGCCTCTGGCGCCACGACCCCACGCGGCAATCCGGAGCCAAACTCCTCAGGGTTGCGCGACAGGCGCTTCTCGATGGAATAGGCAACGGCGACGGCGACGGCAGAGCCCGCTGCAGGAATGGCCCCTACGAACGCGCCGACCGACGAACTGCGCAAGGCGGCAGGCGCTTCGTGAAGGAGTGCACGCAAAGGAGGCATCAACCCTCCCAGGGGAACCGCCGTCAGCCTTAACTTCCGAGGGCTCTTTTCAATTGCGGTCAAAGCTTCGCTGACGCCGAACAAACCGATCGCCAGCGGAATGATGTCGATCCCGCTTTCAAGATCAGGGATGGCGAAGGTGAAGCGGGGCACATCGGTGACCGCATCGCGCCCGACAACCCCAAGAAGCAATCCCAGAACCCCCGCCACCACGCCGCGCAAAGTGTCTCCGGATGACGCATAGGCCACCAGAGCCAGCCCAAAGAACACGACTGCGGCATACTCCGGGCTGCCGAATTTGAGCGCGTAATGCGCGATGAAAGGTGCTGTCAGGGTCAGAAAAACCCATCCGAAAAGCCCGCCCGCGATTGAGGCTGTCAATGCATAGGTCATCGCATGACCGGCGCGGCCCTGTTGCGCCATGGGGTGGCCGTCAAGGAGCGTCATCATCGCACCGGGCGTGCCGGGAATGTTGAGAAGGATCGCCGATACCGACCCCGCGTAAACGCTGGAAAAGAAGACCCCCAGCATCAGCATCATCGCGTGTTCGGGCGTCATCCCGTAGGTCAGGGGCAGCATGACCGCAAGGGCCATCGTGGAACTCACGCCCGGGACGGCACCGAACAACAGGCCGGCGATCACACCGGCCAGGCACAGACCTATGGCCAAAGGATCAGTCAGAACAGCAAGAAGCGCGTCCAGCATTGTGATATCTCTCAGGTGAAGAAATTGGCCTCAGGTCAACGGGACCGACAGGGCGTACCGAAAAATGGCATAGAGCACCGCTCCAATGATGAGGCCTTCGACGGTGGATTGTGGCACAGAACGGCCTTCGCGCTTTGCCAGCGCTGCGCACAACACTGCCCCCAACCCGCAGATCGCAACGCCAAAGCCAAAGGCGGCCTGAAGCACGCCAAAGGCGATCGTGGCGCCCAGAACGAAAACCGCCCACAGGGGCTGACCCTGCGCGTCGGCATTCGCGGCGCCGATGTGCCCAGAGGGATTGGGGCCTCCCGTTCCCGCGGTTCGGGAACTGCGAGACAGCATACCGCGAAGGATCAGCACGAACCCCGCCGCCGCCAGTGCAACCATCAGAATTTCTGGCAGCAATGCGGGGCCGGGCTCCGCGCCGTAATCAGCGTGCAGGCGACCGTTCTGGCCGAAATGACTGACGGCCAGAAGCGTGGCAGTGAAAACCGACAGCCCCCCTGTCACAAGGTCCTGGCGGCCCCCGTGACGTTTGGGGGCGTCCTCCATCGGTTTATTCACGGGGATTCGTGACAAGACCCGCGGCCTCCAGAACTGGGTATACCTGGTTGTCGAACTTTGCGATCCGCTCTGATGCGGCGGCGGCTCCCAACGGCTCGATCATATAGCCCGCGGCGTTCGCTTTCTCGACGAATTCCGGCGACGACAAGACTTTGACAAGTGCGGTCGAAAGGAACTCCAGGCGGTCCTCCGGGATTCCGGAAGGCCCCACGATCGCGCGAAAGTCTCCCGCCACCACATCAAAACCCTGTTCGGCAAAGGTCGGGACATCCGGGGCCAGGAAGTGCCGGTCGGCTGCCATTACGCCTAGAATACGGACATCGCCGCTGGCCTGATGCTCAAGAACCTGCGGCACCGGAACGGTGGCGCTTTGCACTTCGCCGCCAAGCAATGCGGTCACGGTGGGCGCGTAGCCCTTGTAAGGGATCTTGTTGAGTTCCAGCCCCAGCGCCGCCTCCATGATGGCGGCCGAGATGTAGGACGCGCCTCCCGGCGGGTCATTGCCGTTGATCACGCTCGCGGGGGCCTCTTTGGCCATGACGACAAAGGTTTCGAGGCTGTCGAAGTCGCTTTCCGCCCTGACTGAGAGCGCCCCGGGATCGGGCCCGAAGAACGAGATCACGGACAGCTGGTCCATCATCACGGGGGCGTCGGTGGTGTATTGCTGAATCACGCTGGACGAGCCCAGCATTCCGATGGTGTATCCATCAGGGTCTGCATCGGCCAAGACGCGCATACCGGCCAGGCCACCTGCGCCGTCGTAGTTCTCCACCGCGATCGCCACGCCCAGCTCTTCACTCAGAGCCTCCGCCACCAATCGGCTGGTTGTGTCCTGGCCGCCACCGGCCGGCCAGTTGACGATCCATGTAATGGGACCGTCGGGAAAACTCTGAGCCGTGGCGAAGGTCGCTGAGCAAACCGTTGCAAGGGCGCCGAGCGCTAGTCTGATATTCATTTTTCCTATCTCCATGTTGGTTTTCGGTCGAGTCTCACCCCCTGAGACGCTGAGCACGACCTGGCTTTTTTCTTGCACAGGCCAATGTATACACGATGGATCATTTTTTGTCGACATTATGTTTTATTTAATAGTATTTTGGCATACATCGTGTATACATGAAATTGCAGACGGGAGGTACGACACTATGTTCGCGACCAGACTTGAAGCAGAACGCTCAACAAACAGGCACTTGGCAAAATGACCCGCTCAGCGACAAAAACGGACCTCACACTTTCGCAATCCCTCAGCATTCAGATCGAAAGGGACATCGTTGAAGGCAGGCTGCTCCCCGGCGACAAACTGGATGAAGAGGTCCTTGCCGAACGCCTGAACGCCTCTCGCACACCGGTGCGCGAGGCATTGCGTGCGCTTGCATCTGTCGGTCTTGTCCGAATTCAACCCAGGGTCGGCGCCACGGTGAACAAACCCACGGTCTCGGAAGTAATCGAGCTATTTGAAGTCGTCGCCGAAATGGAGGCGGCAGCGGCGCGCCTTGCCTGCCTGCGCGCCAGTGATGCGGAGATTTCCATGATCATCGAGCGCCACAAGTTCTGCGAAGAACAGGCCAGGACAGGGACGGCCGAAAGCTATTTTGAGGCCAACAACCAGTTCCACAGCGTGATATGGAGCGCGGCCGGCAATCATGTCCTGGAGGATCAAATCGTCCTCTTGAACAGGCGACTGTCGCCCTATCGCCGGTTTGTCACCTTCAATCCGGGACGCCAGCAAGAGGCGATCGTCGAACACGCCCGAATCGCAGAGGCCCTCCGGATGCGCGACGAGGCAGCCGCCACGGCCGCGATGCGCGAACATGTTTCCGTGCTGGGCAGCGACGTCGTCCAACTGGCCAGGAACCTGCGCCTTTAAGTGCCCGAACCGACGGACGCGGTCGGAAAAACCATCGAAATATAGGAGATTGAAATGGATCTAAAGCTGGGCGGGAAGACCGCGCTTATCACCGGGGCCTCCATGGGGATTGGAGAAAACCTGGCCGAGACGTTTGCGCAGGAAGGCGTGCATCTGCACCTTACCGCGCGCAGCGCCGACAAGCTCGCCGCGCTAAAACAGCGTATCGAAGCGCAGTCCGACGTGACTGTGACCCTTCACCCCACCGACCTGACCGCAGCAGGCGCGGCCGAGGAATTGTCGGACGCCGTAGGGCAGGTCGATATTCTTGTGAACAACGCCGGAGCCATCCCAAGCGGCGACCTTTGGGAGGTGGACGAAGCCGCCTGGCGAAAGGGATGGGATCTCAAGGTATTCGGCTATATCAACCTGTGTCGGCTTTTCTACGCAAAAATGAAGGAAGCGGGCGGCGGCGTCATCCTGAACAACATCGGCAATGGCGGTGAGGTGTTCGACCCAAAATACATCGCGGGCACGACCGGAAACGCCAGCCTGATGGCCTTTACCCGCGCGCTGGGGGGGCACAGCCTTGACGACAATATTCGTATAGTGGGGATCAATCCCGGCCCGGTCGACACGGACCGGATCTACAAAATGCTTAAGAAACGTGCCTCCACGGAACTGGGTGACGAAAGCAAGTTTTCGGACCTGGAAAAGTCTTATCCGCTATCACGCCCTGCCCATAAGCACGAAATCTCAGATCTGATCGTTTTCCTTGCGTCATATCGCTCGGGCTATACTTCTGGCACGATCTTCACTGTCGACGGCGGCATTGCATCGCGTCGGTCGATTATCTGAGTATGTCGATGCCCGAAACTCCAGAGTTGTGCGGCAAACGTCTCGGGATCGTGCTGCCCTCTTCCAATACGGTGCTGGAA
>JBNGCX010000105.1:0-5148 GCA_049974865.1 Paracoccaceae bacterium
GGCTCGGGCAAGACGACCTGCCTGATGATGCTGGCGGGCTTCGAGACCGCCACGCACGGGGACATCCTGCTCGACGGCCAGCCGATCAACAACATCCCGCCGCACAAGCGCGGCATCGGGATGGTGTTCCAGAACTACGCGCTGTTCCCGCACATGACCGTGGCCGAGAACCTCGCCTTCCCTCTGGAAGTGCGCGGGATGGGCAAGTCGGAGCGCGAGGAAAAGGTCAAGCGCGCGCTTGAGATGGTGCAGATGGGCGATTTCGGCGGCCGCCGGCCGGCGCAGCTCTCGGGCGGCCAGCAGCAGCGGATCGCGCTGTCCCGCGCCCTGGTCTTCGAGCCCGAGCTGGTGCTGATGGACGAGCCGCTGGGCGCGCTGGACAAGCAGCTGCGCGAGCACATGCAGTTCGAGATCACCAACCTGGCCCACGAACTGGGCATCACCACGGTCTACGTCACCCACGACCAGACCGAGGCGCTGACCATGTCGGACCGCGTGGCGGTGTTCGACGACGGCCGCATCCAGCAGCTGGCCGCGCCCGACACCCTCTATGAAGAGCCCGAGAACAGCTTCGTCGCGCAGTTCATCGGCGAGAACAACACGCTGGAAGGCACGGTGCAGGAGATCAAGGACGGCCGCGCGCTGGTCAAGCTCGACGACGGCGAGCTGATCGACGCCGTCCCCGTCAACGTGTCGCAGGCCGGCGATCGCACGCTGGTCTCCATCCGCCCGGAGCGGGTGGAATTCAACAAGGAACGGCTCAGCCCCGACGCCCACACGCTGAAGGCGGAGGTGCTGGAATTCATCTACATGGGCGACATCTTCCGCACCCGCCTGCGCGTGGCGGGCAAGGACGATTTCGTGATCAAGACCCGCAACGCCCCCGATCAGCGCCGCCTGAAACCCGGCGAGCAAATCGAGATCGGCTGGTTGCCGGAGGATTGCCGCGCGCTGGATGCCTGACGGCGCGGCGCGTACAGCCCTGCTTCCTGCCCGGGGATGCGGGGGAGACCCAAAACGGGCGATAAACAAGGAGAGATATCGCATGAAAATCAAAAGCTTTCTTTTGATGACGGGCGCAGCGCTCGTGGCGGCGCCGGTGGCGTTCGCCGAAGACATGGCTGACAGCATGACGCTGGTCAGCTGGGGTGGGGCCTACCAGGCCAGCCAGACCAAGGCCTATTCCGAGCCCTACAAGGCCATGAACGAAGGCCTCGAGGTCGTCTGGGACGAAAGCTCGAACGAGGCCGTGGCCAAGCTGCGCGCCATGAGCGAAGCCGGCAACATCACCTGGGACCTGGTCGACGTGGTGGCCTCGGACGCCATCCGCCTGTGCGACGAAGGCCTGGCCATGGAATACGACCCGGACGAACTGCTGGCGCCCGCGCCCGACGGCACCCCGGCCTCGGAAGATTTCGGCGACATGATCGTCAGCGACTGCTTCATCCCGCAGATCGTCTACTCGACCACCGCCGGCTACCGCACCGACATGGTTGGCGACAACCCGCCGACCTCGATCTGCGCCTTCTTCGACACCGAGACCTATCCCGGCAAGCGCAGCCTGGAAAAGCGCCCGATCAACAACATGGAATGGGCGCTGCTTTGCGACGGCGTGGCCAAGGAAGACGTCTATGACGTCCTGGAAACCGAAGAGGGCCAGGAGCGCGCCTTCGCCAAGCTGGACACCATCAAGGACGACGTGATCTGGTGGTCGGCCGGCGCCGACACGCCGCAGCTGCTGGCCGATGGCGAGGTCGTCATGGGCACCACCTATAACGGCCGCCTGTTCTCGCTGATCGAAGAGCAGGATCAGCCGGTGGGCATGCTGTGGGACGCGCAGGTGTTCGACCTGGACGGCTGGATCATTCCCGCCGGCCTGCCGGAGGAGCGCCTGGCCCGCGTGAAGGACTTCGTCCGCTTCGCGACCGACACCCAGCGCCTGGCCGACCAGGCCAAGTACATCTCCTACGGCCCGGCCCGCGCCTCCTCGGCGCCGCTGGTCGACAAGCACGCGGAACTGGGCATCGACATGGCGCCGCACATGCCGACCGACCCGGCCAACGCCACGAACACCTTCCTCTACAACTACGAGTGGTGGGCGGATTACCGCGACGACCTGGATGCCAAGTTCCAGGCCTGGCTGGCGAAATAAGAGCGTCTGAGAACGCCTGAATGCCCGGGGAGGGGCCGAAGCCGGCCCCTCCCCACCAAAAGAAAAAGACAACAGGGAAAATCATGAGCGACGCAACCGACACCGGACCGGTTCTGGCCGCCGACGGAACCCCGCTGAAACGCAGCCTGCAACGGGCGCTTCGGGCGCAGAAACTTCGGGCGCTGGCCCTGATCGCGCCGCTTTTGATTTTCATCCTGGTGACGTTCATCGCGCCGATCGCGGACATGCTGTTCCGCTCGGTCGAGAACCAGATCGTCTCGGAGACCCTGCCCAGGACGGTGATCGCCCTGAAGGACTGGGACCCCGAATCCGGCGAGGCGCCGGGCGAAGAGGTCTTCACCGCGCTGACCGCCGACATGCAGGTCGCGGCCGAGCGCAAGGAGCACACCAAGGTGGGCGTGCGCCTGAACTACCAGAAAACCGGCGTTGCCTCTCTGTTCCGCAAATCCGGCCGCAGGGTGGACGACATCGGCGAGGTCTATGCCGACCAGTTCAACGACCTGAACCCGGCCTGGGAAGAGCCCGCCACCTGGGTGGCGCTGCTGGCCGATCCGGGTTGGATCTCGGGGCGGCAGGACTGGGCCGCGCGGGCCGAGGCCGGCGGCAGCGATTTCGAAGAGCCCGAGCCGCGCTTCGCGCTGAAGGACGGCATCGCCGACATCCTGCCGCGCACCGCGGATACCTATTCCGCCTTCGCCCGGACCATCCAGACCGAGGATGAAGGCAGCCCGGCCGAGGAAGAGCCGTGGAACCAGGTCTACATGGCGCTCTACAATGACCTTTCGGCCAATCCGGATGCCGCGGGCGCCCTGTCGGGCGACAGCGCCGCGCTGCTGACCGAGGCCGTGGCGGCCCTGCCGGGGTTCGAAACCGAGAGCCCGCGCGCGGACTTTGCGGATATCGACGAGGACTGGCTGGACCCCGATGTCTGGCAGACCATCCAGACCTATTCCTCGCCCTATACCGCGGGCTATTTCCTGAACTCCGTCGATCTGGAACTGGGCCCCGACGGGGTGCAATCGGTCGACGAGGACCTCGCCATCTACCGTCTGCTGTTCAACCGGACGCTCTTCATGAGCCTGGTGATCATGGGCAGCTGTGTCTTGCTGGGCTACCCGATCGCCTTCCTGCTGGCGAACCTGCCGCTCAGGACCTCGAACATGCTGATGATCCTGGTGCTGCTGCCGTTCTGGACATCGCTTCTGGTGCGGACCTCCTCGTGGAAGGTGCTTCTGCAGCAGCAGGGCGTCATCAACGACATCCTGGTCTGGGCCGGTCTGGTGGACGACGCGGGCCGCCTGGTGATGATCAACAACCAGTTCGGCACGATCGTGGCCATGACCCACATCCTGCTGCCCTTCATGATCCTGCCGCTCTACTCGGTGATGAAGACCATCCCGCCCTCTTACGTGCGCGCGGCCAAGTCGCTGGGCGCGACCAACTGGACGGCCTTCTGGCGGGTCTATTTCCCGCAATCGGTGCCGGGGATCGGCGCGGGCTGCATCCTCGTCTTCATCCTGGCCATCGGCTACTACATCACGCCCGAACTGGTGGGCGGCACCGACGGTACCTTCATCTCCAACCGGATCGCCTACCACATCTCGCGGTCGGGCAACTGGGGGCTGGGCGCCGCCCTGGGCAGCATCCTGCTGGCGGTGGTTCTGGTGCTGTACTGGGTCTACGACAAGATCGTGGGCATCGATAACGTGAGCCTGGGGTAACGTGATGAACAACAAACTGACCTTCGACCTGCCGAAGCCCGACCTGATCCGGTTCGTCCTGCCCCTGGTGGCGCTTGCCGGCGCGTTCTTCGGCGCCATCGCCGGCACCGCCAACGATGCGCCCCTGCCGGGGATCCTCGGCGGCGCGGTTGTCGGGGCGGCCCTGGCCTACGGGCTGGCGAAATTCGTGCCCGACCGGCGCAACGCCACGCTGGCCTCCGCCGTTCTGTTCGGCGTGATCGGGCTGATCTTTGCCAGCGTGTCCGGCTTGGTCGGCGGCGCGCTGATCGGCGCCGTGATGGGCTGGCTGGCGATCTGGCTGGCCAGCGGCGACTACCGCAAGGGCGTGCCGGTCTATGCCACCGGCATGCAGGTGCTCTGGCACAACGGGTTCCGCTTCGCCTGCGGGGTGATCTTCTTCTTCCTGATTGCGCCGATCCTGGTGATCATCCCGCTGAGCTTCAACGCCGAGAACTTCTTCACCTTCACGCCGGGCATGCTGGCCTTCGAGGCCGAGGCCTACTCGCTGAAGCATTACGAGGATTTCTTCACCAACCCGGACTGGCAGCAGGCGCTGCGCAACTCGGTTCAGATCGCGCCGGTGGCGACGATCCTGTCGGTGAGCCTGGGCACGCTGGCCGCGATCGGGCTGAGCCAGTCGCATGTGCCCTTCCGCCGCCCGATTATGGCGATCCTGATCTCGCCGATGATCGTGCCGCTGATCATCTCGGCCGCGGGGATGTATTTCTTCTACAGCCGGATCGGCCTGCAGGGCACCTATGTCGGTGTTGTGCTGGCGCACGCGGCGCTGGGCATTCCCTTCGTGATCATCACGGTGACCGCCACGCTGGTCGGGTTCGACCAGTCGCTGACGCGGGCCTCGGCCAACCTGGGCGCGGACCCGGTGCGCACCTTCTTCAAGGTGCAGATGCCGCTGATCCTGCCGGGCGTGATCTCGGGCGGGCTGTTCGCCTTCATCACCTCCTTCGACGAGGTGGTGGTGGTGCTCTTCGTCGGCTCGGCCGGGCAGAAGACGCTGCCCTGGCAGATGTTCACCGGCCTGCGCGAACAGATCAGCCCGACCATCCTGGCGGTGGCGACGATTCTGGTGGCCATCTCCATCCTGCTGCTGACCTCGGTCGAGCTGCTGCGCCGCCGCTCGGAACGGCTACGGGGCATGTCGCCGGGCTGAGCCCGCGGCCGCGCTGGCGGCTCCAATACGCCCCCTTCGGCGGGATTGTACATGGCGCGGCG
>JBNGCX010000106.1:0-5125 GCA_049974865.1 Paracoccaceae bacterium
GTAGTCGATCACGCGCTTAACAGGCACAAGAACCTTCATCAGCGTGCTCTCCTTGGGTTTCGCCCCGGCAGGGCGGGGCCATTTCAAGCTCTGAGAGGTTTGTTAGCGACTCGGGGCCGGCGACAACAGGGTAAAATCGACCAGAAAGGATGTTTCGACGTCGCGTTTTCGGGCTTTTCGGAAATTTCCCTGCCGAAATCTAACCGCGCCTTTCCGAAACCTGACGAATTGATGCCGCGCAGCGGCGGAATCCGCGGATTCGCCCTTTCCCTTTGTTCAGCGGTTCGCGCCCGGGACCCACAGAACGTCGCTCTTGCCGCCGTCATTGGCGATGCGGGCGGCGACGAAGAACCAGTCGGACAGGCGGTTGAGATATTTCACCGCCGCCGGGTTCACCGTTTCCATGCTGGCCAACTCCACGCTCAGCCGCTCGGCCCGGCGCGAGACGGTGCGGCACAGGTGCAGATACGCAGCCAGCGGCGAACCGCCGGGCAGGATGAAGCTGCGCAGCGGCTCCAGCGCCGCGTTCATCGCGTCGATCTCGGCCTCGAGCCGCGCCACCTGGCTGTCGGCGATGCGCAGGGGTGTGTACTCGGCCTCGGCGTCCTTTTCCATGTCCGGGCGGCACAGGTCGGCGCCCAGGTCGAACAGGTCGTTCTGGATTCGGGCGAGCTGTTGGTCCATCTCGCCTTCGGCGTGCAGCCGGGCCAGCCCCACGGTGGCGTTCGCCTCGTCCACAGTGCCGTAGGCGGTGACGCGCATCGAATGCTTGGCGACGCGTGCGCCGTTTCCCAGCGCCGTTTCGCCCTGATCGCCGGTCTTGGTGTAGATCTTGTTCAGAACGACCATGTCTTCAGCCTCCCATGCGACGGATGGCCACGAAGGCCAGGATCAGGGCGATGGCCACCGCCTGGGCATAGATGCGGTAGCGCATCATGCGGTTGCCATGCTTGCGGTTGAACTCGCCGCCCTTGGCGAAGCCGCCGATGCCGATCATCAGGATGACCACCACGATAAGCATGGCGATGGCGACGACGATGAAAAGTGGGTCATTCAGCATGGCGGGCGTCCTTTCCGGTTACTGGGGATGTAATGGTTCCGGCGCGAAAAGCGAACCCGTTTCTCATCCCTTGGCGATCACCCAATCCAGCAGGCGCGTCGGAAATGCCCGGCGCAGGGCGTTCATCAGGTAGGTGGGCGTGGTGACGAAATAGCGCGGGGCGGGGCGGCGGTCTTCCAGCGCGCGGGCCAGTTTGGCGGTGGTGGCCGAAGGGGGGAGTTCGAAGGCGTCCTTGCCGCGCTCCTCGTAGAGGCGTTTCAGAAGGCTGGCGCGGTACTGGTCGGCGCGGGGCGAGGCCTCCCAGTCGATCCATTTCTCGAAATGCGGGATGGAATTCACGCGGATCTTCGATGTGATCGGGCCGGGCTCCAGCAGGATCACGTGGATGGACGTGTCGCGCATTTCCAGCCGCAGCACATCGGTCAGCCCCTCCAGCGCGTATTTCGTCGAGACATAGGCGCCGCGCCATTTCATGGGCACCATTCCCAGCACCGACGAACAGTTCACGATCCGCCCATGCCCCTGCGCGCGCATCACCGGGATCACCCGGCGGGTCAGCTCGTGATAGCCGAAGAAATTCGCCTCGAAGATCGAGCGCAGGCCGCCGGTGGGCAGGTCCTCGACCGCGCCGGGCAGGCCGAAGGCACCGTTGTTGAACAGCGCGTCCAATGTCCCGCCGGTGCGCGCCAGCGCCTCCTCCACCGCCGCCGCGATGCTGGTCTCGTTGGCATAGTCCAGCACGAAGCTTTCCAGCCCCTCGTCGCGCAGGCGCGCGCAATCTTCCTCTTTCCGGCAGGTCGCGAAGACGCGCCAGCCACGCGCCGCCATGCCGTGGGCCGCGTCATAGCCGATGCCCGAGGAGCACCCGGTGATGAGAAGCGATTTCCTGTCGTCCATGCCTGCCTCGTTTTGGCGGCACGCTAGGCCATCGCGCGGGCGCCGTCCATCGCGGATGCGCTTGTCGCGGGGGGCGGGCTTGGCTATCACCGGAACATGAACGATTTGACCGATCCCCAGAACGTCGACCTGTCCGAGCCGCTGCGCCGCGCCATCGGCGAGCGCTACCTGACCTATGCGCTGTCGACCATCATGGACCGCGCCCTGCCGGATGCGCGCGACGGGCTGAAGCCGGTGCATCGGCGCATCCTCTACGCCATGCGCGAGCTGAAGCTCAGCCCCAGCGGCCGCTTCCGCAAGTCGTCCAAGATCTCGGGCGACGTGATGGGTAACTACCACCCCCACGGCGACGCCGCGATCTACGACGCGATGGCGCGCCTGGCGCAGGATTTTAACGTGCGCTACCCGCTGGTCGACGGGCAGGGGAATTTCGGCAATATCGACGGCGACAACCCGGCTGCCAGCCGCTACACCGAGGCCCGGCTGACCGCCGCGGCCGAGGCCTTGATGGAGGGGTTGGCCGAGAACGCCGTCGATTTCCGCGACAATTACGACGGCACGCTGACCGAGCCGGTGGTGCTGCCCGCGGCCTTCCCGAACCTGCTGGCCAACGGCGCCAGCGGCATCGCGGTGGGCATGGCCACCAATATCCCGCCGCACAACATCGAAGAGCTGATCGGCGCCTGCCTGCACCTGATCAAGACGCCCGATGCCCGCGACGAGACCCTGCTGAACTATATCCCCGGGCCCGATTTCCCCACCGGCGGCGTGATCGTCGAGCCGAGGGAGAACATCGCGGAGGCCTACCGCACCGGGCGCGGCGCGTTCCGCCTGCGCGCGAAATGGGAAAAGGAGGATCTGGGCCGCGGCCAGTGGCAAGTCGTGGTCACCGAGATCCCCTACCAGGTTCAGAAGTCCAAGCTGATCGAGAAGATCGCCGACCTGATCCAGTCCAAGAAGATCCCGATCCTCGCCGATGTGCGCGACGAATCGGCCGATGACATCCGCCTGATCCTCGAGCCACGCTCCAAGAACGTGGACCCCGAGGTGCTGATGGGCACGCTGTTCAGGCAATCCGACCTCGAGGTGCGGTTCAGCCTGAACATGAACGTGCTGATCGACGGGCGCACGCCCATGGTGTGCTCGTTGAAGGAGGTGCTGCGCGCCTTCCTCGATCACCGGCGCGAGGTGCTGCTGCGCCGCTCGAAACACCGACTGGACAAGATCGACCACCGGCTGGAGGTGCTGGAAGGCTTCCTCATCGCTTTCCTCAACCTCGACCGGGTGATCGACATCATCCGCTACGACGACGATCCCAAATCCGCCCTGATGCGCGAGAACTGGGGCCGCGAGCATGCGCGCGCGATGTCGGAGGCCGACTACGTCTCGCCGCCGCCGGGCGAGGGCGAGCTGACCGAGGTTCAGGCCGAGGCGATCCTCAACATGCGCCTGCGCTCCCTGCGCCGCCTGGAAGAGCTGGAGCTGATCCGCGAGCGCGACGCGCTGATGGAGGAGCGCGCCGGGCTCGAGGACCTGCTGGCCAACCCCGAGGTGCAATGGGCCGCCATCGCCGACCAGCTGCGCGAGACGCGCAGCCAGTTCGGCAAGAAATCCGATGGCGGCGCACGCCGCACCCAGTTCGCCGAGGCGCACGAGGTCGAGGAGGTGCCGCTGGAGGCGATGATCGAGCGCGAGCCGATCACCGTGGTCTGCTCCAAGATGGGCTGGATTCGCGCCATGAAAGGCCATATCGCCCTCGATTCCTCGCTGAAATTCAAGGATGGCGACGAGGGCCGCTTCGTCTTCCACGCCGAGACCACCGACCGGCTGGTGATCTTCGGCTCGAACGGGCGGTTCTACACGGTCTCGGCGGCGCAGCTGCCCGGCGGGCGCGGCATGGGCGAGCCGCTGCGCCTGATGGTGGATCTGCCCAACGAGGCCGAGATCGTGGACCTGTTCATCCACAGGCCCGGCACCAGGCTGCTGGTGGCCTCCAGCGCCGGCGACGGATTCGTCGTGCCTGCCGACGACGTGATCGCCCAGACCCGTGCCGGCAAACAGGTGCTGAACCTGCGCGGCGAGACCCGCGCGCTGGTCTGCCGCCCGGTCGAGGGCGACGCCGTCGCCTGCGTGGGCGAGAACCGCAAGGTGCTGGTCTTCATGCTCGACGAGCTGCCCGAGATGACCCGCGGCAAGGGCGTGCGGCTGCAGAAATACAAGGATGGCGGGCTGTCCGACGCCACCACCTTCACCCTGGCCGAGGGGCTGAGCTGGAAGGATCCGGCCGGCCGGACCCGCACCGAAACCGACCTGACCGAATGGCGGGGCAAGCGTGCGAGCGCGGGCCGAATGGCGCCGCGCGGCTTCCCGCGCGACAACCGCTTCACCTGATCCGGAGGGAGCCCGCGATGATGCTGCGCCGCTTCCTGCTGCCTGGCTTTCTGGCCCTGATCCTGGCCGCCTGTTCGCTGCCCGAGCCCGAGGACCGGCCCGAGGTCGATCTGGGCGATTTCCGGTTGGGTTATGCCATCGTGGTGGCCAGCCACGCGCAGAAGATCCCGCCCACGCGCGCCGCCACCGCCGAGGAATGGGAGGCTTTCCTTAAGGAAGAGATCGGCAGCCGTTTCGGCGGGCACGAAGGCGACCGCCTGTACCACGTCGCGGTCAATGTCGATGGCTATGCGCTGGCCGTGCCGGGCATCCCGGTTGTCGTCTCGCCGAAATCGGCGATGGTGATCTCGGTCAATCTCTGGGACGACGCCACCGGCGCCAAGCTGAATGCAGAACCGAAACAGATGACCGTTCTGGAAAGCCTCTCGGCCAACACGGTGGTCGGCTCGGGCCTGACCACCAGCCGCGAGGACCAGATGCGCAACCTCGCGCGCAACGCCGCCCGTGCGATCGAGGGCTGGCTGGCCGAGCATCGCGATGACTGGTTCGCACGGCCGTCCGCGGACGACGCGGAGGCCACAGAGATGCCGGCGGAGGATGCCGGCATCAACTGACGCTTGATTTCTGCCGCGCCAGCGCATACAGAGCGCGCGATGTTGAATCGGGCCGATGCCGGCCCCCTAATCCACGAGGCGCCTCGACCATGGCTAAGGAAAAGTTTGAGCGTACGAAACCGCACGTTAACATCGGCACGATCGGCCACGTTGACCACGGCAA
>JBNGCX010000107.1:0-4671 GCA_049974865.1 Paracoccaceae bacterium
GCGCCTTCGACCACTCGGCCACCTCTCCGTGGCGGTGGGTGTAGCGCCGAATGGCCGCCGGACGCAAGCATGTTTTACACCCTTGCGGCACGCCGGGCCGCGGCACCGACTTGCCTGCGCGCGGGCCGTCACCTAGCTTGCGGCCATTGTGACGTAAAAGGAATTCTTCCATGGATTTTTCGCCGCTCCCTCAGGGGAAACTCGACCCGCTGCTCGCCCGTCACCTCGAACCGGGCGAAACGGTGCTCTGGCAGGGGACGCCGGGCCCACGCACCTTTCTCAAGCTGCCGGTTCTGCTGTTGAACGGCGCATTGCTGGCTGCCGGGCTCGGGTTGCTGCTGGGCCTGTTCGACGGGATTCTTTTCCTGCCGGCCGAGGGCGCATCGGCGCAGCGAATGATGCCCGGGCTGGTGCTGACGGGCGTCGGTGCCTTTTTCTCGGCCGCCGCCTGGCGCAACCGCGGCGCGCGCTGGCGCTACGCGGTCACCGACCGGCGCCTGCTGTCGGTCCGCGGCCCCCGCCTGGTCCGCTCGGTCGAGCCGGGCGAACTGGCCGAATTGCGCACGCGTGGCGACATCGTCTACTGGCGCGAAATCCTGCCCGAGGCGGAGTCGCATCGCCGCGGGCCGGAAGGGCGTTATGTCGGGTTCCACGGGCTGGAGGACGCCGAGGCCATGCGCCAAGGCATCGAGGGCTGGCGCGAGGGGTTTTCCGACCGGGCCAACGCGATCGCGGCGGATTTCACCCGCGCCATGCGCGACGCGCCGCAGGCGGCGCCCGGCGAGGGCGTCATCCGCGTGCTGCACCCCGAGACCGGGCTGACCGTCGACGTGCCCTCGGGCTGGGAGATCACCGTGCGCCAGAGCCGCGACGGCCCGCTGACCTTGCTCGGCATGACGCTGCTGAAGCGCGTGATCCGGCACGGCCCCGAGCGGCCCTATGGCGACGGCCGGCCCTGGAACGTGATGCAGGTGCGCGGCGCGCCGGATGCGGGGCTGTACATGATGATCCGGCAGGCGCCGCTGGAGCAGACCCTCGATGCCGTGGTCAACGATCCGTGGAACGAACGGCTGGGGCTGACCTTCCTGAAAACGACGCCCAGGCTGGCAGTCGGCCCGTTCGAGGGGTTCTCGGTGGTGCGCCAGATGCCCGCGGGGGCCAACCTGGCGGGGTTCGGAAAGGTGCAGGCGCCGGTCGCCACGCGGCAGGTCTGGCTTGCCGCCGGAGAGACCTCGGTAGAGCTGACCGGCATGGCGCGGCTGGACCAGGCGGATGTGCAACACGCGGTCGACGCAATGGTCGCCTCGCTGGCCATCCAGCCGCCCGCGGGGGTCACTCCGCCAGGTGGAGGCTGACCCGGCGGTTCTGCTTGCCCTTCTTCTCGACCTTTCCCAGCCGCACCGGGCCGATCTCGCCGGTGCGGGCCACATGGGTACCGCCGCAGGGTTGCAGGTCGACCTGCTCATCCGCCGTGCCGATGCGCACCAGGCGCACCTTGCCCGCCCCCATCGGCGGCTTGACCGACATGGTCTTGACCAGGCCCGGATTGGCCTCCAGTTCTGCGTCGGTAATCCAGTCGGTGGTGACCTCCAGGTCGCGGGCGATCAGCGCGTTCAGCGCGTCCTCCAGCGCCTGCTTGTCCTCGGGCGCCTCGGGCATGTCGAAATCCAGCCGCCCCTTCTCGGCCCCGATCGAGCCGCCGGTGACCGGCAGCGGGATAACCACCGACAGCAGGTGCAGCGCCGTGTGCACCCGCATATGCGCGTGGCGGCGGGCGAAATCGAGTTCCTGCGCGACCTCGGCCCCGACCGGGGGCAGCGGGCTGGGTTCGGCCGGGACCAGCACGATGTCATCGCCCTCGCCCTTGACCGTGGTCGCGATTTCCAGCGCGCCGCCGTCCCAGCGCAGGGTGCCGCTGTCGCCCGGCTGGCCGCCGCCCTGCGGGTAGAAGACCGAGGCGTCCAGCACCACGCCGCCCTCGGGCGTGTGGCCGGTCACCTTGGCCGGGGCTTCGCGCAGATAGGCGTCTTCTCGGAACAGCGGATGGGTCATCAGTGGGGGTCCTCTCCTTCAGCATCGTCACGGTCGATATCGGGCGCCGGCGTCGGCGGCGACGCCGGCGAGACGGGTGCGGCGCCGGGACCTTTGCCGGCCGCCAGCGCCTCGGGATTGCGCAGCCAGATGTCGCGCTGCGCGAAGGGAATCTCGATGCCTTCCTCCGCAAAGCGGCGGGCGATCTCGTGGTTCAGCTCGGTGCGCACGCTCAGCCCGAAATTGATGTCGCTCAGGATCACCCGCAGCTCGAAGTCCAGCGCATCGGCGCCGAAGCCCTGGAACACCACCGTGGGCGCCGGGTCGACCATGACCAGCGGATGCGCCTCGCCCACCTCGCGCAGGATCTGCTCGACCTTGCGGGTGTCGGTGCCATAGGCCACGCCGACCTTCAGGATGACCCGCCCCATGGAATCCGACTTGGTCCAGTTGGTCACCGCGCCCGAGATCAGGTCGGCATTGGGCACGATCACGTCGGTGCGGTCGAAGGTCTGGATCCGGGTGGAGCGGACCGAGATGTCGCGCACCGTGCCCATCACGCCACCGACCTCGATCCAGTCACCCTCGCTCACCGGGCGCTCGATCAGCAGGATGATGCCCGAGACGAAGTTGGACACGATGTTCTGCAGGCCGAAGCCGATGCCCACCGACAGCGCGCCCGCGACGATGGCCAGCGAGCTGAGATCGATGCCCGCCGAGGTGATCGCCACCACCGCCGCCAACACGATGCCGACATAGCCGGTCCCGGCCACGATCGCGTTCTGCCCGCCCGTGTCGATCCGGGTCTTGGGCAGGACCGAGCTGCGCAGCGTTCCCTGCAACAGCCGGGTGGCGGTGTAGCCGATTCCGAAGATCACCGCGAAGGCGATGAAGTTGCTGGGCGAGATGCGGGCATCCCCGATCTTCACCCCCTCGGTGAAGCGCGCCCAGAGTTCGGTCAGGTCGGCCGGGCGCGCGCCCCAGATCAGCGCCGCCACCGGCACCGCCGCCAGCGCCACGGCAAAGCCCAGCAGGATCGGCGGCAGGGTGTCGCGCGCCTCCTCGTTGCCGCCCGAGGCCAGCACGTAAAGATCCGCCACGAAGCGCTGCAGCAGCGCCACCAGCCCCAGCAGGCCCAGGGTAACGGCGGTGGGGAAGACGATGAAATCGGCGGCCTGCGAATAGCCCACTGCCGCCAGAACGGGGCCGATCGCCGCCACCGCCATCACAATCCGGCCGATCTGGCGCACGATGGAATTGCGGTAGGGCCGCTCATCGTCCTCGCCGCCGCCTTGGGCGGTCATGATGTGGGCCAGCCGGTAAAGCAGCACCCCTGCCCCCACCAGCAGCGGAAAGCGCAGCGCGGCCAGCGCCTCGGGGCTGTAGGAGTCGAAATCCGCCAGCTCCGACAACGGCAGCCGCAACGCCGCCAGGATCCCCAGGCCGACCACGGCAACACGGGCCTGGGCGGCCTGGCTGCCTTGCAGTTCAAGCACCGGGCGCGCCAGCTCGTGCCGCGGGAAGATGCGTCCGGCCAGCCAGGCCGCCGCCAGTATGGTCAGGCCGAGGCGGGGAATCAGGTCGACCATCTGATCGGCGCGCAGGCCCAGCAGCCCGCTCTGCCGCAGCGCGGTGACCAGCGCCATCAGCCCGATGAAGGGCAGGACCACCTGGCTCAGCGACATCGCCGAGGCCAGGACCTGCCGCGACCGCCCCGAGTTACGCTCGTAGAGCCAGCCAGTGAGGCGCACCGTCCAGTTCCGGCCGCGCAGCAGCAGCACCAGCCCGATCAGCAGGAACATCACCACCACCGGCAGGTTGTTGCGGAATTCCGAGCGGCGCAGGTCGTTCTGCCAGTCGGAGGCGACCTCGTTGACCAGCGAGCGCAGGCTGCCGTTCAGCTCCTCCCAGCCCTGCACCCAGTTGCCCGGGATCAACGGCGAGGGGCCGAGTTGCAGCAGCTCCTGGGTCTGGCGCGAGCGGATCAGCCCGTCGATCTCGCCGATCAGGCCGTCGGCCCGGCGATAGGCCTCCTCGGCCTTCAGCCCCGGCGCCTGCAATTCCTCGAGCTGGGCGTTCAACTCGGCCCGGCGGCTGGCGATATCGGCGGGTTCGGTCGCGCCCTCTGCGGGCGCGGGGCCGAGCGCGGCGATCTGTTCGCGCACGGTGGCGATGCGGGCGCTGTTGACGTCCTGCCCGTCCGGGAACTGGCTGCGCCAGCCCACCAGCTCGCCGCGCAGCTGTTCCAGCGCCGTGTTCGAGGCGCGGCCGGTCCCGATCGCCTCTTCGGCGCGCTTGGCCGTGGCCTCCCACGCGGCGTAGTCGATGCCCTCGTCCGCGCGCTGGCTGCCCTGGGTGGCGGTGCTGCTGCCGGTCGCCGGCGCGCCCTGGGCCAGCACCGCCTGCGGCGCCGAAAACGCCAGGGCGAGCAGCAGGACCAGCGCGGCGAGGCGGCCGAGCGGTCTCATGGCTCGAACACCTCGGGCAGCGCGCGCGCGGGCGCGTCCAGCCAGGCCGGCACGGGCAGGTCCTTTTCCTTCAGGAAGGCGGGGTTGAACAGTTTCGACTGGTAGCGCGTGCCGTAATCGCAGAGCACGGTGACGATGGTGTGCCCCGGCCCCATCTCGCGCGCCATGCGCA
>JBNGCX010000108.1:0-4411 GCA_049974865.1 Paracoccaceae bacterium
GACACCGTGCAGGGCGGCAATGGCGCTGACGAGTTCCGGGGCGAGGGCGGCAACGACCTGATCTTCGGGCGGCTGGGCAACGACCTGCTGTTCGGCGGCCCCCAATCCGACACGCTGCATGGCGGCGGCGGCAACGACACGCTGACCGGCGGCGGGGCGGCGGACAGCTTCGTCTTCGCCGATGGCGCCGGCATGGACATGGTGACCGACTTCGCGCCGGGCATCGACAGCCTGCGCCTGGACGCGGCCCTGTGGACCGGAACGCTGAGCGCGTGGGAGGTGGTGGCGCAATTCGCAACCGTCTCGGGCGGCGGCGTGGTCTTCGACTTCGGCGGTGGCGATACCATCGCGCTGGAAGGGCTGACCTCGACCGCGGGGCTGGAGAACGATCTGCTGATCGTTTAGCGCGCGGCCATGGCAGCGGGCCGGCCCCGCGAACAGGCAGTGCCGGGGTCAGCCCGGATGTTCCGGGCCGGGCGCCGGGAAGTCGAAAGCCGGGAGCTGGCTGAAGGCCTCTCGCAGGGCGATGCCCCAGCCTTGCGAGATTTCCTCGAAATAGCCGCCATCGGGCTGGATTGGAAAAGTCGTCCGTTGCGCAGGCTGCCGGCCTCGTAGGCGTGCACGTCCAGCGGCAGGCTGACCGACAGGTTCGCCTTGATCGTCGAAGCGAAGGACACCAGCAGAAGCTTGATCGCCTCCTCGAAGGTCATCTCGGGGTCGAAGGCCCGGAGGATGATCGGGAGGCCGTATTTGGTCTCGCCGATCTGGAAGAAGGGCGTGTCGGCATTGGCCTCGATGAAATTGCCCTCGGGATAGATCAGGAACAGGCGCGGGGCGCCGCCGCCGACCTGCCCGCCGAGGATCATCGTCGCGTTGAAGGCCGCATCGACCCGCTGGCCGGCCTCGGCATGGCCCGCGATCACCTCTTTCAGGGCATTGCCCACCAGCTTGGCCACCTCGAACATCGAGGCGGCCTCCAGGATGCCGGGATTGCGCGCGTCAGGCGCTAAGGGGGCGGGCGGGCGACATCGGGTCGTGCGCCGCGCGCAGTTCGTCGGCCGAGCGGCGGACGACCTCGGCGATTTCCAGCAATTGCTCGGCCAGGGGGCTGGTCCTGCGCCAGATCATGCCGATCTTCCGCGACGGCTGCGGCCCGTCGAACCGCGCCACCGACACCGAGGCCGAGCGCGTTTCCACCGCCACCGCCATTTCCGGGATCAGGGTGACGCCGATACCCGAACTGACCATCTGCACCAGCGTCGACAGCGAGCTGCCGTCCAGCAATTCCCGCGGCAGCGCCGAGTGCATGTTGCAGAAGGACAGGGCCTGGTCGCGGAAACAGTGCCCTTCCTCCAGCAGCAGCAGCCGCATTTCGCGCAGCGTTTCGCGGTCGGGAACGGGTGTGCCCTCATCCTCGCCCGGGCGGACCAGGACGAAATCCTCGCTGAACAGCGCCGTCTCGGTGAAGGCGGGCTCGGAGACGGGCAGGGCGACGATGGCCGTGTCCAGCCGGCCGTCGGCCAGTTCCTGGATCAGCTTCGGCGTCACCGTCTCGCGCACGTGGATGTCCAGCCCGGGATATTGCCGCGTGAGGTTGGCGATGATGGTCGGCAGCAGGTAGGGCGCGATGGTCGGAATCACCCCGATCCGAAGCCGCCCCGCCAGACCGTCCCGTGAGGCGCGCGCGAGGTCGCCCAGCTCGTCCACCGACCGCAGGATGTCGCGGACACGCTGCGCGACCTCCTCGCCGAAGCCCGTCAGGCGGACCTGCCGCGGCCCCCTTTCGAACAGCGCGGTGCCCAGCGATTCTTCCAATTCCTTGATCTGCATGGACAAAGCGGGCTGCGATATGGCGCAGGCATCGGCGGCACGTCCGAAATGGCCATGCCGCGCCAGGGATTCAAAGTAGCGGAGCTGTTTCAGGGTCAGGTTGTTCATAAGGTCAACTTATCGGAGCAATCAGAAAATTCAACTTAATCTAATGGCGGTGCTTTGTTAGGCTTTTCTCAGGGAGACGAGGAGCCGCCAATGCCAGACCTGCCGCGCGCGACGGGCACCCAGGGTGCGCCGTCGGCGAACGCGCCAGGCTCCCGGAGCGCGGGCGTTCGCATGATCCGGGGCATCGACGGCGCTTGACCACGAAGCAATTCGAGCAACGCAGACACGATCGGAGAGAATTATGGACGGAAATGATATCGGAAACGCCGGGAAATGTCCGGTCATGCACGGGGCCACGACGACCTTCGGCGCGCGCATGAACAGCGATTGGTGGCCGAACCAGCTGAACCTTCGAATCCTGCACCAGAACACGGCCAAGTCCGACCCGATGGGCGGGAATTTCAACTATGCGGAAGAGTTCAAGAAGCTCGACCTGAAGGCGATCAAGGAAGATCTTTACGCGCTGATGACCGACAGCCAGGACTGGTGGCCGGCCGATTACGGCCATTACGGCGGCCTGTTCATCCGCATGGCCTGGCACAGCGCGGGCACCTACCGCACCGGCGACGGCCGCGGCGGCGCGGGCACCGGGCAGCAGCGTTTCGCCCCGCTGAACTCCTGGCCCGATAACGGCAACCTGGACAAGGCACGCCGCCTGCTGTGGCCGATCAAGCAGAAATACGGCAACAAGATCTCCTGGGCCGACCTGATGATCCTCGCCGGCAACTGCGCGCTGGAATCGATGGGCTTCAAGACCTTTGGCTTCGCCGGCGGCCGCCCCGACGTGTGGGAGCCGGAGGAGGACATCTACTGGGGCGCCGAGGACGAGTGGCTGGCCACCAGCGACAAGCCCAACAGCCGTTATTCCGGCGACCGGGATCTGGAGAACCCCCTCGCGGCCGTGCAGATGGGCCTGATCTACGTGAACCCCGAAGGCCCGGACGGCGAGCCGGACCCGATCAAGTCGGGCCGCGACATCCGCGAAACCTTTGCCCGCATGGCGATGGACGATTACGAAACCGTGGCCCTGACGGCGGGCGGCCACACCTTCGGCAAGATGCACGGCGCGGGCGACGCGGCCCATGTCGGCCCCGAGCCCGAGGCCGCGCCGCTGGAGGCGATGGGTTTCGGCTGGCTCAGCAGCTACAAGTCGGGCAAGGGCCGCGACGCCATCACCAGCGGCCTGGAGGGCGCCTGGACGGCGAACCCGATCAAATGGGACATGGGCTATTTCGACGTCCTGTTCAAATACGAGTGGGAACTGGTCAAAAGCCCCGCCGGCGCCTGGGTCTGGACCCCCAAGGACATCCGGGAAGAGGACATGGCGCCCGATGCCGAGGACCCCTCGAAGAAGGTGCCGATCTTCATGTCCACCGCCGATATGGCGATGCGCATGGACCCGGCCTACGAGAAGATCTCGCGTCACTTCATGGAGAACCCGGAGGAGTTCGCCGATGCCTTCGCCCGCGCCTGGTTCAAGCTGACCCACCGCGACATGGGGCCGAAATCGCGCTACCTGGGCGCCGAGGTGCCGGACGAGGACCTGATCTGGCAGGACCCGGTGCCGGCGGGCACGCCGCTGTCGGACGCGGACGTGGCCGATCTGAAGGCCAGGATCCTCGCCACCGGCCTGAGCGTGTCAGAGCTGGTGCAGACGGCCTGGGCCTCGGCCTCGACCTTCCGCGGCTCGGACAAGCGCGGCGGCGCCAACGGCGCGCGCATTCGGCTTGAGCCGCAGAAGAACTGGGAGGTCAACCAGCCCGAGCAACTGGCCAAGGTCCTGGACACCCTCGAAGGCGTGCAGCGCGACTTCGGCAAACCCGTCTCGATGGCCGACCTGATCGTGATCGGCGGCTCGGCCGCGGTCGAGAAGGCCGCCAAGGAGGCCGGGTTCGACGTGACCGTCCCGGTGACCACCGGCCGCGGCGACGCCAGCCAGGAGCAGACCGATGTCGACAGCTTCGACGTGCTGGAGCCCGTCGCGGACGCCTTCCGCAACTACCTCAAGACGGAATACACCGTTCCGGCCGAGGAGCTGATGGTGGACCGCGCGCAACTGCTGACCCTGACCGCGCCCGAGATGACGGTGCTTGTCGGCGGCCTGCGGGTGCTGGGCGCCAACCATGGCGGGTCGACGCACGGGGTGTTCACCGACCGTGTTGGGGCGCTGACCAACGACTTCTTCGTGAACCTGACCGACATGGGCACCGAGTGGACGCCGGTCTCGGAGGACGCCGCCGTGTTCGAGGGCCGCGACCGCAAGAGCGGCGCGGTGAAGTGGACCGGCACCCGGGTGGACCTGGTGTTCGGCTCCAACTCGCAGCTGCGCGCGCTGTCCGAGGTCTATGCCCAGGACGACGCGCAGGAGAAGTTCGTGCAGGACTTCGTCGCGGCCTGGACCAAGGTGATGAACGCGGATCGCTTCGATCTGGCCTGATCGCCCTGAAAAACCAGCCCGGGCGCGGCCGAAACC
>JBNGCX010000109.1:0-4350 GCA_049974865.1 Paracoccaceae bacterium
CACTTACTCCTTCAAAACCCCCTGAAACTCCCGCCATTCGCCCTTGGACATGCCAGAGGTTTCCTGCGTCACCTCTTCGCCCTTCAGCATCCGCCGGACGCAATCCAGCGCCTTGGCCGAGAGCGTTTCGCCCCCCACCCGGTAATCCTCGAACGCGGCATAGGCGAAGGGCACCCAGTCGGCCACGATCTCGCAGATCTTCTGGGCGTAGACGCGGATCTCGTATTGCGCGTGGGCATCCGCGCGCAGGCGCAGGAAGTGGAAGAGGTTGTGCAGGTCCACCTTCCAGTACCACTGGGTGTAGATGTTGGCGGGCAGGTTCATCCGCGCCAGTTCGCGCGCCAGGCCCGCCTGCCCTTCCTGGCTGATCATTTCTTCGTAATGGTCGTAGCAGCGGGCGGCGTCGGCCTTGAGCACCTCCAGCACCCGCGCGGCCTCGTCGCCGGTCAGCGCCTCGCCCCGGCCCTGGTTGTTGACCGTCGATTGCGCGGCGATGTGCTGCGGCTCGGGGATGTAGAACTCGCGGTCGAGGATCGAGTAGCGGGCCGAGTATTCGTTGACGTTGGCGGTGCGGTGGCGGATCCACTGCCGCGCGACGAAGACCGGCAGCTTGACGTGCAGCTTGACCTCGCACATCTCGAACGGGGTCGAGTGCCAGTGCCGCATCAGGTAGCGGATCAGCCCCTCGTCGTTGCTGACCGATTTGGTGCCCTTGCCATAGGAAACCCGCGCCGCCTGGCAGATCGCGGCGTCATCGCCCATGTAGTCGATCACCCGGACGAAGCCGTGGTCCAGCACCTCGTAGGCCTTGTAGAGATGCGCCTCCATCCCCTCGGACACGGCCCTGAGCGTCGGCTTCGGCGTGGCGCGCAGCTCTTCGATTTCGGCGATCTGTTCGGGCGTCAGCGGCATCGGGCGGGTCCTTCGTCTGGGGTTTGTGAGTCGCATTCCACTATATCTATGCACGCCAGCCGGAGGAACAGCCACATAAGGTAGCACCCGCGGTCCCGGTCCGGGCGCATCCTTTTGGCAACGGGTACCGGCCGGCATTGCGGGAATGGATTGACTTTTCAACCACTTGCACGGACTCTTTCATGAAAAGTGCCAATTCAGAGCAAATAGCGAGCGGGTTCATGGGACAGAAATTGATTTTGGCAGCGTTGCTGCTGCCCTTGGCAGCATGTTCATCCGGCGTTGGGACCAACCCCGTCACGGGTGGCGACACGGATACGGGAACGGATACCGGCACCGACACCGGAACGGGTGTCGACAGCGACGGCACGCGCCCGCCCGGCACCACCAGCCCCGATGCGGACAGCGCGATCTACCGGTTCGAGCCCAGCGACGGCGAGGGCAGCGGCTACGCCACCGGCTTCAGCTACGACTCGGCAACCGACACGTTCACCGTGGACAACCTGGCCTTCGACGGCGACAACGCCTACACGCGCGACAGCAAGGTGGGCAGCCTGGGGCCCTTTGCCGTCTACGAGAACGCCAGCCAGTTCAACGATTCCACCACCGGCGCACCGATCAACCAGTTCCCGCACAAGGTGATCTACGGCGTCAGCACGAACACCGATGCCGACGGCAATGCCACCACCGAATTCGCCATCGTGCGGACCGGGGCCTATGTCGGCTACGGCTTCGGCGGGTTCGTCTATCAGCGCGGTGGCGAGGTCGTGCTCCCCACGACGGGCCAGGCGCTCTATTCCGGCGATTACGCTGCGCTGCGCGACTTCGATGGGCGCGGCGGCATGGAATACGCCACCGGCGACATGCAGGTCGCGATCGACTTCGAGGATTTCGACGCCGGCGACGGGGTGCAGGGGACCGTCAGCAACCGCCGCATCTTCGACATCGACGGCAATGACATCACCAGTGACATGCTGACCGCGCTGGGCGCGGAATACGGCGGGACCTTCACGGCCCTGCCCACGATGACCTTCACCGTGGGCCCCGGCGCCCTGGACGCCAATGGCGAGCTTCAGGGCGGGGTGACCAGCTATGTGCCCGACAACACCGGCGCGCTGAAGGAATACGAGAACGGCACCTATTACGGCCTTCTCTCGGGCCAGAACGCGGACGAGATCGTTGGGGTCCTCGTCGTCGAGGCCGACGACCCGCGGTTCGACAACGTGACCGTGCGCGAGACCGGCGGCTTCATCCTCTATCGCCCCTGAGGCAATGTCACCCGCGCGCCTGATCCGGCGGCTGGCCCTGTGGGCCGGCCTGCTACTGGTCGCCGGCGGGGTGTCAGCCGCGCCGGTCACCCTGGCCCCGGCCGAGATGCGCGCCGCGGCCTCGCACGCGCTGGCGGTCCACGACGACCAACTGGCGCTGAGCCTGGCCGAGGCGCTGCTGGCACGCGACCCGCAGGACGGCTTCGCCCTGATCATCAAATCACGCGCCGCCCGCAACCTGGGCGATAACGCCACCGCGATCGGCGCCGCCCGGGCGGCGTGGCGGCAGGCGCGCAGCGAATCCGACCGCTACGCGGCCGCGCTGGTCATGGCCCAGGCCCTGTCGTCGAACGGGCAGCGGACGATGGCGCAGCTCTGGTTGCGCCGCGCCGCGCAGCACGCTCCGGACGACCGCGCCGAGGCGATGATTGCGCGCGATTTCCGCTATGTGCGCAGCCGCAACCCGTGGTCGACACATCTGCGCTTTGGCGTTACGCCGTCGTCCAACATCAACAACGGCTCCAAATCCGACACCATGGTGATCGGCGGCCTGCCCTTCCAGCTGAGCGGCGGGGCCCAGGCGCTGTCCGGGCTGGAAATCAGCTACGGCGCCAGCACGCGCTACAGCCACGACCTGTCCGAGGACCTGACCCTGCATCTGGGCGGCGCGGTCGAGGGCAAGGCCTATCGCCTGTCGGATGCCGCACGGCGCAAGGCCCCGGCGCTCAGCGCCTCGGACCTGGCCTATCAGGCGGTGCAGCTCAGTTTCGGGGCCACGATCCGGGGCACGCGCCCCGCCAACCCGCTGGACGCCGCGCTGACCCTCGGGAAAAATTACTATGGCGGCGCGCATCTGGCCGATTTCGCCGAGGTCAAGCTGGTCAAGACGGTCGGCGTTAACCGCCGCAACCAGTTGCGCTTCACCCTGGCCGCCGAGGAGCAATGGCGCAAGGACCGCGCCGACCGCTCCTCGACCGCGCTGATCGGCCAGGTGGACTGGCGCACCAAGGTCGGCGAGACGGGGCTGCTGCAACTGTCGCTGGGCCTGCGCGACACTGACTCGGACAGCGGCACCGTCGCCCATTCGGCACAGCTCGCCGCGCTGGACTATCGCCTCACCAAGCCGGTCTTCGGCGCCTATCTGGGCCTGTCCGTGGCCTACGAGTCGCGCGATTACGACCAGTCGCTCTTCGGCGCGCAGCCGCGCCGGGACGACAAGCTGATGCTGGGCGCGACGGTGTTCCTGCCCGACTACGACTATTACGGCTTCGCCCCGGAAATCGGCCTCAGCCTGGTCACCAACCGGTCCAACGAGGCGCTTTACGAGACCGAGGACCTCGGGCTCACACTGGGCTTCCGCTCGGCTTTCTGAGGCGCAGGCGCATTGCCCCCTCGCCCCCGGCGCGCGATGTGCTAGCTTGGGACCGGAAAGGGAGTTTTGCGATGAAAATCCGTTATCTTCACACCATGGTCCGCGTGAAGGACCTGGAAAAGACCATGGCCTTTTTCAGCCTGCTGGGCCTGAAGGAAACCCGCCGCTACGACAGCGAAGAGGGCCGCTTTTCGCTGATCTTCATGGCCCCTCCGGGCCAGGAGGACTGCCCGGTCGAGCTGACCTATAACTGGGACGGCGACGAGGGGCTGCCCTCGGACAGCCGCCATTTCGGCCACCTCGCCTACGAGGTCGAGGATATCTACGCCATGTGCCAGCACCTGATGGACAACGGCGTGACCATCAACCGCCCGCCGCGCGACGGGCGCATGGCCTTCGTGCGCAGCCCCGACAACATCTCGATCGAGCTGCTGCAGATGGGCGGGGCCAAGGAGCCGGCCGAGCCCTGGGCCAGCATGGAAAATACCGGCCATTGGTAAGGCGCCGGGGCTGGCGCGCCGCCCTGGCCCTGGCCGGGGCGCTGGCGCTGCCCGGCGCGGCGGCGGCCCAAGGCGTGTGCCGGCTGGCGCTGCTGCTGGCGCTCGACGTGTCCTCCTCGGTCGATGCCGGCGAGGACCGGCTGCAGCGCGAGGGGCTGGCCGCCGCGCTCCTGTCTCCGGCCGTCACCGAGGCCCTGCTGGAAACGCCCGACGCGCCCGTGGCCCTCGCCGCCTATGAATGGAGCGGCCGCTACCAGCAGAAGGTCCTGCTGGACTGGCAGCTGATCACCACGGCGGG
>JBNGCX010000110.1:0-4349 GCA_049974865.1 Paracoccaceae bacterium
GCGACCCACAGCGCGCCGCACGATCTGAGCGACATCCTCGACGCCCAGACCCGCTAGATGCAGCTCGCGCCGCTGCCCCAGGCGGCTGAGGGCCCGACGCAGCCCCTCGACGCGTGTCTGCTCCTCGCTGCGATAGGCCGCGACGATCAACACCCGCCGGTCCGCGAGCCGTGGCGCGAGGTGGACCAGCCAATCGAGCGTCGCGCTGTCGGCCCACTGGAGGTCATCCAGGCAGAGGAGCAGCGGCTTTGGGCCCTCGGCCAACCGCAGCAACAGGTGAGAGAGAGCCTCAAGGAGCCGCGTGCGTGCCTCCTGCGGCGCCACCGGCAAGGGGGCCGGGAGACCGGGGCGCAGGTCGCGCAGATCGGGCAGCACGCGCGACGCCTCCGCCAGCCAGACCGGCGGAAGCGTGTCCAGGGGCTCCCAACTGGAGAGCGTGCGGATCGCATCGGCCACCGGCTGGTAGGGCAACGCGCGCTCCACGGATCTCGCCGCCGCGGCCAAGACGAGCGCGCGGTCGCGCGCCCGGGTCGCGAAGGCCTCCAGCAAGCGCGACTTGCCGATGCCGGGCTCCCCTGAGACGAGCACGACGCAGCCGCGCCCCGCCTCGGCATCGGCGAGGGCCGCCTGCAGCACCCGCATCGCAGTCTCGCGGCCGACCAGCGGCACCGAAAGGCTGGGGAGCGTGGTCCAGGCCAGCTCACGTGGGCTGCACGCCGGAGGAAGCGGGCGGCTCTGCAGGACGCTCTCATACGCCGCCCGGGTCTCGGGCAGCGGACGCACACCGAGCTCGCGCTCAAGGACAGCGGCGCAACGCTCGAACTGGCCCAGGGCCGCGGCGCGATCGCCGGCCGCGGCGTAGAGGGCGATCAGGCGACGATGGACGTCCTCCGCCAGCTCGTCGGTCGCGAGATAGCGGCGGGCGGCCGCGATGGCTGCGTCGTGATCGCCGGAAGCCCCACAGGCGTCGATGAGGGCGGAGAGCACGCCGAGATAGCACACCTCGCATGCGCGCTGCTGGGTAACGAGCCACCCCTCGTACTCCGGGCTTCCGGGCAGCGAAAAGCCGTCGAGGAAGGCCCCACGGTAGAGGTCGGCGGCGCGCCGGAGGGCGGCGACGTCGTCCTCGCGCTCCGCCAGCCGCTCGAAGACGACGAGGTCCACGACCACGCCGTCGGGATCGAGGCCGACGCAATCGTCCTCGGTCTGGAGCAGGTCCTCGCGGGGAAGCGCGCGGCGCAGGTGGGTGAGCAAGCGGGTGAGGCTGCGCCGGGCGTCAGTCTCGGGGGTGTCGGGCCAGAAGAGGAAGGCCAGCCGTTCGCGGGGGACCGGTTCGCCGGCCGCCGCCAGATAGTAAAGAAGGGCCCGGACCTGACGGCGGGGAATGGTAAGCGCGGTATCGCCCATCGCGACGCCAGGCGGACCCAGCAGCCGGAGCCGGAGCGGCTCCCGCGTCGGTGGTGAGGGCCCGACGGCCGGCAGGCTGGTCATAGCTCCCTCAAGTGGGAATCTCCTGAGCACAGGGAGAGCGGACGGATAATGTAAGGAAAGCGTAGCACACCGCCCGCCGAAGGTCAAGCCCCGCCGCGCGTAGAGACGGGACGGCGTCCCGTCTCCTGGACGCCCACTCACCCCCGCAGCCACTGCCTCGACTGCGAAGCAGCCCCCGCGCCCGCAACGACGACAACGGCTGGCAGCGTAGAGGCGGGGCGGCGCCCCGTCTCCCGGACGGAGGATCGCCCCCGCACCCGGTGGCCCCACTTCGAGGCAGCCCCCGCGCACGGAGACGCAGCACCGCTGCGTCTCTACAGGATACCGGCGTCGCGGCTCCTGGCGCTAGCGCCAGGGGGCGGGCGTGACCACCGCGAAGGCCTCGATGGCCCAGGTCTCGACCGCCAGGGCGTCGGGGATGACGCCCTCGAGCTCGGGACGGGTAGCGACGACGTCGACGCGACGGTAAAGCGGCAGCGCGGGGAGGTCGCGCGAGAAGATGCGCTGCGCCTCACGGTGGCCCTCGGCGTAGGCGGGCTCCCCGGGCACGGCCCGCAGCGCCGCCTGACAGGCCGCGTCAAAGTCAGAATCGCTGTAGCCGCCGACGTTGTGCCCGGCCCAGTCGTTCTCGGGCCCGGGGACGGCGTCCGTGGTATAGAGGTTGCACCGCGGCACAAGGCCCCCGCTCGACTGCTCCGCGAAGGTCCACGCGCCTTGGGCGAGGTCGTACGCCCGTGCGGCTAGGATGCCGTCGGGGCTCTGCGCGTAGAAGATCCACGCCGGATAGGTCTCCACCTCGACGGCGATGCCGCAGTCAGCCAGCGCCTCCGCAATGAAGGCCGCGACGGCCTGCCGCTCGGGGTCATCGAGCGTGGCGTACCGCACGCGGAAGGGGGTGCCCTCCGCCACGCCGTCAACCCCGTGCGCCTCGCGCACGCCGTCCGCGTCGGCGTCGCGCCAGCCCACCGACGCCAGCAGCGCCCGGCCCAGCTCCGGCGCGAAGGGTGCGCGCGTGATCACGTCACCGGCGTAGAGGGGATGCTCCGGCGCCACGTAGGTCTCGAGGACGAGGTCGAGCCCATCGGCGGCGTCCAGCGGTCTGGCCCGCTCGCGGGCCAGCGCCTCGCGGTCGATGCATAGCGCGACGGCGCGCCGCGTCAGCGGCTCCCGGAAGTAAGGGGTCCGGTCGCCCGCGGCGACGTTGAAGGTCAGGTGCTCCCAGACGGCGCTGGGATGGGCCACCAGACGGATCGCGCCCTCGGCCTCCACGCGCGCGAGCACTGCCGGGGCGGCCTCGAGATCCAAGTCGCGGGTGAGGAGGTCGCAGCGCCCCGCCGCCAGCTCGCCGAGCGCGCCCACAGGATCCGCGGCGATGAAGCGGAAGCGCACCTGATCGAAGTACGGCGTCCCACCCCGCGCATCGCGGTAGTAGGGGTTGCGCTCGAGGCGGATGGCGCGACCGGGCTCCCACGCCGCCACGGTGTAGGGCCCGTACCCCAACGGCGTCCGCACCCCGCTCTCCTGCTCCCGCACCTCGGCGGCGCTCAAATTGCGCCACGCAGCGCGGGGCAGCGGCGTCCAGAAGGCGGTGCGGTAGGCCGGCGCCAGATAGCCCGGCAGGCCGGTCCAGACGACGGTCCGGTCATCGAGGGCCCTGTAGTCCGCCGTGGCCCGCTGCAGGGGCGAGTCGGCAGGCAACAAGGGGTCCGTGGCCAGCCGGTAGCTGAAGACCGAGTCGTGGGCGGTGACCGGGTCGCCATTGGCCCAGCGCAGATTCGCGCGGAGCTGGAAGGTGGCCCGCATCCGCTCCATCTCAAGCCCACCACCCGAGAAGATGACGGCGCAATCCGTCGACCGGCATCCGACCGGACGCACGCGCGCGCCGGGCGCCAGCGTGATGATCTCGCCGGCGTCACTCACGACGAGGTCGCCCGCGTGCACCCAGACCGCCTCGATCTCGGCGTCGGTCTCGCCATGGCCGTCGGCCCCATCGCCGACGTCGGGGAGCTCCGTCAAGGCCACCGGACGGAGACCGTAATCGACGACGTCTATAGGGCCGTCGTAGATCGCGGCCTGGACGAGGCGGGCGGTGTACGACTGATCGATGTGCGGGATGAGGGCCTCGGGCTCGGCCGCCACGCAGACGGTGAGCACCGACGGCGTCGGCGTCGGCGAAGGGGTCGGAGACGGGCTCTGCGACGGGGCCGTCGCCGTGGGCGATACGTTCGCCGCCAGGACCGCGGATGGCGTCGCGGTGGGCTCTGCGCGATCCGGCGTCACGGTGCCCGTCGCCAAAGCACCGAGCGGCGTCCAGGGCGACCGCGCCATCGCGCAGCCGGCGAGGACCACCACAAGCGCCAGCGCGGGCATGGGGCGCCGCGCAGCCGCCACGCGCTCAGACGACACAGGCCACCTCCCGCCGCAGCCGCGCCACCGTGGGCGCCGCCTCGGCGAGCCCGGCGAGGTTGTCCGCAGCTTCCACGAGGTCGGACGCATCACGCTCGCCGCCGCCCTCGCCCGACAGGATCCGCCGGATCCAATCGACGAGATCCTCGAGCCCGCGCCGGAGATAGTAGAAGTGGATCAGGTCGCCGTCGATGGTCACCGGGCCGACCTCGCGCTCGTAAGCCGGGAGAAAGAAGGGCACGAAGGTGTCATCGCCGACGAAGAAGAAGAGGTCCTGCTCCGGCGGCGACAGCATCGCGCCCTCCCAGTCGAGGATGTAGAGGTGCCCATCGACCCCGCGCATCAGGTTCTCGCCGTGAAGGTCGGTGTGGCAGATCACGGCGCGCCCCTCTACCCCTTCGGTGCCGCCTGTGAGGTCCACAGGCATGGACTTCACAGGCCCGCTCAGGGCA
>JBNGCX010000111.1:0-4333 GCA_049974865.1 Paracoccaceae bacterium
GAAACGCCTCTACACCTATGTCGGGGCGTGCTACACGCTCGAATTCGACAGAACGGAAGTCGTGTATGTCCTGGACGAGGAGTACTGGACGCAAGCCGACAGCGTGCAGGTTACCCAAACACAGGCCCAGTGATGCTGGCGCCCCCTAGGGGCGCCATTCCCGTTTCCGGCTTGTCCGGAAAGCGCCGAGAAACCCGACCGTGTGACGGAAAACTCCCCGCCCCTCCTGCCCCGTATCTTCCCGCAATTTGCGGGGAAGCTAGTGGCTGGCTTGCCAGGCCGGATGCGGGCCGACGCCGCGCAGGAAGTGCGCGACGAGTTCGACCGGGACGCGGGCGGAACCACTATGTGGGCAGAGACCGCCGATGGCGCCGAACAGACAGGCCCCGGCAACGGTGGCGGCCGGAATTTTTCCGTCTATGGCCGCGACCCGCCGCAGATCACGCCACCGCCTGGGGCATATTCCGGCACGCCGACGGTGACCGTCGCCTATTCCTTTTCAGGTCGGGCGCGATGCACGGATCTGAACGGTGCTGTGCACAGCATCTCAGCCCATTACAGCGGACCCGTTTTTTCGTGGAGTTGCGCCCCGCCGGTATATACCGATCAAGACGACGGGCAATCATATTGCCGGCAAACAGCCCGGCAATATGATTGCCTGAAAATCAGAACTGGAAGAAGGTGCTGGCGACCCCTCGAGGACTCGAACCCCGAACCTGCTGATTAGAAGTCAGCTGCTCTATCCAGTTGAGCTAAGGGGCCGCTTGCGCAGCTATGTGCGGGGTTTGGCGCCGCCGATCAAGGCAAAATCGGTCGGATCGAGGGCGATCCGCGTCTCAGTGCGTCCAGACCTGGCGGCGGTTGGTGGCGAAATTCTCGCCATAGCCGCCCTTGCGGATCACCGGCTTGCGCTTGTGCGGCTCCAGGACGATAGCCTCGATGCCGTGCTCGCGAGCGTAGTCCAGCGCCGCCTCCTTGCTGTCGAAGCGCAGCCGCACCTGGGCCTGCGTGTCCGACGAACTGGTCCAGCCCATCAGCGGATCGACCTCGCGCGCGCTGGCGGGGGCGAATTCTAGGACCCATTGCCGGGTCTTGGCCGTGCCGGACTGCATCGCGGTCTTGGCGGGCTGGTAGATACGGGCAAGCATGTTCGGACTCCCTGATCGACTGCCCCCTTATGGGAAAAATGCCGCAGCGAGGCAAGAGGCCTCGACCGCCTTCGAGGCGCGATGCCCTGCCCCCGCCGCCGCAGGATGCCTCGGGAGGCCCCGCCCCCCGCGACGGGATTTTTCCGCGCCTGCCTTGCAACGCGGCTTGAAAGAGAACAAAAACAGATCAAATCTGGTGCAACCCGGAGGAGCCCCCATGCCCTATGCCCAGGAACACCCGGCCCTGCACGCCCCTGCCCCCGACGTGAAGACCCGCCCCAAGCTGGAGGGCGGCAAGCGCTTTGTCATGCAGACCGAGTTCGAGGCGGCGGGCGACCAGCCCACCGCGATCGCCGAGTTGTCGGCCGGCGTGGACGGAGGAGAGCGCGACCAGGTCCTGCTCGGCGCCACCGGCACCGGCAAGACCTTCACCATGGCGCGTGTCATCGAACAGACCCAGCGCCCGGCGATCATCCTCGCCCCCAACAAGACGCTGGCCGCGCAACTATACGGAGAGTTCAAGGGCTTCTTCCCCGACAACGCGGTGGAGTATTTCGTTTCCTACTACGACTACTACCAGCCCGAGGCCTATGTGCCGCGATCCGACACCTATATCGAGAAGGAATCCCAGATCAACGAGCAGATCGACCGGATGCGCCACTCGGCCACCCGCGCGCTGCTGGAACGCGATGACGTGATCATCGTGGCCTCGGTCTCCTGCATCTACGGCATCGGCTCGGTCGAAACCTACGGCGCCATGACCCAGGACCTGGAGGCCGGCAAGGAATATGATCAGCGCGCCATCATCGCCGACCTCGTGGCCCAGCAATACCGCCGCAACGACGCGGCCTTCCAGAGGGGCAGTTTCCGGGTGCGCGGCGACGTGCTGGAAATCTGGCCCGCCCACCTGGAGGACCGCGCCTGGCGATTGTCGTTTTTCGGCGAGGAATTGGAGGCAATCACCGAATTCGACCCTCTGACAGGTTCGAAAACTGATACTTTCGAACATATCCGGGTCTACGCGAACTCGCATTACGTGACGCCCAAGCCGACCATGAAACAGGCCATCATCGGTATCAAGAAAGAGCTGCGCCAGCGGCTCGACCAGCTGGTGGCCGAGGGCAAGCTGCTGGAGGCGCAGCGGCTGGAACAGCGCACCAATTTCGACCTCGAGATGCTGGAGGCCACCGGCGTGTGCAACGGGATCGAGAACTATTCGCGCTACCTCACCGGCCGCGCCCCCGGTGAGCCGCCCCCCACGCTGTTCGAGTTCATCCCCGACCAGGCCATCGTCTTCGCCGACGAATCCCACGTCACCGTGCCCCAGATCGGCGGCATGTACCGGGGCGACTACCGCCGCAAGTTCACCCTGGCCGAGCACGGCTTCCGCCTGCCGTCGTGCATGGACAACCGCCCGTTGAAATTCGAGGAATGGGATGCGATGCGCCCGCAATCGGTCTTCGTCTCCGCCACCCCCGGCAAGTGGGAGCTGGAGCAAACCGGCGGCGTCTTCACCGAACAGGTGATCCGGCCCACGGGCCTCTTGGACCCCGAGGTCGAGATCCGCCCGGTGGAGATGCAGGTCGACGATCTGATGGACGAGATCCGCAAGGTCACCGCCAGGGGCTTCCGCACGCTGGCCACCACGCTGACCAAGCGCATGGCCGAGGACCTGACCGAATACCTGCACGAGCAGGGCATCAAGGTGCGCTACATGCACTCCGACATCGACACGATCGAGCGGATCGAGATCCTGCGCGACCTGCGGCTCGGGGCCTTCGACGTGCTGGTGGGCATCAACCTGCTGCGCGAGGGGCTTGATATCCCCGAATGCGGGCTGGTGGCCATCCTGGACGCCGACAAAGAGGGCTTCCTGCGGTCTGAGACCTCGCTGATCCAGACCATCGGGCGGGCCGCGCGCAACGCCGAGGGCCGCGTGATCATGTATGCCGACCGCATGACCGGCAGCATGGAGCGCGCGATTGCCGAGACCAACCGCCGCCGCGAAAAGCAGATTGCCTATAACGAGGAACACGGCATCACGCCGGAGACGGTGAAGAAGAATGTCGAGGACATCCTCGCCGGCCTCTACAAGGGCGACGTGGACATGAGCCGCGTCACGGCCAAGGTCGACAAGCCCCTGCACGGCGCCAACCTCGAGGCGCATCTGGACGGTCTGCGTACCGAGATGCGCAAGGCCGCCGAGAACCTGGAATTCGAGGAGGCCGCGAGGCTGCGCGACGAGATCAAGCGGCTGGAGGCGGTGGACCTGGCAGTCGCGGACGACCCGCTGGCAAGGCAGGCGGCGGTGGAGGCCGCCAGCGAGGCCGCCGTGGGGCGGTCAACGGCGGGGAAGCCGGGGCAGAGGGGTGGCGTGAAGAGGCGGAAGAGAGGCAACTAGTCCGCAGATTTCAGAATTCCTATCAGATCGGAATAATACTGAAGCGCAACCCTGATCGACCCGACGCTAATTTTGAACGTAGACGACAGGTCTACCTTCCATAGCTTTTTTATTTGTGCACGGTCATTCGCCAAGAATTTGTTGGTTCCAGAACCGTGGACAATTGAGTTTCGCCTTGAATACAACCAGTCAGCATATCCGACGATAGAATGCGGCACATCCTTGCGCTGAACTTTGAAGCTGTCAACGATAGCTCCCGTGCTAATATTCACCCGCGGCGCGCCAGTGTCGGCGGAGGCACTCGGAACCAAAGTCTGCAACAAAATCTGTAGCTTGCGAGAATGGCGATGTCGGAGGACCGAGTTCCTCAATCCCTCGTGAAGACGTTCCGTGAGAGCGTCCTGCAACCCCTCTCCTTTCATAAGGAGTCTGATCAGGTCAGCCTCGGTCACAGGCCCTGTTGAATTCTTCAAGGCCTGCTCCGCCAAGTTATCCAGTTTACAGTTATCCAATATGCATCGATCGACCATAGTATCCACACGATCGACCATATTCGTATAGACCAGTTTTTGTATATGCTTACGGCTCTTATCTTCTAGTGTTTCAATATCTGCGGCGGCAGGAGCAATTTCCTTTTTCAGGAACTTTTCCAGTTCATGTACGGAATCTAAATTCACAAGACGATCCTTCCCTCCTGTGGCCTTTCGAAAAGGGTAGCAATACAATTGAAATTTCTCAAATTTGGGTATCCCGCGAGAAAATTGCCCGATGCCCTGCATCGGGC
>JBNGCX010000112.1:0-4075 GCA_049974865.1 Paracoccaceae bacterium
GCGGCGTCGCGCCCCTCGAACACCACCGCGATGCGTCCGCCGCCGGATTTCACATGGGCCTGCAGCTTGACCAGTTCGATCTGCAGCGCGTGCAGGGTGGAGTCGTACTCGTCGCGGTTCAGGCGCCGGTCATAGGGGTAGCTGTCGGACAGGATGTCCTTCTTGCTGCCCTCGAGAATGGCGCGGCGCACCACTTCGGGAGCGTCCTCGGCGAAAAAGCGGCTGATCGCGCCGTCGAACGGCAGGTCCATGGGTGTCTCCTGTGCTGCTCCGCCCAGTATGGCCAACGCCCCGCTCAGCGCAATCCGGCGCGTGCGGCGGCGCGGTCGATGGCGGCGAGGGTGTCCTCGGGCGCGACATGGTGGAGCATGTGGCCCATGCCCTCCAGCTCGGTCAGATGGGCCTGCGCGATGGCCTCGGCCAGGGGGCGGGCATGGGTGCCGATCGGCGTGATGCGGTCCTCGGTGCCGTGCAGGATTTCCACCGGCACCGCGATCTCGGGGTAGCGCGGCGCCTGCTGGTGCAGCGCCTCGTTCAGCCCGTGCAGCTGGCGGGCATTGGCCCGCAGGCTTTCGGGGCGCAGGGTGAGCTCGGCGCCGATATGGGCCTCGTAGCCCTCGGGCGGGTCTTGCGGGGCGAATATCTCGTGCAGGGTCTGGCTGATCAGGCTGCGCGGGGCCATGGCCGCGATCATCGGCACCGCCACCATGCCGCCGGTCCAGCTGGCCGCGACGCGGTAGAGCAGGCCCAGCTCGCCGCCCCAGGGCATCGCCGCGCCGGCCAGCACCACCACCGCCGCCACGCGCTCGGGGTGGTTCAGCGCCCAGGCCAGCGCCACCGCGCCGCCGTAGGAATGGCCGACGATCACGGCCGGGCCGATGCCGATCTCCGCGGCCGCGCTGTTCAGGAAGGCGGCCTGTTCCTCGGGGGTCTCGCCGTGGTGGTGCAGGGGCGGCGTGTGGCCCAGGCCGGGCCGGTCGAAGGCGTAGACGTGGTAGCGCCCCTCCAGCCGCCCGGTTAGCGAGAAGGTGAAATCGCGGCTATTGCCGCCGGCGCCGTGGAGCAGCACCACCGGCGGGCGCGGGTCGGAGACATCGACATGGAGCCGGTGGCCGTGGACCGTCAGAATCTTCCCCGTCGGGGGAAACCGCTCTGTCGCGTCGCTCATGCTCTGCCTTTCCGGGGCATCTGCGCGGTCAGGCCGCCTCCGTTCCGATCCTGTCGAGGTCGAAGGGGGTGGTCTGGTAGATCTCGTTGATCCAGTTGCCGTAGAGCAGATGCGCGTGGCTGCGCCAGCGGTTCTGCGGCGGCTTGCCGGGGTCGTCGTCGGGGTAGTAGTTCACCGGCACGGCGATCGGCGTGCCCGAGGCGACGTCGCGGTCATACTCTTCCTTCAGCGTGAAGCTGTCGTATTCCAGGTGGTTGAAGATATAGAGCGCGCGATGGCCCGGATCCTCGACCAGGCAGGGGCCGACCTCGTCGCTGCCCAGCAGGGTGCGCAGCCCCGGCACGGCGTCGATCTCGTCCTGGCGCATCTCGGTCCAGCGGCTGACCGGGATCAGCAGGTCGTCCGAGAAGCCGCGCAGGTAAGGCGAGGCCGGGGCCAGGTTGCGGTGCCGGAAGCAGCCGAAGGCCTTTTGGTTCAGCATGTGCTTGGGGACGCCGTGGAAATGGTTGATCATCGCCATCCCGCCCCAGCACACGCCGAAGGTGGAATGCACGTTGGTCTGGGTCCAGTCGAAGACCCGCGACAGCTCACCCCAATAGGTGACCTCGTCGAACTCCAGGTGCTCGATCGGGGCGCCGGTGATGATCAGGCCGTCGAATTTCTCGCCCGCCGCCTCGACCTCGGCGAAGGGGCGGTAGAAGGCCTCCATGTGCTCGGCGGCGGTGTTCTTGCTCTGATGCTCGGTCATGCGGATCAGCGACAGCTCGATCTGCAGGGGCGTCGCGCCGATCAGGCGCGCGAACTGCGTCTCGGTCTGGATCTTCTTGGGCATCAGGTTCAGCAGCCCGATACGCAGCGGACGGATATCCTGCCGCGCCGCGCGCCCCTCCTCCATCACCATCACGCCCTCGTGGGTGAGGACGTCGAAGGCGGGAAGGTCGGAGGGCAGTTTGATGGGCATGGCAGGTTCCTGTAAGCGAGAGGCGACAGATAGGGCGATCAGCCTTTTTTCTCAAGGGCCTGGGCGATCAGGGCGTCGAAATCCTGCGGCGTCTCGACCCGTGCGACCGCCTCGGCGCAGACGCGGACGCCCCATTTGTCGGCCATCGCGGCATAGCGAGGCTGGCGATGGGCCAGCGCGCGGGTATAGGTCCAGCGCACGAAGGCGTCGGGGTCGACCTGGGTCTCGGTCAGCTTGTTGGTGTCCAGGTATTCCGCCCAGGCCTGCCGCAGGAATTCGGGCTGGTAATACATCGGCTTGGGCGCGCGGTCGAAGCGGCGGATCAGTTCCTCGGTATGCGCCTCTGAGCCCTCGATCCAGACCATCAGCAGGTTCTCCGACAGCGTGCTCAGCACCTGGTCCTGCGGGTCGCAGGGGTCGACCACCTCGCAGATCGAGCCACCCGAGTCGCAGACGAAATGGTGGTAGCCGTAGATGCGCTGCGCGCGCTCGATGAAATGCGGCGTGTCCAGCAGAGCGGCGATCTCGGCCTGGCGGTGCTGTTCCTGCCGGCGCATGTATTCGTCGAAGGGCAGGCCGCCCTTATCCGGGTTGCCCGGCTTGCCCAGGTAGGTCGAGAGCGGCGCGAGGTTGTTAAAGGTGATGTTGGAGGCGATGTAGATCGAATCCGTCAACAGCAGCTCGCGCAGGAAGGGGTTGCGCATCGCCTCGGCCTTGAAGTTGTCGACGATATGCTCGCCCATGTAACGGGTGCCGATGCGGTAATCGATCGAATAGTGGAACCAGTCGCCCGAGGCGCGCAGCATGTTCGACACATGGGTCTTGCCCAGCCCCGACATGCCGAACAGAAGCACCCGCTTGCGCTCCGCGCCCCGCCATTCCGCTGCCGAATTGTAGATCATCGCCGCTCCCCTGCCATTGCCCGAGTGGTAGTCAGAGGCGCGCGGGCGGTCAAACGGAATGTCGCGCGGCGCGGCGTCTCAGCAGGCGGCCATCGACGGTCACCAGTCCCAGCGCCAGAAGGGCGAAGCCGGCATAGGCGCGGGGGCTCAGCGCCTCGCCCAGCACCAGCGCGCCCAGGACGATGGCCACCGGCGGGATCAGCAGCGTCACCAGCAGCAGGTTGCCCGCGCCCGCCATCGCCAGCACCCGGTAGTAGAGCAGATAGGCCAGCGCCGTGGCCGCGACCGCGTAATAGGCCACCGCGCCCCAGGTTACGGGCGACAGGTTCAGCCGCAAGGGCCCCTCCATCGCCCAGGCCAGCGGCAACATCACCAGGCTGGCGCCGGTGAGCATGCCCGCCGCGGCCACCTGCGGCGGCAGGCCGGACATGGTGCGCCGGGCCCAGGCCCCGGCCAGCGCATAGGAAAAGGTGCCGCCGATCACCGCGAGCTGGCCCAGCGAGCGCGGGTCGAGGGACAGCAGGTTCTCCAGCCCGATCGCCGTGGCCACGCCGAGAAAGCCAAGGCCGACCCCCAGCATGCGGCGCGCGGTCAGCTTCTCGTCGGGAAAGACCGCGGCGGCCACCACCACGCCGAAAATCGCCGTGGTGGCATTCAGGATCGAGGTCAGGCCGCTTTCGATATGCAACTGGCCCCAGGCCATCAGGGAAAAGGGCACCACGTTGTTGAGCACCCCCATCACCAGGAAGCCGACCCAGGCCGCGGCCCGGCGCGGCACGCTCAGCCCGCGCAGCGCCACGTAGCCCCAGAGCAGGATCGCCGCCCAGCCCACGCGGTGCGCGACGGCGGTGAAGACGCCGAGCTCGTCCAGGGCAAGGCGGATCGACAGGAAGGAGCCGCCCCAGAGCAGTGCGAGCATGACCAGCTCGGTCCAGGCGCGGGAGGTCAGGGTTTTCTGATCGGTCATGGCCGGGCTTTAGCCCGGCGCCGCGCCGCGCACGACCCGGAAGTTGCGCAAAGAAAAACCCGCCTTCGCGAAGGCGG
>JBNGCX010000113.1:0-3947 GCA_049974865.1 Paracoccaceae bacterium
CAGCCCCAGCACGATGCCCACGATATCGCCGGGCAGCGCGGTCAGCCCCTCGAATTCCGACCCTGGCACGGTGCCCAGCGTCAGCTTGGAACCGTCCAGCAGGCCGCTGGCCTTCCACATCGGGTAGCTGCCCATATAGGCCGCCGCGCCCAGCAGGCCGCCAGCAATGAAGAACAGCGCGTCCTTGCGCCCCGAGGCCGCGGCGCACACGCCGGTGCCGGGGCAGAAGCCCGAGGCGGCCCAGCCCAGACCCAGCATCAGCCCGCCGATGAACACGCCCACATAGGCGGTCTTGACCGACATGTGGCCCACGTCCACGAGGCCCATCATCTGGCCGCCGAACATCAGGACCGAAGCTGTGCCGATGGCCAGCAGGATGGTCTTCATCAGGTGCAGGTTGGTCAGGTTCAGCATCTTGCCGATGAAATTCGGGTTGGTCGCGCCGATCCGGTCGAGGACCGCGCCGAACGCCGCGCCGATGACGATTGCGAGGATGAGTTCCATCAGGTCAGCCCTCCGATTTGAACATGAGGATCGCGGTGGGAATGGCGGCGGCGAAGGCGCCCGCGGCAAAGATGTAGCCCGAGATCGCGGTCTGCATCATGCCCGACATCATGTGGCCCGAGGTGCAGCCCCCCGCCAGCCGCGCGCCGTAGAGCACGACGAAGCCGCCCAGGAAGGCCACGGCATAGCGTTTTACCGGGCTGTCGCCGAAATTGGCGCGCCAGAGCGCCGGCATGGTCTTTTCCCCGGTCGGCACGCCCTTGCGCAGATAGGACGACACGCCCGCGCCCAGCATCATCGCCAGAACGAAGATGAAGGAATAGTTCAGCGGGTTGGCGACCGACTTGGCGTATTTGCCGCCCGACTTGGCCAGGTAGGCGTTGGTCGAGGTGTAGCCCTCTTCGGTCTGCGTCACGACCTCGCTGTTCGCCGCGTCCCAGACGATCCCGTCCAGGATCACGAATTGCGTCGATACCCCGATCGGCTTCACGAGAAGCACGGCCAGGAAAAAGACAAGGCCCAGCGCGAGCCCGCCTGTCTTCCATGAAAGCGTCATGATGGTCCCCTCCATACATATTCTAATTTATGAATGATATGGAGCGGATCGCGGCAGCCGACCTTGATTCAGATCAAAACTTTCGGATCAGACCCCGGAACGGAAAGACGCCGTGGGAGGGAGGGCCCACGGCGTCTGGTCCAGTGCGATACCGCGGTTGGGAAGGACCGCGGCTCTGGGTTCGATCCGGCGGGAGGGAGGGCCCGCCGCATCTGGTACCCGGCGCGACGGGAGGGAGGCCCGCCGTCCGGAAAGCAGGCATTGCAGGAGGGAGAACCTGCAACGCCCGGATGTCGCCGCATCGGGAAAAACGCGGCTCAGGGAAACTGCAATTCGTCACGCACGACCGCGGTGGCCAACTGCAATCTACATCTGAGATGTATATTTATGGGAACACCCCCACTTTGATCCAGATCAAGCGGTGAAAAAAATCTCGCTGCAGGGCGGAAACTTTGTCGCACCCGGCCTAGAGCAACTGCATCAGGCGCGGCTTTTCCCCAGCATCGGTGGCCGTGGAGACGGCCGTGGCCAGCCCTTCCAGCGAGGCGATGGAATGGCCGGCGCGAAAGCAGTCCACATGCGGCAGCATGGCCCGGATACCGGCGGCCTTGGGCGCAAAGCTTTCCCAGCGCAGCAGGGGGTTGATCCAGATCACCCGGCGCGCCGACAGGTGCAGCCGCTCCATCTCGCGCGACAGTTCCTCGGGGTCGCCCCGGTCCAGCCCGTCGCTGATCAGCAGCACCACCGCCCCCTGCCCCAGCACCCGGCGCGACCAGTCGTTGTTGAAACGATGCAGCGCAGCACCGATCCGCGTGCCGCCCTGCCAGTCCTGCGCCTCGGCCCCGGCCGCGGCCAGCGCCGCGTCGACGTCGCGGGTGGCCAGGTGCCGGGTGATATTGGTCAGCCGCGTGCCGAAGGTGAAGGCATGCACCCTGGCCCAGCCCGCGCCCTGGTGATTGGCGACGGAATGGACGAAATGCAGCACCATCCGGCTGTATTGCGACATCGAGCCCGAGATGTCGCACAGCACCACCAGGCTCGGCCAGCGCTCGCGCCGGTTGCGGGTGGCCAGCGCGCGGATCTCGCCGCCCTGGCGCAGCGCGCCGCGCATCGTCGCCCGCCAGTCGGGCATGCGGCCGAGGGAATCGGCCCGCGTCCGGCGCGAGGGCAGCGGTTTGACCGGCAGCGCCATGCGCGCCAGCATGCGCTTGGCCTCGGCGATCTCCAAGGTGCTCATCTGTTCGAAATCGAGGCTGCGCAGCCGTTCCCGCGCCGAGGCCGTGCGCGAGGCGTCGATCTCGATCTCCGCCCCCTCCTCGTCCTGCTCCAACTCGGGCAGGTCGCGCTGCACCCCGTCGAGCAGCGCCTCGGCCGCGCGTTTCTCGGCCGACTGCGCCTGCCGCTCCTCGGCCACGCCGCGCAGGCTGGGCAGCATCATGGACATCATGTGCTCCAGGTAGCGCGGGTCGCGCCAGTACAGGCGAAAGACCTGGGCGAAGACCTGCCGCTGCTCGGGCCGCGAGACGAAAACCGCCTGCAACGTCCAGTAGAAATCCTCGCGTTCCGTGAACCCCGCGGCGGCCACCGCGCGCACCGCGTCGATCACCTTGCCCGGCCCCACCGGCAGGCCCGCCTTGCGCAGGGCGCGGGCGAAATGGGTGATGTTATGGGCCAGCTTGCCCTCCTCGGGCAGCTCCAGGGGGGGAAGTTCGGCCATGCCGCCCTAGCCCGCCGGCCCCAGTTCGGCGCGCACCTCGTCGAGGAGGCGCTTGGCCTCCGATCCCTGCAGGCGCTGGATGTCGTCCTGGTATTTCAGGATCGCGCCGATGGTGTCGGCGATCACCTCGGGCGACAGCTCGATCACGTCGAGCGCCAGCAGGCATTTCGCCCAGTCGATGGTCTCGGCCACGCCGGGCCGCTTGAACAGGTCCTCTGTGCGCAGCTTCTGCACGAAGCCCACCACCTCGCGCGACAGTTTCTCCGAGGCTTCGGGGGCGCGGGCGTGCAGGATCTCGATCTCGCGGTCGAAGCTGGGGTAGTCGACCCAGTGATACAGGCAGCGCCGCTTCAGCGCGTCATGCACCTCGCGGGTGCGGTTGGAGGTCAGGATCACGATCGGCGGATGCTCGGCGTGGATGGTGCCGATCTCGGGGATGGTCACCTGGTAGTCGCTGAGCGCCTCCAGAAGGAACGCCTCGAAGGGCTCGTCGGTGCGGTCGATCTCGTCGATCAGCAGCACGGGCGGGCCCGACACATGCGGGCGCATGGCCTGCAGCAGGGGGCGTTCGATCAGGTAATGCTCGCTGAACAGTTCGTCCTTCAGGGCGATGCGGTCGGCGCCCGCGCCTTCGAAGCCCACCGCCTCGGCGGTGCGGATGGCGATCATTTGCTCGGCGAAGTTCCATTCGTAGACCGCGCTGGCCGCATCCAGCCCCTCGTAGCATTGCAGCCGGATCAGGTCGCGCCCCAGCGCGGAGGCGACGGCCTTGGCGATCTCGGTCTTGCCGGTGCCCGCCTCTCCCTCCAGGAACAGCGGCCGGCCCAGCTTCAGCGCCAGGAAGGTGACCGTGGCCAGCGCCCGGCCGCAGACGTAATCCTGCCCCGCCAGCAGGGCCTGCACCTCGTCGATGCCCGAAATCTCCTCGCCCATGCGCCCCTCCTCTCGCCTTCGTTGGCCAAAGCCTAGGGCGGCGGGGCGGGCCGGGCAAGAATTGGTTGCAATTGCCCCGATTGCCCCCCGCCCCGGCCCGCGCTATCCCTTGGCCGCAAACGGACAGGAGAGATGACATGGCCGACGCCCCCGCGCTGAAACCGAAGGACGCCCCCGAACTGTCGCGCTTCGACTGGGAGGATGCCTTCCGGCTGGAGGACCAGCTGACCGAGGATG
>JBNGCX010000114.1:0-3911 GCA_049974865.1 Paracoccaceae bacterium
GGCAGGTGGCGCGGGTGACGGTCGCCTGCCCCAGCGAAAAGCGCTGCCCTGCCCCGCCCGCGCGCCCCTCGAGCATGATCATCCCGGTCTCGGCCGGGCGCGGCCATTGGGCGGCCCCGGCATCGACCCCCTGCAGGGCCGCTTCCATCGCGTCTTCCGGCGCGCGCGCCAGCACGGCCATCCATTCCGTCCGTTCCATCATGCCCGGTTTGCCCATTTCATCGTGGCCTCCCATTCCAGTTCGAACGGTTCATCGCCCCGTTCCTCGGCGCAGATCCGGTTCAACCCGTCGAGCACGAAGGCCAGCCCGTGCTGGCGGACCACCCCGCTGGTGACGGAGCGGGTGAGGTAGAGGTCGATCAGGCGCCGGCAGTCCATCTCGCCCGACCATTCCTCGGTGCGCGACTTGGCGGCCTTGAAGGTGTCCAGCCGCATCAGCCGGCGCACCGGCGGCTCCTTGCGTTTCTCGCGGATGTCGAAATCGGACACCTCGATCGAGTGCCTGGCCAGGAACTGGTCGAAGCGGCGGATCAGCGGGCTGGGCTTGCGGCGGTTGCGGATCATGGCCATGACGCCGCCCGGGATCAGGACCCGCGCGGCCTCGGCGAAGAAGCGGTCGTGCTCGAACCAGTGAAAGGCGGTGCAGGCCACCACCAGGCTGGCCGACTTGTCGGGCACCGACAGCATCTCGGCGGTGGCGTCCAGCACCTGCACGTTGGGCACCGAGCGGAAGCGGCGCGACAGCACCCGGCGAATGTCCGCGCCCGGCTCGACCGCCAGGATCAGCCAGTCCGGCCCCAGCGCGTCGAGCAGTTGCCGGGTGGAGATCCCGGTGCCCGCGCCCACGTCGATGGCGCAGCGCACGCCGGGCGGCACCTCGGCGGCCAGCGTGTCGAACAACGCCTGCGGGTAGCCGGGGCGGTAGACGTCGTAGGCCTCTGCCAGCCCGTCGAAGCGGTGGACGTTGTCCCTCATGCCAGGACCTTCTCGGTGCCGTAGGCCAGCCGCCCACCCGAGAGCGTCATGCAGACCGCCGGCAGGTGCCCCTCGGGCCAGTCGAGCAGCACCAGGTCGGCGCGCCGGCCCGGCGCGATCTCGCCCCGGTCGTGCAGGCCCGAGGCGCGCGCGGGGTTGGTGGAGACGGTCTTCCACAGCGCGTGCAGGGGCGCGCGCCCCTCGTCCAGCAGGCGCGCGACCGAGGCCAGCATGGCGGGGTAGAAATAGTCCGAGGCCAGGATGTCGCACAGGCCCTGCTCGACCATCTCGGCCGCCGAGGGCGAGCCGATATGACTGCCGCCGCGCACCGCGTTGGGAGCGCCGAAGACGATCATGTCGCCCGCCTCGCGCGCGGCGCGGGCGACCTCGACCGTCATGGGGAATTCCGCGATCCGGGCGCCGAGGCCGCGGTAGTAGTCGCGGGTCTGCACCTGGGTGTCGTCGTGGCTGAGCATGGGCGCCGCGTAGCTGCGCCCGGCCTCGGCCACGCGGGCGATAGCGGTGCCGACCTCTTCGCGCCGGCCCCAGACGCGGGCGAGCAGGTCGATATAGTCCTCGACGCTGAGGCCCGAGCGCTTGGCATTGCCGGCGGTGCGCTGTTTCAGCCGCGCGTCGTCCAGCGCGGCAATGGCGTAATCGGGGGATTGCTCGAACGGGCGGCCCTGGATCGGCACGTCGAAGGCGCGCATCGACATGGAGGTGTGGTCGTTGAAGGCGATGGCGGGTTTCAGCGCCCCGCCCAGCGCCTTGGCAATCAGCGGCTCGGCCTCGAAGGCGAAGGTCTCCCAGCGCAGTTGCACGCGGTTTTCCACGGTCAGCCGGGGGCGCAGCGCCCCGAGCGTGTCGAGGAAGCTTTCGCCGCGCTCGACCGAGCGCAGGCCCGGCTCCCAGCTCAGCGTCAGCGCGTGGTAGGCGGTGGCGATGCCGTTGGCGGCGAGGTGGCGGTCGGTTTCCAGCGCCGCCGCCTCCACGGGGAAGAAGACGTTGGGGCGCGGCATCACCTGGCGCTCGAAGGCGTCGCCGTGGATATCGACCATGGCCGGGGCCAGGACCATGCCGCCCGCATCGATCCGCCGGGCCCCGTCGGCGGGCACGTCCAGGCCGGTGATCGCCTCGCCCTCGACCCGGACGGAGACCTCCTCGACGCCATGCGGAAGGATGACGCGCGCCCCTTCGAACAGGTAAGCCATCACAGACGCTCCAGGGTCAGGTGCCAGTGCCAGGAGCCGGGCTTTTCATGTTCCCGGTCCTCGAGGCGCCAGATCTCGAAGCCGTCGAACAGGCCGGTCAGTTCCCGCCCGGTGCAGAAGAAATGCGGGTGCCTCTTGTCACCGCCGCCCTCGAAGACCCAGGTGCCGGCCGAGATCTCGCGCCCCGGGGCGCGCTCCAGCTCGACCGCGATGCGACGCCTGGACAGCATGGTGCCCTGGAAGCTGCCGCCGGGCCTCAGCACCCGCGCGATCTCGGCGATGGTGCGGGTCACCACGTCGGCATCGCCGTGGTAGATCACGTTCCAAGACAGCACATGGTCGAAGCTGGCGTCGGGAAAGGGCAGCTCGGTCATCTTGCCCAGAACGGTCTCGACCTTCAGCCCCTCGGCCGCGGCGACGCGGTCGATCTCGGCGATGCCTTCGGGCGCGGCGTCCAGCGCCGCCACGTCGAAGCCCATGCGCGCATAGGCCAGCGCGTGGCGCCCCACCCCGGCGCCGAGGTCCAGCACCCGGGCACCCTTGGGCAGCGTTTGAGCGAATGCCACGACCTCGGGCTCGGCCCGTTCCCATTTCGAGGTGCCGTCGGCGGCGGCCCATTCGGTGTTCCAGTGTTCATGCGCGGTGTCTGTGGTCATCTTTCCACTCCGATGATCTTCTTGCGGGCCAGGATGCCCAGTTGCTCCACCCCGATGACCACGACCGCGATCATCAGGATCACGGTCATCGCGGTGGGATAGTCGAACAGGTCGAAGGCGACCTTGAGCTCGATGCCGATGCCGCCCGCCCCCACCAGCCCCAGGATGGTCGAGGAGCGCACCGCCTTTTCCAGCGCGTAGAGCGAGGTGGAGATGAAGGCGGGCATGGAGGCGGGCACCGTGGCGCAGGCCGCCACGTCCAGCTTGCGCGCGCCGGTCGCGGTCAGCGCCTCGGCGGGGCCCTTGTCGGCGGCCTCCATGTCGTCGGCGAAGAAGCGGCCGCAGAAGCCGACCGTGTCCACCACGATGGCCAGCATGCCGGCGAAGGGCCCCAGCCCCACGGCCACCACGAAGACCAGCGCCCAGGCAATGTCGGGCACGGCGCGCAGGAAGCCCAGCACCACGCGCACCGCCCCGTTCACCAGCGGCCCGGCGATCAGCCCGCGCGCGGCCAGCAGCGCGATCGGCAGCGACAGCACCACGCCCAGTGCGGCACCGGCCAGCGCGATCTGCAGCGTCTCGACCATCTTCCAGCCCAGCCGGCCCAGATTGTGCGTCGAGGGCGGCCAGCTGCGCGACAGGAAATCCGCCAGTTGTGGCGGCGCGTCGATCAGCTTGTCGGCGGACCATCCGGCGCCGTCGAAGGCCCACAGGATCAGGCCCAGACCGAGGGCGTAGCCAAGGAAGGCCAGCGCCGGCGGGCGTTCCAGCCGGGCGGGTGCGGCGAGGTCAGTCATAAAGCCCCCTGAGATCGTTTTCGGTCAGATCGCCGGCCGGCGCGTCGAGGCGCAGGCCGCCATCGGCCAGCCCCAGCACCCGGTCGCCGTAGCCCAGCACATGGGCCATGTTGTGCGAGATGAAGATCACGGTCAGCCCCTCCTGCCGGGCCAGCCGGAAGAACAGCGCCATCACCTCTTCGCCCGCGGCGGGGTCGAGGCTGGCGGTGGGTTCGTCCGCGATCAGCAGACGCGGCTTGCCCACCAGCGCGCGGGCGATGGCCACGCGTTGC
>JBNGCX010000115.1:0-3910 GCA_049974865.1 Paracoccaceae bacterium
CGGGATCGCTCGTGGGGAACTGCGGCGCGCCCGTCTACGCCTTGGCGTTGGGCGATCTGGACCACGACGGCTACCCCGATCTGATCAGCGGTTGCGGCGGCGCAGCCGCCTACGAGGTGATGGCGTGGCAGAACGACGGGACCCCCTTCGGCGGCGTCTGGGCCGGCAACGGCTTGGGCGGCGCGGGCGACACCCACGCCCTGGCCCTCGGCGACCTGGACAACGATGGCTGGCTCGACGTGGTCTCAGGTGCGACGACGGCGGTGATCGACGCCTGGCGGAACGACGGCACGCCCTTCACCGGCCTCTGGAGCATCCGCCAGATCGTGGGCAACACGGTGAGCGCCACGACCGCGCTGGCCCTGGGCGACCTCGACCGAGACGGGGACCTCGATATCGCGTCCGGCGACGCCAACCAGCAGGTCCGGGCGTGGCAGAACGACGAGACCCCCTTCGACAGCGCCTGGACCGGCAACACCGTCGGCGACAGCAAGGGCCCCCTCCACGCCGTCGCGGTCGGTGACCTCGATGGCGACGGGGACCTGGAGATCGTGTCGGACGTCGACTATCCCGATCTCGGCGATTTCGCCGTGGCGGCGTGGCAGACGGACAGCAGCCCCTTCACCGGGCTCTGGTCCATGACTCTGATCGGTGCGGCGAAGGATGCCGTGTTGAGCCTCGCGGTCGGGGATGTGGACCGCGACGGCAAGCCCGATATCGTGTCGGGCAGCGCCTCAGACGCCGAGATGGAGCTCGTGGCCTGGGGGAACCCCGCCGCGCCCTTCGCCGATCCCTGGACGGCAACCGAGGTGGGCGCCAGCACCGACAGCATCCACAGCGTGGTGCTCTCAGATCTGGATGCGGACGGCGATCCCGACATCGTAAGCGGTAGCGGCGCCGCCGAGGACTACCAGCTCATCGGCTGGGAGAATACCGACGTCCCACCGGCGCTCGGGAACTGGGTCGAGATCACACAACCGCTGCCCGACTACGTTGCGCTGGCGGTCGATGCCGCGGACCTCGACCACGACGGCCGACAGGACCTCGTCGCGGGCACGAAGGACAAGGGCCTCGTCGTATGGCAGGGAGACGGTGGCTATACCTGGACCCAGATCGGCGTCGGCGAGCTGCCCGACACAGGCACGCGCACCGACGTGGCCTGGGGACAGCTAAACAACCAGCGGGAGGTCGATCTCGTCGCCGCCAGCTACGGCGACGGCCTTGGCGCCTGGGCCGGGTGGGAACTAGGCTCGAACTGGGACGACATCAGCGGCGGCCTCCCCATCGCGGGCCAGTACGAGGCGGTGGCCCTCGGTCACATCGACTACGACGGCTATCTCGACGTCGCAGCCTGCGGCGCTGGCGTCGGCGTCAGAACGTGGCAGGGCACCGGCACGAGCTGGAATGAGAAGGCGGTCGTCTCCGACACGCTCGATTTCTGCGACGTCGCCTTGGGCGATGTCAACCTCGACGGTCACCTGGATCTGGTCGCGACAAGCTGCGACGACGCGGGGCTGCGCTACGCGCTCGGCGACGGCGGTCACGGATACCTCGCGCTGGTTCCCTTGGTGGCGAGCGGCAAATACGGCGCGCTGGCCCTGGGCGACATCAACCGCGACGGTATCCCCGACGTGGCTGCAGCGTCGGGCGCCGGCGGCATCGAGATCTGGAGCAGCGATGGCGGCGGCACTTGGGCGCTTGGAGGCACCGTCGCGCCGACGCTCACCGCTCTGGGGGTGGACCTCGGTGACTTCGACAACGATGGCTACCTCGACCTGCTCGTCGGGCACAGCCAGGGGGTTCGCGTTTGGCGCGGCGACGGCGGCACGGCGTGGCATGACGCCAGTACGAACCTGCCGACGACGGGCGCCTTCGAGGACGTCATCTTCGCCAGGATTGATGAAGACGCGGCGCTCGACATCGTCGCGGCGGAGTCCGCCGCCAGTGGCGCGCGCGTCTGGACGGCCGTCGAGCCGCCGCCGGGCGGCTGGACGGACTTCACCCCGGCCACGAACCCCCCATGGTCGTGGCTGCGCGAGCAGCAGCCGACGTGCACCGTGCAGGTGGCCGACGCGGGCTCGGGGCTGGACGTGAGCACGGCGGAATACCGCTTCTCCCGCAACGGCGGGGCCACCTGGGAGGGCGGTTGGTTGCCGGCTGCGATCACTGGGGCCGACGGCACCACCGACCCGCAGACGATGACGGCAGCCGACGTGGCCTTCGACCACGACTCTGAGAATCAGAACGTGATCCAGTTCCGGATCAGCGATCTCAAGGGCTACACCGGCACCAGCCCCCTCTACACCGTCGCAATCGATGTCACGCCGCCCACCAACCCGACGAGCCTCAGCACCAGCCACACCGTCGGGAGCTGGACCTCCAGCACCGGGATTGCCGCGACGTGGAGCGGTGCCTACGATGCGACCTCGGGCGTGCACTACTACTCCTACTCGGTCACTGCGTCGGCGACCGGCGTGCCGGACGAAACGGCGGACACAGAGGGCACCTCCGGCACCCGCTACGCGACGGGCGACGGGCAGAACTGGTACTTCCACGTGCGGGCCCAGGACTGGGCAGGGAACTGGGCCAGCGGCGCCACCCACGCCGGCCCCTACTGGATCGACGGCACGAACCCCGTCGCGCCGTCCAGCCTCTCCAGCAGCAGCCATACGGTGCGAACGTGGAGCAACGACCCGACGATCAACGCCGCTTGGAACGCGGCGACCGACGGCGCGGGCAGCGGGATCGCGGACTACCGCTACAGTTGGACGCACGGCTCGCGCGAGAATCCCACGGCCAACACCACCACCCTGCGCACGGCAACCAGCCCGTCGCTTTCATCGGATGACGACTGGTATCTCAACCTTCAAGCTCGGGACAACGTGGGCCGCCTGTCGGACACGGTGCATCTCGGCCCCTTCTACATCGATGTCAGGGACCCCTTCTCGCGGCCGAGCGCCCCGTCCACGAGCCACGATGCGGACTTCACCGTCTCGTGGACGAGCTGGGAGCCGACAGGGCCACAGTCCGGCCCCGCCTCGGCGGACATCGCCTATCGCGACGTCACGGCGGGCGGCGGCTGGCAGGTCTGGCTCAGCGGGCAGGCGCCGTCGGGGAGCGCGACGTTCCACGCGACCGATGGCCATATCTATGACTTCCGGTCCCGGGCGAGGGACGTAGCCGGCAACGTCGCTGACTGGCCGACGGTCGCCCAGGCGACGACGGTGGTGGCCTCGCTGGACCTCGAGGGGTTCGCGCTGGAGGTGACTCAGGCGGTTCAGGACCTCAACAACAGCGTAGACCTGATCGCGAACAAGCGCACGTATGTGCGCTTCCACGTCCGCGCCTTGAGCGGGGGCGACCACGGGCCCATCGGCGCGCAGCTCAGCGCCTGGCGGGACGGGGCCTTCCTCGGCACCATCCCGCCGAACAACCCCGGCGGCACCATCACCGTGCGCGCCGATCCGGACCGCGGCGTGCTCGACCACAGCTTCTATTTCGACGTCCCCACCTCGTGGCTGCACGGGACCGTGGCCTTCGAAGCCGAGGCCAACACGGCCCATACGCTGGCCGAGTACGCCTACGAGAACAACGATCACCGCGAGGACGTGACCTTCCGCAGCACGCCGACGATGCACGTCAAGCTCGTCGACGCCTGCTACAGGACCGGCGGCACGACCTATCACGTGCGGGACGCCGACCGGATCGCTCTGGCCTCGTGGCTGCGGCGGGCTTACCCGATCAGCAACCTTGACGTGAGCTGGGGCACGCGGCGTCCCTGCTACACCTACCGACCGGAAGCCTGGGAGGTCAACGTCGCCCTCGACTGGAATCACTTCTGGTCCTGGGTGGGCGGCGACGCGGGCTGGTACGATCGCTGGTACGGCATGGTCGATGACGGCGGCGGCTT
>JBNGCX010000116.1:0-3788 GCA_049974865.1 Paracoccaceae bacterium
ACCTCGCCGCCGTCAACCCCCGCGCCCGGTCCCATATCGACGAGGTAATCGGCGGCACGGATCACGCCGGGATCGTGCTCAACGACAATCACCGTGTTCCCTTCATCGCGCAGCTCCGCGAGCGCCTCGATGAGGGCGTCAATTTCGGCGGGGTGCATGCCGCGAGTCGGCTCGTCGATCAAGACGGTGAGTGAGGTGAGGCCGGAACCGAGCAAGCCCGCCAGCTTCACGCGCTGCGCCTCGCCGGCGGACAGCGTCGCTGCATCGCGGCTGAGGTGCAGGTAGCCCAGACCGACCTGACAGAGGAAGTGGAGCCGCTTGCGAACCATCTGGAGGCTAGCATCAACGATCGCGCCGACGGGGATTCCTGTGGCGCCAGCCGACGGCCCTGGCGCGGCCCGGGGCACAAGGATGCGCGCCACGACCTGGACCAAGCGCGCCAGCGGCATCTCGCCGATTGCCTGAAAAGGATGCCCGGCGAGGGTCACGGCGGCATATTCGGGGCGGAGACGCGCGCCGCCGCAGGCGGGGCAAACCCTGGTGTCGGTATAGGTGCCGCCGGTATCCCAATCCCGCACCCATCCGTAGAAGCCCGGATAGCGCTGCTGTCTCACGCTCGTTGCCCCGTTGCGGCTCTGATGGATCACCTCGAGGCGCTCGGGATAACCAAAGAGGAAAGCGTCTCGAGCCTCGGTCGACATCTCGTTCCAGGGAGTGGTAAAGGGATCGAAGTCGAAGACCTTTGCCAGGGCCTGTACCAGCTCGTAGCCCCCATTCATCGGCTTGCAGAGATAGCCCTTCGGAAAGAAGCCCGGCGAGTGCATCGCGCCATCGCAGAGCGGTTTTTCCGGATGGACGATCAGCTTGTCGGGGTTGGGCGCGCGCAGGGTACCGATGCCGTGGCACGTCGTACACGCTGCGGCGTAAGTTCGGGGCGAGAAGTGGCGTGGCGCCGCGATCGGAAACTCGGCGCCACACGAGGGACACTGCCAAAGGCCGCTCCGGCGACGCTCGGCCCCACGCCTTCCGGCGGGGATCCGCACCAAGGCTGCGCCGCAGCGAGGACAGTCGCGCTCGCCAAGCCAGGAGAAGAGAACGGCCAGGTGGCGATCCAGCTCGGTAGCGGCCCCGACGGTGTTGCGGCGTCCAAAGTGCCCCCGTCCCCCACCCTCAATCGACACGGCAACGCCCAGCCCCGAGACCTCCTCCACGTCGGCCTCGGGCCCCTCCCGCACGCCCTGGCGCTCGTACATCGAGAGGCTCTCGAGGAAGCGGCGGCGTGCCTCGGCCTCAAGGACATCGCCGACCAAGCTGGATTTGCCGGAACCCGAGACGCCGGTGACGACGGTGAGCTTCCCCTTGGGAAAGACGACGTTGACGTCCTTAAGGTTATTGGCTTTCGCGCCCACGATCCAGATCTCGGACGATCGCTTCGGTGGTGATGGCTCGGTCAAGGGTGCGGGGTGCACCCGATCCTCATCCTGCAGCGCCCGGCCGGTGAGTGAGGCGTCGACCTCGAACAAGCCCTGCGGTGGCCCAGCGTAGACCAAGTCGCCCCCCAGAGGGCCGGCGCCCGGGCCGAGGTCGACGATCCAGTCCGCAGCGCGAATGACATCGGTGTTATGCTCCACGATGACGATGGTGGCGCCACGCCGAACGAGACGGTCCAACACCATGAGCAATCCGGAAATGTCCTGAGGATGGAGGCCCGTCGACGGCTCATCCAGAATCAGGATGCGATCGGCGAGGCCGCGACGGCCCAGGAACTTCGCCAGCTTGACCCGCTGCGCCTCCCCGCCGGAGAGGGTCGGCGAGGGCTGGCCCAGCTCGAGATAACCCAGGCCGATGTCACGAAGTGCCCGCAGGATCCTGCCAGCCGCCCGCCGTTGTCGCTTAGGCAAATAACCCGTGTGCCGGAGCAGCGGCGCGACCTCGGCGATGCTCAGTCTATAGAGGTCCGCAATGGAGAGGGTTTCGTCGCCGAATCTCGCCGTCGCCTCGAGCACCTCGTCCTTGAAACGCTGACCCTCGCACTCGGCGCACGGGATCCAGGTCGAGGGCAGATACCGCATCTTGACCTCAACAGCGCCGATGCCCTTGCACGCCGGGCAGGCGCCCTCGGGCCGGTTGAAGGAAAAATGGGAGGGCGAAAGGCCGGTCGCCTCGGCAAAGGTATCGCGGATATGATCTGAGAGCTTGGTGTACGTCGCCGGGTTGGACCGCGGATTCCGCCCGATCGGGCTCTGATCGACTACTACGGCCTTGAGCCAGGGGCCGTCCACCGCATCGCAGCCGCGCGGCGATTGCGCCCTTAAGGAGGCCGCCAACACCTCCTCGACGAAGGTGCTCTTGCCGGATCCCGAGACGCCGGTGATGACTGTGAGGCGATGCAGAGGCAACCGGACGTCAATGTCGCGGAGGTTGTGCCGGTGCGCCCCGCGCACCGTCAGAAACAGATCTGGAGCGGAACGGCGCTCGGGGACAGCGACGCGGTCGCGAAGGCTGAAATAGCGCCCGGTCGCCGTGTCGCTCTCCCAGAGCCCGGCGGGCGTCCCGACATAGGTGATCCGACCCCCAGCCCGCCCGGCGCCAGGCCCGAGATCGATCGCGCGATCGGCCGCTGCCGCCGCGATGCGGTCGTGCTCAACGTAGACGACGGGGCCGCGCAGCTCCCGAAAGGCCGGGAGCAGGCGGGCAACGTCGGCAGGATGCTGACCGATGGTCGGCTCATCGAGGACGTGCAGCATATCCTCGAGGCGGCTAGTCAGCGCGACGGCAAGCCGTACGCGCTGAGATTCCCCACGGGAGAGCGTTGGGGAGGGCCGATCGAGCCCCACGTAACCGAGGCCGACCTGCAGGAGCGCCTCCAGCCGACGCATGATCTCCGTTTCGAGGCGAGCCGCGGTCGAGGGCAACGCAGCAGCTTCGAATATCCGATATACCTCAGAGACGGAGTGAGCCAGAAGATCGGGCAGGCGTAGGCCCTTCCAGCGCACGGCGGCTGCGTCAGGGTGGAGGCCGGTGCCTCCGCAATGGGCACATGCGGCGACACCCTCGCCCTCGCAGTAGGGACAGGGCTTGTGGAACACGACTGGTGAGAGCTCGCGAAACCACGTCCCACACTCGGGGCACACCGGCGCGCGGGAGAGGGTGAGCTCGCGCTGCAGGCCGCTATCCGGGCCTGTCGCAGCAGAGCCGGTGCGCGGTGCATCCCTCTCAACGACGACGGCGTTGGCCCCTAATGCCCAGGCCTGTCCCACCGCATCACGTATCTCACCGACTCCGGCGCCCTGCGCAAGATGGGCCACCTCGACATCAAGACTGCGGGGTTCGGTCGGATTCAGGCCTGTATCGCAGAGACCCGATCTCTGCCCGTCTTCCGGCGTAGCGTCGTCGATCCGCAACCGCTCCGCACCGCACTGCGCGCGCAGCATGCTTAGCAGCGTCGCGTGGCTGCCCAAGGCTCGCCGAAGAAGCGGCGCATAGAGGATCACGGCAGCGGTCTCCGCTAAGGATGCGATCCGTTCCACGATCTCATCCTCCGCGTACACGTTCAGAGGAGCGCCGCACGTGGCACAGCACCGCTCGCCGAAGTTGGCGTAGAGCAGGCGGAAGAAGGGGTGAAGCCCTGAGGCCGTCGCCAGCGTCGAAGCCGGATTGCGGTTGAGGAGGTTCTGGCCGACGGCGACCGCCGGGCCCAGCCCCGTAATCGACCTCACGTCAGCCGGCGAGAGGCGCTCCCCCAGCGAGAAGATCTCCAGGAAGCGGCGTCGCGCCTCGTGATAGAG
>JBNGCX010000117.1:0-3731 GCA_049974865.1 Paracoccaceae bacterium
TCGCCGAATACATCATGAACGGCTTCGACACCCATGTCTCCAAGCCCTTCCGCATGGAAGACCTGACACGGGCCATCGGATCCCTCGTGCGCGGATAGCGGCGCGCGGCGGGCCGGCCGTACGAAAAAAGCGCCCGGCACGGTATCGTGCCGGGCGCCGTGTCATCCGGGGCCGGGTCAGCCGGCGGCCAGGAGGCCCGCCTCGAGCGCGGCTTCCAGCTCGGCGGTGTCCACTTCGCCGTCGGCGCTGGTGTCGATCTCGGCAAAGGCCTCTTCGGTCAGGTCCGGGTAGGCCACCTTGAGCTCCTCCATCGAGAAAGTGCCGTTGCCATCGGTGTCTGCCACCTCGGTCATGTCCTGCGCGGCGAGGGGGCCGGCGAGCAGGGTGGCGAAGGCGGTTGCGATCAGCGTCGTCTTGGTCATGCGATACACTCCTGTTGTCTTAGGGGGTTGATGCGTTTCTTACGGCCGCGGGGAAGTGGTAGGCCCTGGGCGGCGGGCGGCACAATCCGCGCGGGCCGCCGCCGCAAGAACCGGCCGAGGGCTGCCGGATTCCGCCCCGCGGGCGGGCGCCCCGCCGCCGATCTGCCCCAGTGGTCCTTTCGCCGCTCATGCCGGAGGCCGCCACGGGCAGGAATTCGCCAGAGGGGCAGGCGGATTTGCGTTTTCGGGGCAGGGCCGGCGGCAACCCGCGGCGGACGCGGGAATCGCGGACGGAGCGCCCGGGCGGACGCTCTGCGGTGCCTTGGCATCGGGGGAGTCGGGGCGTGGGCGATGCCCGGTTGCCGGCGCGCCGAGCCGCTCTTCACCGCTTCCGGGCGGATACGGAAGACTGCGCCGGACAGGCTGGCGCGTGGTTTCCTTCCCGCAGCGGCCCGCCCTCGCGCCGCGTGCCTAGCGTTTCAGCGCATCCCTGATCTGCGAAAGATGGCTTTCTTCGGAAATCCCCGGTTGCTCCGCTTGCCGCGCCTTCCAGATTGCCTGCTGCAGGATGACGTTCGCCCGGCGCTTGCCGAACAGGCTGCTGCGCTCCTGTTCGCCGACCTGCACCCGGGGCGTGGGCAGGCCGCTGGCCTTGTAGAGGCCGTCGAATTCGCTCAGCGCGCCGTTGATCTCCGCCTCGAGGGCTTGCGTGTCGACCGGCGCCTGCCGTGGGGTGACGGCCACGAAATCACCCGCGCCGGCATAGGCGAACATGAAACTATGTGCCTTCAGCGCGTCGCAAATCGCCGCGGCGGCATCCCTCATCGCTTCGACGAATGCCGCCGCGGACGCCTTGCTGTAGATCTGCGGCGCGTTCTCCACGTGGATCCCGACGGCCGCGTGGGCGAAAAGCCCGCGCCGGTCCAGCGTCAGGAGGTAGTTCTCCAGCGCCAGGTACTCGATCACGTTGTCCTGCCCGAAGAGCGAGACCCGTGTCTCGAAATCGACCGGCTCGTGGTATTCGCGGTTCGCGGACCACGCCTGCCGGGCCAGCGCGATCGTGCGCTGACGCTCTTCGTGCAGGCGCTCGATCATCTTGATCCTGGATTTCCACTCCAGCGGGTCGAGCGGCTTGTGCATGTAGTCGGTCGCGCCGTTCGCGAAGGCGCCATCGATGAAATGGCGCTCGGCCGCCGCGGTGAGCATGACGATCGGCGCGTTCTGGAGGGAGTCGATGCCGCGAATGGCGCCGCACAACTCCACCCCGCTCATGCCGGGCATCTGGATGTCGAGGAGAAACGCGTCATAGGCTTGCGGCGACGCCTGCACCATGTCCAGCGCTTCGGTCGCCGAGGTCGCAGTCTGCAACTCGTGCCGTTCCTCCCCGCCGATGAAATCGCGCACGATCTCCAGGAAAGCCGGGTCGTCGTCTACTGCGAGGAACCGCATTTCGTCCTCCTTCCGTCGCTTCGCGCCCCAAACAGGGCTCGGTGGTCGCCCCCGTCACAACCCAAGGTCGTGGAGAATTGCGTCAATTTTTGGACAATTTGAGCCTTTTCCCGCGATTAGGGGCCCTAGCGGGCGATCCCTTGGTTTCCCCGGGCCCGTGTCGACGCCGGATTGGCGCCGGGATCGGCAGCCAAGGTCTTTTCGGGCCGGGGGCGTCGCGCCACGAGAAACGGACCGTTCTGGAACAGGGCATCGCGTGGCCCCGCGGGGGCAAGGCGGCCTCTGGCCGGCAATGGCGGGGATCAACCTTGCCGGCGGATCGCTGCGGTCTTCATGCTCCGCGCCTTTCGCCGCGACGGGTCACCGGTCCGGGGCGGTCCCGAAGGGCTTGCCAGCAGGCCGCCGGGAAACCTACAAGTCCGCAAGCGTTTGGGGGGAGCCATGCTGACCATCGGAACACTGGCCCGGAAAACCGGAACGAAGGTTCAGACCGTTCGCTACTATGAAGAGATCGGTCTCATGCCGGAGCCGGGACGCACGGCTGGCGGGCAGCGGCGCTACGGCGATACCGAGCTGGACAGGCTGGCCTTCATCCGGCACGCACGCCAGCTTGGCTTCGGGCTGGCGGCAATTCGCGAGTTGCTCGATCTGGCCGACCGCCCCGATCAACCCTGCGCGGCGGCGGATTCCGTCGCCCGGCGGCAGCTGCGACAGGTGGAACAGCGCATCGCCCGGCTCGAGGCCCTGCGGGGCGAGCTCGCGCGCATGATCGGGGGGTGCGATGGCGGCCCGATGTCCGATTGCCGCGTGATCGAGGTGCTGCGCGACCATTCCGAATGCCTGGCCGACCATGACGGGACCGGCGCCTGACCGGGCCGGACCCGCCCTTCGGTCCCGCGGGAAAGGGCTTGAAGCTACAGCGGCTGTAGCTTGTATCTCCGATTCGACGGAAACCAGGAGACAGGCCCATGACCGATACGGAAAACCTGCTGCGCCCGACGCGGCTGCTCGATTTCCACTGCCCCGAGATCCGGGACCTGGTCGCGGCGCGTGGCTGGGAAAAGCTGGATGAATGCGGCAGGATCGGCGCGGCCTATGATTTCGTCCGCAACGAGATCGCCTTCGGCTACAACCGCGCCGACGACATCCCGGCCAGCGCCGTGCTCGGCGACGGCTACGGGCAGTGCAACACCAAGGGCACGCTGCTGATGGCGCTGCTGCGGGTGCTCGGCATCCCCTGCCGCCTTCACGGCTTCACCATCCACAAGGAGTTGCAGCGGGGTGTGGTGCCGGACCCCGTCTACCCGATCGCGCCGCGCGAAATCCTGCATTCCTGGGTCGAGGTCCGGTTCGCGGGCCGCTGGATCGATCTCGAGGGGTTCATTCTGGACCGCGCCTTCCTGTCGGCGCTCCAGCGCGCCTTTCCGGACGCCGAAGGCCTCTGCGGCTACGGCGCCGGAACCGCCTGCCTCAGCGCGCCGCCCGTGGAATGGCAGGGGAACGATACCTATATACAGAGCACCGGGATCGCGCGGGACTTCGGCGTCTTCGACTCGCCGGATGCATTCTATGCCGCCCATCGGCAGCAGTTCGGCCCCCTGCGCGAGCTTCTCTACCGCGGCTTCATCCGCCACTGGATGAATGCCAGGGTCCGGGCGATCCGCGCGGGCCGCCCGAGTCTCGCGCAAGTTCCGTCCCGCGACGCCGGGCAGGGGGGGCGAAAGGGCCGAAAACCGCCCGAAACGCCTTGAAAAAAAGGGTGTGGATAAGTTTTTTCGATTTTCTGTCATAAAAATCGAAAAAAGCACTTGCGACTCTTCGCGGTGATCCGTAAATACCCCTTCACCGGCGGCGCTGAGG
>JBNGCX010000118.1:0-3677 GCA_049974865.1 Paracoccaceae bacterium
GTTCAGGATCGAATCGCCCTTGTTCAGAACGCCCGAATAGATCCGGGTGAAGGTCAGCGAGCCGACGAAGGGGTCGTTCATGATTTTGAACGCCAGGCCCGAGAAGGCCATGTCGTCATCGGCGCGGCGCGCGATGTTGCGCTCTTCCGTCTCGTCGCCCGGCTTGAAGCCCATGTAGTCGACCACGTCCAGCGGGCTGGGCAGGTAATCGACCACGGCGTTGAGCAGCGGCTGAACGCCCTTGTTCTTGAAGGCAGAGCCACACAGAACCGGGACGAAGGACAGCGACAGCGTGCCCTTGCGGATCAGATTGCGCAGGGTCGGGATGTCCGGCTCTTCGCCTTCGAGATAGGCCTCCATGGCCTCGTCGTCCATTTCGACGGCGTTCTCGATCAGCTTGCCGCGCCATTCCTCGGCGGTCTCTTTCAGCGAGTCGCGGATCGGCTGACGCACCCAGGACGCGCCCAGGTCTTCGCCTTTCCAGACCCACTCTTCCATGGTGATCAGGTCGACGATGCCTTCCAGCTCGTTCTCGGCGCCGATCGGAATCTGGATCGGGGCCGGGATCGCGCCGGTGCGGTCCGCGATCATGCGCACGCAGTTGAAGAAGTCGGCGCCGATCTTGTCCATCTTGTTGACGAACACGATGCGCGGAACCTTGTAGCGGTCGGCCTGGCGCCAGACGGTTTCGGTCTGGGGCTCGACACCGGCGTTGGCATCCAGAACCGCAACGGCACCGTCGAGCACGGCCAGCGAACGCTCCACCTCGATGGTGAAGTCCACGTGGCCGGGGGTGTCGATGATGTTCATGCGGAACTTGGTTTCATCGGTACCCTCGGCGGTCGGATCTTCCTGCCACTGCCAGAAAGTGGTGGTCGCAGCCGAGGTGATGGTGATGCCGCGTTCCTGCTCCTGCTCCATCCAGTCCATGGTGGCGGCGCCATCATGCACCTCACCGATGTTGTGGGACTTGCCGGTGTAGAAAAGGATACGTTCGGTGCAGGTGGTCTTGCCTGCATCGATATGCGCCATGATACCGAAGTTGCGGTATCTCTCGAGTGGGTATTCGCGTGCCATTGGTTCGGTCCTGGGCCTTTAGAATTACCAGCGGTAATGGCTGAAGGCTTTGTTCGCCTCGGCCATCTTGTGAGTGTCTTCGCGCTTCTTCACGGCCGAGCCACGGGAGTTGACCGCATCGACCAGCTCACCGGCGAGGCGCTCTTCCATCGTGTTCTCGTTGCGTGCACGCGATGCGGCGATCAGCCAGCGGATGGCCAGGGCTTCGCGGCGCTCGGGGCGCACTTCGACAGGAACCTGGTAGGTGGCACCGCCGACGCGGCGCGAGCGCACCTCGACCGCGGGCTTCACGTTGTCGAGCGCTTCGTGGAACACCTCGACGGGGGCGCGCTTCAGCTTGCCCTCGACGCGGTCCAGCGCGTTGTAGACGATCTTTTCGGCGACGGATTTCTTGCCGTCGATCATCAGGTTGTTCATGAACTTCGTCAGAACCCGGTCACCAAACTTGGCGTCGGGCAGGACTTCGCGCTTCTCGGCAGCGTGACGACGGGACATCTACGTCTCTCCTTACTTCGGACGCTTGGCGCCGTATTTCGAGCGGCGCTGCTTACGGTCTTTCACACCCTGGGTATCCAGCACACCGCGCAGGATGTGGTAGCGGACACCCGGAAGGTCTTTCACCCGGCCGCCGCGGATCAGGACCACCGAGTGCTCCTGCAGGTTGTGGCTTTCACCGGGGATGTACGAAATCACCTCGAAACCGTTGGTCAGGCGCACCTTGGCAACCTTCCGCATAGCGGAGTTCGGCTTCTTGGGAGTGGTGGTGTACACACGCGTGCACACGCCACGCTTCTGCGGGCAGGCCTGCAGATGCATGGACTTCTGGCGTTTTACTTTCGGCTGCCGCGGCTTGCGGATCAGCTGTTGGATCGTCGGCATTCCGGTTCCCCGTGTTGCAACCCGTTCAAATCTCAATGCGCCCCATGCGTCCACGGAACGCGCAAAAACCGCTGCGTCCCCTCGTTCGCGGGAACGACGCGGTGGAAACTCAGAGGATCGGGGCACCTTTGCCCGGATCATGACCACTTCAGTTCTGATTTCAGACCGAAAAGGCATGCCGCCCCGTGGTCCGAGTACGCGCGGTATATGGAGAGTCGCGGCGCTTGTCAACACTTAGGCGCTGCTTTGCGCCTCTTCCACCCTGCGCTCGCGATAAAGGGTGTAAATCCCCGTGGTCGCCACCAGCCCGGCGCCCAGCAGGGTCAGCCCGCTGGGCCAGTCGCCGAAGACCACCAGGCCGAGGATCAGCGCCCAGACCAGGCCGGTATAGCGGAATGGCGTGACCACCGCGATCTCCCCCACCCGCATGGTCATGATCGAGAAGACATAGCCGCCGATGATCAGCACCGCCGCGCCCAGGAGCAGCGCCGCCTCGCGCGGGCCCGGCATGACCCATGGCTCGCTCAGGCTGCCCAGACCCATGAAGACCGTCACTGCAAGCGCTCCGGCGACGGCCACGCTCAACGAGCGCACGTCGGGAGACAGGCGGCGCGCGGCCAGGTCACGCACCGTGACGCAGGCCACGGTCAGCAGCACGTAGACCGAATAAACGTTGAAGCCCTCGGCGCCCGGGCGCACGATCAGCAGTACGCCGACGAAACCCACCGCGATCGCCGTCCAGCGCCGCCACCCCACGGGTTCGCCCAGGAACAGCGCGCCGGCGAGTGTCAACGACAGCGGCAGCGCCATCAGGATCGCCGTGGCATTGGCGATGGGCATGTTGAACAGGGCGGTGAGGAAAAGATAGGCCGCCGCCACCTCGGCCAGCGACCGCAGGATCACCAGCCCGCAGTCGCGCCGCTCGTAGCGCCATCCCAGGCCCCCGGTCGCACGCGCGATGAGCACAAGCATGGGCACCGTGGCCACCCCGCGCAGGAAGACCGCCTGGAAGAAGGGCATATGGCCCGCCAGCGACTTGATGCAGGCATCGTTCACGGTGAAGCTGGCCATGGCCAGCATCATCAGAAACGCCCCGCGCGTGTTGTCGTTCCACCGGCTCACGCCGCGTGTCTCCTCTGCCGTTGTGGCTCAGCCGAATTTCACGAAGAACTGCGAGAAGGGCTTTTTCAGCCCGCGCGCCGCCGCCAGCGCGGCCTCTAGGTCGCCGGCGCGCGTGGCCTCCTGCAGGGCCTGCACGCTCTTGCGCAGGGCCGCGAGCCGGGGCGAAAAGTCCGGATCGTCCGCCTCGGGCGCGGGATGGGCCGCGATGTCGTCGGCCAGATAAGCCAGAACCGCCGCCTCTTCGCGCAGCAGCCCCAGCGCCGCCTCGCCCATGGCGGCGTAATCCGTCATCAGGACATGCTCCATGCGGGCGTGATAGGCGTTCATCCGGTCGGAAAAGGTGACGATGCCGTTGCGCAGGTGCAACTCACCCAGCGCGTCACGCACCGCCTCAAGCGTTTCGTGCGCACCGGGCAGGTCGCCGGCCGCGACCTGATCCGCGGCGGCCGCAATCGTGGTTTCGACCCTGGCCAGCGTCTCGGCATAGGCCGGATCGTCGGCATATTGCGGCGGCGGGCTGGTTGCCCAGTCCGCACTCAACCCGTCCCATTTCCGCGCCAGCCCGGCCAGGGCCTTGGCCAGCTTGCGCCTGCCCTGGG
>JBNGCX010000119.1:0-3571 GCA_049974865.1 Paracoccaceae bacterium
GCCTTCACGCGGACCTTCACGTTGTAGTCGATCACGCGCTTAACAGGCACAAGAACCTTCATCAGCGTGCTCTCCTCTCTCTCTGCGCCGGACGCCGCGATGCGTCGCCCGGGGGTTTGCTCGGATGGGGTCAGGACGACAGCAGGCGCGCGGCCCTTTCCAGAACCGGCTTGTCGATCATCTGCCCCTCGAAACGGAAGGCGCCGTTCTGGCCGATTGCCGCCTGCTGCACCCGCCGGGCCCAGTCGATCTGCGCCGCACTTGGCGCGAAGGCGGCGTTCACCGTGGCGGCTTGTTTGGGATGGATGCACATCATGCCGGTCAGGCCGCAGGCGCGGGCATGGGCGGCGGCGGCGGCCAGCCCCTCGGCATCCGCAAGATCGGCAAACACCCCGTCGGCGGGCGGCGCCAGCCCCGCGGCGGCGCAGACGGTCACCAGGTCGTAGCGCGCCATGTCCAGCATCGCCCGGCCGCCGGATTGGCCCTCGTCGAGCCCGAGGTCCAGCGCCAGGTCGATGGTGCCGAGCAGCATCCGGGCGACGCCCGTCATCCGCGCCATAGCGGCCAGGTCCAGCAGGCCCTGGGCCGTCTCGACCAGCGGCCAGAGCGGCGTGTCGGTATCAAGCGCAGCGCGGGAAAGCGCGTTACGGCTGGCCTTGGGCAGCACCACGCCCGCGACACCGGGATGCGCGGCGAGGGCGACGTCGCCGGCATACCACGGGCTGCCGACCGGGTTGATGCGCAGCAGTACCCGGGTCGAAGGGGTGGCGGCGAGGAAGGCCGACACGGCACGCCGGGCGCTTTCCTTGGCGTCGGGTGTCACCGCGTCCTCGAGGTCGACGATCACCGCATCGGCATCGCTGGCCAGTGCCTTGGGGATACGCTCATCCCGGTTTCCGGGAACGAAGAGCAGGCTTTTCGCGGTCCGGAACGGAACGGTCACAGCAGGCCCCCCTCGCGCATACGGGCGATCTCGGCCGGGGCATAGCCCAGGCTCTCCAGCACCGCTTTATTGTGTTCGCCCAGTGCCGGGACCGGGTCCATTCGCGGCGCGCAGCCGTCGAGGCCGCCGGGCGGCAGCAGCGCGGGGATGGGGCCGGCCGGGCTGCCGATCTCGCGCCAGCGGTCGCGGGCCTTCAACTGCGGATGGTCCCACAGGCCGGCCATGTCGTTCATCCGCGCATTGGCGATGCCCGCCGCGTCGAGCCGGGCGATCACCTCGGCCCCGGTCAGCTCGGCGAAGGCGGCGACGATCAACGCGGTCAGGTCCGCCTTGTTCTCGGCCCGCCGGGCGTTACCGTCGAAACGCGGGTCCTCCGGCAGATCGGAGCGGCACAGCACCTGTTCGCAAAAGGCCTGCCATTCGCGCTCGTTCTGCAGGCCCAGCATCACCACCGATCCGTCGCCAGCCGGGAACGGGCCGTAGGGGAAGATCGTGGCGTGGCTGGCCCCGGCCCGCTCGGGCGGCGGCGCGCCGTCATAGGCGTAGTAGAGCGGGTAGCCCATCCATTCGGCCAGCGCCTCGAGCATCGAGATGTCGATGGTGCCGCCCTTGCCCGTCCGGCCGCGCCGGATCAGGGCGGCGAGGATGTTTGTATAGGCATACATGCCCGCGGCGATATCGGCGATCGAGACCCCGGATTTGCAGGGCTGCTCGGGCGTGCCGGTGATCGACAGGAACCCCGCCTCGGCCTGCACCAGCAGGTCATAGGCCTTGCGGTTGCGGTCAGGGCCGTCGGGGCCGTAGCCCGAGATGTTGCACACGATCAGGCCCGGGTTCGCATCCGACAGCGCCTCGTAGGTCAGCCCCAGCCGCTCCGCCGCGCCGGGGGCGAGGTTCTGGACCAGCACGTCGGCCTCGGCCATCAGCCGTTTCAGCACCTCGTCCGCCTGCGGGTGCTTGACGTTCAGCGTCAGGCTTTCCTTGCTGCGGTTCGCCCACACGAAATGAGAGGCGAGCCCGTCCACCCGCTGGTCGTAGTTGCGGGCGAAGTCGCCCACCCCGGGGCGTTCGACCTTGATCACCCGCGCCCCCAGATCGGCGAGTTGGCGGGTGGCGAAGGGGCCGGCCACGGCATGTTCCAGCGTGACGACCGTTATGCCCTCCAGCGGTCGCATCAGAACGACCTCGGCAGGCCGAGCACATGCTCGGCAACATAGGAGAGGATCAGGTTGGTCGAGATCGGCGCCACCTGGTAGAGCCGGGTCTCGCGGAACTTGCGCTCCACGTCGTACTCGTTGGCAAAGCCGAAGCCGCCGTGGAACTGGAGGCAGGCATTGGCGGCCTCCCAGCTGGCCTTGGCGGCGAGGTATTTGGCCATGTTGGCCTGCGCGCCGCAGGACTGTTGGGCGTCGAACAGGCGGCAGGCCTCGTAGCGCATCAGGTTGGCCGCCTCGATCTCGATATGGGCCTCGGCGATGGGGAACTGCACGCCCTGGTTCTGGCCGATGGGGCGGCCGAAGACGGTGCGCTCCTTGACGTAGCCTGTCACCTTGTCGATGAACCAGTAGCCGTCGCCGATGCACTCGGCCGCGATCAGCGTGCGCTCGGCATTCAGCCCGTCGAGGATGTATTTGAAGCCCATCCCCTCTTCGCCGATCAGGTTCTCGGCGGGGATTTCCAGGTTGTCGAAGAACAGTTCGTTGGTTTCGTGGTTGACCATGTTGGGGATCGGCTTGACCTCCATGCCGTTGCCGATCGCGTCCTTCAGGTCGACGATGAAGATCGACATGCCGTGCGACTTCTTCTTCACCTCGGCCAAGGGCGTGGTGCGCGCCAGCAGGATCATCAGGTCGGAATGCTGGACCCGGCTGATCCAGACCTTCTGCCCGTTCACCACGTAGCGGTCGCCCTTGCGCACCGCGGTGGTCTTGATCTTGGTTGTATCGGTGCCGGTGGTGGGCTCGGTCACGCCCATCGACTGCAGGCGCAGATCGCCACTGGCGATCTTGGGCAGGTATTTCCGCTTTTGCGCGTCCGAGCCGTGGCGCAGCAGCGTGCCCATGTTGTACATCTGCCCGTGGCAGGCGCCCGAGTTGCCGCCGGCGCGGTTGATCTCTTCCATGATCACCGAGGCCTCCGTCAGACCCAGCCCCGAGCCGCCGTATTCCTCGGGGATCAGCGCGGCCATCCAGCCCGCTTCGGTCAGCGCGTCGACGAAGGCCTCCGGGTAGGCGCGTTCCTCGTCCACCTTGCGGTGATATTCGGGGGGAAAGGTCGCGCACAGCGCGCGGACGGCGTCGCGGATGTCCTGATAGTCGTCGGTCATGTCTGTTATCCTTGGGCAAGGGTGGCAATTGCGCTCATGGCCAGGGCGCCGTCGCGGCGTCGCACCCACAGGCGGAAGGTCCGTTCCGCCTTGTCGGGCGCGCCATGAACCGAGAAATCGTGGAGGTCGAACACCGGGGCGACGGCGCGGAACGAGAAGTTTTCGACGCGCGCGCCGGGATACTGCCGCCGCAGCAGGTCGAGCAGCAGCGTCGCCAGCAGCGGGCCGTGCACCACCAGGCCGGGATAGCCCTCGCGGCGCACGCAGAAATCGCGGTCGTAATGGATGCGGTGGCCGTTGAA
>JBNGCX010000120.1:0-3567 GCA_049974865.1 Paracoccaceae bacterium
CGTGTAGTTCCGGCAAGCGTGCGTGATCCCTTGACAGGGTGGTGACTAGGATATCGCCGGTGCAAAGCCATCACCGGAGGCCCTCATGAACACCGCAACCGTCCCGCTACCGCCATCGCCGTTAACACTGGAAGCGCTCGCCGAACAGTTCACGCACTGGCGCCATCAGAAGCGCCCCGGGGAACGCATTCCCGAGTCACTCTGGAGAGCGGCGATCGCCCTGGCTGAACGCGATGGGTTGTCCCGGGTGACCCGCCGGCTGCGACTCAAGCGCGGGGATCTCAAGCGACATCGCCAGAGGCTCAGCGCTGACCAGGACCAGGGCGAACCCACAGCGACCTTTATCGAGCTGACGCCAGCACCGATGACGCCGCCGCCCCGATTCGCACCGGCCGCGTTGGAGCTGATCCGCCCCGACGGGCTGCGCCTGCGCATCGAGCCCGGTGACGGCCTCGATGCCCAAGCCGTGCTTGAGCGCTTTCTGGGAGCGGGCTGATGGTGCAGCTGACCCCACAAAGCCGGATCTTCGTCGCCCTGCAGCCGGCGGATTTCCGGCGCGGCATCGATGGGCTGGCCGCGCTGTGCCGAGCGCAGCTGGCAGAAGACCCGTTCAGCGGCGCGCTCTTCGTCTTCCGCAACCGCCGTGCAACCGCCCTGAAGCTGTTGTGCTATGACGGGCAAGGCTTCTGGCTGTGCCACAAACGCCTCTCCCAAGGCCGCCTGAGCTGGTGGCCCACCTCGGCCCAGGCCAGCCACCGGCTCTCAGCGCGCGAGCTGCAGATCCTGTTATGGAACGGCAACCCCGAGGACGCCGGCATGGCCGAGGACTGGCGGCGTGTCGCTTAGCGGTGGTGCCTGTGCGTTGGGGGTCAGTGCGCGTTGAAAGGTCCACGGCAGCCAGGCCGCGGGATCGGCGAAGACGGCCGAACGATGCTGCAGCAAGGCACTCAAGTAGTCGATCGGATTGACCCCATTGAGCCGGCAGGTCTCGATCAGGCTGGCGAGCACATCGCCGACATAGGCGCCATGCAGGGTCTTGTAGAACAGGCTGTTGTTGCGATAGCGCACGCTGAGCTTCAGCACCTGCTCCACGGGATTGTTATCCAGCGGGGCGCCGGGGATGCGCAGAAACCCGGTCAGTGCCGCCCAACGCTTGAGCATATAATTGAACGCCTGACCCAAGCGACTGTTGGGCTCCACCTGCTTCTCGTCGAACTGCAGCTGCATCCAGCGCTTGAGGCTCGCCATCACCGGAGCGCTATGGGCCTGATGATGCGCGAGGCGTTGTGCCGGATTGAGCTCGGCCTCGACGCACTGAGCCTCTTGGTGATAGACCTTGGCGATCGCCGCGATCACCTGCTCGCATTCGCCCGGAAAGAAGGCTTGGATCTCAACGAACTGGCGTCGCGCATGGGTCAGGCAATTCAGATCCACCACCCGATCGCCATGGCGCTTGAGCGTATTGGCCGCCAGCGCATCGGCCATGCGCAGCATGCGAGGCAGCGTCGCCGGGCGCCATGCCATCAGGTCATCGAGGTTCTCCCCGGCATGCTGACGCCCGGTGAAGAACAGACAGACACGGTGCACGCCTTCACAGCGTAGCGCCGTGGTGTAGATCGCCTGGCGTGCCGGTGGTGGCTCGGCCTGGTTCGCCTTGATCAAGGACAGCACCCGCGCGCGGGTATCATCCTGGAACACCACCTCGAGCTGGGCGGCGAACCCCTGCAGCTGGTTGAACACCACGTAGCCGACGTCGGCGACCTGCTCGACCAGTTCCCATTGGGTGGCATCAGGCAGGGGTTGGCCAAGCATCTGCTGGAAGGTTTCAAGGCGATTGAACGGCAAGCCCAGATGATAATGCGCCATCGCCAGGATCACCTTCAGGCTGGTGTCATAGCGCTCGGGGCTGACCGCGGGTGGCAGATGGGCGACGAACAACGCGCCACAGGCACTGCAGCGTAGACGCTCGAGCTCATAGCGCGTCACCGCCACCAGGGGCTGACCGCGAAAGCGCAGGCGCACCAGCGGCTCGAGTCGGTACAAGCGACCGCGCGCGCAGGCCGGGCAGAGGTCGCCGGGATTCAGGTGATCGTGCGCACAGCGCTGAACCTCAGCGCCGGGATAATCGGCGGCCCCCAACCGACCATGGCCTGGCGCGCGTGGTGTCTCTGGTGGCTCGCGGGGACTCGGCGCTGGGATGTCGGGCTCGCTCGGGGTGTCGACACCCGCTGCGGTCTCCTCCTGGGCCTCGTTCGGCGGGTCGGTGGTGCCCGGTGCCTCGCCGCCGCCATCGCCCGGCGCCTCAGGAGGGTCCGCGGGCGGCTTGCGTGGGGTCTTCTCCGTCGGTTTGCCGAATAGAAGGCGTTTCAACGTCGCCAGGCTGATGCGGGTCTCGAGCAGTGCGTGCTCAAGCCACAGCAGGGTGCGCAACAGGGGGGCGATGCGCTGCTGATCGGCGGCCTTGAGCTGGCCCTGCTCGGCGAGCGCGATCAGCCGCTCGACCTCCTCGGCCGCGAGCGGCTCGGGCTCAGGCGGCGGCTTGGCTACTGGCATAAGCGGTGCCGACAATCGGGCGTTAGCGGGTAGAGCCACACCGTCTTCACTGGCACCTGGCCAAGGCGGTGATCACCGAGCTTGCCGCGGCCCTGGGTTGCACCGACGCAGAGCCAGTTCGCCGCTCGGTAGCAGGTGCCGCGGAAGCGCTCGGCCTCGACGAAGGTCTCCAGCAGATAAGGGCGATAGCCGTAGCGCGCTTGCCAGTGCGCAGGCAAGGTGCGCGCCGCCAGCCCCAGCAGCTTGCTCGCCAGATGCGGGACGCGAATCCAGGGCAGGATGAGGAAGCGCGCGTTGTTGACCACCGCGCTTAATTGGCGCTGGCGTTGTTCGCTGTTCCAGCCGATCCACTGATCACGCGGGGCGGTCTGCCAGGCCGCCGCGCCGAAGCCGAGTACGGCCGCCAAGTGCTCGCCGGCATAGGCGAAGTAACGCAGCTGTGCGCCCGGCAGCGGCTTGTAGCCGAGGTAGTGGTAACGGTCGATGAGCTCGTTCCATAAGCCACTGCGAGGCCGCTCGACCAACGCTAGGCGCACCGGCCCAAGCGCACTCAGTGTGGTCTCGAGTGCCAGCCCAGGCTCGCCTTGCGGCGTGCGCCGGGCATAGCCGCGCTGCGGCTCAAAGCGCCGCCGCGGGGGCGGTAGCTCGATCAGTCCGTCGCGATAGAGCCCCAGCAACGCGACCCGACAGCTCATGTCCTTGAGGCTGCCGTCGGGTTTGCGCCAGTCGAGCGCTTCGCACACCCGATAGCTCAGCTGCTGGCGGCTGGCTCCGGCCTCTGTGCGCAGGATGTCGCGGATCTGTTCGAGCGCGGCGGCGTCGAAGAGCCGCCCGCTATAGCGTTTGTTGGTCCATGTCGCTTCCATGCGCGACGTTGTACCGGAAACGAGCCCTCGTGTCCCGCAGAAATTGCTTGCGGGATCCTTCGCTCGATTAATCGGCCGACGGCTGCCGCAGCGTTCATCCTTGCAGAGGGTTCAGCAACTGGCACGCATGATTGCCGGAACTACACGA
>JBNGCX010000121.1:0-3519 GCA_049974865.1 Paracoccaceae bacterium
GTTGAGCGCCATGGCTCGTTTTTGTTGGGCCGCGTCTGAGCGATCATGAATGCGCCCTTGTGAGTGGGCAAAGACGGCCCTGGCCAATGAGTGGCGCGCTTCACCTTTGTTCAGCCCTGCGTGGCATTCCCTGCGTAGGTCGGCGTTTTCGATCCAGTCGAGCATGAAGAGTGTGCGCTCGATCCGGCCGATTTCACCCAGAGCGAGATACAACCGGTTTTGCTGGCGGTACGCCCCAAGCTTGCGCAGGATTTCAGACGGTTTGAGAGACTTGTCGCGGATGCTGGCAGCGAGCCGCATGATATCACCCCAATGCTGCCGGATCACATCTTCGTTGATTGGCCTCCCGATGAGGGGTGACAGGGTGGGCCACGCCTTCGGGCTTCCAAAGCATGCCAGCCGCCGATCGGGAAAGTCGCGTAAGCGCGGGGCAAAGGTCATCCCCAAGAGATGGAACAGGGCGAAGACGTGGTCCGATACGCCGCCGGTATCTGTGTAATGCACGAGCGGGTCGAAGCTGGCCGGGTTGGTCAGGAGGCCATCAAGCACGAAGGGAGCTTCGCCTGCCGTTGCCCCGATGACGCTGGAATGGAAGGATCCGTACTGGCCCGACAGGAAGGAATAGATTTTCAGGCCGGGATCAGGACCGTACTTCGCGTTGATGAGCCCGCTGCCGCGATTGGCAGCAAAGAACTGGCCATCCGATGAGCTGTGCTCTGCTGTGCCCCAGTGCTGCGCGAAGGGCAAACCATGATGGGCATCGACGATACGACCCAAGGCATCCGCGAATGTCTCCGGCCGAAGATACCATGTCTGCGCCCAGGTCAGCTGCGCGTGGCTGACACGCGATGAGGCATGGGCCATCCGCTCCAGGCCGAGATTGGTGGCCCCGGCCAGGATCGTGGCCAGAACGGCGGCAGGTTCATCGTGCTGCTTGCCAGACCGCAGGTCGGTGAAAGCATCAAGGAACCCGGTCTGCGCGTTTACCTCCCAGAGCAACTCCGTGATACGGATGCGCGGCATCACGGCATCGATCGCCCGTTCCAGGCGCAGGGCCGCGGGCGGTGTGACCGCGTCATGCGGCGTAATTTTCAACCGCCCACGTTCAATGCGCACACCAGGGAGCGCATTGCGCTTCAGGGCGCGCTCTACCTGGTCAAAGCGTTTCGCCATCGTTGCCCGCCGGTCAGACAGCCATGCGTCTGGGTCGGTTTCGAAGCCCGCATCCCGCATGATGACTTCGGCTTTATCCCGTGGCTGCAGGTAGCTATCGAACCGGCGATATTCACGGCTTCCGTCGACCCAGACATCCCCGGCGCGCAACCGCTCGCGCAAGGTAGACACAACGGCGGTCTCGTATACGCGCCGTTGCGGCTTACCATCCTGGACGATCAGCGCCGGCCAATGCTTGGCCGCGAAGGGCATGGGCGGATCATCGGGCAACTTCCGTTTGCCGGTGCTGTTTTGGTCGCGCAGCAAGGTGATCGCGTCCTTGAGATCATCCCCCGCATCGGTGGCGTTGAACTCGAAAGCCTCAAGGAAGGCAGGGGCAAACTTGCGCATGTAGACGTAGCGCTCAGCCGCCAGAGCGAGCGGATCACTGGTCGCCAGCTCTCCGAAGCCAGCGATTTCGTCACGCTTGCCCAAGAGCGTTTCCCACCCGACATCCGCATCCAACGCAGCAAAGGGATCTTGGCCCAGATCTTGTGCGCGGGCCATGGCATCAATGGACGCGCCGAAGAGCTGCATCAGTTTGCCAACCTTGGTCTTGCCCATACGCCAGACTTCCTCCTGGCGATTGCGGGAGCGTGAGAAGAGTTGGCCGGTCAGTCGCTCGAACATGGCGATGGTCGCGTCGGTGATCGTGATGGATAAATCCGCCATCTGCGCCGCGAGCGATGCGATCCGTCGCCGTTCGCCAAAATCGTTCAGCAAGCTCACAGGGGCCACCGCCCCCTCGCGCGCGAACTTGAGCAGCCGGTCAGGGTGGAGGCCATGTCCAAGGCTTGGCGGCAAGTCCAACGATCGCAGATAGTTCAAGCGATCCAGAAGCGCGGTCATGCTGGCTGGACTGGTCGAATGCGGATAGCCACGCAACCACGTGAGACGCGTTTGCCCAACAGACGGATCGTTCACCAAGAGCGCCTGTAACTGGACACGTTGATCCGGAGAGAGAGCATCAAACAGTGCTGCGGCAGCCTCGCGCCGGGCGCGTGCCCGCCCTTTCAGGGCAAGGCGCTCAAGCCTATCCACGGGCGGCAGCACCAGATGCTGCCTACGCAGCTCCGCAACGAGCGTCTTAACAATCTTCACACCATGATCTGTCGCGAAGGCCGCCGTCGTGGCGATATCCTCCGCCATTGCCATATGCTCGTTGGTGAACGGCACCAGGTCCAGATGCTGCAGCGCAAGAGCTTGATGCGCCGAGCGTGTCGCCCCACGGCTGGCGTAATTTAGAAGGTGCGCAGCGGGGAGATGCAGCTGGTCGCCAAGAAAATCCAAGAGAGCTGCAGGTAATACCACCCCATCGCGCCATCCTTGGCCCGGGTGGCGGAGCAGAGAGATATGGACAGCCAGCCCGAACCGATTTTCATCGCGGCGGCGTGTGCGGATCAATTCCAGATCCGAAGGCGACAGCAGGTAATGGCGCATCAGGCCATCCGAGTCTGTCGGGATATCGAAGAGGTCTGCCCGGGCACGGGCGGAAAGCAGTGAACGGCGGGGCATAGGTGTCCTCAAAACGGTATTGAAGTTTTCTGGACACGCTTTAATATGAAGACTAATAAATAGACAGATATCGATAACCGGAAGGACAATCTCCCATCTCTTGGGCAGATGTCCCTAAACCGTTCGTTTTGGAGATACCGTGCCACGCACCGGCGACATCCTCGGATACGCAAGGGTCTCAACGGCCGACCAGGATTTGTCCGGCCAGAAAGATCGACTGATACAACACGGCGCTATTCGCGTGTTCGAGGACGTGATCTCCGGCAAGACGTTCAACCGGCCTGGGCTAACAGAACTGCTTGATCAGGCTCGCCCCAACGACACCCTCGCCGTTATCCGCCTTGATCGATTGGGGCGCTCGCTCAAGGAGCTGCTGGAAACCGTCGATGACCTCAAGACCAGAGAGATCAACCTGATCAGCCTCGAAGAACGGATCGACACAACATCCGCCGCTGGAGAGCTCGTGTTCCACGTCTTCGGGGCTATCGCGCATTTCGAGCGTCGCTTGATCTCAGAGCGCACCAAAGACGGCCTGATCAACGCTCGAAGGCATGGCCGCAACCCTGGGCGCCCGCCATTGCAACCCGAGACAATCTCAGCCCTCCAAGATCTCGTCAGCGCCGGAAAATCCGTCGCTCAAGCCGCAAAACACCTCGGCATAGGCAGATCAACAGCTTACAAGGTGATCAAAAACAACACCAAGGCGCAAATGTTCGCGGAAAGTTCTCCCTTAGAGTAATCCTACGAACAAACCTTCCGATGGGGCGAAGAGCCTCGGGCTTGGAGACAGGC
>JBNGCX010000122.1:0-3272 GCA_049974865.1 Paracoccaceae bacterium
GGCATCGCCATCAAGCTCAAGATCTTCGGCTGCAGCCCGTAGCCGCGCCCCATCCCCATTCATCAGCCCGCACTGACCCGCCCTCGAGGCGGGGTGAGCCGTGGTCTGCCTGACAGGCAGACGGGAAGGTCCAGTGGACCTTCCCGAGCGGCGAACGCACCGAGCCCTGCGAGGGGCCGGAAACTCGTTTTCGGAGGACCCCCCATGACGACAACCTTCCACCGCCATTGGCGCGACGTACCCGAGGGCACCTGGCGCTGGCCCAACTTCTCGCCCGCAGAAATCGCCTGCCGGGGCACCGGCAAGTTGCTGATCAACGAACCGGCGCTCGACAAGCTGCAGGCGTTGCGCGACCGGCTGGGCAAGCCGCTGATCGTCCGCTCCGCCTATCGCAGCCCCGAGCACAACCGCGCCGTGGGCGGCGCCACTCGGTCGAAGCACCTCGACGGCGCCGCCTTCGACATCGCCATGGCGAACCACGACCCGGTGGCGTTCGAGGCCACGGCGCGCGAGGTGGGGTTCCTCGGCTTCGGCTTCTATCCGCGCTCGGGGTTCATCCATGTCGACCTCGGCCCTGCACGGCAGTGGGGCGAGCGGTTCCCGGTCCGGGCGACTGCGTTCGCATCGGAGACTCCGCCCGCGCGCGAGGTCTTGGCCGACAGCCGCACCATGAAGGGCGGTGGCGCGGCTGGCGTGGCGACGCTGGGCGCAGCCGGGGTCGAGGTCGCGCAGAGCGTCCTGGCGGAGACCCAATCCGCCATCCTGCCGCTTGTGCCGTACCTCGACACGCTCCGATGGGTGTTCATCGCCGTGGCGCTCGGCGGCATCGCGGTCACGATCTACGCCCGGCTCGACGACTGGAAGCGGGGGCGTCGGTGATCGCCAGGCTGCTCACAGGGTTCGCCGCCAGCCCGTGGATGCGGTCGGCGCTGCGCTACGGCGCCATCGTCCTCGCCGTGCTCCTGTTCATGCTCGCGCTCCGGCGCTCCGGCGAGCGAGCGGGACGCCTCGCTGAACGCCTTGAGACAAGGGAGAAGGTCAATGATGTCCAAAGCCAGATGCTGGAAGCAGCAGCTCGCCGCCCTCGCGATCGCGACGAGCTTGCTGGGCGGCTGCGCAACGGTTCGTTCTGAGGACGGGAGGCTCGCGACATGCCCGCCCGTGGTTGAGTATGGCAGGGAGTCCCAGGCGCGGGCGGCCGAGGAGCTGGCCTTGCTGCCACGGGGATCGGCGGTCGCGGAGATGTTGAGCGATTACGCCGTGATGCGGGAGCAGGCGCGGGCTTGCAGTTGAACACGCCTTTGCGCCGGCTCCTCTCGCTCGCTTTGGGATGATTGTTCTTGCATCCCGCCGGGGCGCTCCACGATAGTGGGGATATGGCTGAAAATACCAAACGCCCCGTTCTGCGTATCCGGATCGTCTTTGGCGATGAGGAAATGATCGGCCCGGGCAAGGCCGAGCTTCTGGAGCGGATCGACCGGACCGGGTCGATCGCGGCTGCAGGTCGGGAAATGAGCATGAGCTACAAGCGTGCGTGGCAGCTGATCGGGACGTTGAATGCCATGTTTCGGGAACCGCTGGTGGACAGCACCCGTGGCGGGCCCGGTGGCGGGGGAGCCGTGCTGACAGAAGCGGGCCGAACGGTCCTCAGCCTTTATCGAGCGTTCGAAGCGGAGGCTGCGGAAGGCGGCGCCACGCGACTCGATGCAATGCGGTCCATGCTTAGGGATATTCCCGACGAAAAATAACGCTTGCCCGCCAGACGATCTTCATGCGATATGTTTCATCAAACATATCAGCAGGGAGATACTCATGCGGACGTTCCTTTCTCGTCGGCCTTTTGTCGCGGCTCTCACGGCTCTGGCCCTCGTTTCAAGCCCCTTGCGTGCAGCGGCGGACGAAGTGACTGTCTTTGCCGCTGCCAGCATGACCAACGCCATGGCTGAGGTGGAGGAGCGGTTCGAGGCCGCCACGGGGCATGACCTGATCGTGTCGCTGGCCGGGTCCTCCGCGCTCGCGCGGCAGATCCAGCAGGGCGCGCCGGCGGATATCTTCATCTCGGCGAACCCGGGTTGGATGGACACGCTGGAAGAGGATGGGTTGGTCGAGGAGGGCACGCGGTTCGACCTTCTGAACAACGCCATCGTGCTGATCGCCGCCGACGCGGATGCCGCTCCCGTCGATATCGGCCCCGGCATGGATCTTGCGGGCCTTCTGGGCGACGGGCGACTGGCCATGGCGCTGGTCGATTCCGTGCCCGCGGGGATCTACGGCAAGGCCGCTCTGGAAAGCCTCGGGCTGTGGGCGGGCGTCGAGGCCAAAGTAGCGCAGGCCGACAACGTGCGCGCGGCGCTGGCCTTCGTGGCGACGGGTGAGGCACCCTACGGCATCGTCTACGCCACCGACGCCGTGGCCGAGGACGATGTGACCGTCGTCGGCACCTTCCCGGCCGAGACGCATCCGCCCATCGTCTACCCCGCCGCCGCACTCAGCCAGAGCGGCAACCCGTTGAACCAGAGCGTTCTCGATTTCCTCCGCGGACCCGAGGGGCGCGCGGCCTTCGAGCGTCAGGGCTTCGTGGTCGTGGCCGACTGACCCATGACGGACTGGCTCGGCCCCGAGGAGTGGAGGGCGGTTGCGCTCTCCCTCCAGGTCTCTTTGGGGGCGACGCTCGTCAGCCTGCCCATTGGTATCTTCGTGGCCTACGCCTTGGCGCGCTGGAGTTTTCCCGGCAAGCAGCTTCTGAACGGGGTCGTGCACCTGCCGCTGATCCTGCCGCCGGTGGTGACCGGCTACCTCCTGCTGCTGACGCTGGGCACGCGCGGCCCCATCGGCAGCGTTCTGGCCGACTGGGGCATCGTCTTCGCCTTCCGCTGGACCGGCGCTGCGCTGGCGGCCGGGATCATGGCCTTTCCGCTGATGGTGCGCGCGATCCGGCTGTCGATCGAGTCTGTGGATCCCAGGCTCGAGCAGGCATCGGCGACGCTCGGCGCCTCCCCGGCCTGGGTCTTCCTGACGGTCACGCTGCCCATGGTCCTGCCGGGCATCGTCGCGGGCGCGATCCTCGCCTTCGCCAAGGCGATGGGCGAGTTCGGCGCGACCATTACCTTCGTGTCGAACATCCCCGGCCAGACGCGGACGATCCCGTCGGCGATCTACGCCTTCCTGCAGGTGCCGGGGGGCGAGGCCTCGGCCATGAAACTGGTGGTTGTCTCGGTCGCCGTGGCCATGGGGGCGCTCCTCCTGTCGGAGCTGATCGGGCGGCGCGTCGC
>JBNGCX010000123.1:0-3233 GCA_049974865.1 Paracoccaceae bacterium
GCATAACCCCATTCTACTGAGAAGACCTTTCCCGACAAGCCCCAAGCGCGCGAACACCGATCCGCCAGCCGCCCAACGTGCCAACCTGCCGACGTGTCAACGCTTCAACGCTTCTCCGAGGTAACGCCTATGCAATCCTTCACAGCCCACCGCCTGCGCTTCGTCACCGAGGTGCAGACCGAGATCGAGCTGAACGAGCACCAGGGCTCCGCCATCCGCGGCGCGCTCTTCCACGCGCTCCGCGATCGCTTCTGCAGCTTCGCCGACGACGATCGGATCCAGTGCGTCGACTGCACCCTCGCCACCACCTGCCCCGTCGCCAAGCTCGTCAGCACCCTCGCCCCTGACCATCCCCGCGGGCAGGATCGTCCCCGGCCCTATACCCTCCAGCCGCCCCTGCCCGGCAGCGGCCACCCCGTCGACCACCCCAGCGGCTACGTCAACTTTCGCTATCGTCCCGGCGAGGCCCTCACCTTCGGCCTGACGCTCTACGCCGACGCGATGGCGCTCTTCCCCTACGTCGTGTTGGCCACGACGGTGCTGGAGGAGAGCGGCCTCGGTCGGCGGCTGCAGCACGCCGATGGTCGCTGGCGCCGCGGCACGCTGACCGTCCGCGAGATCTGGGCCGAGAACCCCCTCACGGGGGAGCGTCAGGCCGTGCTCCGTCAGGGTGAGCACCAGGTGCAGGTGCCGGACATCCCGGTCACCCACGACCAGGTGCTGGCGAAGACCAGCGAGAGCCTCCCGCCGGCGCCGCGGGGTGCGCCGTCCCAAGCCCGGCTGCGCTTCCTCACCCCCACCCGCCTGATCGACGATGGTCAGCTCGTCAAACCCGAGGCCTTCGCCTTCCGCCCCCTCCTCCACCGCCTGATCACGCGGCTGGAGGACCTGAGTGGCCTCTTCTCCGACCACCGTCTGGCCCTCGATGTGCCCCAGCTCCTCGAGGCGGCCGAGCGCGTCGCCGTCGTCGACAACCGCCTGACTTGGGAGGAGCTGACCAGCTACTCGACGCGGCGGCGTACGACCTCGCCCACGAGTGGGTTGTTGGGCACGGTGATCCTGGAGGCTCTCGATTGGGCGCCCTTCTGGCCCTGGCTGCTCTGGGGCCAGTTCGTCCACGTAGGCAAGGATGCGGTCAAGGGCAACGGGATGTATACCCTCACGGCGGAGGTGTAGCGATGGCCAGAATCCGGACGCTGGTGGTCGACGAGTACGGCGCCTACGTCGGCAAGCACAGCAACCGCATCACCGTCAGAAAGAAGGGCGAGGTGCTGGAGGAGGCGCCGGTGATGTTCCTCGATCACGTCCTCATCCTGGGCCGCGGCGTCTCCATCTCGGCCGACGCCGTGGCGCTCTGCGCCGGCCAGGGGATCCCGGTCCACTATCTCTCGCACACCGGCAAGCCCTACGGCGCGCTCTACGCGGCAGGCCTCGGCGGCACGGTGCAGACGCGCCGGGCCCAGTACCTGGCCTACGACGATCATCGCGGCGTGGCCCTCGCCGCGGCCTTCGCCGAGGGCAAGATCCGCAACCAGTCCCGCCTGCTCAAGTACCTGGCGAAGTCGCGCAAGACCCGCGCTCCGGCGGTCTACGACTTCCTCCGCAGCGCCTCGCGGGCCGTCCGACGGCACGTCGAGGAGCTCAAGGCGTGGCGCCGCCAGGCCTGGGACACGGGCGTCGAGCGCGAGCGGGCCGGGCTGCTGGCCATCGAGGGGCGCGCCGCACAGGCCTACTGGGACGGTGTGGCGCGTGTGTTGCCGGCGGAGCTGGCCTGGCCCGGCCGGCGGGGTCGCGGCGCCCGCGACCCCTTCAACGCCGCCCTCAACTACGGCTACGGCGTGCTCTACGGCCAGGTCGAGCGCGCCTGCCTCCTGGCGGGCCTCGACGTCTACGCCGGCTTTATCCACGCCGACCGGCCCGGCAAGCCCAGCCTGGTCCTCGACCTGATCGAGCCCTTCCGCGCACCGGTGGTCGACCGCGCGGTGTTGGGCCTGGTCGGCCAGGGCGTCGCGCTGGACCAGGACGATGAGGGCTGGCTGGCGCGCGAGACTCGCCGCGCCATCGCCGACCGTGTGATCCAGCGTCTGGAGGAGAGCACCGAGCGCTACGAACGCAAGCGCCAGAAACTGCGCTGGATCCTGCAGTCGCAGGCGCGTCATATGGCGACCTACCTGCGCGGCGAGCGGGCCGAGTACCGGCCCTTCCTCTGCGGATGGTAGCCGGATCTGGGGAGCGCCCCGGTGCACGTGATCGTCGTCTACGATATCCCGCACGACCGGACGCGTGCCAAAGTCGCCGACATCTGCCAGGACTACGGCCTTGACCGTATGCAGTACAGCGCTTTCCAGGGCGAGCTCGTGCGGGTCCATCAGGAAGAGCTGATGGAGAAGCTGCAGAGCCGCCTGGGCAAACGCCCGGGCAAGATCGCGCTCTATCCCATCTGCGCCCGCGACTGGGAGGGGCGGATCGAGATCCTGCAGGAGCGCAAGGCCAAAGCCGCGAAGGAGGATGCAGATGCTGCTGGTGAGTGACCTGCGGCAGTACACCTACTGCCCGCGCATCGTCTACTACCGCTATTGCCTGCCGACCATCCGCCCCACGACCTTCAAGATGGAGACCGGCAAGGCAGCGCACCACGACGAGGCCGGGCGCGAGAAACGGCGCAGCCTGCGCACCTACCACGTCGCCGACGGCGAGCGCGCCTTCGACGTCTGGCTGGAGGATGAAGCGATCGGCCTGCGCGGCAAGCTGGATATGGCGATCTTCCGCGAGGACGAGGTGATCCCGGTGGAGTACAAGCACTCGCCGGGACGTCTGGGCCACCACGTCATCCTGCAGCTTACGGCCTACGGGATGCTGCTGGAGAAGCTGCAGGGTGGCCCCGCCTTGCGGGGCTTCGTCTACTACATCCCGGCGCGGCGCGCGCGGGAGATCGCCCTGACGCCCGAGCTGAAGGCCGAAGTCGGCCAGGTGATCGCCAAGATCGAGGCGATGATCGCGGCGGAGCGCATGCCCCCGCCCCCGCGCCGACGGGCCAAGTGCGAGATCTGCGAGTTTCGACGATTCTGCAACGACGTAGTATAATCTGACCTGGGCGGTGATACCGCCCGGGCTTTTGTGTGCCAGGGCCGCGTTCGCAAACCACGCCGGTTTTGGCGCAAAATCAGGGTTTCGAGCGCCCGTTTGACGAAGTGGGGCGCCCGACCCATGCGAACCTTAACATGACCCCCCAT
>JBNGCX010000124.1:0-3140 GCA_049974865.1 Paracoccaceae bacterium
GGTCTTAATACCCCTCAGGGCATTGTCTGTTTTCTGACTGTCGAATGTCACCCGAAACAGGTAACGACTGTCAGATTTCGTGCTCGAAATCGGTCGTCTTGGGCCATCTTCGGCCTCCGCGCCCCGCTTTTCCGACCTATTTATGACGCCAAGCGTCATAAATGACTGCGACAGACCCCCGAAATCGACCCCAAAACACCCCCCTTTTCGCACCCCTGTCGCACTCGCCCCCAGTATAGACGCACTCGCCGCAGGGCGCAAGCTCACGCCTCCCCGCCTGCAGCGGGTACCGGCACCACCGCGCCGACGCCAGGCGCACCCTCTTCCGCCGCGATCACCACGGCGCCGCCGAGCTGGGGCTGCATCACCGCGAGCCACGGCTGGCAGTAGGCCCGCGCCAACGCGGCCCACAGCCACAGGGGGAGCTTTCCGCTGAGGATCAGCGCATCCTCGGCCACAACCGGAAACGCCAGCGGCGGGAGCGCCGCCAGGTCGAGATAGGCATCGGTGAGCTCGACGGTCAGGAGTGCCCGGCCCGCGACGTGCGTGAGCGTCGCGTGGACCGGATGTCCCGCGCAAGAGTCTGACCCCAAGGGTTGGGCGGTGTGTTGGAGCCATTCTACGCCGCTAGGACGTGGTGGTGTCGGGCCCCCAACCCTTGGGGTCGGCACACCGCCGACGGCGTCGGGCGCTCGGACCCACCCGTGACGCACGTCGAAGAGATAGAACGGCGCCGGGGCCGTGTGCCGCGCCACCGCCGCGTAGAGCCAGTTGGGACCACGCCCGTAGAGCCCCAGCGTCTGCCCCGCCGGCAGGTAGTCGAGCACCCGCGGAAGCTCGCGCGGCGGCCAGCGCCGTGGATCGATATCGAGCGGCCTCGCCAGCGCCGTGAGGTCCACGGCGAGCTCCACCGGCGCCGCGGCGAGGTGGCGCCGTCGCAGATCCTGCGCCGCACTGCGGAAGAGCGCCGTCAGCCGCTCGAAGAGCGCGACGAAGGCCGGGCCGTGGGCCAGCCGGCCCCGCTCCAGCCCCGCCAGGGTCCCCCGCAGGATCGGGTAGGCGGCGGTCAAACGGTCCTGCCCTCGTAGCTCCGAGCGGAGGTCGGCCAGCAGCACCAGGCCGTAGCGCTCGAAGCGCGCCCGCCACGCCGCCTGCGATGCCCGGTCCGGCGCCAGCACCACGCCGTGGGTGCACGCCGCCAGCACCGTCTCCTGCTCCGCCGTCGGCAGCCCGCCCATGTCGACGATCAGCGGCAGGTGGCGCGCAGCGACGTCCCGCACCAACGGTGCCACCCAGTCACCGCCGGGCTCCCGCTTCACGCGGTAGTGCCGCACCGTCTCGCGGTCGCCCGCCTGGAACCAGTCACCCTCCCCGTCGGGCGGGTAGGCGCGGATCACGTAATGGTCCACCGACCGCAGCCGCAGCGCCTGCGTCAGGCTGTAGGTCAGCACCGACTTGCCGCTGTGCGGCGGCCCGCCGATGGCCACCGCCGGCAGCGGATTGTACACGATTTGACAGTCCTCGGAAGGCTCTATATACTCCTCACGTGCGTGTGCCATCGGGCGCCTCCAGTGTTGATGCATCAAAGATCTTGCGAGACCATTGAATGATGACCACAGCTCTGATGACGATGGGAGGCCAGGCCCAGGTCGTCACCTTCGCCCTCGACGCGCTGCTTGAGCGCGGCGCCTCCATCGACACCGTCCTGGTCCTGCATCTCGCGGTCGACCGACTGCGGGTGCGCCGTGCGCTGGCGCAGCTCACGGCGGAGTTCGCTGGCGACCTCTACCGCGGCCACCCCTGCGCCTTTCGCCACATCCCCATCCAGCGCGATGGCCGGCCGCTCTCCGCCATTGACGACGCCCGCGCCGCCGAGGCCGCCTGGGCCCTGGGCCGCGACCTCCTCGCCGAGCTGAAGGACGCCGGACAGCGGCTGCACATCTGCCTGGCGGGCGGGCCGCGCATCCTCGCCCTGACGCTCACCAGCGCCGCCGCCCTCTACTGCGATCACGACGACCGCCTCTGGCACCTCTACACGCCCCGCCCCTTTATGGTACGGGCGCGCGACGGCGCCATCCTGCACGCGCCCGCCGACGCCGGCGTCCGCCTGCTGCCGGTGCCCCTGATGCCCTGGGGCGCCTACCTGCCCGGGCTCCGCGATCTCATGCACCCGGCGCGCGGGCCGCAGCTCAGCCCGCAGGACGTCGCGGCCTGCCAGGCCGTCTGGCAGCGCCTGACCCCCCGCCAGCGCGAGGTCGTCGAGGTGCTCGCCGACGGCGCCCTCCTGCAGGAGACCGCCGACGCGCTGGGCATCACGCTGAACACGCTCAACACCCACAAGACCGAGATCCTCGCCGAGTGCCGCATCGCCTGGGCGATGGACGAAGGTGCGCATCTGACCTACCATTTTATCCGAGAGAAGTTCGGGCCGTGGCTCGCGCTGCCCCGATCCAGACCTTTGAGCTCTTTCGAGAGCTCAAAGGTCTAGCTCAGTATAGCATCCGGGACGCGGCGTGAAATCAGAGAAACCTGTGAGGCAGAATACCAGGGATCTCCGATGCGCCCGCGAACTGGCTTGGTTACACTGAAGGCGTGCACTGTGAGGAGGTGACGATGACGGAACGAGACGACGGAGAGCAAGTCTACCTGGCGGCGCTGGCGGGCCTGCTGCATGACATCGGCAAGTTCGCGCAGCGTGCGGGATGGGGATCTGGCAGGCACACGGAGGTGGGCGGCGAGGTCGTCCGCCAATACGTGCCCGAGCCGTGGCGTGAAGGGCTCTACCCGGTGATGGGCCACCACGACTGCGAGCTGTTGGACCGATCGACGCGGGTCGTTGCGCTGGCCGACCGCCTCTCGGCCGGCGAGCGCATCGACGAGGCGTGCGCCCAACCGCAGCACCTGCAGTCCATCTTCTGCGGTCTTCGGACGGCGAACGGGGAGGCGTCGCCGCCCCGGGCCTACTGGCCCCTCAGCCCGCTGCGCCTTGACGAGATGGCGCTCTTCCCCGGCGACGCCCCGCCGGAAGCGGCGACCGTCGCCGCCTATGGCGACCTGTGGACCGGCTTCGAGCGCGAGCTGGCAGCGCTGCGCGACGCACACGCCGACGGTGAGGACCTGCCCGTCTACCTGGAGACGCT
>JBNGCX010000125.1:0-2990 GCA_049974865.1 Paracoccaceae bacterium
TGCTGCGGGTGAGCACGTAGGGCACGTTCTCCTTTGCCACTTCGTCGAAGACGGAGCGGAAGTTTCGCTGTAACTCGGTCACGCCGATAATCTTCTGCATCCCCCCACCTCCTCGGGCACGATATCTATCTTACTATACATTGTACTACATATTGCGCTCTGTAGGTGGTCACCTTCGGGACAGACTGGCACGACGAATCGCGGGCGCAATAGCGGTGCGCCTGAGGCGCATGCGGGCGGCGTAGTCCCCGTTCAAGGGGAAACGCCCGGTCGATTGGTCTTTCTCCCACGCAGGGCTGTTGAACCACTGAATCACTGAACCCACTGATCCGCTATCCCTCAGTGTGCTCATCCCAATCAGTGCCTCAGTGATTCAGCCGGGCGGGGTGCTGCGGGCCAGGAGCTCGCGCAGGTCGTAGTTGACGCTGGTGGCGTCGAAGTCGGGCTCGCGGTGGAAGGGTTGGCGGACGTAGCGCGGGTCCTTGGCGTCGCCGTCCTCGACCTCTACAAGGGCCAGGATGAACTGATCGGCGCTATTGATAGCGGTCAGGATCTCGTTCTTGGTGACGGTGACGGTCTCGGCGCCGGCGCGGCGGCCCTTGACCTCGATGAAGCGCAGGCGCCCATCTGCGGGGACCAGGCTCTCGATATCGTAGCCGAGGTTCTCGCTGCTAACGTCGCGGGGATGGTTGCCCAGCGCGAGCTCGGCCTCCATGACGGCCTGCATGGCGATGGCCTCGGTGACCTGACGGGTGCGGAGGTCGGCGGGCGTCGCATCGCCCAAGAGGAGGCCGACCGGCACAATAAGGGCGCCGCCCACAACGACCGGGGGCGCGGCGGAGACCTTGCGCTCGCGCTCCAGCTCGGCGGTGCGCTGTTCGAGGCGCTCGGCGAGAGCGTCGGCCCGCTGCTGGGCCCGCTCGGCGTTGATGCGGAGGCCGGGGCGAGGCCGCTGGCTCTGGCGCAGCCGGCGCCGGAGGTCCGCAGCCTGCTGGTCCCAATAGTTGATCTCCTTGGTGAGCCGCTCGTGGACGGCCGCCAGCGTCTTGTCGATGCGCGTCTCGCGCCGCTGACGGACCTCGGCCAGGTGGCGCGGGACGAGATGCTCGATGGCATAGGCGACGGCTCGCTCCTCCAGGGCCTCACCGGACAGCCAATCGGCCTCCAGGCAAGGGCCAAGCCCCGCCAACTCCTCGGCCGTCGCCGGGCGGTAGTCGAGATAGGGGGCATAGCCGCCGCGGCGCAGCTCACCCGCCTCGCTCACCTCCACGAAGTGCACCTCTCGGGAGATGGTGCGTCCTGCGGACCCCGAGCCCCCGGCGTCGCGCACCTGCTGCTCCAGGAGAAAGAGGGCCCGCGGGGTCGTGCCGGGATCGGTGGGGTCGACGAGCACGGCGCCCTGACGCAGGGTCTCGCGATGGTCGTCGAGGACCAGGTCGATGACGGTGTCGAGCAGCGGGTGGCCCGGGCAGAGGAAATCGGCCTCAGGCAGGCCCGCCTGCGTCATCAGTTCCTTGTCGAAGCAAACACGGTCGTAGGTCTCCCAGACGGGCAGGGCGGTGCCGAGCTCCCGCGCGCGATGACGAATACGCGCCGGGACGTAGCTGATGCGGTAGCGACCCGGCTCGCGCTGGTGGATGGTGCCGCCCAGCCGCTCGAAGGCCTGCATGAAGAAGGCGCGGATGTAGTGGGGCTGGAGGCGCCGCGCGGCGTAACGCTCCATGTCCTCGCGGATGCGCATGATCTGCGTGGTGTCCATCGACTCTGTCGCCAGGGAGCGCGCCTCCAGCAGCTCGCGGACGTGCTCCTGGTCGACGGCGTTATCGACGGCCTGCTCGAGCCGGGCGCGCACCTCGGGCCGGTCGCCGTAGCGAATCGCGTCGACGAGCAGCTTACGCAGCGGCTCGCGGTGGAAGAGCTCGCCCAGCACATCGAAGACCTTGCCCTGAAGCGCCTTGCTCTCGGTCTCCAGCTTGCTGAGGAGCCGCATGTAGACGGCGCCCTCACGGGTGTCGCCCGCCACCAGGTTCCAGAGGTGGCAGACCTCCGTCTGGCCAATGCGGTGGATGCGACCAAAGCGCTGCTCAAGGCGGTTAGGGTTCCAGGGGAGGTCGTAGTTGACCATCAGGTGGGCGCGCTGAAGGTTGATGCCCTCGGCGGCGGCGTCGGTAGCCAGGAGGAACCAGACGTCGGGATCGTTCCGGAAGCGGTCCTCGATCTCGCGGCGTCGTTGGCGCGGCACACCGCCGTGAATCTGAACCATGGCATCGGTGCGCCCGAAGAGCGTGCCGATGCGTTCGTGAAGGTAGTCCAACGTGTCGCGGTGCTCGGTGAAGATGACGAGCTTGCGACGGTCGCCGCGCGGGTCCACCATCTGATCGGTGTCCTGCAGGATGCCGGCAAGCTCCTCCCACTTGCGATCGGTGCCGCCGTGGCGCAGGCGGTAAGCCTTAACCTCCAGATCCTTAAGGATCTCGATCTCGGCCTCCAGCTCCGCCGCGGTGCGGGCGGCGGTGGCGCTGTCGATGATCTGCTCCTCGAGGGCCTCCAGCTCCTCGGCGGGCGCGTCCTCCTCAAGCTCAGCGAGGTAGTCCGCGTCGTAGTAGGGCGTGTCGGGGTCGGAGCCGAGCGTGTCGGACCCGACCCTGTCGGTGCCGACACCGTCAGGAGCAACAGCAGCCCGCTGGAGGCGCTTCGCCTCGGCCAGGCGCTTCTCCAGGCGCTCGCGACGTCGGCGGAGCGAGTGGTAGATGGCGGCCGGGGAGGAGGCGAGACGGCGCTGCAGGATGGTCAGGGCGAAACCGACGGTGCCGCGGTGCTGGTCGCTGAGGAGCTGCTCGGCACGGTTGAACTCGGTCCTGACGTACTCGGTGACGGCCTCGTAGAGCTCGGCCTCGTCCCGCGAGAGCGGGTAGTTGACGGTGTAGGCACGACGCTCAGGGAAGAGGGGCGTGCCGTCGAAGCGGCGCAGGTCCTCCTTGACCATGCGG
>JBNGCX010000126.1:0-2853 GCA_049974865.1 Paracoccaceae bacterium
ACGCGCTGCCCCTCGGCAGGCTGTTCATGGTGAGCCTGGAGGCGCCGGACTTCAGCCTCGTGAACTACGTGTCCTTCTTCAATGAAGGCGCGTATGTCCGCGTGCTGGTCCAGACGGTACGCGTCAGTGTCACCGTGACTTTGATCTGCATTGCCTTGGGGTATCCGACTGCCTACGTACTTGCGCGGAGCCGGGGCAAAGCGCAACGGCTCCTTATCCTGCTGGTGGTTATTCCATATCTCACCAGCTTCCTCGTCCGCACCTATGCCTGGATCGTGCTTCTCAACCGCCGTGGCGTGATCAATTCGTTGCTCATGGAAACGGGCGTGATCGATCGCCCGCTGGACATCATCTACAATCAATTCTCGGTACATGTGGGCCTTGTGCATGTCATGCTGCCTTTCATGATCCTGCCGCTGTACAGCGTCATGAAGGGGATCGATCTGCGTCTTGTTCAGGCGGCGCAGGCTTTTGGTGCGGGGCCGCTGCGGGCGCATCTTCGCGCATTCTTGCCGTTGGCGATGCCGGGTGTGCGCAGTGGCGGCCTGCTCGTTTTCCTGCTTTGCCTTGGTTTCTTCATCACGCCGGCGCTTCTGGGCGGGTTGCGAGACGTAATGCTGGCGTCATTCATCGAAGCACAGGTGAGCCAGTTGGTGCAGTGGGGTGTGGCCGCTGCGGCGTCGTTTATCCTTCTTGGCGTGACGCTCACAGGGTTCTTCGTCGTGGGACGTTTGATCGGCGCGAACGGGCTCATAATTGGCGGAGCACTCACCCAGAAATCCGACGCCAGCGGTCGCTCCGGTTGGGCATCCTGGCGCGCGGTTCTAAAGACGCGCCTGCCGTGGTGGCGCCACCTGTCCGAAACTATTTTCGACACAAAGGCAGCTTGGCGTGCGCGGAGTTGGCGCCGGAAAAATGGCCGCCCCGCCGCATTCGCAATACTCGGCGTGTCGGCGCTTCGTCTTTCGAGTTGGATGGTGCTGGCCTATCTCGCCGTGCCCGTGTTGATCGTGGCCTTCGTATCGTTCAGTTCAGCGGACTACCTGCGCTTCCCGCCTCCGGGCCTGTCGTTCCGGTGGTATGGGAACTACTTGAGCGATCCGCACTGGCTGCGTGCGACGTCGCTTAGTCTGCAGGTCGCGGTGGTCACGGCGGCGTGGTCCACGATTGCCGGCACCCTCGCGGCTTATGCTTTGGTGCGCGGGAGATTCTGGTTCAAGGAGTTGGCGGTCGGTTTCATCATTTCGCCGATCATCGTACCGCCCATCGTGATAGCAGTGGCGCTCTATGGCCAGGAAGCCAAGCTTGGATTGATCGGTAGCGTTGTGGGAATAGCTATCGGGCATTCGATCATCGCGGTGGCCTATGTCGTGATCATCGTGTCGGCCACGCTCGAGAACCTGGATCGCGACCTGGAGCGCGCGGCGATGAGCCTCGGGGCCGGTCCGCTGCGGACGTTCCGCCGGGTTACGTTGCCCCTCATTGCCACCGGGGTCGGAAGCAGTGCCATCTTTGCATTCATCCATTCGTTCGACGAGTTGGTGATTAGTCTGTTCGTCGGCGGCTTTCACCGCCAGACGTTGCCAGTAAAGATGTGGGAAAACATCCAGAACGAGATTGATCCGACAATTGCGGCGGTTTCGACCTTGGTGGTTCTTTTGCCGCTGGTCTTCCTCTTGCTGCGTCGGGACAAGGTCAAGGACATGGGGGGATAGGAGACGTCCTCGGTGCCTGCCAGCAGGGTACGGTCGGCCCGTTGTCGCGCCGGCCGTATTTCGTTTGCGGCGTGTCGCCCGCTATTTGACGACAAGCTCCAACGGCAGCTTCGAGAGTCGTTCGCAAGCGCCATCACGCACGACAACCGTGTCCGCGAGCGACATAGCTAGCCCGCGCTCTTGGTCGCTCAGGACCATGTGCAGATAGAAGACCATGTTGGGCGCGAGCTCGACGCCGCAGTCAGGGTGCACCCACGGCCAATCCATCCATGTCGGATGGTAGGCGGCCCCGAGGGAATACCCGCAGGCGGATAGCATGTGCGGTTCGAGGTCTCGGCGGGCGGCGCAGTCACGGTAGGCGGCATAGACCTCGCAAAGCGGGATGCCGGGCCGCATGAGGTCGTGCGCCTTGTTCAGAGCTTCGCTCATTGCGCCGTACATGCGTTGCTGCTGTGGCTTTACGCCGCCGATCAGGATGGTCGACATCAGGGACGCGTGATAGCGGCGGTAGACACCTCCAATCTGCACGACCAACTGATCCTCGTCGTCGAGACGGCGCCGGCCGCTGTGATAGCGTGGCAAGAGCGCCCCTTCCCCGGAGCCGATGGTGAACTCGTTGCCGCTGTAGTCGCCGCCTGCGCGCAAGACTTCGCTTTGCATCGCCGCCAGGATTTCTCCTTCGAACACGCCTGGGCCCGCAAGTTCACGGGCGCGCAGAAGCGCACGGTCCGCCAATTCGCCTGCCCGCCGCACGTATACAAGCTCTTCGTCGCTTTTTATGAGGCGGATCTCGGTCACCAGATTTGAGCTGTCCTGCGTTTCGCAGAAGCCGCACAGCGCTTCCCGCAACGCCAGCGCGTTGGCGCCGGTCAAACCCCAGGTGTCAAATTCGACGCCCACCCGTTTTCCGGACAGTCCAAGCTCTCGGAGCAAATCCTTGAGCACCAGCGCGGGGTGTCGCGCCCGCCCGTCACGCCAAACGCGCACATCCCGTATCGTGGACGTATAGTGGGCTGCGGGAACGTCGGTTGGCCTGGTCAGGAGGACTGTGCCGCCGTCGGCCAAGAACACGAGACATTCGAACAGCACGAAGCCGAAGCTGTCGTATCCGGTCAGATAGTATTTACTCTGTTTGACC
>JBNGCX010000127.1:0-2834 GCA_049974865.1 Paracoccaceae bacterium
GTTCTCCTTGTCGTTTTGAACGTTACGAGAACAAACTCTACTTTTGAATGGCCCGGTTCTTGGGGGGCAGGTCACAGGCAGAATGGCGACACTGAATGGCAAGCCTTGCTTGAGGGCCCAAGGTGATTTCTGTCGCCAAACTGCCGGCGGCCGCCCTGTCAGCGCATCGATCTGAAATCCGCCATCAGGCACCAAGCGCCAGCGGAGTCACGATCAACCAAGAGGGTATGCCGTGTGCATTGACCGCTCTCCGAAGGTGTATCAGCATCCGCACCGGGCCAAGTGCCCGGAATCGGAGCTCGCCCGGCGGGGCCCGCACGTCGCCCGGAACCCGGGGCGCAGGAATACTTTTGCTCAAACCATAGGAGAATTGCATGGCTTCACCCCTCGCCCATATCCTCGTCATCGGCACCCTGGCCCTTCCCGGCAGCGCGGCGGGCGAGACCGTCAACGTCTGTAACGAGGAGACCGAGCTCATGGACTTCACGGCGGTTGGTGGCAACGGCCGCGACCGTCTGGAACTGGCCGTGATCTGCGGCCCGGCGGGGCCGGCGACGATCGGCGGTCACGTGGAGCTTTGGGAGATTACGGGCACCGACGCCCCGCATTTCGAAAAGATCGGCCAGCTGGATGATGTCGCAAACCCGGATCGGGCCACCAAGGGCGACATGGATGGAGACGGCGATTTCGACCTGATCGTCGTCAACCAGGGACAGCACAAACGCACGGTGCGCATCTTTCGCAATGACGGAGACGGCACCTTCGCGCCGGTCCCGCATGTCTTCGACCGCGGCGGGGCGCCCACCGGCGACGTCTCGGTTCACGACGCCAATGCCGACGGAGCGATGGATATCCTGATCGGCCGTGGCGCCACGCCGCAGGGGGCGACGGTTCTGATCAACGCGGGCGAGGGCGCAATCGGACCCTTCCGCCAGCAGGCGCTCATCCCCGAGAAGTCCGTCAATCCCGGCATCCAGGCCGACATGACCGGCGATACGTTCCCCGGCATGGCCGTGCCGCTGCCGCGCCATGGCAGGATTCGCCTGTTTTTCGGGCATTCCGACGATCAAGCCGAAATGACTCTCGGCAAGGCGGCGCGCAGCGTGGAAAGCGTGATGGCGGGCGGCGATACGGACGGCAACGGGATTCCGGAAATCCTCGTGACCACCCGCAAGGACGCCACCACGGTCGAGACCCGGCTCGCCATTTCCGAGGACGGGGAGGATTGGGCGATGAGCGACCCGATCCCGAATGCCGACGACCCGGTCTTCGCCTTTTTCGCAAGCGTCGACGCCGACCCCGAGAAAGAAATGCTGATCGTCACCGGAAGCGACCTGCGCAACCGGGATTTCCTGGTGCGCGCCTATGACTGGTCCAAGAAGGGCATTTTCGGGGCCGGAATGCTCGATCTCGGCGCCTACCCCTATAGCCTGATGATTGCCCCCGTGCAGGGTGACGAGCGCGCCGAGATCCTCGTCGGCGACATGCCCCGCAACGAGATCCGCGTGATCGGCTGGGACTGACCCGCGACGGCCAGGCATCCGGCAGGGCAGGCCAAGCTGCCCTGCCCCCGGCCCCGCGACCGCCTGGTGGAAGGCACCTTTTCCGGCAAAGCTGCCCCCAAAAGGTCGCGCGCCCCTCGCTATGCGTCGGTCAGGCCTTCGAGGCGGGGCGCCGTCCGGTTGAGCGACAACTCGGCGTCCGAGAACCTCCACGGGCCGCGCACACCGGGGATACCCTCGGGCGCGATCCGAAGACCCCGCGCGATCACCTGGGGATCAGAAAAAACCTGTTCCATGGTGTTGATCGGCCCCGCCGGCACCCCGGCGCGTTCCAGCGCGTCCAGCAGCGCGGGCGCGGGCCAGGCGGCGATCGCGGGCGAAAGCGTCGCGTCCAGCGCGTCGCGGTTCTGCACCCGTTCCGGGTTCCCGGCAAAGCGGGGATCGGCCGACAGCTCGTTCAGGCCCAGCACGCCGCACAGCCGCCCGAATTGGCTGTCATTGCCCACCGCGACGATGACATGGCCATCCGCCGTGGCAAACACCTGGTAGGGCGCGATGTTGGGGTGACTGTTGCCCTTGCGCTGCGGCGACTGACCGGTGGCGAGGTAGTTCATCGCCTGGTTCGCCATCGACGCCACCGCGCAATCCAGCAGCGCCATGTCCACATGCTGCCCCCGCCCGGAGGCGTGGCGTTGCTCGACGGCGGCCAGAATGCCGATCGCCCCGTAGAGACCGGTCAGGATGTCGGTCACGGCAACGCCCACCTTCTGCGGCTGGCCGTCCGCCGCGCCGGTGACCGACATCAGCCCCGACATGCCCTGGATCAGGAAGTCGTAGCCGGGCCGGTCGGCATAGGGCCCGGTTTGGCCGAAGCCGGTGATCGAGCAATAGATCAGCCGCGGGTTCAGCGCCGACAGGCTGCGGTAGTCGAGGCCGTATTTCGCCAGCCCGCCGCGCTTGAAGTTCTCCACCAGGATGTCCGCCCCCGAGGCCAGCGCGCGCACCGTCCGGCGCCCTTCCTTCGTCCGGAAATCGGCGGTGACCGAGGTCTTGCCCCGATTGGCGGCATAGAAATAGGCCGCCGAGCGGTCTCCGCCGCGCTCGATAAAGGGCGGGCCCCAGCGGCGCGTGTCGTCGCCTTCCGGGGCCTCCACCTTGATCACTTCGGCCCCCAGGTCGGCCAGGATCTGGCCGATCCAGGGGCCGGCGAGGATTCGCGCCAGTTCGACGACCCTCAGCCCCGCGAGTGGTCCCGCCATCAAAAGAAAGCCTGCAGCCCGGTCTGTGCGCGGCCCAGGATCAGGGCGTGCACGTCATGGGTGCCCTCGTAGG
>JBNGCX010000128.1:0-2822 GCA_049974865.1 Paracoccaceae bacterium
GGATACGCCTCCTCCGGGAAGCGATCCCAGAAGGCGATCCCGCCGAAGTTGTAGAGGCCTATCTCCAACAGCGCCTCCTGGCGGTAGGAGACCACGTTGGCGTTCTTCACATAGCCCGGCGCATCGACCGCCGCCCCCGTGGAGAAGGCATCGGTGGGATCCGTCTCGATGACGTGCAGGTAGGGCCAGGCGGTGGCGCGATCCCAGGCGATCTGGAAGGCGCCGTCGGAGCCCGTCGGCAGGTCGCTCGCTAGTAGCACGCGATCAGCGCCGCCCTCGGGCCACTCGTCCTCATCCCCCCACAGCTCGACGGTCACGCCCTCCAGCGGCGTGCTGGTGTCCTCGGGCTCCCCTTCGTAGACGTGGCCCGTGAAGGTGTAGGGCGGCAGGTGATAGGTGACCTCGAGCTGCGGCGGCCGCTCCAGATACTCGTGGCTCGCGAACTCACGCTCGTAGCCTGGGCCATCGGTGGGTCCCCGCAGCATCACGCCGAAGTTGGACGAGGGATCGTCGATCCAGGCTTGAGCGAAAGAGGTGGCGGGCCAGCTCTTGTAGCTCAGCACCTCGGCGTCGATATCGGCGACGAGGCCCATCGGCTCGACCGTGGGGAAGGTGTTCCAGGTGACGCCGTCCGCCCCCAGCTCGTCCCAGTCGCTCGTGACAGCGTGGATGCCGATAGAGACGGGGTCCGCGCCGGAGGCCGTCTCGAGATAGAGGCGCAGCGAGGCGCTGTCGACCACAGCATCGGGCGGCAGGCTCGACAGGTCGAAGCGCACCAGCGTCACCGCCTCCTCGTTGACACCCCCATAGATAAGCTGGAGCGACGTTTCGTCGCCGAAGTTGATGTCGGGCGCCCACTGCCGCACCGTCGCGTCGGCGACCGCGTCGAGGGTGACGGTGGTCTGAGCCGGGGCGGCAAGCGCCTGTGGCATCTGCAGGCTCGGTCCCAAGAGGGACATCAGCATCGTAACCAGCACCACAACAGACAATCGTCTTCTTGTCAACATCGTGTCCTCCTTGACCAACACTGAGCACTTCCTCATCGCCTCACGACCAGGGGCAGGTAGAGCCACGCCGCCGGCTGCCAATCCGAAAGTTCATACGCGCCGAGGTCGGGATGCGCATCGCGCAGACGGCCCTCAACGTCATCGGTCGGCGCCTCGGCGGCGCTGCCGGCGTCGAGGGCAGGGCTGCTCCCCTGCAGATGCAGATCCGCCCCGGGCCACCCCGCGACGAGGAGCGGCGGCGACGTCAGGTCGTCCTGCCCCTGCCCGCTGAAGCTCGTCCAGGTGCCGTCGGCGATCTCGGCGCGCGTGAGATCCACGTCGTGCCCGTCCACGAACTCCGCTGTGATCTCGCCGCCCGCCCGGCTGTAGTAGAGGTTGTGATGCTCCGTCAACTGCACGCCCTCACCCAAGTAGATGCCTGTGGCGCCGCCCTCAAGAGGATCTGCGTTGAAGGCGAAGAGGTTGTTGACGAGCGTCAGATCCACCGATGGATAGGGAAAGACCTCCTCGGGATAGCCGGCGACGAGGGCCCAGTTGCGCTCGCTATAGGTGGGATCCCACATGTTGTAGGCGACGGTGTTGTTGATCACCTCCAGCGTGCTGGTGAAGGTGCCGATCCACACGGCGCTGTTGCCCTGCCCCCAGATGACGTTGTTCTCCATCCGCCCGCCGGCCCAGAGCTTGATACCGTTGAGGTGGTTGCGCACCACGCGGTTGCGCCGGACGACGACGCCGGTGGCGTTCCCGGCGCGGTCGCGCGAGTTGAGGTCGATGCCGTCGCCGCCGTTGTCATGGACGTAGCAGTCCTCGACGAGGACGGGATAGCCTCGGGCGAACTCCAGCCCGTCGGAGCCGTAGAAGTCCTCGCCCACGATGCCGGTGTCGTAGATCTCCGTGCGTCGGACGATCATGTGGTTGCAGGGGCCGGGGGTGCAGTCCACCGCCGAGTACTCGCTGCCGTGGATGACGCTATCCTCGAGCGTGACGTATTCGACGCGCCCCTCCCCCGGCGGCCCTTCGGCGCTTTCGCCCCAGGTGAAGCGAATCGCCGTCTCGCCGCCCTCGATCTCCAGGTGATCGAGCTGGATGTGGCGGTTCTCTCCGGATAGCTCCATACCCCAGACGCCAAAGCCGCGCAGCGCGAAGCCGCTGATGCGCACGTAGGAGGTGGGCGGATCCAGAACCAGCAGACCGCTTCCCCCAACCCCGCCGCGATCCAGGATCGGCGTCTCGCCCGCCTGCGCCACAAACGCGATCACGGCCCCGGCGGCGCCCGATCGGGTCAGGTGGATGTCCGCGGCGACGGCGTAGGTGCCGCCGCGGAAGCAGACGGTGTCGCCGGGCTGGGCGGTATCGGCGGCGTGCTGGAAGGTGGCCCAGGGCGCGGCTTGAGTGCCGGCGGCCCCATCGCTCCCGCTCGGCGCAACGTAGTAGGTGCAGGCAGCGCGTGCGTCGCTCACGCTCAGGTCCGCCAACCGAAGCTCTTCCAGCGCTCCCGCCGCTTCAACGCCCTCGACAAGCGCCGGCACCGACCGTGCGGCGAGCACGTACCCACCCCACGCCAGCATCAGCACCAGCGCCACAGTGAAAGCCTTCGCCATCCTCATCTCTTGGCCTCCTCTCTCTACCCCTGAAGGGATCGGCGGAGCCTATGTGGATCAGACCTCCACCTTTCCCGGGCACGTGCCGACCACGCTCACGGCGAAGCCCTCATTCCCGACGTACCGCGGAGATGACGCAACGTGTCTACAAGCCGGTTCGCGGGAGTAGAGGTTATGGGACATCGTTGCGATGGACGAACGGATCTGTCGCCTC
>JBNGCX010000129.1:0-2738 GCA_049974865.1 Paracoccaceae bacterium
GGTCGTGGACGGCCTTGAGGAGGGCGGGAAGGTCGTGGTCGGCCTGGTAGGTCTCGTAAGCCTCGCGAAGGTCGCGAAGGTAGGCGCCGGAGAGGGGCGTGCGCAGGGCCTTGAGCGCGGCCTTGACCTCGCGCCAGGCGACCGCCGGGTTGTTGCGCTGCTGCTGCAGGAGCGTGGCGACGGTTTGCTGGAGCGGATCGAGGATCTTGGGCGCGGCAGCGACGGCCTGCTGGTTCTGTACAGCGTGGAGGATGTCGTCGATAACGTGATCCTGGATCTCGAAGACGTCGGCCTCGCCGATGACGCGCGGCTCGTCAGGGCCGCAGCGGATGAGGCGCGCGATCTCGTAGCGGTTGTCGAGAAGGCGGTCGGTGCTGAGGTCATAGTAGCGCCAAAAGTGGCGCCGGGCGTCTTCTCCGTCGTCGGGCGCCGTGAAGTAGAAGAAGAGGCCGCGGGCACCCTGATAGGCTCGGCCTGAGTGGATGCCGTCGGGCAGCAAGGCCGCATCGACCTCCCCGGCCTGTAACGCCTCTTGCAGGGTGAGAAGCAGGAACTCGCTGCTGACCAGGTCGGACTCCGCCTCCAGCTCCTTCAGCACGCTCTCGTCCTCGTTGGCGATGCGCTGGAGCGTGTTGAAGTTGCGGGGGTGGACGGTCTCGCCGAGGACGCTGGCGTCTAGCAAGCCGGCGTCGTCAATCTGCTGGATCTTGTGGCTGAGGCTCTCGACGAGGCCAAGCAGCCGCTCCAGCCCCTCCTCGGGCAAGATGTTGGTGATCCAGAGCGTCTCAAAGGGCGAGCCGATGCGGTCGATGCGGCCGGCGCGTTGGACCATGCGGGTCGGGTTCCAATGGAGGTCGTAGTTGACGAGCATGCCGCAGTCCTGCAGGTTCTGGCCCTCGCTGAGGACGTCGGTGGAGACGAGGATGTCGATCTCGTGCTCGGACCCGGCGAGGTCGGGGCGCTCGTTGGCGACGGGGGCGAAGCGCTCGACGCGGGGCACGCGGTCCTGCGGCGAGACGTCGCCATCCATCCGCGCGATGCGGGGCTCGCCCGCTGCCCGCATGAACTCGGGATCCTCGACCAGGTTGCGATAGAGATAGCGGGCGGTGTCCTTGAAGTAGGTGAAGAGCAGGACTTTCTTGCCGTGCAGGTCGCCGGTGAGAAGGCCCTTGACCCGCTGCAGCTTCGCGTCCTGCGCGGGCCCGATGTCCGCGATGCGGGTCCAGACGTCGGTGAGGATGTCGATGTCCTCGGCGAGATCCTCGCGAATCCGGTCGACCTCGTATTGATCGAGCTCCAGCTCCGGCAGCGCCTCCAACAGGGCGCGCGTCTCGCCGTCAGCGTTGAGCGCGTCGGCCTGGGAGGTCGGAGCGGCGCCTTCGGAGCCGGCGGCATTCGTGATGCCGGCGGCACTGTCCTCCTCACCCTCCTGCTCCAGGTAGCGGAGCGCGGTCTGGAAGGTAGCGCTGTCGAGGAGGCGCCCCTCGTCGAGGAGCGCGCGGAAGGTCTTGAGGAAGGCGAGGGCGCGGCGGATGCTGATGCGGAAGGCCGCGACGCTCGACTCGAAGCGCTTGAGGTAGCGGGTCTTGAAGATGCCGACCAGGGCGGATTGGCGCCCGAGCTCCATCACGTCGCGCTCGAGGCCGGCGCGCTTGTAGGCCTCGAGGTTGTAGGGCGTCAGGTGGAGGCGCTCGACGCCGGCGACGATCTCCTCATAGAGGCCGGCATAGGTCGACTCCAGGTCGTAGCTGACGCTGCGCAAGCGGCGGGTGGGCCAGTGGATCTCCTGGCCCTGGATCGTGGCCTTGGGGTAGGCCTGGCGGATAAAGGGGCGGGTGCGGCGGATTACGACCTCCTCCAGCAGGTTGAAGAGGGCAGCGGTCTCGCCGGGCCCCCCGTTGCCTCCGGATTGACGCCGAGCATTGAGGAAGAAGCGGCGCACGTCCCCGATACCGGCCCCGGCGAAGTAGGCGCGATCGCCCTGGGCGAAGAGCATGAGCTGGTTGTAGAGGTCGAAGATCGTGTTGCTGATGGGCGTCGCCGTCAGCAGGATCAGCTTTTTGCGCTCGCCGTCGCGCCCGCGCCCGCCGTTGGCGCCGATCAGGCGCTCCAGGTTGTCGTAGCGGTTGGTGCGGTGGTTGCGGAAGTTGTGGGACTCGTCGATGAGGATGACGTCGACGTCGCGGTAGGGCCGGTCCTCGAAGGTGTCGCGGCCCAGCATCTCCTGGGAGACGATCTCGGCGGAGATCGCGGCCTCGCGCAGCTCGCGGCGCCACATCTCGCGCAGCGACGCGGGGCAGACGACGAGGGCCTTCTGGCGTCGATGGTAGGCGCGATCCTCCAGGAGTTTCTTCCCGATCCAGGTCTTGCCGAGCCCGACGGAGTCGGCGATCATCACGCCGTCGTAGCGGGCGAGGATGCGGCGCGCGCGGGCGACGGCGTCCTCCTGGAAGCGGGTCAGCTCGACGGCGGAGCGGGTGCCCGGCAGCGGCAGCCCGTCGCCGCCCAGCTCGTCCTGGAAGTAGGTGTAAAGGGCCTTGAGGTAGACCTCGTAGGGTGTGTACTGGTAGCCGCCGAACTTGGACTCGTCGAGGAGGTCGATGAGGGCCTGTTTGAAGTCGTCGGCCTCGGCCCAGCTCGTTTGATACCAATCGAGGAGCTCGAGGATGGCGCGGGCGCCGACCTCGGATTTGACGGCGTGCGCCCTCCTTGCATTCCCCCCTGAGGGGGGAAAGGTC
>JBNGCX010000130.1:0-2726 GCA_049974865.1 Paracoccaceae bacterium
CTCCGCTTCCCCGCGGTCGAGACCAACCGCGTCAGGATCGAGATCCAAGCCTCCCGCATCGCCCCCACCCTAGCAGCCGTAGGCCTCCACCTCGACCCCACTATGCAAAGCTGACCATCGTCCGCCGTCTATCGTCCGCCGTCTATCGTCCGTCGTCTATTTTCCGCTGTCCGTCGTCTGCCGTCGCTCCTCCCCAATCACCACCCCACCCGACGGCATAAACCGATCGCGCGACAGGTGCACGGCGCTCTCACCGGCGCCGCCGCGGGTCTCCTCGTCGACGGCCTCCTTCGCGGTCTCCAGCGCCTCCCGCCACTGCGCCAGTCGCGTCAGCTCGTCCCCCGTCAGCGCATACCGCGCCGCGTGATCCAGGATGTGGTCCGCCAGCAACCTCAGGACCTTCCGGCGCAGCGCGGCGCCGTCGGCGAAGGGCGCCCAGCCCTGCGCCTGTCGTACCAGCCGGACGAAGTCCTGTCCGGAGGGCGTGCGCATCACGCCTTCCTTGAGGAGCGCGACGGGCCGCCGTCCCGCCTGCCGCGCGACCTGCCACTCCAGGCCGACCGGCGCGCGAATGTCGCTGCCCATCAGCACCACGTGCACGTCCGCCTCGGTCAGCGCCTCGAAGTCCACCGGCCCGTTGCCGCCGGGCGACTGCACCACGCGCCATCCCAGATCGACGGGCACCTCGGTGACCGCCCGTCCCAGAATCTCCCGCTCAGCCTCCAAGTCCAACGCCGCCGAGATGTAGAAGATCACGTCTGGAACCATATCGCCGAAACCCCCTCGTTATCCTCGTCTGCCAACCTCACCTACATTACAGTAGACAACCACGTGGCAACAGCGCGGGTGACGGTCACCGGCAGAGCGGCTCGAAGGCGTAGCCCAGCTCGCCCAGCGCCGGCAGCAACGTCTCCAGCACGGCGACCGCCTTGTCCAGGTCGCCCTCGCCGTCCGAGAAACGGACCACGGCGCCGGGGCGGACCTGCGCGAGCACCTGTGCGACGATCTCACCCGCAGACGTCTCCCCGACACCCACCGCATCAACGTCCCACAGAACGATCTGATAGCCCAGCTCCGCGGCCCAGGCGCGGGTGTAGGCGTCCATCGCGCCGTACGCCGGGCGCACGCACGGCGCGGCCGCCGGGACGGCAGCCTGCGCGCTCACCAGAGCGTCGATGAAGTCGCCGCGGCCCGTCGCGTCCAGGGTCTGATGGCCGTAGACGACGCTGCCCACCCCGTGCCCGGCGCTCAGCGCCGCTGCCACAAGCGCCGGTTGGGCCTGCGCCGCCTCCGCCGAGACGAAAAAGGTCGCGTGGGCCTCGTGCGCGTCCAGCGCCGCCAGGATCTCCGCCGTCCACGGCGACGACGGGCCACCCTCAAAGGTGAGATAGAGCGGGCTCCCCGGCTCGACCCGCGTGCCACCGACGGGCGTGGGTTGCGGCGTCGGCGTCGGGGCCAACGTCGTGGTGACCGCCGGGGTGATCGTCATCTCGACCGTCGGCGTGCCCACCAACGCGGCGCTTGGCGTGCCCGCAACGTCCACCGTCGGCGTCGGGGCCGTCGTCACCGCCAGCGGCGGATCGACTGCCACCGCCAGCGTATAGCCGGCGGCGCCGCCCGCGATCGACACGAGCTCGATGAGAGTGGGCTGGGCCGCCGGGAGCGTGCCGGACCACCGCGTCGTCTCCGAGAGCGCCCGCGTCAACACCACGCCGTCCTCGAGACCGTGCACCGAAAGCCGGACGGCGTCATACGGCGAGGTCGCCGTCAGCACAGCCGTCTGCCCCGGCGTCCCCGGGAGCAGATAGCCCTGGTCCCCGAGAGGCATCAGGCTGCCCCGCACCAGCGCGCCGCTGCCGTCCGGCAAGAAGGGTAGCGGTAGGGGTTCCGGGACCGCTGGCACCGCCAGCCGCTGCCGCGGCCCGTCCCACTGGGTCGTCAGCGCCAGCTCGCCCTCGACCAGCTCGTAGACCCGGCGCGCGTCCTGGCTGGGGCAGCAGAGCGGATCGCCCCTCTCGTACCGGAGCATCTCGACGGTGACGCGCCCGGAGCGCAGCGTCACCGAGCGGACGATAACGCCCTCGCCGAGGCGCACCGACGCCGTCGGCTCGGGGGCGCCGCCCCGGTTGAGCACCGCCGCGAGCGTGTACCGCGGATCGCCCTCCACCGGACGCGTCACGAGGAGCGCCACGGCGTCGTCGAGCTGGTCCCCGTCGAGGTCGCCGAAGGTAGCGACGTCCGCCAGTTGCACGGTCAGGCCATCGGGCCCGCGCCAGATTCCGTCCTCGAGCGCGATGCTCCCCACCGGCAGCCCCTCGAGGGCATAGGTCAGATTCCGCAGCTGCTGCCACGTCAGATCGGGCAACGGCGTCGGCGTGGGGGTGCGGGTGGCCGTCGGCGTCAGGGAAGGCAACGGCGTATGCGTCGCCGTGGGCGTGGCCGTCGGCCAGCGCGTGGCCACCACCCGCGTAGCCGTCGCTGTGGGCGTTACCGCATCGGGCGGCGGCGTCACGCAGCCTGCCAGCAACAGCACCGCCACGACAAACGCCGACCAACGAACCCAGCCAGCCCGCCCCAATCGTACCCCTGCGCGCGGTGTCGTCCTCACACCTCATCGCCTCCTGCGTTTCTTACCGCATAGCCCGCCGCCTCCCCGCAGACTATATCCCGGCCCGCGCCAGAGCGCAAGGCTCCGGTTCTCCCCCCTCCGGTTCTCCCCCCTCCGG
>JBNGCX010000131.1:0-2655 GCA_049974865.1 Paracoccaceae bacterium
TCAGCGCCATTGCCGCCCTGCACGGTGTCATCGCCCACCCCGCCGAACACGGTGTCCCGGCCCAGATCGCCGCCCTGGGCATTGTCGCGGTAGAGGTCGTTGCCCGCCCCCAGATAGGCGGTGTCGCGGCCGTCGTCTCCGAAAACCAGGTCGGCGCCGCCACCGCCCAGCAGGCTGTCGAACGCGGCGCCGCCCCGCAGGGTGTCGTTCCCGGCCCCTCCGTCGATCGTGTCGTTGCCCAGCCTGCCCTGCAGCAGGTTGGCCGCCCCGTTCCCGGTCAGGGTATCGTCGCCCGCGGCGCCGGTGGCATTCTCGATCACGGTCCCGGCGGCTATGGTGAACCCGCCCCGGATTCCCGCCGCGTAGGAGACGAAGCCGCTGCCGCCGACCTCGCCCTGCAGCGTGGCGGGCCGGAGATCGATGATCGCATCGGCATGGCCGTCGTAGCGGATGGTATCGGTGCCCCCGGCGTCCCAGATACTTTCGAAGAAGGTGCCGAACCCGTTCGTCGCCGGCAGGCGGTAGACGGTATCGCCCGTGGCATGGCCGAGATTGGCGCCGTATTTCCGCTGCAACACCGCGATGTCGAGCGCCATCGGCGTGGCCTCGTAGCCGAAATCGTTCACGTACAGATAGGTGCCGTCGTAATATTCGTCGCCATAGGGGCCGCCCGGCCAGCCGTGGTTCCAGCTCATCATCGTGAAGACGCCCTGGTTGAGGTCGCCGACCCCGTAGGAATGCCAGGGCGCATCTACGCCCTGCAAGATGGTTGAACTGCCGCCTTCGTCATGCGGATGGGCCAGGCCCAGCCCATGGCCCAGCTCGTGCAGGATGAAGGCGTAGACATAGCCGCCGCGCGACAACAGCGGGTTCCCGCTGTCGATGTCATAGGCGCGGAAGTAATAGGGATCGATGCCCATGAATCCGGAATAGGCCCCGCCCGGCGGCTCCATGAAGGAAACCACGCCCTCGGGCAGATCGAAGGTGCCCAGCCGGAACTCGGCCACGCTCGGCGAGGTGGTCTCGCGGAAGTCGAGATTGGTGACGTTCTCGATCTGCTCGAGCGCCGAGAAGACCATCCGCTTCTCGAAGGCGGTGAACCCCTGCGAGGGGCCCAGGTCGGTGACGCCGTCGATATAGGTCCCGGCCGGCGCGAAATAGACGTCGATAACGGTGGCCGGCACCCTGCTGCCCCAGTCGATGGCGCTCAGCGGGTCGGAAGAGACGATCGCCGCCTCCGGCGCCGCCGCCGCGACCGTTGCATCGATCGGCCAGCGGGTCGGGCTGAAAACCGTCTCGCGCTCCGCACCGCCCAGCGTGGTCGTCCCATTCAGGATGCCGGCAAAGCCCTGCCCGTCGGCTCGTCCTGCGCCGGAAATCGCGTCCTTGGCCAATTCCATTTTCATTCCAACCTAGATGTTCTGCACCAGCATGGATCCTGCCCCGGCCTCGGCCCGGTCGGCCTGGAGGCTGGTCGGTGTCGGCCAGCCGGTTCCGGCCTGTGACCATTCTTATCCGGCCAATCCCAAAGGAACCCTTGATGCAGGTCAACGCCGGGGAAAAATTTCCCGCCCGGCGCGCCGGACTGTCGCCCCGCCCCCAATCGCGCCGAAAAGTAACACTGGGCCCGATTTTCGGTTATGATTGGCCCTCGTCACGGGAAAGTTGCACTCAGCAAGGGAGGATGGTGCCGGCCTGTGCGATATGTCCTGGCCATCATAGCGGCCGCGTTTTTCCTGGTCCCGGCGGCGCCGGGCATGGCGGAGACCGAGGCTCAGAGCGCCCGTCTGGGCGTGCTCGCCTATCGCGGGACCGACGCCGCGCGGGCCTATTGGCAGCCCCTTGCGGCCTATCTGACCGCGGCTGTCGAGGGCTGGCGCTTCGAGATCGTGCCGGTGACACTGGTCTCCGCGCCCGGCAAGCTTGCGGCCAAGCAGATCGACTTCCTGATCACCAATCCCGGCCATTTCGTCGCCCTCGCCGAGGAATACCCGCTCAGCGCCCTGGCCACCCGCGAGCGCCTCCTGCCCGGCGGGGCCACCGGGCTTCTGTCCTACGGCACGGTGATTTTCGCACGCCGCGACAAGGGGATGCAGACCCTCGGCGACCTGGCGGGCAAGAGCCTGGCGGCCGTCAGCCCCGACGCTTTCGGCGGGTTCCAGCTCGCCTGGTCCGAGATGATGCACCAGAATATAGACCCTTTCGCCGATCTGGGCCCGCTGCGCTTCATGGGCTTTCCCCAAGACGCGATCGTCGCGGCCGTCGCCGCCGGCAGGGTCGATGCCGGGGTGGTCAGAAGCGGCCTGCTGGAAAGCCTGGACGCCGAGGGCCGCATCGATATCGAGGACTTCGAAATCCTGAACAGCCGCGCGCAGCCCGGCTACCCGTTTCGGGTCACCGGGCGGCTGCATCCCGAATGGCCGTTCCTGGTCAGCGCTGGCGTCGGCAAGGCGCTGCGCGAAAAGGTGTCCCTGGCCCTGCTCCGGACACAGGACCCGGGCGTGGTGCGGGCCTTCGGCCTGGGCGACGCCTGGTCCGCGCCGCTGCCTTACGCGGACGTGCGCCGGCTTGTCTCCGCCTACCACTCGCGCGGTCAGACCGCCACGGCGCCGTCCAGGTGGCCCGTCGAGGCGGCGCTGGCGGCCGCCTTCGCGC
>JBNGCX010000132.1:0-2519 GCA_049974865.1 Paracoccaceae bacterium
GTCCCGGGCGTAAGCGGCGGTTGGACCCCACCTTTCGCCCTGCATTAGCCAGTGCGAGGCCATCCCTGTGGCAAGACAGGGAGTGCGTTTCGCAATGTGCGCTACGAATGCGTTTCTCAGATCGCTCGGGGTGGAGATCCATTCGTCCGGGCATCGGCGCTGGCCGGACGAGGTGAAGGCGCAGGCCGTTGCCGAGACGCTTCGGCCCGGCGCGACGGTCAACGCGGTGGCGGCGCGGTTTGGAGTTCAGCCGAACCAGTTGTCGGCGTGGCGGCGTCTGGCGAAGGACGGGGAACTTGTTCTGCCGGCCGACGAGAGCGGCGGAGATGAGGCCGTGTTCGCGCCGCTTGTGCTGTGCGCGGCGGAGCCCTCGGCGGCCGATGCCATCGACCCTCGCGCCGAAGGCGAGATCCGGATCACGATCGGTAATGTCGCGCTCCACCTCGATGCTGCCACGCCGGCCGTGCGCATCGCCGAGATCGTGCGTGCGCTCGGAGCGGCGTCATGATGATGCCCTCGCACAAGGTGCGCATCCTGGTCGCGACGCAGCCGGTGGATTTCCGGAAAGGCCATGACGGGCTGGCGGCGCTGGTCCAGTCGGTTCTGAAGGAAGACCCGTTCACGGGCACGGTGTTCGTGTTCCGCGCCAAGCGGGCCGACAGGCTCAAGATCCTGTTCTGGGATGGGACCGGGCTGGTGATGGGCTACAAGCGGCTGGAGGAGACCACCTTCACCTGGCCGGCGATCCGGGACGGCGTGATGACGCTGAACCGGGCGCAGTTCGAGGCCCTGTTCGCCGGGCTGGACTGGCGCCGGGTCCGGGCGCTGGAGGCCCGACAGCCAGCTGCGGCAGAGTGAATCGCGGGGGCCGAACGGGCGCGCATTTCCGATCTGTTCAAGGTATCGTGGCGCCATGCCTGCCGCTGCCATGATCGACCTCTCGGCCCTGCCCGAGGACCAGCGCGACGCCGTCGCCGCGTTGCTGCGCGAGAACAGCGTGCTCAAGGAGATCAACGCGCGTCTTGAGCATCTGGTGGCCGAGCTGAACCATGTTGTGCATGGCAAGAAGTCCGAGAAGCTCAGCGAGGACGACAGGCAACTTGCCTTCGAGGATCTCGAAGTTGCCGTGGGTGAGGTCGAGGCGCAGCGCGATACCCAGGCGCCCTCGGAGAAGACGCAGCGGCGCAAGTCGGCCCCTGTCCGGCGCAACCGCGGCAATCTGCCTGCGGACCTGCCGCGGATCGAACGGATCGTGGAGCCCGACAGCCTGGACTGCCCCTGCGGCTGCGGGCAGATGCACAGGATCGGCGAGGATCGCACCGAGCGGCTGGACATCGTGCCCGCGCAGTTGCGCGTGATCGTCACCATCCGCCCCAAATATGCCTGCCGGGCCTGCACCGACGGGGTGACACAGGCCCCCGCACCGGCGGCCCTGATCGAGGGCGGCCTGCCCACCGAGGGCGCCATCGCCCATGTGCTGGTCGGCAAGTACGCGGATCACCTGCCGTTGTATCGCCAGAGCCGGATCCTGGCCCGGTCGGGGATCGATATCCATCGCAGCACCCTGGCCGACTGGGTGGGCGTGGCCGCGTTCCACCTGGGGCCGGTCGTCGACCGGCTGGCCGAACATCTGAAGGGCTCCACGAAGCTGTTCATGGATGAGACCACGGCGCCGATCCTGGATCCCGGGCGCGGCCGAACCAAGACCGGCTACCTCTGGGCGCTGGCCCGCGACGACCGGGGCTGGGGCGGGGATGACCCGCCAGGGGTCGTCTACTTCTACGCGCCCGACCGCAGCGGCAAGAACGCCGAGAGGTTCCTGCGCGGGTTCGACGGGATCCTGCAGCTCGACGGCTATACGGGCTACAACCGCCTGACGTGCCCGTCCCGCACGGGCGGCGACCCGATCCGCGTTGCGCATTGCTGGGCGCACGCAAGGCGCAAGCTGAAGGAGGTGTTCGACCGCGACGGCTCCGAGATTGCCGCCGAGGGCCTGCGCCGCATCGCCGAGTTCTATGCGGTCGAGGCCGACATCCGCGGCTGCGCCCCCGGCCAGCGCCTCTCGGCCCGGCAGGCGCGCACCGCGCCCCTGGTCGCCGCGTTCGGTGACTGGCTCCAACAAAACCGCCTGCGCGTCTCGCCCAAGTCCCGCCTGGGCGAGAAGCTCGCCTATATCCATCGACACTGGGACGGCCTGCAGACCTTCCTCCAGGATGGCCGCGTCGAGATCGACTCCAACTCCGTCGAGAACCTGATCCGCCCGATCGCCCTGAACAGAAAAAACGCGTTGTTCGCGGGCCACGACGAAGGCGGCCGGACCTGGGGCCGCATCGCGTCGCTGATCGAGACCTGCAAGATCAACGGTGTCGAGCCATTCGCCTATCTCAAGGCCACCCTCGAGGCCATCGCGAACGGCCATCCCCACAACCGCATCGACGACCTCCTCCCCTGGAACTTCCAGCCGTCAACCTGATCGGACCGTGGGCGCCAAACAACGCTTACGATGAACACGTAAAGCC
>JBNGCX010000133.1:0-2468 GCA_049974865.1 Paracoccaceae bacterium
GTCAGCACGTGCTTCAGGATCAGCGCGTTGGCGATGATGAACATCAGCATGATGGTCAGCTTGCCCGCCTCGAGCAGCGTGTGCCGCGTGTCGCGGTGCACGAACCCGGTCAGCAGCGCCTGCGGCCGGCGCAGCAAGGGCATGGGCGCGCCGCCGTCCTCGCGCGGTTTCAGCGGCCCCATGTCGCGATAGACGAAGACCGCGATCACGAAGGCATAGACAGAGGCGACGGCGGCGGCCTCGGTGGGCGTGAAGATCGCGCCCGTCACGCCCGGGATGCCGTAGATGCCGCCCATGATGATCACGATCAGCATCAGTCCCCAGAACGCCTCGCGGAAGCTGGCGAAGATCTCGCCCCAGCCCTGCCACTCGCCCTTGGGCATGTCGCGGATCGTGGCGATCACGTAGATCGCCGTCATCAGCATCAGCCCCGCGATCAGCCCCGGGATCACGCCGGCCAGGAACATCCGCCCCACCGACACGTCGGTGGCCGAGGCATAGACCACCATCACGATGGAAGGTGGAATCAGGATGCCCAGCGTGCCCGCGTTGCAGATCACGCCGGCGGCGAAATCGCGGGTATAGCCCACCTTGCGCATCGCGGCGATCACGATGGACCCGATGGCGACCACGGTGGCGGGCGACGATCCCGACAGCGCGGCGAACAGCATGCAGGCGAACACGCCCGCGATGGCCAGCCCGCCCCTCAGATGTCCGACGCAGGCGATGGAAAAGCGGATGATCCGCCGCGCCACGCCGCCCGTCGACATGAAGCTGGACGCAAGGATGAAGAACGGGATCGCCAGAAGCGTGTAATGGCCCGCCATCGCCTGATAGAGCGATTGCGCGATGGAGGCGAGCGAGGTGTCCGAGAACACGAGGAGAAACACCATAGATGCGGTGCCCAGCGACACCGCGATCGGCACGCCGATCAGCAGGAAGCCGATGACCATGGCAAAAAGAAGCGCGACTTCCATGGGCTCAGCCTTCCTTACGCGCGGCGGCTTCGGCCTCGGCCACGGCATCCTCGGCCTCGTGGCTGGCGATCAGCCATTCCTGGCGGCCGGTCACGATGCGCCATGACGCCTGGCCCAGCCGGAACAGGATCAGCGCGGCCGCGACGGGCAGCATGGCATAGGGGATGAAGCGGGGCAGCTTCTCGTATTCCTCGCCCTCGTTGAAGATCGGCTCGATGAAGCGCAGCCACTCGGGGATCGGGATCTGTTCGGTCTCGTACCAGCCCTGGTCGCGGCTGTTGGCGAACCCGGTCGGGAACCACCGCCCCGTGGTCGCATCCAGCCCCGCGAAGGGCGCCCAGTAGTCCCACGCCCCCTTCATCAGCAGCAGAGCGTAGACCAGGCAGATCGCAACCGCCGTCAGCGACATCGCTCGCCGCGTGCCGCGCGACACCAGGTTCAGCACCGCGTCGACGCCCAGGTGCATGGTGATCTTGAACCCGTAGGCGATGCCGAACAACACCAGCCAGGCGAACAGAACCAGCGTCAGTTCCAGCGCCCAGATGATCGTGGTGGGCAATTGCACGCCCAACGCCTCGGCCCCGGTGCGCACCCAGGGCAAATTGAACACGTAGCGGACGACGACATTGGCGAAGGTGACAAGCGTCATCAACCCCAGAAGGATCGCGATCGCCGTTTCCTCGAAGGCATGGACCGCGCGCCCGATTGCGGTCCCGGGCCGGTAAGACGCGCTCATTCCCCTGTCCCCCCGGAAAATCTCGACTGGGTTGGGCGAAGACGGCGGCCAAAGGGCCGCCGTCCCCGTCTGTCATGTGGCCGGGCCTAGAGGCCGGCGTTGATTTCCTGCGCGGCGGCGATGTTCTCGGCGCCGACATCTGCCTCGAACTGGCTCCAGACCGGCTTCATCGCGTCGACCCAGGCCTGGCGCTGTTCCGGCGTCAGCTGGCGCACTTCGGTCCCGGCGTCGATGATCGCCTGCTTGGCCTCTTCGTTCACGGCGAAGGATTCGCTGTTCCGGGTCTCGGTGACCTCGGCCAGGATCGTGGCCAGCTGGTCGCGCACCGCCGGGTCGAGGCTGTCCCACCAGTCGACCGAAGTCACCACCAGGTAGTCGATCACGCCATGGTTGGTTTCGGTGATGCCGTCCTGCACCTCGAAGAACTTCTGGCCGTAGATGTTCGACCAGGTGTTTTCCTGTCCGTCGACGACGCCCGTCTGCAGCGCGCCATAGACCTCGGAAAAGGCCATGGGCTGCGGGCTGGCGCCCAGCGCTTCCATCTGGGCGACAAGCACGTCCGAGGTCTGGACGCGGAATTTCAGGCCCTTCGCGTCCTCGGGCATGATCAGCGGCACCTTGGCCGAAAACTGCTTCATCCCGTTATGCCAGAATTGCAGCCCCAGCAGACCCCGGCGGGTCATCGATTCCTTCATCGCCTGGCCGGTCTCCGACGCCTGGAAGGCATCTACCGCCTCGATGTTCTTGAACATGAA
>JBNGCX010000134.1:0-2349 GCA_049974865.1 Paracoccaceae bacterium
GTCGGACAGGGCGCACCGGGCTCCATGTCCTGCGTCTTGGCGTTGAACGCCTTGCAGAATTCCATGATGTTGATGCCGCGCTGACCCAGCGCCGGACCCACCGGCGGCGACGGGTTCGCCTGACCGGCCGGCACTTGCAGCTTCATCGTGCCTGCGAGTTTCTTGGCCATTTGGCCTCTCCTTCTTTCAACTCCCCCGCCGACGCGTCAGCGAGGTCTTCGGTTGCGTGGTCCGGCGTGATGGGCGCGCCCACCGTGCCTTCCACGTTGCACACGTCAGGTCGCCTTGGAGACCTGCGTGAATTCCAGCTCGACCGGGGTCGCCCGGCCAAAGATCGATACGGTCACCTTGAGGCGCTGGTTGTCGTCATCCACCTCTTCGACCATCCCGGCGAAGCCCTCGAAGGGCCCGTCGGTCACATTCACCTGCTCGCCCACCTCGTAGGTGATCAGCGAGCGCGGCGCCTCGACGCCTTCCTCGACGCGGTTGAGGATCTGGTTCACCTCATCGTCGCGCATCGGCATCGGCCGCCCCTGCGGGCCCAGGAAGCCCGTGACGCGGTTGATCGAGTTGATCAGGTGATAACCGCGGTCGGTCATCTCCATCCGCACCAGCACGTAACCGGGCATGAAACGGCGCGGCACCGTCACCTTCTTGCCGCGGCGCACCTCGATCACTTCCTCCTCGGGCACGAGAACCTCTTCGATCTCGTCTTCGAGGCCGCTCTCGACGACGGCTGCCTTGATCTGCTCGGCGATCTTTTTCTCGAAATTCGAGAGCACGCTCACCGAATACCACCGCTTCGCCATCTTGCCCGTCACCTCGCATCGCCCGGCGGACCCGCCGAAACCTCAATTAACTCAAGCGGTTATTCCGCTTTCCCTTGGAATGAAAAACAGCGCGCAACCCGAATCGATGCACGCCGGTTTCAAAGGTAGCGCCCGCATTACAGGCGTTTCCCCCGCTTTTCAAGGCCGAAGGCCCCGAAATCCCGGCTCAGCCGAACAGCCCCAGCAGCCCGTTCAGCCCGCTGCGGATCAGCAGATCGACCAGGAAGAAGAAGATCGACGTCACCGTCGCCATGATGAAGACCATGACGGTGGTCAGGAACACCTCGCGCCGCGACGGCCAGGCCACCTTCGCGACCTCGGACCGCACCTGCTGGATGAACTGAAGCGGATTCGTCTTTGCCATATTTCCTGACCTAGCTGTCTGCCAACGGCGCGGAGATACGCGCTTGCGGCGGGATTTACAAGGGCGCAGGGCCGCGTCCGTGATCCGTCCGCACTGCGCTCCGCCACATCTCCGGGAAAGGCCTGGCAGGGGCGGAGGGGCTCGAACCCCCGACCCTCGGTTTTGGAGACCGATGCTCTACCAACTGAGCTACACCCCTAGGCCGTAGGGCGAGTTAAGACAGTTGCGCGGCAAGATCAAGGGGCGTTTTGCTCCCCGCCGCCTTCTGGCCGCAAACGCGCCGTCGCGCGGGCCAGCGCGGCCTCGTCGGCCGAGGCCAGCACCGGCAACAGCGCCTCGATCTCGTCCAGCGGCAGGTCCCACCAGCGCAGGCCCTGCAGAAGCGCCACGGTGGCCGGCGAGAAGCGCTGCCGCACGACCCGGGCCGGGTTGCCGGTCACCACGGCATAGGGCGGCACGTCACGCGCCACCACCGCGCCCGCCCCGATGATCGCCCCATTGCCGACCGTCACACCGGGCAGGACCATCGCCCCGTGGCCGATCCAGACATCATGCCCGATGACCGTGTCGCCGCCCTTTGCGAATTCCTCGGCGAAGAGCGGCATCTTCGACGAATCGAACACGGCGAAAGGATAGGCGGTGAACCAGCGCCTGGGATGATCCGCCGAGGCGGTGATGAAGCGCGTGCCGTGGGCGAACTGGCAGAACTTTCCGATCACCAACCGCTCGGGCGCGCCGGGATAGAGATAGGGGGCGATTCGCGCGGCGTGGTCGGAGACCGGCTCGAAATCGTTGTAATAGGTGAAGTCGCCGACCTCGATATTCGGGTGGTCGATCACCTGGTTCAGATGCACGGTGTTCTCGAAGGCCTGCCCGTCGGGCAGGGTGATGGGGTGACGCGCCCGGGCGTCCAGAAAGCGGGCTGGCATGTCTCTGCTGTCCTCTGCGTGTTGATCCAAGGGGTTCAGATCAGAGACTTGTCCATTGCGCCCTCCATCGGTTGCACCACGCAGGCTAGCCCGGCTCTGGCCAAAAGAAAAGGCCGCCCAAACGGGCGGCCATTCCAATCCGGTTATCGAGGGATCACTCGATGATCTTGGAGACGACGCCGGCGCCGACGGTGCGGCCGCCTTCGCGGATGGCGAAGCGCAGCTT
>JBNGCX010000135.1:0-2223 GCA_049974865.1 Paracoccaceae bacterium
GGCGATGAGATTCGAACTCACGACCCTTACCTTGGCAAGGTAATGCTCTACCCCTGAGCTACGCCCGCGTCCGTTGGGTGGGGAGTATCTAGCGCCCCCGCGCGGCGGCTGCAAGGGGGGATCGGCGGAAAATTTCCGCCGCCCCGGCAAGGCCCTCGGTGCGCCGCCGCCCGTGCCGCGCGGCCCCCCGTTTTTCCCGCGGGAACCCGCCGGGCGGGCCGGTTCCGGCGGGCGTTTGCGGCCGGCCTATTCCTCAAGGGCCTTCTTGCGAACTGCGTATTCCTCGGGGTCGATCTCGCCCTTGGCCAGTCGCTGCTTGAGAATCTCCAGCGCGTCGTCGCCCTTGGATTTCGGGGGCAGGGTGCCGGACTGGCTCAGCCAGCGGAAGGCGAAGACGGCCAGCGCGATCAGCACCGCCCAGAACAGGATCGTCAGCCCGAGGCCGAAGAAGCCGTAGCCCATGCCGTAACCTCCCCACATGTGATCGTGATACCCGCCCGGACCGGCCGGATCGGCAAGGGATGGCGCGGCGGAAAGGGGCGTGGCTGCCAATGCAATGGCGAATCTTGTCATGACTGTTCTCCCTTGAAGCCTGCGCAAGGATTACCCGTGCCCGCCAGCGGGCGCGATGATCTGAGTCAATGGGATTGGCGCAGTCGCGGCGGCCATCGCGGGCCGACGGGCCAAGGCCGTCCTCGGCCTGAAACGAAAAAAGCGCCTCTCTCGAGGCGCCTTTTCGACCCTCCCCGAGGGAGGAAATCTGGAGCGGGCGATGAGATTCGAACTCACGACCCTTACCTTGGCAAGGTAATGCTCTACCCCTGAGCTACGCCCGCGTCCGTTGGGTGAGCGGTGATCTACCCAAGGCCGCCGTCCCCTGCAAGGGGAAAATCACTCCTCGGCGCGAATTTTTGCCGCCCTCCGGCGTTTCGCCCGCAGCAGGTTCAACCCCTCGACCCCGCCGGCGAAGACCATGGCCGCGTAGATGAAGCCGCGCTCGACATGGAAATGCAGCCCGTCGGCCATCAGCGCCATGCCCACCATCACCAGGAAGGCCAGCGCCAGCATCTTGGTCGAGGGATGCGCCTCGACGAAATCGGCGATGGGCTGGGCGGCGAACATCATCACCACGATCGCCACCACCACGGCCGCGATCATCACCTCCAGATGGTCGGCGATGCCCACCGCGGTGATCACGCTGTCCAGGGAGAACACCAGGTCCAGGATCATGATCTGGAAGATCACCGACGCGAAGACGGCCTTGGCGGCGGCGCGGGCCGCGGCCTCTTCGTCCGGGCCCTCGACCTCTTCGAAGATCTCGGTCGAGGCCTTCCAGAGCAGGAACAGACCGCCCGCCAGAAGGATCAGGTCGCGCCACGAAATGCCGAAGCCCGCGATGGTGGCGAAGGGCTCGGACAGGGTCACGATCCAGGCGATGGAGAACAGCAGCGCCACCCGCAGCACCAGCGCCCCCATCAGCCCGATGAACCGGGCGCGGGCGCGCTGCTCCTCGGGCAGTTTCGAGGCGGCGATGGAAAGGAAGATCACGTTGTCCACGCCCAGCACGATCTCGAGCACCGTCAGCGTCAGGAAAGAGGCCCAGACGGCCGGGTCGGCGAAAAGCTCCAGCATGGTGTTCTCCTTAGAAAAGCGCGTGTCCGATATTGGCCAGTGCGGCCGTGAGCAGCATGACATAGGTCAGCACCGTGCCGCCACCGCGGCCGATCGGCTTGCCCGGCGTCTGGCTCATCCCCCAGGCATGGCCGAGCCGCCCCGCCACCAACATCGCCCCGAGCCCGTGCACCACCCACAGCGGCGCGCCCTGCAGCTCGGCGCCCGCCAGCAGGATCAGCCCCAGCGGCACGTATTCGTTGAAGTTGGAATGGACCCGCATGCGCAGCGACAGCTCCGCGTCGCCGCCGTCGCCATGTGCCAGCCGGGCCGTGACGCGCTGCCGGATCACCCGGTAGCTGAGAAAGAGATAGAGCAGGGCGAGCAGCCCGGCGTAGAGCGGCGTGGCGGTCGGCATGGGAGGCCTCCGTCGGTTGCGGTCACGGCTTCCGGCCTAACGGCAGTTGACTGGCGGTTCCAGCGCCGACGCAACGGCAAGCCGCGCGCCGTATCCCGGCGCGCGGCTTTGGGACCTTTCGCCTGTCGCGTTCATTCTTCGAACTCGACGAGGAGGTCCTTTGCGTCGATCTGTGTGCCTGGGGTGACGTGGAC
>JBNGCX010000136.1:0-2196 GCA_049974865.1 Paracoccaceae bacterium
GCGATGCGCGCGGTCCTGCCCGGGGAGATGGCGTTGGCGTCGAGATAGAGCCCGCCAAACCCGCAGGCTGCCACATTGGCAGCGACGGTCTCCGCGGCGTGGGGCGGGCAGATGCTGACGATCACGTCGACGCGTTTGCAGAGCGCGTCGAGCGTGCTCGCATCGACGAGGTCGTGCGCCTCGGCCCGCGCGCGGGTCGCGTCGCTGCGCCCTTCGGAGACCCAATAGGCGGTGTGACCGCTGTTCTGGGCCGAGGCCGCGAGTGAGATGCCCATCGAGCCGGGGTGTAAGAAACCGATGTTCAGGGATGTCATCGTTGTCGTCCTTTCCTGGGTTGGTGCTGGGTCGCCAAAGGGCACAGACGTTTGGCCGTATGTTTCGCGGGTTTCCGGGTCACGCTCAGCGCTCGGCGAGCGCGGTGACAGTCTCGACGGTGAGCTCCCGCGGCACGACGTGACCGCTGTCGTAGGTGACCACCGCGACATCGAGCCCGGCAGCGGAGAGCCGGTCCGCGAAGGCCTGGGAGACCTCCGGGGATACCGTCGTATCGAACTCGCCGTGAAGGAGGCGTATCACGAGGTCTGCGTTGTTCCCGAGTTGGGTCAGAAGCGCCCACAGATCGGGATCGGTGTCCTCGAAGCGGTCGGCCAACGCGTAGGCGCCGCCAATGCCGACGAAAGCATCGACCCGCACCGGGGTATCGGCCGACACGCACGCCACCTGCGGCGGGGGGCCTTCGTGCTCGGCGGCATACTCGGCCCACAGGGCATCGAGGCCATCCTCGGCAAGCGCGACCTGCGCGCCCAGCGCGCCGCCCATTGAGAAACCGACGAGGATGACGTGATCGGGGTCGGCGCCGTATGCCGGCCCGTTGTCGCGGGCGTAGCGCACGGCACAGGCTAGGGCCTCGGTCATCTCGCGCCACGAGGCGGCTGAGGTGGGGTCGGTGGGCCAGCTCGGCGTCATCACGACGGCGCCTTCGGCGGCGATCCCTCGGCTGACCGTGACCAGGGCACGGCGGCTCTGATTGTAGCCGTGGGCGAAGATCACCGTCGGATAGCCCGCGTCGTCGGGCGCGGGCAGCGCCGGGGCATACACATCGAGCTGCCGCTCGTCGGCGTCAGGGACCAGGGGCCGCAGATAGGTGAGATCCTCGACGATGACGACGGGCTCGGCCGTGGGCGACGGCGCGGTGGTGGGTGATGGCTGTGTCGTGGGCTCTGTCGTTGACGTGGGTGGTCGTGGGGTCGGCGAGGGTGTGGGGGCGCGGGTGCAACTCACGATGAGGGCGACGAGCACGCTGAGGACGGCAGGGCCGATCGGCCGATCCCACCTGCGCCGGCGCCGTGAACTGTGCGCTTGGATGAGGGGCATCGCGTCGGCGTCCAGATTACGCCTGCTCGGCGGCGAAGTTCTCGTGGAACTCCTCCACCGTTATGCCGTACCAGTGCACGTCGAAGTAGCGCCCCTCCGTGTAGCCCATCCGCCGGTGGGTGCCCTCCAGCGCGAATCCCAACCCTTCGTGGAGCTGGATCGACGCCTCGTTGTTGCTGTCGATGGCGACGGTCACCTTCTGATAGCGCAGCTCCTCGAAGTAGTACTTGAGCACGAGGTAGATGGCTTCGCGTGCATAGCCGTGCCGTCGATGCTCGGGGCCGATGCCAATTCCGTAGCTGAAGGTGCCGTATCGCGGGTTGCAGTGGTGCGTGTCGATCGAGCCGACGGGAACGCCGTCGAGCGTCTCGATCATCCAATGGTATTGGTCCTCCTCAAGCTGCTTCTGTGACTGCTCCCTGGCCCACGGTTCGACGGCCGCACGGGAGGCCGGGGGCCAGACGACGTCCAGCCCGCGGCCCCACTCGTTATCGAGGTTCCAGCCGTAGAAGTATCTGGCGTCGTCGGGCTCGATGCCGCGGAGCCGGATGTGCTTCCCTTGCCAGTAGTTCATAGGTCACCGCCCTATCCTTGGGTGATGGACACGGGGTCGTATCGGTCTTCCCAGGACTCAGTATAGGTTGGATGACGCCCTGTGCCAAGTTGGGGCGGGGCGGCGATGGCCTAACTTATCCACATCGGGCCGGTGGTGCCGGTGATGGCCCATTGACCATCGACCTGCTCAAGGACGTAGGTCTGACCCCCGGCCGCGAGCATCGCGACCCAGATGCTGACGCCGACGTGGACGGCGTCCTCGTCCTG
>JBNGCX010000137.1:0-2175 GCA_049974865.1 Paracoccaceae bacterium
GACAAGCAGCGAGAGCGCCAGTACGATCAGGGGGGTCATGCCACGTTGTCTCCTCACCGCATACCTCCTCACACGCATGAGCTGAGAGAGTGGATACGGGCCTGGCATGCGCATGCCGACGGCTGCAGGACAGGCTGAGGAACGAGGTGAGGCGGTCTGTGACGTCGGGTCGCGAAGAGACGCCAAGCCTTACTCACACTATACAGCAAATCCGCGCGCGGCGCAATCGGAGACGAGGGGCGAGACCTTTGAGCTTTTCAAAAGCTTAAAGGTCTTTTCGCGCAACCCAACCCCAACTCTGCCAACCCGGTCCGCCGTCGGGGCCCACGCGCGCCACCCTTGCAGGAGGCGCGCCCGTGCTATACTCATGATAGAAGGATTGGACCATCGACGGCACGATGAGCTTGCGGAGGAGGGGCGCGCCCATGGCAGACGGACACGAACATGCATCACAGCAAGGACAACAGCACGATCATCAAGGTGATGACCACAACGGCGACGGGGGCAACCACGGGGGTGGCGGTCACGCCGGGCACGAGGCGATGTTCCGGCGCCGCTTCTGGATCAACCTGGCGCTGACCCTCCCGGTGCTGCTCTTCAGCCCCTTCCTGCAGGAGACGTTGGGCTTCACTATGCCCGAGTTCCCGGGCAGCCGCTGGATCGGCCCGGCCTTCGCCTTCATTGTCTTCTTCTACGGCGGCGTCCCCTTCATCCAGATGGCGATCCCGGAGATCAAGAAGCGGCGTCCCGGCATGATGACGCTGATCTCGCTGGCGATCACCGTCGCCTTCGTCTATAGCCTCTTCGCCGTCTTCCGCCCCGGCGCCGCGGGCTTCTTCTGGGAGATGGCGACGCTGATCGACGTGATGCTGTTGGGCCACTGGATCGAGATGCGCAGCATCCGTCAGGCCTCGGGCGCGCTGCAAGAGCTGGCGAAGCTGATGCCCGACACCGCCGAGCGGATTGTCGACGACGGCGAGACCGAGGAGGTGCCCGTCGACGAGCTGGTGGAGGGTGATCTGGTCCTGGTGCGGCCCGGCGCCAGCGTGCCCGCTGACGGCGAGGTCGTCGAGGGCACTTCCAGCGTCAACCAGGCGATGATCACCGGTGAGTCGAAGCCGGTGCAGAAGGCGCCCGGCGACGAGGTGATCGGCGGGACGATCAACGGCAGCGGCAGCCTCCGCGTGCGCGTCACAGCCACGGGGGAGGAGACGGCGCTGGCAGGCATTATGCGCCTGGTCGAGCAAGCTCAGGAGAGCAAGTCCGATACCCAGGTGCTCGCCGATCGTGCCGCCGGTTGGCTCTTCTACGTGGCGCTGGGGGTGGGGCTCATCACCGCTGTGGCGTGGCTCCTGGCGCGGGGGCTCGACCTGGTGGTGCTAGAGCGCACCGTCACGGTGCTCGTCATCGCCTGTCCTCACGCCTTGGGGCTGGCGGTGCCGCTGGTGGTGGCCATCAGCACCTCGCTGGGCGCCAGCAACGGCATCCTCGTGCGCGACCGGCTGGCGCTGGAGGACGCGCGCGAGCTCGACGCCGTGATCTTCGACAAGACGGGCACGCTCACCAAGGGCGAGTTCGGCCTCATCGACATGGCGGCGGTCGATGGCTGGGACGAGGCGCGAGCGCTGGCACTCGCTGCCGGGGTGGAGGGCGACTCCGAGCACGTGATCGCCGCGGCGATTCGCAAGCGGGCCCACGACCGCGAGGTGGAGGTAGTGGACGTATCCGGCTTTGAGGCGCTCGAGGGCCGGGGCATTCGCGCGACCTACGACGGGCGCACGGCCTACGTCGGCGGGCCGCGGCTGGTCGAGATGCTCGAGCTGAGCGTGCCCGAGGGGCTCTCGGGCTTCGCCGAGGGGGCCGGTGACAAGGGGCAGACGGTCGTCTACCTGGTCGATGAGGACGCCGTGGTGGCGGCCTTCGCCCTCGCCGACGAGATCCGCCCCGAGAGCTACGAGGTCGTGGAGCGCCTCAAGGCGCGCGGCGTCGAGGTCGCGATGCTGACGGGCGACAGTGAGGACGTGGCGCGCGCCGTCGCTAAGGAGCTGGGGATCGAGACCTACTTCGCTGAGGTGCTGCCCGAGAACAAGGACCAGAAGGTACAGCAGCTCCAGGACGAGGGCAAGACCGTGGCGATGGTCGGCGATGGCATCAACGACGCGCCCGCCCTGACCC
>JBNGCX010000138.1:0-1916 GCA_049974865.1 Paracoccaceae bacterium
GGTCGGTGCCCGACGTGAGCCTCTACGATCACAGCCGGACCACGGCGGCGCTCACGGCGTGTCTGGCCGCGCAACCCGACGCGGAGATCGGCGCGTTGCTCGAGGGCCTCAGCGCCTGGCACAGGGCCGGCGACGAAAGCGAGCCGCCGGCGGCGCTCACAGAGACCGACGTGGCGCTCCTGGTCGGCGGCGACATCAGCGGCGTGCAAAGCTTCATCTACACCATCACGGCGCGGGGCGCGACCAGTGCGCTGCGAGGACGCTCCTTCTATCTCCAGTTGCTGACCGAGGCCGTGGTCCGTTACATCCTGCGCGAGCTGGGCCTGCCGATGACCAACCTAATCTACCAGGGCGGGGGCCGCTTCTATCTGCTGGCGCCGCCCGATGCGGCGCTGCGTCTCCGCGAGATCCAACGCTTCATCAGCGAGACCCTGCTGAAGCACCACGACGGCGATCTTTACCTCGCGGTGGCCTGGGAGGCGCTCAAGGCCGCCGACTTCTACGGCGGGCGGATCGCCGCGGCGTGGGATGGTGTGGGCGCGGGCCTGCAGCGGGCCAAGCAGCGCCGGTTCTCTGAGCTCGGCGAGGGCCTGACGGCGCTCTTCGCGCCGCGGGACCACGGCGGCAACGAGGAGAGCCAGTGCCAGGTCTGCGGCCGTGAGCACACCGACATCAAGGTGGAGGCGGACACGCGCAAGTGTGCCGCGTGTCGGGCCTACGAGGCGCTGGGGAAGGACCTCCGGCGGGCGCGTTATCTCTGGCTGGAGACGCTGGATCCGGGCGCGGAGACGCCTGCAGGAGGATGGGGGCGCGTCCTGGCGGAGCTTGGCCTGCGAGCCGGTGTGAGCGAGGAGATACCTGGGCGCGCCGGTGGGCGCCGCGTCCTGCTGGCGCTGGACGATGCGGCGATGGCCGGGCTTTCGCCGCGGCCCCATACCGCCGTCGGGCGCCGCTTCCTGGTCAACGTCACGCCCATCATCCAGGACTGGGAGATCGCCGACCTTCGGGATCGCGTCGACGAGCTGCCCGAGCCTGGCAGCGTGAAACCTTTCTCGGCGCTGGCCGCGCAAGCCCAGGGCATCGACCGCCTGGGCGTCCTGCGAATGGACGTCGATAACCTGGGCGTGCTCTTCGCCGAGGGATTTCCCAAGGGAACCAGGAGTCTTTCGCGGCTGGCGGCGCTGAGCTTCGCCGTGAGCCTCTTCTTTGAGGGCTGGGTTGGCGCCTTGGCCGAAACTGTGAGCCGCGAGGCCCGCAGCGACAAGCGGGGGGACACGCTCTATGCCATCTACTCCGGCGGCGACGACCTCTTCTTCGTCGGCGCCTGGGATGTGGTCGTGACCTTGGCGCAGCGGATCCGCGCCGACCTGGGCCGGTTCGCCGCGGGCCACCCCGCCGTCCACGCCAGCGCCGGGATCGCGCTGATCGGTGGCAAATATCCGCTTTATCAAGCCGCTGAGGACGCTGGCGAGGCCGAGGGGAAGGCGAAATCGTTGGTGTGGACCAACGCCGACGGGCACGTGCGTCGCAAGGACGCCATTGCCTTCCTGGACGTCGCCCTGCCCTGGCCGCGCTTTGGCTATGGTGGTGCTGGCGGCGACACCGTCACCGGCCTGCAGCGGACGCTGGTGGCGCACCGCGATGCAGGCATGCCGCACAGCGTCCTGCGCACCCTGCTGCAGCTCTACGCCGACTACCGGCAGGCCGCCGAGGCCCGCGCCAAACGCGGCGAGGACCGCACCCGCACCGGCGAGCCCCAGGCCCTTTGGGGCCCCTGGATCTGGCGCGGCTTCTACCGCCTAAAGCGCGAGGGCAAGCGTTATCCAGAAATCGAAGCATTGGCCGAGCGGCTCCACGACGACTGGTTCCAGGCCCTCCCCTGGGCCGGCGTCGCCGCCCGCTGGGCGGAGCTGTTG
>JBNGCX010000139.1:0-1877 GCA_049974865.1 Paracoccaceae bacterium
TGACGCCATCCCTCGCGCGCGTTAGCGGCGGGCGCGCCAGAGCACGTGGTTGTCGACCATGACGACCTCGGCCTCCCCTGCTTGCTGGAGCGAGGTCAGTGCGGCCTGAATCGTGGTGAGGGAGAGCCAGAAGAACTGCGGAGCCGTGAAATCGACGTTATAGTGCGCCGCCACCGCCCGGAGCACGCCGTAGGGCTCGGTCGGCTCGTCGATGGCGGCGAGGGTCAGCCCACGGATCTCGCGGAGGCGCGCCGCTGTGGCCTCGGCCAAGTGGTGCGGCCCGGGCTCAGAGGCTCAGTGCGACCGGTGCCCTGCTCGGCGAGGGTGAACTTGGTGCGCAGCTCCTCGATGGGAGCAGCCTCACTGTAGAGAAAGAGCGGCTCCAGGATGGGGTGCTCCGCGAAGGCGCCCTCGAGCGGCGCGGCGTAGACGGGGACCTGGTAGCGTTCGGCGGCCCAGCCGGCGCTCCAAAGTGGTCGGCGTGGCCGTGGGTCAGCGCAATCGCCACCGGGTCGGCGTTCAGACCCACAAGCTCGCGTAATGCTTTGCGGGCGGTATCGAGATCGAGGCCGGCGTCGACCATGAGCGCCGCGCCCTCGTGGACGATCATGCCGATATTGGAGCCGCCGGTGAGGGCATAGGTGTGGTTACCAAAGTCGCGCCACTTGTTTGACGGCATAGGATGTCCTCGTTGGATGCTGCACTGGCACAGCAGCGCGCATTCGGATAGGTCTAGAGACCATGGTAGCCGAGCGGGCGCGCGCTGCAAGCGGGCCGGTCGATGCGGTTCAGGGCAGCGCCGCACGCACGCCACAGACGCGGCGTCGCTGCCCATTCACGATGGTGGGGTGGGAGAGGGAGGCCAACGGCGCGCGATGTGCGGGTGCTCGTCGCCGAGCCGGAGACGATAGACGTCAGGCATCGTCAGCGCCGACCAGAAGGCGTAGTCGATGGTCGGATCGAAGTGGTGCAGGATCAGCGCGAGCAGATTGCCGTGGGTGCTGACGACGATGTGGCGCCCAGGGCACGTGCGGACGAGGCGCCGCACGACGGCGACGCCACGCTGCAGGGCGGCGTGATTGGTCTCCCCGCCAGGGTGGGTGAACCCGAAGTTGCTCCACGTCGCGCGTACCGCCGTCTCGAAGCGCTCGGGCGGCAGGGAGGCGGTGGTAAGCGTACGCTCTCGCAGATCCGGCTCGATCCCAATGGCGAGGCCCAACCGGTCGGCGAGGGGGCGCACGGTTTCGATCGCCCGGCGGTAAGGGCTGCTGACGATGACGTCGATGGGGTCTGACGCCAGATGGTCGGCGACCCGCCACGCAGCGGCGGCGCCCTCCGCCGACAGGGGGCGCATCTCGTCGGGTGTCCAGTGGGCGTGGGCGTGCCGTATCAGGCAGAGAGTTGTGATCGTCATAGCCCGACTATACCATGGGTCGATCCTCTCCGCAGCGCTCGTTCGCGGTGTTGGCCGAGATCAACGCACTTGAGTTTGCCAACCGGGGCCGGACCCAGAAGCGCCGTGCGGCAGGGACTTGAGGTGCGTTGCAGCCAACTTGGGTCAAGTGCGATAGCCTCGGCGAGCAGGCCTCGGCGAGCACGTCCTGGCGACGACGGTTGGTACGCGGATGTATACTACTGGACGAGCGCAGGCTTAGAGACATCGTTCGAGGATGGGAGGATACTGTGAGGGGAGTGCAGCGCGTGAGGGCTAGGCAAGAGCTGGAACCGGACAGCTTCGTGCTGATCACGGGAGCGAGCCAGGGGCTCGGCCGGGCGTTTGCGGAGCTGTGGGCCTCTTGGGGCGTCGACCTGATCCTCACGGCCCTGCCGGAATCGGGATTGGAGGCGACTGCAGCGGAGTTAGTGTCGGATCACGG
>JBNGCX010000140.1:0-1775 GCA_049974865.1 Paracoccaceae bacterium
CGGCGGCGGGCGCCGGGCGGGTCTTCGTCATGTCGCGCATCGTTTCCCAAGCCCGCGTCGGCGAGACGTCTTCGTAACTCATCAATGCGCCACCCCCGCTGCCACGCTTTCGTCGATGAACCGCCCCTCGCGGAAGCGGTCGAGGCCGAACTCCTCGGTCAGTGGCGAGGCGCCCTTGGCCATCAGCTCGGCGAAACCCCAGCCCGAGCCGGGGATCGCCTTGAACCCGCCGGTGCCCCAGCCGCAGTTGATGAAGCAGTTGTCCAGCGGCGTCTTGGACAGGATGGGCGAGCGGTCGCCGGTCATGTCCACGATCCCGCCCCACTGGCGCAGCATCTTCAGCCTTGAGATGATCGGGAAGGTCTCGACCAGCGCGCGCACGGTCTCCTCGACATGGTGGAAACTGCCCCTCTGGGTGTAGTTGTTGTAGCCGTCCGCGCCGCCGCCGATCACCATCTCGCCCTTGTCGGACTGGCTCATGTAGCCGTGCACGGTGTTGGCCATCACCACCACGTCCATGCAGGGCTTGATGGGTTCGGAAACCAGCGCCTGCAGCGCCACGCTCTCGATCGGCAGGCGGAAGCCCGCCATCTCGGCCAGCACGCCGGAATGGCCGGCCACCACGACGCCCAGCTTGTCGCAGTCGATATCGCCGCGGGTGGTGGTCACGCCCGCGACCTTGCCGCCCTCGGCGCGGATGCCGGTCACCTCGCATTTCTGGATGATGTCCATGCCCATGGCGGAACAGGCGCGGGCATAGCCCCAGGCCACCGCGTCGTGCCGCGCGGTGCCGCCGCGGGGCTGCCACAGCGCACCCAGAACCGGGTAGCGCGGGCCGGAAATGTTGATGATCGGCACAAGCTGCTTGACCCGGTCGGGCGAGATGAAGGTGGTCTCCACCCCCTGCAGGGCGTTGGCCTGCGCGGTGCGCTCGTAGCCGCGCACCTCGTGCTCGGTCTGGGCCAGCATCATCACGCCGCGCGGGCTGAACATGACGTTGTAGTTCAGCTCCTGGCTGAGCGTCTCGTACAGGCTGCGGGCCTTCTCGTAGATCGCGGCCGACGGGTCCTGCAGGTAGTTCGACCGGATGATGGTGGTGTTGCGCCCGGTGTTGCCGCCGCCGAGCCAGCCTTTCTCCAGCACCGCCACGTTGGTGATGCCGAAATTCTTGCCCAGGTAATAAGCGGTGGCCAGCCCGTGCCCGCCCGCTCCGATGATGATGACATCGTAGCGCTTCTTGGGTTCGGGCGAGGCCCAGGCGCGGGCCCAGCCGGTGTGATAGCGGGCCGCCTCGCGGGCGACGGCGAAAACGGAATAGCGTTTCATGGGTCGGTCGAATCCCCTTTCTCCGGGCACGGAGTGTCACGCCTTTCTTCGGATTTTGAAAGCTTTCGGCCATGACCGCCAGCGGCACTTCCCGCAAAAATCGCGACATTGTCATGAACAGGTGGTCGCACCCGCGGGCATTGCCCCTTTTCGGCAGGGCCCGCGCATTATACATCGCAAATAGGCAAATTCACGGGAGGCCCCATGACGTTCTGGCTGATCGCCGCTGCAGCGGCCCTGCTCACCGCTGCCCTACTGGTCCTGGCGCTGCTGCGCGGCGGCCGTTCTCAGGTGCCGCCGGCGGCCTATGACCTGCAGGTCTATCGCGACCAGCTGAAAGAGGTCGAGAAGGACCTCGCCCGCGGCGTGGTCTCCAGGGAAGACGCCGAGCGGGTGCGGGTCGAGGTTTCGCGCCGCATCCTCGAGGCCGACCGGGCGCTGGCCAAGGG
>JBNGCX010000141.1:0-1772 GCA_049974865.1 Paracoccaceae bacterium
CGGGCGCGCCGTCGGCGCCGAAGAAAAGCACATGCCCGCCCTTGGGCCCGGTCACGGCGATCTCGGCCCCGTCGCCGGAAACGGCGATGGAGCCCGCGTATTGCTTCAGCCGCGCCGTCGCGGGGTGGTCGTGCAGCTCGATCGCCGCGCCCCGGCGGTGGGTGGCCATCAGCGGCACCTTCTGCAGCGGGTTGCCCTGCCATTGCAGCGCGATCGCCACCCGGCCCGAGCCATCGGCGTCGATATGGCGGATGGAGTTCTTGTGCATCTCGTCCGGCATGGCGGCCTGTTCCAGCATCTCGCCCTCTTCGGAGAGGTAGCTGAGATTGGGCCGCATGGTGGGGATGTTCAGCTTGGCGCGTTCATAGTCGGGATGGGTCTGGATGCCGCCATTGGCCACGGCGAAGCCGCCATTGGGCAGGCGGATCATCTCATGCGGGCCGATCCCGCCCGAGGGCACCTCGCCCACGCGCCTGTAGCCGTTCTGGGCGTCCCAGATGCCCAGCCGCCCGTCGGGGATGTCATAGGCATTCTCGGTGGTGAACAGGTAGCGCCCGTCGGCGGTGAAGGCCCCGTGCCCGTAGAAATGGCGCCCCTCGGGGCTGGTTAGCCGGGCGATCTCCTCTCCCGTGGCGCAGTTGAGCACCACGGCAAAGCGCCCCGGCCGGCGGGCGAAGGCCACCGCCTCGGCCCGTTCCGGGTGCGTCGCGGCGGCATGGCCGCGGCTGGGGATCGGCAGGCGGAAGCGGATCTCGCCGTCCAGCGCCAGGCCGAGCAGCCAGGTGGCATTGTCGGGCGTGTTGGCGGCGCTCACGTAGGCGGGCGCACCCAAGTCGGCCCAGACAGGGGGCGCGGCAAAGGTAGCGGCCCCGGCCGTGGCGGAGAGCAGGAAGCGGCGTCGGTCCATCGGTCAATCTCCATCTGCGGCGCTGAACCCGGTCTCGACCCCGAGGGCCGGGCCGATGTCCTGCGCCAGTTTCATTTTCAGGTACTGCACCTGGGTCTGCAGCCCCTCGACCCGGATGCGCGTCATCGGGTCCTCGACCGCCTCGGCCAGTGGCACACCGATGGCGTCCAGCCGTGCCTGCGTCTGGTCCATCACCTCCAGCCACTCGTCGATCTCGTCGGGGGGCACGGCCCCTGCGAAGCCGTCGCGGACCATCTCGGCAATGCCCGAGAGCTGGGCACCGATGATCTGGTTGGTCAGCCCCGACCGCCAGGCCTCGGCCCGGGTGGGGAAGCTGCGCTCATAGGTGCCCAGCGGGCGGCCCAGGCGGGCGTCGGCGATGCGGGTCAGGCCGAAATCGAGCGCGGTATAGACGGTCTTGGTGAATTCCTCGGAGGACAGGTAGACCGGGTTGTCGGGGCCGGCCGTGCGGGCGATTTCGGCCCAGCCGAGATCGCCGAACCAGCCATCGTAAAGCCCGCCTGCGAGGGCCGAGAGATTGCCCGAGATGCCGATCGCCGCCGGGCATTCCGGCGCGTCGGTGTAAAGCAGCATCTCGATCGCGGGCAGCCCCTGCGCCGCGGCCGAGCCCGCGGCCACCGTGGCCGGGTCGCGCTGCGCCGCCTCGGGCTGGGCCAGCAGTTCGCGCAACCCGCGGCCCACGAAATTCTTCTTGTCCGGCCAGAAATTCACGGTCAGCGCCGCGCCGCTCTGCTCGATCGGGCCGAACTGATAGCTGTCGAGCGGCGCCCAGGCCAGCCAGGCGTCGCGGAAGGCGGCCTCGTAGTCGGCGCGAGGCGTCTCGCCCGCGCAATAGCGCTCGGAG
>JBNGCX010000142.1:0-1761 GCA_049974865.1 Paracoccaceae bacterium
TCGACATGGGCGACCGAGAACGGCCGCAGCCCGACGCCCTCAGGCGTGAAGCTCTGCCCCACATAGGTCTCGTCGCTGACCGGATGGCTCGCCGGGCCGATGCGCCAGTTCCACGGGATGCCGAGATCGGCCTCGGCGATCGGCAGCGAAGCGAGGCTGTCGTCGAGCACCACCACCCGCGCGCCAGCGGGCGTCGGATTGCCCATCGCGCCCTCGGTGCCCCGCTGGCCGCGCAACAGCCGGGTCAGGCGATACCGGCCCGTTGCAATCAGTTCGACTGTCCCCGCCTGCACGATCTCCCAGACGCTTGGCGTGGTCTCGATGGCCAGCGCGTTCGCGCCGCCGAAGAGTGTCAGGTCGGTGACACTCTCCAAAGTGCCCGAGAGCAAATCGACCACCAGTACATTGCCGAGGTCGAAACGCGACGTGGGCCCGGCGTAGAAGTCCGAGACCAGTGAGCCGATGCGGGCCCGCGTGCCGAAGCTGGTCAGCAGTTCGAAGCCGTCCGTCGAGGGGCTGCGGAATAGAGCGATCTCGCCCGGCCACGGCACGGCGTGCGCTGCGGCGAAGGGGCGATGCGCTGGCTGGTCCTCGGTCAGCTGCGGCAGGTCAAGAAGCACCGCCTCGGGCGCACCGAACACGACGGCCTGCGAGAGCGCCGAAGGCCGTGGCGCGCCGGGCGGGAGGTCGTAGGCCTCGCGATCCTGGCGAACGGCCTCGATGCCGCGCGCCTCCGCATCGGCGATGGAGACGAGCCGCAGCGGGACGGCGCGGCCGTCATGGGCGAACGACACGACATCGGACGGGTCGAGCGCCAGCCGCGAGGGCGGCAGGCGGGAGACCGCGCTTTCGCGGCCGGTCCAGGCTTCCATCAGCGCGCGCCGGCAGCGGCGCTCGGCCTCCTCGGGCGGCACCGCCATGGGGAAGCTCTCCGAGGCAATCCGTGTCGTGTCCACGGTGATGCGCCGCGCCTCGACCTGCGCGGCCTCGTAATCCTCGTCGGCGCGCGCGACCTGCCATTTCAGGGCCTGCGGCAGTTCGGTCTCCTGGCCGCGGGTCAGCTCCAGCACGTCGCCCTCGCGGGGGGCCACCAGATCGTCGGGACCGAGCGTGACGACGGAAGCCCGGCCGCGCATGATGAAGCGGATCAAGCCCTCGGTCTCGACGGCGTCGAAGCCGAAGTGGCGCGACAGCGTGGTGATCGAGGCGCGAGGGCTTTCCAGCGCGCCGATGGCGTAGCCTTCCACCGCGCCCCAGAGGCCGGTGACGTCGATCCGGGACTCCGTCAGCCCCGCCCGCAGGCAGAGGTGCCGGACCAGCGCCGCGAGCGACACCGCGCCGAGGCGGCCGGTCAGCCAGTGCCCGAGCCGCCAGTTGCCGCCGTCCGTCCAGACGTCGGTCAGCGCCGGGAAGAACGGATAGGGCCGCGCGTCCCAGGTCCAGGCGGCGCATTCGGGGACATGCACCATCCGGCCGCCGTAGACCGATGAGATCGGGTTGTTCGCCGCCTCGCCCCAGAAGAGATAGGTCGCCTCGAGGTAGGCGCGCTGGATCGCGTCGTCCCGCCAACCGCGGGAGAAGTAGGGCACGAAGCTTTCCGAGGACTTCGGATCGAAGAAGACGTTGGGCTGGTTGGTGCCGCGGTCGATGGCCGGGCATCCGAGCTCGGTGAACCAGATCGGCTTGGACTCGGGCACCCACGCGGTCGGCGTCCCGCTCTCCACCCCGCCCGGGCGGTCGTAATGCGCGTTCGACCACCAG
>JBNGCX010000143.1:0-1721 GCA_049974865.1 Paracoccaceae bacterium
GGGCGCTGCCGGAGGCGCTTGAGGCGGCGATCCGTCGCTATCGCATGACGGTGGCGGTGCGGCAGACATGGGCTGAGCGGCAGCTCAAGGCGTTGGGGGAGACCGCGACGGCGCTGGGCGTGCCGGTGGTGCTGGTGAAGGGCGCGGCGGCCGCGGAGGCGTATCCCGAGGTGTGGATGCGGCCCTACGGCGACATTGACCTCCTCGTCGCGGAGGACGACGCGACGGCGTTCCTCGAAGCGCTGAAGGCGCAAGGTTACCGGTATTCCGAATCGGCGGAGGGACATCGATCGTGGCACTTCCCGCCGCTCATTCCCGATCATCCGGGTTGCAGAATTGAGGTGCACACGGCCCTGGCGCGCGAGCAGGGCCGTGCTCGTTTCACGCTGGCGGCGTGGGAGGGCGATCTCCGGGCGCTGGCCCCCTACCCCGGACTGCAGACCCTCAGCCCCGCCGCGCACGTCCTCTATCTCGTCCACCACGGTGTGGTCCACCACGAGCTGCTGATGGGGCTACAACCGTATCTGGACATCGGCTTCTGGTCGCAGGGATGGGGTTCGGCCGAATGGGAGGCATTGCGCACCAAGACGGAGGACACGGCGATGGAGAACGCGGTCGGGCTAGCGCTGGCGCTGATGGCGTGGGTGTGGGACCGTTCGCTGCCAGACGGCGCCTTTGGGTTCCGGCGACCGCCGGCGTCCCTGCTCAGCGAGGCGCAAGCAGCCGTGGCTGGCGCCGCAGCTCAGCGGCTCCCGCACATCTGGCGGGATATGCCCGCGCCGGCGCAGGGCGGCGCACTGGCCTACGCCAGGACGATCTTGCTGGGCGACCCGGCACAACTGCAGGCGCTCTCCTTCGGGGAGCGAATCAAATTCTACCTGCGCCGGCCGATCGAGCTGCTGCGCAACCACGGCGCGTCGCTATGGAGGCTCCTACGGGGCGACCCGGCGACGCGGAAGGCATGGCGCGCGCAGCGCGAGCTGCAGAGGTGGTTGCGGGAGTAGAACGTTCGAAGGTTCAAACGCTCCTATTCCTCCCCCGCAATCCACGACGCAGGGATGACGTGGATCCCGGCGCCGACGGGGATGTCGCGGCGGGCTTGGCGCCAGAGGTTCTCAAGATCGCGGAGGGCATCAGGGCCGCGTAGCGGGGCGCGTCGCTGATCGTACGCGACCTGCAGTTGGGTCCAGGCGGATTCGATCTCGTCCAGGCGGGCGCGGATGGCGGCGACGACCATTCCGTCCGCCTGGTGGTGCTTGGCATAGGTCTCCAGATCGCTGCTCCACCGTTCCAGACGGTCGAGCAGGGCGTCGAGCTGAGGGCGCAGCGTCTCATACGCCTCTCGCCGCGCATCGACCATCGCGACGATGCGTTCGTAGCGCTGCGTCAGGTCGGTCACCCGGTTGATCACGTCGGCGACGGTGCTGCTGCTCCGTTGCAGGGCTTTCTGCTCGCGTCCGGCAAGCTCGGCCTGGGTCTCCACCGTCTCGACGTCGCAGCTCACCGGCGGCCATTGCCGGGCCGATCTGGCCTGCAGGCGCCGGAGGTTGCGCAACGCCTCCTCCGATGCGGTCTGGGCGGCTCGCCAACGTCGAATGGGTTCGGTGAGGGGATCGATCACATCCGCTTCCAGCACGGCGGCAGCCTTGTCGAGCCTGGAGAGCGTACGGAGCTGCTCGGCTACCGCAGCAGTAAGCCGGATAATCGGCGCGTGCGAGGAA
>JBNGCX010000144.1:0-1716 GCA_049974865.1 Paracoccaceae bacterium
CGGTCGCTGAGCGGGGTCGTCGCGCCTGATCGGGTTGATTTGGCGGTTCGGTGAGCGCGTTGCGCGGGTTCACGACGATGGTTCGAGGCGCCTGCGGGCTGCATCATGAAGTTGGCGCGTCTACGGGTCGTTTTTCAGCTGGCTTCGGGCAAGCGTTCGGGGCGCCCGAAGGCGTTTCTTGTCACCACGACGCTGCGCACGGCGTGCTGTAGCTAGGGGTCAGCCGCCCACTGCAGGCGGGTGATCTCGGGCCAGAGGATGGCCCAGTAGCGGGCGGCAGCGCTGGACAGGGTGAGCGTCATGCGCCTGGCGGAGATGGTCAGGCGGGCCCCGGCGCGTAGAACCCGCTCCCGCAGGCGACGCAGGCTCCAGCCCGTCCCGGTCGCGCGCGCCATAGTGCGGCGGGCGATGTGCATGACCTGGTACGCCATCAGCGAGAGGAGCAGCCGGACCTCGTTACAGGCGAAGGCATCGACGCCCACGGCTGCGGAGCGGGGCTGGCGACCGCGCACATGGGTTTTGGGGCGGTTGCTGGACGACAACGCGGGAGCGAGGACGTCCTTCAGCTCGCCCATGTGCCCCTCGGCCTTCCCGCGCTCGCGGTAATGTTCAAGCACCAGATTGTGCGACATCTGCCGCAGGGTGAGGGAGGTGACGAGGAAGAAGCGGTCGAGCAGCAAATCGTCTGGCCGTTCCTTGACCACCAGGACCACCCGCCGCGGCTTGTCCCAGCTCTCGGACTGATACTGGAAGGCGTGGGTCCAGATGCGTGGCTTGTCGGGCCGACGGCCCCGGGGCCGCTTCATGTAGGGGGCCGCCATGCGGTCGAGAACCGGGTTGGCCCGCAGCCGGGCGACAAAGTCGATGCCCCGTGCGTCGAGACCGGCCAGCAAACCTGCCGAGGGAAAGCCCGCGTCCATGCGCACCATTGCGACCTTGCAAAGCTCAGCCGCCTGGGCGCGGTCGACGACATCGAGGATCACGTCGAGTGCGCCGTCGGCCGTGCCGACATTGCCCGGCCGCAAGCGGGCATCGAGCATGTCGCCAGTCTCGGCGATGGAGGTAATCAACGGGTGGTAGATGCGGGCGTGATAATGGCCATTCCACTCCGCCTTCGGCTGGTGGCCGTGAACCTCGATGGGCAGGCTGTCGACGTCCAGCGTGACCCGAGGCAGCCGACGCCCTCCGTTTAGCGCCCGCAGGCCGCGGGCGGCGAATTCCAGAACACCCTCGCGCAATACGGCCAGGTTGCGCGGGTCCGCCATGATCGCGGTGAAGCGCGACAGCGTGGGTTGAGACGCAAGCCCCTGCTCGACCACCAGCGGGGTCAGCCCGGCCGAGGAACTGCTCGCCAGCCGCATGGCCGGATCGTACCGCAAAGCGTCGGCATCGTCATGGTCGCGCCAGCCCTGAGCGGCCAGCAGGACCGTGGTGCGCAAAAGGGACGGCAGGTCATGCACCACGTCAGCCTGCCGCCGGGTATCGTGGAACCGGTCCCCCATCCAGGTTACGACGCCGCTGGCCTCAAGGACTTCTCGCAGGAGCACAGCGCCAGGCTCACCGGTCAGTCGATCCGCCCTGCTTTCGACCCGCAGGGACCTGTTGAACTGCGGCGTGACCGGCTGTAGCGTTTCGCCCATGCGTGCGTCCGTAGCTGCTTGTGGTTTTGGTGTAGCAGCTTGATTCTACGGCGCTTTCAGGCGCACGCAACAATTC
>JBNGCX010000145.1:0-1698 GCA_049974865.1 Paracoccaceae bacterium
GCACGTACCTCTGTCCGTGTCAACTGGGCGGGGCGGATTTTGTTTGGCGAGCGATCCCTGTTGCCGCTACCATTGTTGCCGCTGCTACCAGCGCTCGATCCACGGCACCTCGATCCGCGCTTGCCGGCATAGATCGATCGCCGCTTCGTACACTCCCAGGCCCCTCCACTTCGCCCAGAGCTGGATCTGGTTTCCCCCAAAGCCGCAGCGGTGGCAATGGCACAGGCCCTTGCGCAAGTGGACCGAGAACGACCGCGACCGCGGCGACTTCGATCCGTGGACCGGGCAGGGCCCGCGGAGTTGATCGCCTCGAACCTTGCGGGGCACGAAGCCCATCCGTTCCAGCACCTGCGCCATGGGCACGCAGGCTTGCACCCAAGCGAAATCCACACCCGGCATGTTTGGCGTCTCCTGCTTCAAGCCCGCTCCTCTTCCGCCGAGTGCGTCGCGCCGACCACGCGTGGCGCGACGCACAAGCGGCAACAGAGAAGAGGCATTATACTCCCCTGGTCTTCGCCTCTCGTGGCTTCGCCGCGGGCGTTGCCCGCACGCGTTTCACCGCGGCAGGCGCTCCTTCCGCGCGGTGCGGACGGCGGCGCGGCACGACCTGCGCGGCGGCGATCGTGGCGACGAGCGCCTCGCAGCCGGCTTCGTGCACCGTCCGCTTTTCTCCCGGGGAAAGGGCCCGGGGCGTGGGCAGCCCTTCCGCTTGGCAGACTTGCTCCAAGGAGCGGATCGTGCGGCTGCCGCCGGGCAGTTTCGCAGTGCACTTGGTTCCCTTCGGCGAACCGCTCTTGCGACGCTCTCCCGTGGCCTTCACGCGCAGCCGCGCGAGCTTGGTCTCGGTGGTCCGGGGGATCGCGTAGCGGTAGGGCTCGCCGGTGACGAGCATCTGCCAGGCGATCACGGCCAGTTTCCGCGCCGCGGCCACCACCGCGACGTTGCGGTTCTTCTTCTTTGCCAGGCGGCGGAAGAAGTGGCCCAAAGGCCCCGGGTGCTTGTCGAGGTGTTGGGCCGCCTCGATGAGCATCCAGCGGGCCTGGCTGTTGCCGCGCTTGGTGATCGGCCCGTGATAACACTGGTTGGCCGATTGCTTGGTCGAAGGCACCAGGCCCAGGTAGCTGGCCGCGTGGTCGCCGTCGGGAAAGCGAGTCGGATCGCCCCAGGCCGCCAGCATCGCCTCGGCCGTCGTCACGTCCACGCCGGGGAGCGTCATCAGCAGCTTCACCGGCTGGCTGGCGTAGCCGCGCCGGGCCAGCTCGGCGTCGAGCAGGTCGATTTCCTTCTGGAGGAACTCCAACTGCCGCAGGTCGCTGTCGACGAGCATGCGGGCCTGCTCGTCGAGTTCCACCGCCTCCAGCCACGCCAGGCCCTCGCCGTGGAACAATCGCGAAGGCGCTTCGACCAGGCGCATGGCCAGCACGCTGTGGATGCGGTTGCGCATCCTGGTCCGCTGGCGGACCAGGGCCGCTCGGCGCCCGGTCAGTTCCCGCAGTCGCCGCGTGGCCTCGTCCGGCTGCCAGACCTCCGGCAGGAAGTCGCATCGCAACAGTTGGGCCAGCACGTAGGCGTCGACCTTGTCGGTCTTCACCTTGGCCTGGGCGATGGCCTTGGTCGCCATCGGATTGGAGACCACGACCCGCGCGACGTGCGGCCGCAGCGCGTCGGCCACGGCCCAGCAGTTGGTCGTGGCCTCCA
>JBNGCX010000146.1:0-1654 GCA_049974865.1 Paracoccaceae bacterium
GGGCAGGAATTCCTGCCCCTTTTTTATGTGCTTAGGGGATTCCCTTTGCGATTCGTTTCTGTCATGATTCGGGCATCCGCCCGATCCAAGAGGCGGAGCAGAGGCAGACCATGAGCAGTTCCCGCAAGCGCCCCGGCTGGGGCGGTGTCCTGTACTTCACGCTGGCCTTCACGCTGGCGACCTATTTCACCTTTGCCGCCGTGCAGGGCGACCAGGGGCTGTTCCGGCGCATCCAGATCGAGGCCGAGACCGAGGACCTGCGCGCCGAGCACGCGCGGCTGGCCGCCCAGCTGGCCGAGATGCGCAACAAGACCCGGCGCCTGTCGGACGACTACCTCGACCTCGACCTGCTGGACGAGCAGGCCCGCAGCGTGCTGGGCATGATCCGCGCCGACGAGATCGTGATCCGCTGACCGCCCCTTCCCTGTCGCAAAATTGCCGCTCGAAATCCGGCGGCGGGCTTGTTATGATTTGGTTTAACGTTAAACCATTTTTCGTGACCAGGGGGGAGCTGCCAAATGGCCACGCGAAAAAGCTCAAAGAAACCAAATGCATCCGCAGAGGAGCTGCTGGGGTATTACCGCGAGATGCTGCTGATCCGGCGATTCGAGGAAAAGGCCGGCCAGCTGTACGGCATGGGCCTGATCGGCGGCTTCTGCCACCTCTATATCGGCCAGGAGGCCGTCGTGGTGGGGCTGGAGGCCGCGGCCGAAGAGGGCGACAAGCGCGTCACCTCCTACCGCGACCACGGCCACATGCTGGCCTGCGGCATGGACCCCAAGGGCGTCATGGCCGAGCTCACGGGCCGCGAGGGCGGCTATTCAAAGGGCAAGGGCGGCTCGATGCACATGTTCTCGAAAGAGAAGCATTTCTACGGCGGCCACGGCATCGTGGGCGCGCAGGTGCCGATCGGCGCCGGGCTGGCCTTCGCCGACAAGTATCTCGAGAACGACCGGGTGACCTTCACCTATTTCGGCGACGGCGCGGCGAACCAGGGCCAGGTCTACGAGACCTTCAACATGGCAGCTCTGTGGGACCTGCCGGTGATCTTCGTCATCGAGAACAACCAGTACGCCATGGGCACGGCGATGCAGCGCTCGACCTCGACGCCCGACATCCACACCCGCGGCGAAAGCTTCGGCATCCCGGGCGAAGAGGTCGACGGCATGGACGTGCTGGCGGTCAAGGAGGCCGGCCAGAAGGCCGTCGCCCACTGCCGCGCCGGCAAGGGCCCCTACATCCTCGAGGTCAAGACCTACCGCTACCGCGGCCACTCGATGTCCGACCCGGCCAAGTACCGCACCCGCGAAGAGGTGCAGAAGATCCGCGAGGAGCGCGACGCCATCGAGCATGTGCGCGAGTTGCTGCTGACCGGCAAGCATGCCTCCGAGGACGACCTCAAGGCGATCGACAAGGAGATCAAGGCCATCGTCAGCGAGGCCGCCGATTTCGCCAAGGACAGCCCCGAGCCCGCGCTCGAGGAACTCTACACCGATATCTACGCCTGAGGGGAGACGCAGGACATGGCAACCGAAATTCTGATGCCCGCCCTTTCCCCCACCATGGAGGAAGGCACGCTGGCCAAATGGCTGGTCAAGGAAGGCGACGAGGTCAGCTCGGGCGACATCCTGGCCGAGATCGAGACCGACAAGGC
>JBNGCX010000147.1:0-1641 GCA_049974865.1 Paracoccaceae bacterium
CTCTACAATGGCGGCTGTGTGTAGGGACGGGACGGTGTCCCGGCTCACGGACGGGCGGGTACCGCCGCATTCGGTGGTTTTGCTTCGAGGCAGTCGCCGCGTCTCTACAAGGGCGGGCGGGCTTTGACGGGGGTGGAGTGGGTCTCTATAATGGTTACAGGTGATAGGGTCAGTGACCCGACGAGATGCCGGGGCGAAAGGAGCGGGGACGATGATGTCTGGCGCGGAACCGGTGCGATGGGGGATTCTGGGAACGGCGGCGATCGCGGTAAACCGCCTGATCCCGGGCATGTTGGAGGCGGATCTGACGCAGCCGCTGGCGATCGCCAGCCGCACGCTGGCGAAGGCGGAGGATGTGGCCAGGCGGTTTGCGCTGCCCAAGGCGTACGGATCGTACGACGCGCTGTTGGCCGATCCGGAGATCGAGGTCGTCTACATCCCGCTGCCCAACGGGCTCCACGCCGAGTGGAGCATCAGGGCGCTGCGGGCGGGCAAGCACGTGCTCTGCGAGAAGCCGATCACGGTGAACACCGCGGAGGCTGCGCGGGTGGAAGCCGTTCGCGAGGAGACCGGGCTCTACTGCCAGGAGGCCTACGCCTCGCGGTTCAATCCGGTGCAGGCCAAGGCGGTGGAGATTGTGCAGTCCGGTGTCCTGGGCGAGCTGCGCTTTATGCACACGGTCTCGATGTTTCTGATGGCGGAGCCGGATCCGAGCGACGTGCGGCTTCAGGCCGATATCGGCGGCGGTGCGCTCTACGACATGGGCTGCTACGCGATCGACGCGCAGCGGATGCTGGCGGGCCGGATCCCACGGACGGCGTGGGCGACGATGGCGTGGTCGCGCCGTTTCGACGTCGACACGGCCGGGGCCGCGCTGCTGGACTACGGCGAGGATCTGCGGGGCACGATCCAGTGGGGCTTCAACGCGCCGTGGGGCGGGCCTTTCAGCATGATCGGCGAGAGGGGACGCCTGACCGGGCCCTATGGCTGGGGCCCGCCGGCCGATGCGCCGGCGATGCTGTTGCAGGTGGACGGCGAGAGCCAGGAGATCCAGGTCGACCGGGCGGATGGGCACATGTTGGAGGTCCAGGACCTGAGTGAGGCGGTGCGAGGTTTGCACGCGCCTCGTTTCGTGGATGAACCGCTGGTCGCCGACATGCGCGTGATCGATGCCTGCTATGCCTCGCGGAAACGCGGGACGGCGGTGAAGGTCTAGGAGGAAGGGCGATGATTACCATCTCAAGGTTGTTGGTCGGCATCCTGCTGCTCCTGCTGGGGCAGCGGCTCTATTGGCTCTTCGCCGGGCTGTTGGGGTTCGTCGTGACGACGGACATCGTCGCCGGTGCGCTCCAGATCGAGCCAGCGTGGGTGGTCCTGGTGATCGCCCTGGTCGTCGGGCTGATCGGCGCGGTGTTCGCTGTCTTTCTGCAGAAGGTCGCGATCGGCATCGCCGGGTTCCTCGCCGGGGGCTATATCGTCTTCACGCTGATGGGGCAGTTTGGGCTCGATCCGTCGGCGACCTGGATGTGGATCCCTCTGCTGCTTGGCGGGATCGTCGGGTCGGCGCTGGCGTCGGCGCTCTTCGACTGGGCGCTGGTGGTGTTGTCGTCGCTGGCGGGCGCCGGAGCCCTGGTGCAGGGG
>JBNGCX010000148.1:0-1629 GCA_049974865.1 Paracoccaceae bacterium
GCTATCCGCGCACGAGGGATCCGATGGCCCGTGTCAGGTCTTCCATGCGGAAGGGCTTGGAGACATGGGTGTCGAAGCCGTTCATGATGTATTCGGCGACCTGGTGGGCCATGGCGTTGGCCGTGAAGGCGATGGCCGGCGTTTCCGGGCAGCCGGCCGCCGTCTCGCGCTCGCGGATGCCCTGCAGGGCGGCGACCCCGTCCATCACCGGCATCGAGATGTCCAGCAGCAGCAGGTCGAACCGGCCCGGCTCCCAGGCGTCGACCGCCTGCTTGCCGTCGCAGACCAGCGTCAGCTCCGCGCCGCGCCGCTTCATCATGTCCTCCAGCAGCGCCCGGTTGGTCGCGTTGTCGTCCGCGGCCAGGATGCGCACGCCCTCGATGGACTGCGTCGTGACCTCGGGCGCGGCGGTCTCGGCCACGTCGCCGGCCATCTCCAGCGGCAGGCTCACGCGCATCACCGTGCCCTCGCCGGGGCGGCTGTCGACCGTGATCTCGCCGCCCATCAGCTCGACCAGGCGGCGGACGATGGCCATGCCCAGCCCGGTGCCGCCGAAGCGGCGCGTGGTGCTGTTGTCGGCCTGGGTGAAGTCCTCGAACAGGCGCGCCATCTGCTCCTCGGTCATGCCGATGCCGGTGTCGCGCACCTCGATGGACAGCGGCTGCCCCTCGCGGCCGGTCACCTTGATCATGACCTCGCCCTCCTCGGTGAACTTGACGGCGTTGCTGACCAGGTTGTGCAGAATCTGGCGCACCCGGTGCGGGTCGCCCAGCCGCGTCTTGTCGGTGCCCGACCCCATGAGAACCTCGAAGCCCAGCCCCTTTTCCTGCGCCCGGAGCGAGAGCAGGTCCTCGATCTGCTCGACCAGGTCGCGGGGGCGGAAGGAGACGGATTCGAGCTCCAGCTTGCCGGCCTCGATCTTGGACATGTCCAGAAGGTCGTTGAGGATTTTCAGAAGCGCCTCGCCGGATTTCCGGATGGTGCCGATCATGCGGTGCTGCTCGGGATCCGTTAGGCTGCTTTCCAGCAGCTCGGCCATGCCCAGGACGCCGTTGAGCGGGGTGCGGATCTCGTGGCTCATATTGGCCAGGAACAGCGACTTGGCGGCGTTGGCTTCCTCGGCGCGGGCCTTGGCGACGTAAAGCTGGGTGATGTCCGAGCCGACCCCGCGGTAGCCGCCGAAGCTGCCGTCCTTGTTGAAAAAGGGCGCGCCGCTGATGCGGATCCAGTGCGGGTTGTCGGGATCGTCCGAGCCGAAGGAGAGGTAGATGAAATCCTCGAACGGCTCGCGCGCGGCCAGCTTCCCCTCCAGCCAGGCCCAGTCGGCGCTGCCCTCGATCGAGTCGTTGCCGGCGCGGAGCTGCTCGCGGGTCTTGCCGATCAGGTGCGAGGTCGGCACGCCAGTATGGGCGGTGTAGCTTTCGGACAGGTAGGTGAAGCGCAGTTCGCTGTCCTGTTCCCAGAACCAGTCGGTGCTGATCTCGGCGATGTCGAAGAACCGGCGCTCCGCCGCGTCCCGCTCCATCAGCGCCAGTTCCAGATCGGCCTTCGATTTCTTCAGCGCCGCCTCGCGCTGCATCTGCTCGCTGATGTCGATATGGATCCCGGACAGCACCTTGGGCTCGCCGG
>JBNGCX010000149.1:0-1589 GCA_049974865.1 Paracoccaceae bacterium
GGTTGACGTAGTGTTCGGCTCAGGTCTGCGCTTTGCCGGTTGCGCCAAAGAGATCCAAGTAGAACCCCACCCGCTCCTCAAAGGCGGCGGTGGCGGCATGGGAAAACTCCCAATAGAAGAGTTCGTCGCCCCGGGCACGTACCTCATCGACGGCGACGCCCACCCTGCGCCCGGCGGCGCGGAAGAGATCGGTCGCGACGTTGATCTTGGCAATGCCACCGGCGATTGCGGCGCGGAACTGCTCATCGCTGCAGCCCGAGCCGCCGTGGAGCGCCAGCGGGATGTCGACGCGCCCGCGGATCGCCCGCAGCAGGTCGAGATCGAGCTCAGGCTCGCCCTCATAGAGGCCGTGGGCAGTGCCGATGGCGATGGCCAACATATCAACGCCAGTCTCGGCAACAAAGCGCTCGACGCTGTCGGGGTCTGTGAAGCCCTTGCGCTGCGCGCCGTACGACTGATAATCGCTGCCCTGCCCCACATGGCCCAGCTCCGCCTCGACGGCGGCGCCGACGGCGTGGGCAGCGCGCACCACCGCCCTGGTCTCGGCGATGTTTTCCTCTAAGGACAGCGACGACCCATCGTACATCACATCGCTGAAGCCGGCCTCGATCGCGCGGATGCACTGCTCGAAGCTGGAGCCGTGGTCGAGCATCAGCGAGATCGGCGCCGCGGCGTCTTCGGCGCGCCTGCGGACGTAAGCAGCCATCGCGCGGCCATTGGGACGGTCGAAGGCGCCCGCATAGAGCGCGATCATCGCGGGGGCACGATGCGCCTCCAGGGCCTGGATCATGCCCTCGGTCGACTGGACGTCGGCGGTGTCGAAGAGCGGCAGCGCGTAGCCCCCGTCCTGCGCGCGCTTGAGTTCTTCTTTGATCGAGATAAGTGGCATCTGAGGTCAGTGTCCTTTCCTTGATGTTGTGGCTAGACCAGAGGGCGTCACCACGGAGGCACTGAGATCACGGGGAATCCCGGAAATGGTTCTCTGGTTTTCTCTGTGTGCTCCGTGCCTCCGTGGTGATGCTGTCTACTCATCTGCACTTCCTGCTTTGAGGCCGCCGCGGTCGGCGAGATAGGCGAGGGCCTCCTCGAAGGTGGGGATGCCGGCGCGACCGCCGAGGCGCGTGCACTTGATCGCCGAGACGGCGGTGGCGAAGCGCGCAATGGTGCGCAGGTCCCAGCCGTGGATCAGCCCGACGATGTAGGCCCCGTGGAAGACGTCGCCGGCGCCGGTAGTGTCGACGACGTCACAGCGAAAGGCCGGTGTGTGGAAACGGGCGTCGGCCGTCACCGTGTAGCTGCCGTCCACCCCCTCGGTCTGGACCACGATGCAGGGACCGAAGTCCAGCGCCGCCGTCAGCGCCGCCCAGAGGTCCTGCTTGCCGGTCAGCCCCTGGACAAAACCAGACCCGCTGATCAGGACGTCGACGTGGCCCACGAGCTCGCGCATCGTACCCCGCACCGGGCCGCTGGTCTTGGACCCGTCGAGCACCACCGTCTTCCCCGCGGCCTGCATCCACCGCGCCGCCTGCAGCGCCGTCGCATCGTGATAGCCATCCAGGTGCAGGTAGTCGGCGGACGTGATATAGTCG
>JBNGCX010000150.1:0-1576 GCA_049974865.1 Paracoccaceae bacterium
ATCCTGGATGAAGCGATCGCGCGGCTGGAGCGCCTCAATCCGCGCCTCAACGCCGTGATCGAGACCACCTACGACCTGGCCCGCGGAGCGCTCACGACGCTGGCGCCAGAATCCCCCTTCGCCGGTGTGCCCTTCCTGCTCAAGGATCTGCTCGCGCCCTGCGGGGGCGTGCCGATGCGCTGTGGGTGTCGCTTCTGCACCAACCTGGTCCCCGATCACGACGGTGAGATCGTTCGCCGCTACAAGGCCGCGGGCGTCCTGCCCCTGGGCCGCACCAACACGCCGGAGATGGGCCTGTTGCCGGTGACCGAGCCGCGGCTCTACGGTCCCACGCACAATCCGTGGGACCTCAACCGCACGCCGGGTGGGTCCAGCGGAGGCTCCGCTGCCGCCGTCGCCGCGCGCATCGTGCCCTTAGCCCACGGAAACGACGGCGGGGGCTCGATCCGCATTCCGGCCTCTTGCTGCGGGCTCTTTGGGTTCAAGCCCACCCGCGGTCGCACGCCCATCGGCCCTGACCTCACCGACGCGTGGCAGGGGATGGCCGTGCACCACGTCGTCACCCTTTCGGTCCGCGACAGCGCCGCGATGCTCGACGCGACCGCCGGGCCCGAGCCCGGGGCCCTCTATCGCGTCAGCGCGCCGTCGCGGCCGTTCGTGGAGGAAGTTGGCCGCGATCCAGGCACGCTGCGAATCGCCTTCACCGCTAAACCCCTTCTCGGAAGTGACGTTCACGAGGACTGTGTGCGGGGGCTCGAGGCCATCGCCTACCTGTGCGAGCAGCTCGGCCACGACGTCGAGGAGGCCGCCCCCGACATCGACGGGCCCGCCCTCCGTCGCGCGATGCTCACGATGATCGCCGGCGAGCTGCGCGCGGATATCGAGCAGCTTGAGGAGCACGTTGGGCGCCGGGCGATGCCGCGCGACTTCGAGCCTACCACGTGGGCCCTGGGATTGCTTGGCCGCGAGATCACCGCCGCGACCTTTGCCCGCGCCACGCGCGCGCTCCATGCCACCGGCCGACAAGTGGCGCCCTTCTTCGAGACCTATGACGTGCTCCTCACGCCGACCCTGGCGGAGCCCCCCGTCGCGATTGGCGCGCTGAAACCCACCGGCGTCGAATCGATGGCCCTCGACATCCTGGGCGGCCTCAACGCCGCCAGCATCCTCAACGCCGTCCTCCAGACCGACGCCGTTGCCGGTCACCTCTTTGACTTCATGCCCTACACGCCGTTGGCGAATATGACGGGCCAGCCCGCGATGTCCATGCCTTTGGCCTGGAACGACGACGGCTTGCCCATCGGCATGCATTTCATGGGGCGCTTCGGCGACGAGGGCACGCTCTTCCGGCTGGCTGGCCAGCTCGAGGCCGCGCAACCCTGGTTCCACCGCCGCCCGCCGCTGCATGGCGGCGCGTGAGCGACAACGGTCGGCTTGCAGCAAAGCCAGGAGTAGGGATTAGGGAGTAGGAAGTACACGCCCGCCGTTTACTCCTTACTCCCCTACTTCCTACGCCTACAGTGACCAATGAGCCGAGACCTGAAAGCTGATAGCCGACCGCTCAGCAATTCCCAAT
>JBNGCX010000151.1:0-1539 GCA_049974865.1 Paracoccaceae bacterium
GTCAAACGTCCGCTCTCCCCCGGAGGCGATGACCTCATCGCCGCCCAGCCAGTCCTCGCCCCACTGATCGCTATCGGAGGGCGAGATCAGCACGTAACAGACCTCGTCCGGCGATTGGTTCTGCATCGTAATCGTGAAACCGCCCGCCGCCGGCGTCTCGGATGCCGGGCTCTCCGCCGCTGGCGTGTCCACCACCGCAACAGGCGTCTCGGTAGCCGTCGGCGCGACGGGAATGCCAAGCCGCATGTCCCAGGCACGATAGACCGCGCCCATCCCGCCCCGTCCCAACTCGGTGATGATCCGGTAACGACCTTGTAGAATATCGTCTGGACTGAGCATCGATCGACTTGTCGACCTCCGTAGTCCTCCTGAAGGCGGTCCGGCGGGGACGTCACACCTGGACGATCACCACGGTGATGTTGTCATAGCCGCCGGCCTCGTTGGCGCGATCCACCAGCTCCTCGCACGCGGCCTGCGGCGAGGGGGCCCGCCGCCAGACCCGCCACATGTCCGCGTCCTGCACCATATCGGTGAGCCCGTCCGAGCAGAGCAGCAGCGCCTCGCCCGGCTGCAGGGTCACCTCAAAGAGATCGTAGGCCAGGTCGGGCTGATCGCCGACCACCCGGTAGATCACGCTCTTCTGCGGATGCCGCCGGGCCTCCTCGGGCGTCAACTGCCCGATATCGATCAGCCGCTGCACCAGCGAATGGTCGGTGGTGACCTGCCGGAGCCCCTGGGCCCGCAGATGATAGGCCCGACTGTCGCCGACGTTCAGGACCTTGGCCATCCTGCCGGTCAGGAGCGCCATCACCAGCGTCGAGCCCATGTCGCTGGCGGCCACCTCCCGCTCGCGATGGACCGCCGCATTCGCCGCCGACGCGGCGTCCCCGATCCAACCCTCGGCATCCAATTGCCCGTCGGCGGCCTCTTGGATCAGGCGATCGCGGAACTCGGCCAGCGCCTCGACCGTCAGCCGGCTGGCGACGTCGCCGGCCGAGTGGCCGCCCACCCCGTCGGCGACGGCGAAGGCTCCCACCGACGGCCCGTCGACCTCGTCCGCGAGGTTCATCAGCAGCATGCTGTCCTCATTCAGATTGCGGACGCGGCCCACATCCGTGCAGGCGCCGACCGCGTAGGCCACCGACTGACGGCGGGAGAGCGTCCGCCAGACGGCCTCCAGCGCATCGGCGAAATCGCCGGCGCGTGGATACTCGGAGCAGACCGCCCGAGAGAACGCTTCTGCCGCGGGCTCGGGCAGCTTCGCCGCCGACGCGGCGTCCTCCGACCCCGTCGCCATCTTCAGCAGCAACCGTGACAGGCCGTCCCGGTTCTCCTGGAACCGCTGCGGGACGGCGCCGGGATCGTCCTGGGCGACGCCCCCCACCTGGTCGAAGCAGACCCAGTGGGCCGCCCCGCCATTGACCACGATCTGATCGCGGGTGATGGCATCGAAGACCACGCCCCGTTGGTGCAAATACGCCAGGCCCCGGGCCAGGGTGCTCCCCCACATCACCACCCTCTCCAGGGGCTGGGGAAGGT
>JBNGCX010000152.1:0-1521 GCA_049974865.1 Paracoccaceae bacterium
GATCTCGGCTTTGGCACTTTTCGGCCCCTCAGGCCGTCGCGGCAAGCTGATCGAGCAAGCGCTCCAGGCGCTGGGGTGAGATTTGGACAGGGTCCTGCTCACCGGCTGAGGTGTCGAAATAGGATTCGCTCCAAATCCGGCGCCTGACCAAGGCTAGGCAGTCGGAGAAGGTCGCCTCGGGCTTGAGATACCAGGCGCTCGAGCGCGCCAGGGTGGGCCAGTGCTCGCGCCAGCGATGCACCATCAGGCAGACCAGCGAAAACAGGGCCATCAGCACCGGCGTGGTGCGGGCGATGGCGAGATCGCTCCACTGACGCTGGGTCTCGACGCCAAGATGGCGGCGGGTCTCCTCGAAGGTCACCTCCAGCGACCAGCGCCAGACGAATAGCTCGATGACCCGCGCCGGGGTCAGGGTCAGCGCCGTGGTGAAGAAGGCCTGCGCCGGCAGACGCCCCTCGGGATCGACCACCAAGACCCAGCGAATCGGCAGCGGGGTGATGCCGGGCGTGTGCCAGAGCGCGATGGCGCTGAGCACGCGCAGCGTTTTGTGCTGGCCGCGATACCAGGGCACCGTGACCACCTCGCCCTGGGTGCGCGCTTCCTCCACGCGGCTGGCCAGTTTGGCCAGGCGCGCGCCTTTCTGCGGCTTGCGCCCGCGTCGCCCCGGGGGAACCGGCTCGGGGTTGGCAAACAGGCGCGCATCCAGGCGCAGGCGGCTGATCAGGGTGGCCTGGTTGGTCAGGCACTCCCAGCCCAGGCGGATGCAGGCATAGCGCCCATCGCCGATCAGAATCCACGGGCGCCGACCCCGCCAGCGGGCCACAAGGCGCACCATGACGATCGTCCACTCCACGGTGGTTCGATGTCGGCGACCGGCCTCGCTGTCGGCTTGCTCGGAGGGCATCAGCAGGGTCAGAAACGGCAGCGCCCAGACCCGCTGACTCCAGGGCACGGGCACCAACAGCGCCATCACCAGCCATTCCACGCCCAGGCAGGTGACGACCTTGCCGCGGCTTGAGCGCACCGCATCCCGATAGACGCCTTTGGCCCGGATGCACCGCCCGAAGCGCCGCTCCAGGGTCTCGTCGACCGCCATCACGATCGGCAAGCCAGCCGGCAGGAGCGCCAGCAACAGCCCCAGTAGGATCTGCGCACCGTGCAGTCCTGACCAGCGCGCCCGGTTGAGCACGCGATGGTAACGCTCGAAGCGCCGCTCGCCCGACAGACCCATCGCGCGCAGCGCCGCAGTCACCGTGCGCGGCCCCTGCGCAAGCAGGGTGCCGATCACCAACACCTGTGCATGCACCCAGCTCGGACGCGTGAACAGCACGGCAAACGGTTCTAAAACAGCTACAATCGTCAACGGCAGAGCGGGCACGGGCGGGACAGTTTGGCGTTTTGGTCGACATCAGACGATACCGCCCGCTCCGCCCTGCCGCCAACCGCTCAGCCGTCGACTGCCTCTCGCAGGGGCCGCCCTCCGCCCTCCTGCACACTCGGCGAAAATGGCCAAAGTCGAGT
>JBNGCX010000153.1:0-1435 GCA_049974865.1 Paracoccaceae bacterium
ACTGACACCCACCCAACCGGCGGCGGCAACCGCCAGGGAGATCACGCCATGAACCAGATTACCGACACCGCGAGCTTTGCGCTACTGGCCGGAGAGGCCGGGTTTGATCCGATCGAGGAGCGGCTGCGAGCGAACGTCCGTACGACCATAGAGGCCGTTTTCGAAGAGGAGCTGGCCAGCTTTCTCGGTAGGCTTCGCTACGGCCGGGAAGACGGCGCTGCGAAGGGCTATCGCCACGGGCACCGGGAGCGGCAGCTCACTGGCACCTTCGGCACCGAGACGGTGCGGGTGCCGCGCGCCCGGATCGAGGGCGAGGACGGCAAGGTGACGGAATGGCGGTCGAAGGCGCTGCCCCGTTACCAGCGGCTGACGAAGAAGGCCGAGGCCCTGATCGCGGCGGTCTACCTCTCCGGAACCAACACGCGCCGGGTCAAGCGGGCGCTGTTCGGGCTGTTCGAGGGCGCCGTCAGCAAGGACGTCGTCAGCCGCGCCTGGCGCAAGGTCAAGGTTGACTGGGACGCTTGGTGCGCTCGCGACCTCGCCGGGGAGGACATCGTCCGTCTGATCCTAGACGGCACCGTGATCCGGACGCGGCTGGACCGGAAAGCCACGAACATCTCGGTGTTGGCAGCCATCGGCATCCGCCGCGACGGCCAGAAGGTGTTGCTTTCCATCAGGAACATGGGCGGCGAGAGCACGGCCGCCTGGCGCCAGTTCCTCGACGATCTCGACGCCCGCGGCTTGAAACGGCCTGAATTCGTGATCGTCGATGGCGCCCCGGGCCTCGAGGTCGCGCTCGTGGCGCTGTGGGGCGAGGACCTGCCGATCCAGCGCTGCACGGTTCACAAGCACCGCAACCTCTTGGCCCATGCGCCGAAGCACCTCCACGACGAGCTGACCGAGGACTACCGCGACATGATCTATGCCGAAACCGCCGCCGGGATCGAGACGCGCCGCAAGGCCTTCCTGCGCAAGTGGCGGCTCAAGTGCCGGGCGGTGGCCGACAGCCTGGAAGAAGCAGGCGACCGGCTCTTCACCTTCACCCGCCTCGATCCGTCGCAATGGAAATCGGCCCGGACCACCAACGCCATCGAGCGCCTGAACGGGGAATTCCGCCGCCGCATCAAGACCCAGACCGTGCTGCCCTGCGCCGAGACCGTGCCCATGCTGCTCTGGGCGCTGCTCGCCTCTGGCCAGATCCAGATGCGGAAGGTCGATGGCTGGGAGACCCTGTCTCAGCCCATCGAACCGATGCCTCTTGACCTCGCCGCCTGAGAAACCGAACCTTCATATGCCCGGAGCACGCCGCCAGGGAAATTCCACAGCTTTCGCGACACGACCCGCGATGCGGCGCCAGATGCACTGTTCCAGATCCACCCACGGCCCATCGCTCCGCTTGTGCCAGGTGGTCCTGGCAACCGTCCTGGGGCGGCTC
>JBNGCX010000154.1:0-1432 GCA_049974865.1 Paracoccaceae bacterium
GTCAAACGTCCGCTCTCCCCCGGAGGCGATGACCTCATCGCCGCCCAGCCAGTCCTCGCCCCACTGATCGCTATCGGAGGGCGAGATCAGCACGTAACACACCTCGTCCGGCGATCGGTTCTGCATCTTGATCGTGAAACCGCCCACCGCCGGCGTCTCAGATGACGCGCTCTCCGCCGCTGGCGTGTCCTCCACCGCAACAGGCGCCTCGGTAGCCGTCGGCGCGACGGTAACCGTGGGCGCAAGCGTCGCGGTCGCGAGGTCCAGCAGGCTGGCGAGCAGCGGTCGCCCAAAGAGATAGCCCACACAGGCGAGGATCACGCAGCCCAAGGCCACCACGGCGATGCCGATCCAGATCCGCTTGGGCCGCTTCTTGGCCGACGGTGCGACATCGCCCGCCGCCCGCGACGGCCCGGAAGCCGCTGCCGGCTGATGGACTGCCGCCGGGGCCATCACCGTGGGCGTGATTGGCGCCGGGGCCGCCACAGTCTCGTATGCGGGCAGCGGCCCGGAGACCAGGACCGCCAGCATCTCCCGCGCCGTCTGCCACCGCTCGCTCACCGACAGCGAGAGCGCCTTCATCACCAGACGCTCGACGCGCTCGCTGACCTGTGGCGCCAGCTCGCGCAGCGGCCTGAAGCTCTCGGGCATCGCCATCCGCTCCGTGGCGGTGGCGGGCGCCCGGCCCGTCAGCAGATGATAGAGGGTGGCGCCCAGGCTGTAAATGTCGGACGGAGGGCCGGTATGGTCCGTCACCGCGCCGTACTGCTCGGGCGGGGCGTACTCCGGCGTGCCCATCCCCCGCATGACCGTCCGCGTGCGCGGGTCGGTGGGATCCCACAGCTTCACCAGGCCGAAGTCCACGAGCACGGCGTTGCCGTCGGGCTTCACGATGATGTTCTGGGGCTTGATGTCGCGGTGGACCACGCCCTGGGCGTGGCAATACGCCAGGGCCTCGAGCAACTGGCGCGCCCACTCCAGCACCTCGCCCTCGGGCTGCGCCCCCTCCTGAATCACGATATCGACCAGACTGCGCCCGTCGACGAAATCCATCACCAGGTAAGCGTTCGACTGCTCCTCGAAGTAATCGGTGACGCGCACCAGGCTAGGGTGGTTCAGCCGCGCCAGAACCGCCGCCTCCTGCTCGAACTGCTCCCGGAGCCCCTGAAGCATCTCCTCATCAAGACCGGGCTGGGGGCGAAGCTCCTTCAAGGCGACTGGCACCTTGAGCCGCAAGTCCCAGGCCCGATACACGGAGCCCATCCCCCCCTCACCCAAGAGTCTGACAACGCGATAGCGATCCTGCACGACAGTTCCGGTCTCAAGCATCGGCCGTTCCTCCTTACGCCTGGACGATCACCACGGTGATGTTGTCATAGCCGCCGGCCTCGTTGGCGCGATCCACCAGCTCCTCGCACGCGGCCTGCGGCGA
>JBNGCX010000155.1:0-1390 GCA_049974865.1 Paracoccaceae bacterium
CCTTGAGGTTGGTGAACTGCCCGCCCGGCATCTCGTGCAGGTAGACCTCGGAGGCGGGCGCCTTCAGCCCGGCCTCGAAGGCGGCGTATTGGGCGCGCACCGCCTCCCAGTAATCCGAGACCTGGCGCACCGCGGCGATGTCGAGCCCGGTCTCGCGCTCGGTGTTGCGCAGCGCCTCGACGATCGAGCCCAGGCAGGCCTGCGAGGTGCCGCCCGAGAACGCGTCCATCGCCGCGTCCACCGCGTCCACCCCGGCCTGGCTGGCCGCCAGGATCGTGGCCCCGGCGATGCCGCTGGTGTCATGGGTGTGGAAGTGGATGGGCAGGCCCACCTCGTCCTTCAGCGCGCGGATCAGGGCGGTGGCGGCGGCGGGCTTCAGCAGCCCCGCCATGTCCTTCAGGCCCAGCACATGGGCGCCGGCGGCCTCCAGGTCCCTGGCCATGCCCACGTAGTATTTCAGGTCGTATTTCGCGCGGTCGGGGTCGAGGATGTCGCCGGTGTAGCAGATCGCGCCCTCGCAGACCTTGCCGGTCTCGATCACCGCGTCCATGGCCACGCGCATGTTCTCCACCCAGTTCAGGCTGTCGAAGACGCGGAACACGTCCACCCCGGTCTCGGCGGCGCGCCGCACGAAGCTCTGCACCACGTTGTCGGGGTAGTTGGTGTAGCCCACCCCGTTGGAGGCCCGCAGCAGCATCTGGGTCAGCAGGTTGGGCATCGCCGCCCGCAGGTCGCGCAGCCGCTGCCAGGGGCATTCCTGCAGGAAGCGGTAGGCCACGTCGAAGGTCGCGCCGCCCCAGCATTCGACGCTGAAGAGCTGCGGCAGGTTGGCGGCATAGCTCGGCGCCACCTTGATCATGTCGATCGAGCGCATGCGGGTCGCCAGCAGCGACTGGTGCCCGTCGCGCATGGTGGTGTCGGTCAGCAGAAGCTGGTCCTGCGCCTTCATCCAGGCCGCCAGCCCCTCGGCGCCCTTGGCCTCGAGGACCTGCTTGCTGCCCGCCGGCGGCGTGTCGAGCCGCTGCTTCGGCGGGCGCGGCGGCCTGGCCTGGGCGGCGGGCCTGGCGCGGCCCGCGGTCTCGGGGTGCCCGTTGACGGTGACATCGGCGATATAGGTCAGGATCTTGGTCGCCCGGTCCTTGCGCGCCGCGAACTGGAACAGCTCGGGCGTCTCGTCGATGAACTTGGTGTGGTACTCGTTCGACAGGAACTTGGGGTGCTTCAGCAGGTTCTCGACGAAGGCGATATTGGTGGCCACGCCGCGGATGCGGAACTCGCGCAGGGCCCGGTCCATCCGGGCGATGGCGGCCTCGGGGGTGGGCGCCCAGGCGGTGACCTTCTCCAGCAGGCTGTCGTAGTAGCGGGTGATCACCGCGCCGGAATAGGCGGT
>JBNGCX010000156.1:0-1361 GCA_049974865.1 Paracoccaceae bacterium
GCTCGATGCCGAGGGCAGCGCGCGCGTTGCCGAGGCCATCAGGGCCGCGTTCCCCGACGAACCGCTCGACATCCTCTGCATCGACCCGATCCGGAACCTCTTCGACGGCGGGCCCGACGGCGGCGGCGAGAACGACAACGCCGCGATGATGTTCTTCCTCAAGGATCGGGTCGAGGTGCTGCGCGACCACGTCAACCCGGACTGCGGCGTGATCCTCGTCCACCACACCAAGAAGCTCTCGAAGCACCAGGTGAAGGAGGATCCGTTCCTCGCGCTCTCCGGCGCCAGCGCTCTCAGGGGCTTCTACACCACCGGCCTGATCCTACACCGGCCGGAGGAGGATTCGACCCAGCGCCGCCTCGAGATCGAACTCCGGAACGGCCCCGCACTGCCCGCGAAGCTCGTGGACAAGGTCAACGGCAAATGGGCCGAACTGAACCCGATGAACGAGCGGCTCGTGCGCCCCGAAGTCGGCGCAAAGCATGACGCCGAGCGCGATCGCAAACGAGACGTGATCCTCTCGATCCTGCTCGAGGAGGCGGCCGAGGGGCGGCTCTACACCATCAACCAGTTCGCCGAGGCCTTCGAGAACAAGGGCGGTCTGGGCGGCAAGGACACGATCCGCGACCGGATCGCGGTTCAAGCCACCAAGGGCGCCATCAAGTTCATCCGTGACGGCGCGCCCTACGGGCTTGGGCCTTCGCGCTCGCGCTTCGGATACCTCTGCGTCGAGGGGATGGTCATGCCCACGGACGGCGAAGATGTCGATCCGGCGACCGGCGAGGTCACCCCCGCCAGCATCGCAGTGCTGCCCACCCATTACAAATCGCCGCAGACCGGGGCGCTGCTCGAGGTCGAGAACCCTCAGGTCTGGGTCTATCCGGAGGGGGAACGGCCATGATCGCCCCGGCAGATCGTTCTGCGCAGAATTGCGCAGGGGCCAGTTTGAACCAGATGCGGGGCCTCGCCGAAACTGCCCCGCCACCCTCACGCAGAAACGCGCATGCATCCGATGTGGCCAGTTTCGGCCCGCTTCCGAAACTGCCCCTTCAGGATTGCGCGCGGACCGCAACGGCTACGCTGCAACCAGTTTCGGCCGGACATGCTGAAAGTGACCCATCCAAACTTGAAAACCCATTTCCTTTCAGTGTGTTGATGCAGTTTTCCAGTTTTGGGGGTGAAACCACCCCCTACGGGGGTGGGGGAGAACGCCGCAGGCGGGTTCTCCCACGCCCACCCCCAGGGGTTTCGCGCGCGCGGGCTCCAACGCTCCCTGCACAACCCGATCCGACGACGGCGGCCCCGTACCGCCAAGCACCAGGCCGCCGTCGTCTTCCACCCGAGCAGCCAACCAGAAGAGG
>JBNGCX010000157.1:0-1352 GCA_049974865.1 Paracoccaceae bacterium
GTGGAGGAAACCGCGACCGAGGCCGCCGAGGCGACCGAGGAGGCGGCCGACGCGGCTGTTGAGGCCACCGAGGACGCCGCCGAAGCGGTGGAGGAAACCGCGACCGAGGCCGTCGAGGCGACCGAAGAGGCGGCTGACGCGGCCGTTGCGGGCACCGAGGACGCCGCCGAGGTGGTGGAGGAAACCGCGACCGAGGCCGTCGAGGAAACCGAATCCGTCGCCGAGGCCACCGAAGAGGCGGCTGAAGATGCGGCCGCCGCGGTCGAGGAGACCGTCGAAGAGGCCGTAGATGTCCTCAGCCCCGAGGGCTTCGATGCCGATGCGGTGATCGAGATGATCGACAACTCGTCGCTGGGCGACGGCCAGAAGCGCGCGCTGAAATCCGCGGTCGAAACCGCTCGGAACAGCCCGTCGGTGGCGGCGGACGTCCTGGCCCAGGTGCGCAGCGCGCTGGGCATGTAAGACCGGGTGGGGGTCGGGGCGCGTGACGCGCCCGGCCTCCATCCGCCGCGAAACCAGGCACAAAAAAGCCCCGCAAGGCAGAACCCTGCGGGGCTTTTTCGTTCGGTGCGGCAGTAGCCCTAGCCGACGAAGGCCTTTTCCACCACGTATTCGGCAGGCTCGGAATTGGCACCCTCGCGCAGGCCCCAGCCCTCCATGATCGCCATCACGTCCTTGTTGAATTCGAGCGAGCCGCAGACCATAGCGCGGTCCACCGCCGGGTCCATCCGGTCGGTGCCCAGCCCCAGGTCGGCAAAGACCTTGCCCGAGGCGAGGTTGTCGGTCACGCGGCCCATCGTGTGGAACTCTTCGCGGGTGGTGGCGGGGTAGTATTTCAGCTTGTCGCCGACGAACTCGCCGATCAGCGGGTCCTCGGGCAGGCTTTCGACCAGTTGCCGGCCGAATTCCAGCTCGGCCACCTCGCGGCAGGTGTGCATCATGATGACCTCGTCATACTGCTCGTATGTCTCGGGGTCGCGCATCAGGCTGGCGAAGGGGGCGATGCCGGTCCCGGTCGCCAGGAACCACAGCCGCTTGCCCGGCAGCAGCGCGTCGAGCACCAGCGTGCCCACCGGCTTCGGCCGCAGGATGATCTCGTCGCCTTCCTTGATGTGTTGCAGGCGACTGGTCAGCGGGCCGTCCTGCACCTTGATCGAGTAGAAATCCAGCCCGTCGTCCCAAGACGGCGAGGCGATGGAATAGGCGCGCATGATCGGCTTGCCGTCGTCGCCGGGCAGCCCGATCATCACGAACTCGCCCGACCGGAACCGCAGCGACTGCGGGCGCGTCGTGCGGAAATAGAACAGACGGTCGGTGTAGTGGCGCACCTCGGTCACGGTCTGCGCGTCGGG
>JBNGCX010000158.1:0-1349 GCA_049974865.1 Paracoccaceae bacterium
GGCGTAGACCCGGCAGTCCAGCGCCTCGTTGCGCTCGCGCAGCTTCTGCCATTCGAGCTTCGAGAAGCCGCGCTTGCCCTTCACGGTGACCAGCTGCTCGGCGGTGAGCTGCTTGAGCCATTCGCCGTCGGCCCATGTCGGCAGATGCACCGTTCCCGCCGGAAACGATGCACCGGCGGTGATCTCCTCCGGCGTTGGTCGCTCCTGGCGCAGGAAGCGATAGGTTTCGGCCTTGAAGGTCGAAGTCGCCACGGACCAGAGCCGTGCGCCGCGCCGCAGCCGCTTGCCCGCGACGGTGGCATCGACATAGGTCGGCCCCGTCACCGGGCTGGCGCGGTTGAACCCGTCGAGCCCCTTCACGGGGGCGACCTGCGCGAACCCCACCTGCCGCGCCCATGCGTAAACGGCGCTGGTCTCATAGCCCGTGTCGATGGCCAGTTTCGCAATGGTCAGGTGCTGGCCAGAGGCATGCGCCCATGTGCGCCCCAGCAAGTCAGTCAACTTCTGCCAGCAGCCCGGATCGCCGGGACCACCGTCGATGACGACGTGATCGACGAGCCAGCTTTCCAGCCCGCGGCCCCAGGCCCAGACATCGATCTCGATCCGGTCCTTCTGCACATCCGCGCCCGCGGTCAGAAACAGCCCCTTGTCCGGCACGGTGCCCGGTTTCCATGTCTCCCGCCGCTCGGCCAGCCGCTGCCAGTCCGGCGCTTCGCCGCTCTCGAACCATGTCTCGCCGAGCACCGTGTTGCGAAACGCGCGCATCGCCTCGTCATTGCCCTGTGCCGCCTCCCAGGCGCGGGCGATCCGCGCCCAGCTGAGCCAGCCGATCGGCGAGTAGAGCGCCGAGAGGTGATAACCCACCGTGTGCGGGTCCTCCGTCTCCGCCGTCGGGCGCCAGTCGCCTTCCGCCAGCATCGCCGTCTTGTGGTGCTCCGCAATGGGCGCGTCGCAGCCCTCGCAGTGGTATTCCGCGGTGTCCGGCTGGCCCTTGTCCCATCGCAGCCGCTCGAAGCGCAGCCATTGCACATGCCCGCAATGCGGGCATGGCACGTGATAGCGGCGCTGGTCGCTGGCCTCGAACTCCCGCTCGATCCGGCTCAGCCCCCTGATCGTGGGCGTCGAGACCATGAACGCCTTGCGGCGATGCGCGAAGGTCAGCGAGCGGGCTTCCGCGAGGCTGACCGGATCGCCTTCCTCGTCCGCCGAAGCCGGATAGGCATCGACCTCGTCGAGAAACAGATACCGCGCCGGAGTCGAGCGCAGCCCCACCGCCGAGTTGGCCCCGGTCATGATCAGAATGCCGCCCGCGAACTCCTTGGACAGCATCGTGTTGCCCGCGTCGCGCG
>JBNGCX010000159.1:0-1232 GCA_049974865.1 Paracoccaceae bacterium
GGGCAGGAATTCCTGCCCCTTTGTCCGTGCGGGATATCCGGGCCGGGTCGCCCGGCCTCAGGCCTTGCCCTTGTAGATCTCGACCAGCTTGGCCAGCATCGCCAGCGCGTCCTCGCGCGAGCGCTGGAAGCTGTTGCGCCCGATGATCGAGCCGTTGCCGCCGCCGTCGCGGATGGCGCGCGCATCGTCATAGACGCCGTCGGCGCCCTTCTTGGCCCCGCCCGAGAACACCATGATGCGGCGGCCGTTGAAGGCGGAGTCCATGCAGTGCTTCACCCGCGCGGCCTGGGTGGCGATGTCGATCTGCTGCTCTTCGTAGACGGATTTGGCCGCGGGCAGTTCCAGGTGGTCGGTCGACAGCTTGATCTTGATGACATGCGCGCCCAGCAGCGCCGCGATCTGCGCGGCATAGGCGGCGATGTCGATCGCGGTCTCGCCGTCCTTCGAGATCGCCTCGCCCCGCGGGTAGGACCAGATCACCGTGGCGATGCCCTTGGCGGCGGCCTCTTTCCGCATCTCGCGGATTTCCTCGAACATCTCCAGCGCCATGTCCGAACCGGGATAGATGGTAAAGCCGATGGCGGCGCAGCCCAGCCGCAGCGCGTCGTCGACCGAGGCGGTGACCGCCTGGTTCTTGCCCGCCGTGGGCGACATCAGCGAGTTGGCCGAGTTCGCCTTGAGGATGGTCGGGATCTGGCCCGCGAAGGTGTCGGCGCCGGCCTCCAGCATGCCCAGGGGGGCCGCGTAGGCGTTGAGCCCCGCGTCGATCGCCAGCCGGTAGTGGTAATGCGGGTCATAGCCCGCCGGGTTGGGGGCGAAGCTGCGCGCGGGGCCGTGTTCGAAGCCCTGGTCGACGGGCAGGATGATCATCTTGCCGGTGCCGCCCAGCTTGCCGTGCATCAGCATCTGGCACAGCTTGGCCTTCACGCCGGGGGTTTCGCCTTCGTAATTGGAAAGGATTTTCTGAACTGTCCGTGTCGCCTTCATCTGCCGCGCTCCCTGTTCAAATTCTTCTTCGCGGCAGGGCTTAAAAGCCCCGCCGCGAGGGTGCAACAGGATTTGCGCTAACAGCGCCCGTCAGTTCCCGCCCGACAGCCGCGCGGGCAGGTCCCGGCCCAGCCAGGCCTGCATCGCGGCGGCGCTGGCGGCGCGCTCGGCCGCCTCCCAGGCGGTGCGGCCGGCGGGGGTCGCGTGGCGGGCGCGCTCGTCGAGCTCGGCCAGGATGTCGGCGC
>JBNGCX010000160.1:0-1214 GCA_049974865.1 Paracoccaceae bacterium
AGACGCGGCACCGCCGCGTCTCTACGACGACGGCGGGGGGCGATTGCCCCCCGCCGCTAGTGCAACTTGGATGTGATCGGCAGGTAGATCCTCTTCGGTTGGACGCCGATGAAGACGACCACGACGTCCGTGCCCTTCGCGCCGTCGGTGTCCGTGGCGGTGACCGTCAGGGTGTGCACCCCCGTGATGAGGTCCGTGACGTGCAACATCGCACCACTGCCCACCGTCCCGCTCAGGTTCGAGGTCCAGGTCAGCGAGGCCCCGAAGAGCGTCCCGTCCTCCACGTCGCGCGCATCGGCGACGAGCCCGACTGACTGCCCGTAGTCGTACGCTGCCGCGGCGCCCGGGGACGTGACCCTCACATCGGGCGCCTTGTTGGGCACGCTGAAGACGCCGTCGGTCTCGTCCTGACCGGTGTTGACGCCGTCGGAGGCCACGAGCCGGAACTTGCCCTGCGTCGAGCCGCGTATGAGCTTGGCGTCCAGGCTGAGCTGGGTGCCCGTGAAGTCACTCGCGACCAGGTGCCAGGTCGTGCCGCCGTCGGTGCTATAGCCGAGGCTGTAGACCAGGGCATCGCCATCGGCGTCGCTTGCCTGCCAGGTCACGGGGATGGTGTCGCCGGTGAAGGACTCCCCGCCGTTCGGCGACGTCAGGGTCACCTGGGGCGCGTGCGCCGTCACCGCGCGCGAGGCAAGCTCCACCGTCCCGTGGAAGATGGCGACGCGCGCCGTCCCGTCGACCCACGGCACCGCCTCGGCGATCGTGCCCACCATCTCGGTGGACGCCGCGGCACTCGCCAAGAACGCGTCGACGGCATCCAGGTGCTCGAAGTTGGGCGTGAAGGCGTAATCGGCGAGCGTGGCCCCGGCGGCGTCGAGCAGGCGGATGCTGTACTCGCCGGGCACACGTCCGAAGGCGTCGGCCCCCTCGGGCATACGGTAGAAGGTCTCGAGGTGGATTTCGTCGGTGGGCGAGATGACCGCACCGAAGACCACCAGGTGCTCCGCCAGGTCGGTCGCGGCGACGTGCGCAGCCGCCAGCCCCGACTCGGAGACCATTCGACTGCGGATGCCCTCGTAGGTGACATCGGACATCCACAGGTTGTTGCAATAGGTCATCACGTCCTTCCAGCTTGGCGGGTAGATCGCCAGGGTCCCGACGTCGAAGCCGTAGAGGGCGATGGGGTTGTTGCGGTCGTGGGTCGGGCTGATGTC